>NZ_JAOWFX010000025.1:0-85646 GCF_030333435.1 Citrobacter sp. CK191 | reverse complement strand
TTGTTCCGTGTCAGTGGAGGCGCATTATAGGGAGTTATTCCGGCCTGACAAGGGGAAATTTAAAATTATTTTCCGACTGCGTGTTTTTTATTCTTTACGTTTATTTTGCCAACGATTTGTTGGTTAATTGGGCGATGTCGCGGGCAAAATTCGCCACTTGTTCCCAGTCGGTATAGACCACTTCTTTACTCGTATCCGTTTCACCGCCAGACATCTTCATAATGAGTTTAATCATCAGACGGTCATACCAGCGGTAACGAGGGTAACGAAGCGCGCCTGCAATAACGGCGCAAAGATCGGGTCGCCACTGCGAACTCATCAGAAACTTGCGCGCGTAGCTGTTGGTCTGCGGTGTGCGCTTTTCAGGTTTACGCGCGACCAGGTTAACGGAATAAAACGCACTCGGCATCGCGTTCAGGCGCGTAGCATGCTTCTTCACAAACTCCTGGAAAGCGGCATGGTAATGCCCATAACGAATAGAGGCGCCAATCACCACGCGATCGTAACTTTGCCAGTCCAGCTCTTCAGTACGATGGAGATTAATCACATCCGCCCAGATCCCCAGCTCCTTTAATTCCGAGGCCAGATAAGAAGCTATCTCGCGCGTTTGTCCGTCCCGGGTAGAAAAAAGAATCAATGTTTTCACGTGTTACTCCATTATTCACGCCAGAAGGTAGGGGTAAAAAGTACCAGCAAAGTAAAGACTTCAAGACGACCAAATAACATATTGGCGATCAGAATCCATTTCGCAACAGGGTTCATGCTGGCAAAGTTGTCCGCAACCACACCTAACCCTGGCCCCAGGTTGTTAAGGGTCGCCACAACGGAGGCAAACGCGGAAAAGTCATCCACGCCAGTCGCGATAATGGCCAGCATACTGACAATAAAGACTAAGGCATAAGCAGAAAAGAATCCCCATACCGCTTCGAGGATACGTTCCGGTAGCGCACGGTGCCCCAGTTTTATACTGTAAACCGCATTCGGATGGACCAGACGCTTCAGTTCACGGTTCCCCTGTTTGAACAGCAGCAGAATGCGGATCACCTTCAGCCCGCCGCCCGTTGACCCCGCACAACCGCCGATAAACGCAGAGCATAACAGCAGCACCGGCAGAAAGAGCGGCCAGCGGGCGATGCTGTCGGTGGTAAACCCGGCGGTTGTCGCCATTGATACGACCTGAAAGAACGCCTGGTTGAGCGTGGTCAGCGCCGAGTTATAGATATCGTGGAACCACAGCACCAGCGTACAGATCACCACCAGCGTCAACTGAACGCCAATGAACATGCGAAATTCAGGGTCACGCCAGTAAACTTTCAGGCTGCGCCCGCTTAATAAAGAGAAGTGCAGACCGTAGTTACAGCCAGAGATCAGCAAGAAGATAGCCATGATGCTGTTAATGGTCGGGCTATCGAAATAACCGACGCTGGCATCGTGCGTAGAGAAACCGCCAATGGCGATAGTAGAAAAACTGTGCCCAATGGCGTCAAACGCGGGCATTCCGGCGAACCATAGCGCCAGCGCGCAGGCCACCGTCAGTAACACATAAATCAGCCATAGCGTCTTTGCCGTTTCCGCAATACGCGGGCGCATTTTATTGTCTTTCAGCGGCCCCGGCATTTCTGCGCGGTAGAGCTGCATCCCCCCGACGCCGAGGATAGGGAGAATCGCCACCGCCAGCACAATGATCCCCATCCCGCCAAACCATTGCAGCATCTGGCGGTAAAAGAGAATCGCGTGCGGTAAAGAGTCCAGCCCCACCAGCGTCGTCGCGCCCGTTGTCGTTAAGCCGGAGAATGATTCAAAAAAAGCATCGGTAATAGTGAGGTTCGGGCTTTCAGAGAAGATAAACGGCAACGCCCCCACGCTTCCCAGTACGGTCCAGAACAGCACCACAATGAGAAACCCTTCGCGGGATTTAAGCTCGCCTTTCTCCCGGCGGTTGGGCCACCACAGCAGAGAGCCGATCACCAGTGCGACAAAGAATGTCTGCGTGAATGCCCGCCCCGCCCCATCACGGTAGATCAACGCAACCAGTCCAGGGAGGATCATTGTTCCCGAAAATAAAATGACCAACAGTCCAACGATTCGGGTAATGGCGCGAAAATGCATCTCTGCCGCTTCCTTTGTTCTTCAAAATGAGGTGGGATTATTCTTCAATCGCTAACAATTGCAATGAACCACGGCTAAAATCCGCCAGCCTTGCTGAAAATTCATCCACATTCGCATAAGGAAGCGCCACCCTGAGCCGAACGAATGCCTGATAATCGCTGGTAACGATTTGACCGGCAAACTGCCCTAATAATGCTTCTATTCCGGCCAGTTGGCCGTACTCACACTGCAAAGTATATTCGGTTAACGGCGTCTTGCGCTGCGTCGTTAACTGACGCAACGCCTGATTCACGCCGCCGCCGTAGGCTTTTACCAGCCCACCGGTGCCGAGCAGAATACCGCCATAGTAACGCACCACGACAGCGGTGATCTCGCCAACGCCTCTGCCCATTAGCTGGGCAAGCATCGGTTTGCCCGCCGTTCCCGCCGGTTCGCCATCATCAGAAAATCCCAGCTGTTGTGAATCATCCGGCGCGCCCGCCACCCATGCCACGCAATGATGACGCGCATCTGGATGCGCCGCTCTGACAGCATCAACAAAGGCTTTCGCCGCTTCAACGCCGTCCGTGTGGGCGAGCAGCGTAATGAAGCGGCTTTTTTTGATCTCTTCCTCGACAGTGACCGGCGCCGCAGGGATTAACCAGCTGTCCATCACGCCAGTTTCAAATCCCGCGTCATATTTTCAACACCGTTTTCGTGAATCACCACGTTGTCTTCAATACGAATGCCGCCGAACGGTTTCAGCGCTTCAATTTTCTGCCAGTTGAAGTGCTTGCTGAATTGCCCCTCGCGCCACGGCGCCAACAGCGATTCGATAAAGTAGATCCCCGGCTCAATGGTCAACACCATGCACGGTTGCAGCACGCGGGTGCAGCGCAGATAAGGGTATTTCGACGGCGCGGCCAGATGCGTCCCGGTATCGTCCTGCATAAAGCCTGCAACATCATGAACCTGAAGACCCAGTTGATGACCAATACCGTGCGGCATAAACGGCCCGGTGAGATTGTTCTCGACCATCGCTTCTTCGCTGATATCGGTGACAATCTGATGCTTACGCAGCAATTTCGCGATGCGTTGATGGAACTGAATGTGATAATCCACGTAGCTGACGCCCGCTTTCATGGTCGCAATCAGCGCCAGCTGTTCGTCATTCACATCTTTGATTAACTGAGCGTAATCGGTGTCATTGTTTGCCGCCCAGGTACGCGTCAGGTCTGCGGCGTAACCGTTATATTCCGCCCCGGCATCCAGCAGGAAGCTGCGCATTTCAGACGGCGCGCGATGATCCAGTTTGGTGTAATGAAGAACCGAAGCGTGCTCGTTGAGCGCCACGATATTGCTATAAGGCACATCGGTGTCACGGTGGCCGGTCGCGGTCAGGTAAGCCAGGTTAATGTCGAACTCGCTCATACCGGAACGGAACGCTTCTTCTGCCGCGCGATGGCCGTTCACCGCCGTTTTCTGCGCTTCACGCATACAGGCCAGTTCGTAATCCGTTTTGTACGCACGGTAGTAATGCAGGTAATCGATCACCCCTTTCGGGTTGATGTTGCTGGCGGCGATATCCAGTTGCAGCGCACGCTCCGGCACCGGACCGATGTAACCGATATTACCGCGCGCGGCAGGGAGCTGGCTGCCAATACCGTCGGCTTTCGGCAGGGCAATCACCTCTACCTCTTCGGTCCAGAACGACGTGGGCAGCGGCTCAACGTTGTGCCAGTAATCCACCGGCAGGTAGAACCACAGTTTGGGTTTATTCACGCCATCGACCAGCAACCAGCAATTTGGAACCTGTGTGACCGGTACCCAGGCTTTAAACTGCGGGTTAACTTTAAACGGATAGGGATGGTCGTCGAGGAAGACGTTGATAAGCTCGCCGGAGTGAATAAGTAGCGCATCCAGCTTAAAACGCGCCAGTGCGTCACGCGTCCGTTCTTGTAAGGTAACGATATGATTTTTATAGAGTGCGGCCAGTGATTCCATTTTCTACCCTTCTGTTTTTTTGACCTCGAGTCTCCGCATCTTAGCACATCGCTCCGGGAGAGCGTGATTTCTGCCGAGCGTGATCGCATCGGCATTTTTTTAATCTCTCATTTGCATTTTTTTAACACAAAATACACACTCGCTTCATCTGGTATGACCAGATCACCTTGCGGATTCAGGAGACTGACATGCTTTACAAAGGCGACACCCTGTACCTCGACTGGCTGGAAGATGGCATCGCCGAACTGGTGTTCGATGCCCCAGGATCGGTCAATAAACTCGACACTGCGACCGTCGCCAGCCTCGGCCAGGCGCTGGACGTGCTGGAAAAGCAAACAGATTTAAAAGGGCTGCTGCTGCGCTCTAACAAAGCAGCCTTTATTGTCGGTGCTGATATCACCGAATTCCTTTCGCTGTTCCTTGTTCCTGAAGAACAGTTAAGCCAGTGGCTGCACTTTGCCAATAGCGTCTTTAATCGCCTCGAAGATTTACCGGTGCCAACGCTTTCCGCCATCAACGGCTATGCGCTGGGCGGCGGCTGCGAGTGCGTACTGGCAACCGATTATCGTCTGGTGACGCCGGATCTGCGCATTGGCCTGCCAGAAACGAAGCTGGGCATCATGCCGGGCTTTGGCGGTTCTGTCCGTATGCCGCGTATGCTGGGCGCTGACAGCGCGCTGGAAATTATTGCTGCCGGGAAAGACATCGGCGCTGAGCAGGCGCTGAAAATCGGCCTGGTCGACGGTATCGTGAAACAGGAAAAACTGCTTGATGGCGCAATAGCGGTATTACGTCAGGCGATTGACGGCTCACTGGACTGGAAAGCTAAACGCCAGCCGAAGCTGGAACCGTTGAAGCTCAGTAAAATTGAAGCGGCGATGAGCTTTACCATCGCCAAAGGCATGGTGGCGCAGACGGCCGGGAAGCATTACCCCGCCCCGATGACCGCCGTGAAAACGATCGAAGCCGCCGCACGCTTTGGCCGTGAAGAAGCCCTGAATCTGGAAAATAAAAGCTTTGTCCCGCTGGCGCATACCAATGAAGCCCGCGCGCTGGTCGGTATCTTCCTCAACGATCAGTTCGTGAAAGGTAAAGCGAAGAAGCTGACCAAAGACGTTGAAACACCGAAGCAGGCAGCCGTACTGGGCGCAGGTATTATGGGCGGCGGCATCGCTTACCAGTCAGCCTGGAAAGGCGTGCCGGTGATCATGAAAGATATCAACGACAAATCCCTGACGCTGGGCATGACCGAAGCGGCGAAACTGCTGAATAAGCAGCTGGAACGCGGCAGGATCGACGGCCTGAAACTGGCGGGCGTGATTTCAACGATTCACCCAACGCTGAACTACGCCGGTTTTGATCGCGTTGATGTGGTGGTCGAAGCGGTAGTGGAAAACCCGAAAGTGAAGAAAGCGGTACTGGCGGAGACCGAAGACAACGTCCGCCCGGATACCGTGCTGGCGTCAAATACGTCCACCATTCCAATTAGCGAACTGGCAAGCGCGCTGAAGCGCCCGGAAAACTTCTGCGGCATGCACTTCTTTAACCCGGTACACCGGATGCCGCTGGTTGAAATCATTCGCGGCGAGAAAAGCTCGGATGAAACCATCGCTAAAGTCGTCGCCTGGGCCAGCAAAATGGGCAAAACGCCGATTGTGGTCAACGACTGCCCCGGCTTCTTTGTTAACCGCGTACTGTTCCCGTATTTTGCCGGTTTCAGCCAGCTACTGCGCGACGGCGCCGATTTCCGCAAAGTCGACAAAGTGATGGAGAAACAGTTTGGCTGGCCGATGGGCCCGGCTTATCTGCTGGATGTGGTCGGGATTGATACCGCGCATCATGCGCAGGCAGTCATGGCGGCCGGTTTCCCACAGCGTATGCAGAAAGATTATCGTGATGCCATCGACGCGCTGTTTGACGCCAGCCGCTATGGTCAGAAAAACGGTCTCGGCTTCTGGCGCTATAAAGAAGACAGCAAAGGCAAGCCGAAGAAAGAAGAAGATGCGGCCGTGGACAGCCTGCTGGCAGAGGTCAGCCAGCCGAAGCGCGACTTCAGCAATGAAGAGATTATCGCCCGCATGATGATTCCGATGGTTAACGAAGTGGTGCGCTGTCTGGAAGAAGGCATCATCGCCAGTCCGGCAGAAGCGGATATGGCGCTGGTTTACGGTCTGGGCTTCCCTCCGTTCCACGGCGGCGCGTTCCGCTGGCTGGATACGCTCGGCAGCGCAAAATATCTCGATATGGCGCAGCAGTATCAGCACCTCGGCCCACTCTATGAAGTGCCGGAAGGTCTGCGTAACAAAGCGCGCCATAACGAACCGTACTATCCCCCGGTTGAGCCAGCCCGCCCGGTTGGCGACCTGAAAACGGCTTAAGGAGTCACAATGGAACAGGTTGTCATTGTCGATGCAATTCGCACCCCGATGGGCCGTTCAAAGGGCGGCGCATTTCGTAACGTGCGGGCAGAAGATCTCTCCGCACACTTAATGCGCAGTCTGCTGGCGCGTAATCCCGCGCTGGAAGCAGCCGCTATCGGCGACATTTACTGGGGCTGCGTGCAACAAACGCTGGAGCAGGGTTTTAACATCGCCCGCAACGCCGCGCTACTGGCTGAAATCCCCCACTCCGTTCCGGCGGTCACCGTTAACCGTCTGTGTGGTTCCTCCATGCAGGCGCTGCACGATGCCGCACGGATGATCATGACCGGTGACGCACAGGCGTGCCTGATTGGCGGCGTGGAGCATATGGGCCATGTGCCAATGAGTCATGGCGTCGATTTCCATCCCGGCCTGAGCCGCAACGTAGCCAAAGCCGCCGGGATGATGGGGCTGACGGCAGAAATGCTTTCCCGTATGCACGGCATCAGCCGTGAAATGCAGGATGCGTTTGCCGCACGCTCACACGCCCGCGCCTGGGCAGCCACGCAGTCCGGCGCGTTTAAAAACGAGATCATCCCGACCGGTGGTCATGACGCCGACGGCGTGCTGAAGCAGTTTAACTACGACGAAGTCATCCGCCCGGAGACCACCGTCGAAGCGCTGTCGACTCTGCGCCCCGCGTTTGATCCGGTCAGCGGCACCGTGACCGCAGGCACCTCTTCCGCCCTCTCCGATGGCGCAGCCGCCATGCTGGTAATGAGCGAAAGCCGTGCGCGTGAACTGGGTCTGCAACCACGCGCCCGCATTCGTTCAATGGCGGTTGTCGGTTGCGATCCCTCAATTATGGGTTACGGCCCGGTTCCGGCGTCAAAACTGGCGCTGAAAAAAGCAGGGCTTGCCGCCAGCGATATCGATTTGTTTGAAATGAACGAAGCGTTTGCCGCGCAGATCCTGCCGTGTATAAAAGATCTGGGACTGATGGAGCAGATTGACGAGAAGATCAACCTCAACGGCGGCGCGATCGCACTGGGCCACCCGCTGGGTTGTTCCGGGGCGCGCATCAGCACCACGCTGTTGAATCTGATGGAGCGCAAAGACGCCCAGTTTGGCCTGGCGACGATGTGTATCGGATTAGGTCAGGGTATCGCGACAGTATTTGAGCGAGTTCAATCATAGAGCGTTATTTATTGCAGGCCGGGCAAGCGAAGCGCCCCCGGCGACCATGCCGGATGACGACGCTCAGGCGTCTTATCCGGCCTACAACGCAAATGCCACTCTATAACAATTTAGTTGCCGTTCTTCCCGCCTGTCAGGGGCGGGTTTTTTTATTGCTTAGATAAAGGCAAACGCATCGCCAAACAGGCGATCTTCCCGCGCGTTACGCTCATTGCAGAACAGGTCACGAGCGATTTTCGCCATCTCAAAACGACCGGCAATGTAGATATCATGCCCCGCCAGCGTACCGTGATCCTGCAATACCGCAGTTAATACCGTGCCCGTGCGGCCACGCCAGCCTTCTTCCGGTTGCTCTACCACCGGCTCAACGCGCAGATTCGGGTGCTGAACCGAAAGCGCCTCCAGCTCAGCGAGATCGTAGAGATGTTTCTCTTCACGTCCGCCCCAGTAGATCGTCACGTCGCGATTCGGATTACGCGCAAGCGCCGTCAGCAAAATTGAACGGACATAGGAGAAACCCGTTCCCCCCGCAATCAGAATCAGCGGACGCTCTTCATCATCACGCAGCCAGGCTTCGCCATGCGGAATATCGACGACAATTTCTCTGTCTTTCAGAATGCGATCCATCACCGCCATCGCATACAGATTAAGCTCCGAAGCGCCAATGTGCAGCTCAATGAATCCGTGCTCATCCGGCGTGGAGGCCATAGAGAACGGACGCTTATCCCGCTCATCCATTACGACCATCAGATACTGACCAGCGCGAAAGGAAAACGCCGCGTCTGGCACTAAACGAACGCGATATACGGTATCGGTGATAGCTTCTACCGAGGTCACTTTACAGCTTAAGGTTGTCATGCGCTCCCTCTGTCGGGTCTATAGGGCAAAACGATCGCGCCTCAGGCGCCTTTACCGTCGTTAAAGATGGCCAGCTCATCCCAAATCGCGTCAATACGCGCAGTCACTTCAGGATCTTTCTTGATAGGGCGCCCCCACTCACGTTGGGTTTCGCCCGGCCATTTGTTTGTGGCATCCAGTCCCATTTTTGAACCTAGCCCGGAGATCGGCGAGGCAAAATCCAGATAATCAATGGGGGTGTTTTCTACCAGCACCGTATCCCGCGCCGGGTCCATACGGGTGGTGATCGCCCAAATCACATCATTCCAGTCGCGTGCGTTGACGTCGTCATCGCAGACGATAACAAATTTGGTATACATAAACTGGCGTAAAAATGACCAAACGCCCATCATGACGCGTTTCGCATGACCCGCGTACTGCTTTTTCATCGTTACAACGGCCAGTCGATAAGAACACCCTTCCGGCGGAAGATAGAAATCAACAATTTCCGGGAACTGCTTTTGCAAAATCGGGACGAAGACTTCATTCAACGCCACGCCGAGCACAGCAGGCTCATCAGGCGGTCGGCCGGTATAAGTCGAGTGATAAATGGCGTCTTCACGCTGCGTAATGTGCGTAACGGTGAAAACCGGGAAGTTATCCACTTCATTGTAATAACCGGTGTGGTCGCCATACGGCCCTTCCGCCGCCATTTCGCCCGGTTCAATATAACCTTCCAGGACGATTTCCGCACTTGCAGGTACTTCAAGATCGCTGGAGAGACATTTAACCACTTCCGTCTTTGTGCCACGCAGCAGCCCTGCAAACGCGTATTCCGACAGCGTATCCGGTACGGGGGTCACTGCGCCGAGAATGGTGGCCGGATCGGCGCCCAGCGCCACCGCAATCGGGAAACGCTCGCCAGGATGCGCCGCGCACCACTCCTGGAAATCCAGCGCGCCGCCACGATGCGACAACCAACGCATGATCAACTTGTTTTTGCCGATCAGTTGCTGACGGTAGATCCCCAGATTTTGCCGCTCTTTGTGAGGACCGCGCGTCACGGTCAGCCCCCAGGTAATAAGCGGAGCTGCATCTTCCGGCCAGCAGGTCATGATGGGAATACGCTGTAAATCAACGTCGTCGCCAGAGAACACTTTCTGCTGGCACGGCGCGCCGCGTAGCCGTTTGGTCGGCATGTTCAGCACTTGCTTAAACTGCGGCAGCTTATCAAACAGGTCGCGGAACCCTTTCGGCGGCTCCGGCTCTTTCAGAAACGCCAGCAGCTTGCCGACTTCGCGCAACGCGGTGACATCTTCCTGGCCCATGCCCATTGCGACGCGTCTGGGCGTGCCAAACAGGTTACACAGCACCGGCATCGCATAGCCTTTGGGATTTTCAAACAACAGAGCAGGCCCGCCCGCACGCAGCGTACGGTCAGCAATTTCAGTCATTTCCAGATGAGGATCTACCGCAAGCGTAATGCGTTTGAGTTCACCCTGCTGTTCCAGCAGCGTCAGGAAGTCGCGTAAGTCGTGATATTTCATGGCGTCAGTTGTGGCCTCTTTGTAAGCGCCTCATTATACGGCGTTCATCATCGTGATGCTGTATTTTTGTTAAATTAGCGTGAACTCTGACGGTACAGGGGAACCCAGGGGTTATCTACCCAATGAATTTCAGGTTGCGGCGAGGTAGTCAACAAAGAAGCAGCCTGAAATACAACGGGTATAATTAACTTAGCGCATGGCTTTTGTTATGCTTGCGCCCCGGACAAGCGGATAAGAGTTATTATGCAATCCTGGTATTTACTGTACTGCAAGCGCGGGCAACTTCAGCGTGCCCAGGAACACCTCGAAAGACAGGCGGTAAATTGCCTGACGCCGATGATCACGCTGGAAAAAATGGTGCGCGGCAAACGTACCGCCGTTAGCGAACCGCTCTTTCCTAACTATCTGTTTGTTGAATTCGACCCGGAAGTGATTCATACCACCACGATCAACGCCACGCGCGGCGTCAGCCACTTCGTGCGGTTTGGCGCGCACCCTGCCACCGTTCCGTCCAACGTGATTCATCAACTTTCTGTCTACAAACCGGAAGGCGTTGTTGATCCCGAAACGCCCTACCCGGGGGACAGCGTGATTATCACTGAAGGCGCATTTGAAGGTCTGAAGGCGATTTTTACCGAACCGGATGGCGAAGCGCGCTCCATGCTGCTGCTTAACCTGCTGAATAAAGAGGTGAAGCAGAGCGTGAAAAACACCGCGTTTCGTAAAGTTTAAGCGCGCTTTAGAAGGCAATCCCAAACAGCGTTTTGACATTGGCATCCGTTGTGGCCGCCAGCCATTGCGGGTCTTCCCCACGCCAGTGGGCAACGCGCGCAAGAATGTGCGCCAGATGCGCCGGTTCGTTACGCCGCGAAGCCGGTTTAGGCGTGAGATCGCGCGGCAACAGGTAGGGGGCGTCGGTCTCAATCAACAGTTTTTCCGCAGGGATGAAGGGCAGCAACTCACGCAATTCAAGACCGCGACGTTCATCGCAGACCCAACCCGTGATACCAATATAAAGCCCTCTGTCTATGCACTCCTGCATCTCCTTACGTGTACCGGTAAAGCAATGCAACACCGCGCCCGGGAGTTTATCCAGCCACGGCTCAAGCAGCGCCAGAAAACGCGCATGCGCATCCCGACAGTGCATAAAAACGGGCATCTGCAACTCAGCGGCAATGCGCAACTGCGCCTGGAAGGCGCGTTCCTGTTCTTGCGGCGTGGAAAAATTACGATTGAAGTCCAGACCACATTCGCCAATCGCCACCACGTCCGGCTGTCTTGCCAGAGCGACGATCGCGTCTTCAGTTTCTGATTGCCACTGACTGCTGTCATGCGGATGTACGCCAGCCGTCGACCAGCAGCAGGCATAACGCTGCGCCAGTTTTTGCGCCTGCTGGCTTTCGTGCAGATTGGTTCCGGTCAGAAGCATACCTGACACCCCGGCCGCCAGCGCGCGCGTCACCACGTCATCGCGATCTTTCGCAAATTGCGAACTGGTTAAATTAACGCCGATATCAAACATGCTTCCTCCCATATAACAACCGCCCTGACGGGCGGTTGCGTTTATTCTTCAGTTTTCCCGGCCTGCTCAGTCTCGGCCTCGTCATCTTCTTCTCGTGGACGTCGTTTACCGACATAGAAGCGAGAGAAGAACACGCCAACCTCAAACAGGCAGTACATCGGTATCGCCAGCAATGTTTGTGAGAAGACATCTGGCGGCGTCAGCAACATCCCCACGACAAACGCGCCAACCACGACGTAAGGGCGCTTCTTACGCAAGTCCTCAGGGGTAGTTACCCCCATCCAGCAGAGCAGGACAATCGCGACGGGCACCTCGAAAGAGACGCCGAATGCCATAAATAACGCCATCACAAAGCTGAGGTAACTGGCGATATCGGTAGAAACCTGTACGCCCTGCGGCGCGGTATTGGCAAGGAAACCAAACGCGAGCGGGAAGACCACAAAGTAGGCGAACGCCATGCCGATATAGAACAGCAGCGAGCTGGACACCAGCAGCGGCACGACAAGACGACGTTCATGCTTATACAGCGCAGGGGCAATAAACGCCCACACCTGGTACAAAATCACGGGCGCAGACAGGATCAGCGACACCATGAAAGTCAGTTTGATAGGGGTGAAAAACGGCGAGGCCACGTCGGTGGCGATCATCGTCGCACCCTGCGGCATCTGTTCGATCAGCGGCGCGGCAACCATGTGATAAATGTCATTGGCGAAATAGACCAACGCCAGAAAAATCACAATAACCGCAATAATGCAGTTCAACAGACGCTTACGCAGTTCAATCAGATGCGTAATAAGAGGTTGGGTATCATCTACAGCCATGTTTACGATTTATCACTCGACGAGGGGGAGGATTCGACAACAGTCGCGGCGGATTTCTTTTCTGCGTCCATCTCGTTTACGGAAGCGGCTTCCGTCTGTTCAGGCTGCCCGGCATCAGCCGTTTCCGGTGTTTGCTCAGGAGAATTGGCCTGGGTTTCAGCGGCGGCAGGTGTAACCCCTTCATGCTGCGCTTCGTTATCCTTCACCACCGGATTATGGATGGTATGCGCTTCATCGCTCGCTTTTTCAGGATCGTTGGCGCTGTAGGAACGCTTCATCGACTCCGCGGCCTGACGAAGTTCATCCATCGAGGCTTTCAGTTCTGGAGTCAGGTTCTGGAGGCTTGCTTTTTCGACCTTCTTCAGACTGTCCTGAAACTCCTGGAGCTTCAGCTCCTGGGTCAGTTCATTCTGAACCGTGGTCGCAAGGGATCGCAACGCGCGTACCCAGCCCGCTACCGTTTTTACCGCTACCGGCAATCGTTGAGGCCCCAGAACGATGAGGCCGATCACGAATACCAACAGCAGTTCGCTAAAACCGATGTCAAACACGAATTATACCTGCTCTTTATCGTGACTTTTGGCGTCTTCTTTCTTCGCTTCGCCTTGCGCTTCACCTTGCTTATCAGCGATAGATTTAGCGGTAAAATCAGCGTCCTGACTGGTTTTATCCTGCTTCGCATCATCATCGCTCATCGCTTTTTTGAAGCCTTTAATGGACGCGCCAAGATCGGAACCGATGGAGCCGAGCTTTTTGGTGCCAAATAGCAGTACAACGATGACGGCAATGATCAACAACTGCCAAATACTGATACCACCCATACGAGTTCCTCTGTGATAGATGATGAATTATTAAGGTCGCATTATACACGACTTGCCTTGAGCGATGAAAAAATCAGCGAGTTTTACGCCAGCCAATCAGCCAGGCGACTAGGCCTCCAGCCATTAACCAGCAAGGCATCAGCCCCCATTCCGGGCGGCTGACAAGCAGGAATGTCCCACTTAACAACAACGTCGCGCCAATGCCCAGTAAATAGCGGGATTGTCCCTGACGCACATGATTCTCCTGAAGCTCGCGCGCAATCTTATCAACACTGTGCTGTAAATATTTGCCCTGGCGCAAACTGTCATACACCAGTTCAGGTATTTCTGGCATTTTTTCGACCCAGAACGGCGCTTTTTCCTTAAGTGCTCTGGTGAGCGCAGGAATGCCAACCTGATCTTTAATCCAGGATTCAAGAAACGGCTTCGCCGTTTTCCACAGATCCAACTGTGGATAGAGCTGGCGTCCAACCCCTTCAACATACAGCAATGTCTTTTGTAACAATACCAGCTGTGGCTGGACTTCCATGTTAAATCGACGCGCCGTATTGAAAAGGTTTAATAAAACGTGACCAAACGAGATTTCCGCCAGCGGTTTTTCGAAAATAGGCTCGCACACGGTGCGGATAGCGAACTCAAACTCTTCAACATTGGTATCCGGTGGCACCCACCCTGAATCCACATGCAGTTCCGCTACTTTGCGGTAGTCACGGTTAAAGAACGCGATGAAATTCTCCGCCAGATAGCGTTTATCCTCTTTGTTCAGCGACCCCACAATGCCGCAATCAATCCCAATGTATTTCGGATTTTCAGGATGCTCATAGCTGACGAAGATATTGCCAGGGTGCATATCCGCATGGAAAAAACTGTCGCGGAACACCTGGGTAAAGAAGACCTGTACGCCACGCTCAGCCAGCAGCTTCATGTTGGTGCCGTTCTTTTCCAGCGTCGCCACATCCGAAACGGGAATGCCGTAAATCCGCTCCATGACCATCATGTCCTGACTACAGTAGTCGGAATAGACTTCGGGAACATACAGCATGGGGCTGTTTTCGAAATTACGCCGTAGCTGGATGGCGTTTGCCGATTCACGCAGCAAATTCAGCTCATCGATCAGCGTTTTTTCATACTCGCGAACGACTTCGGTCGGGCGAAGGCGTCGTCCATCCGGCAGCAGGCGCGGCACCCAACGGGCAAGACGGTAGATCAGTTTTAAATCGGCTTTAATAACCGGCAGAATATCCGGGCGGATAACCTTAATCACCACCTCTTTACCGTTCGACTTCAGCCGCGCGGTATGTACCTGGGCAATCGACGCAGAGGCTAATGGCTGGATGTCAAAGTCATCAAACCACTCTTCAACAGGCAGGCCGCCCATTGCTTCTTCAATTTGTGCTTTCGCCAGCGCGCCATCAAAAGGGGCGACTTTATCCTGCAATAGCGCAAGCTGATCGGCAATCTGAGGCGGAAAAAGGTCACGACGGGTGGAAAGCATTTGACCAAATTTGATCCACACCGGCCCCAGCTCCTGCAAAGCCAGCCTTAATCGTTCACCCAGCGGTTTGTCTTTATGCCGGTTCGGCATCCAGAATAATGAGTAACGCCATAACCGAAGCGGCAGCGTGATACGCATTTTGGGGATCAGCTCATCAAGGCCGTAACTTAAAAAGGTGCGAATGATGAAATAAAGGCGCCGTACTTCACCTGGCGTCATTTGGCCTCCAGTTTTTCCAGCCGTTTAGTCAGCGCGTCTACTGCACGCTCAACGGCTGCCGTTTCTTCTGCAAACCATGCCACTTCCAGCGGCCCAGGCGCCATACGCCACTCTTCAGTTATCGCCTCAGCGATATAACGCTGCTGACGCTGAATGTTATGACGTAAAAACTTAGCGCCGCCACGCAGGACTTTGCTGATCCCTTCCGCCGCGATATCGCCGGTATAAGGCGCCAAAAGCTCTGCGGGATCGAATTCCGCCAGATCGGCCAGCGCCACAAAATTCTGTACCACCTGAATATCGCCCTGAACCTCCAGCTCGCCGCTGCGAATAAGCGCGGTAAGCCGCTGGCGATCGCGCAATTCAGGCAACACGCTGGCATGCGTGATGACCGTGCAATCAGCCTCGCCTTCCCATGCCCCCAGCACATCGACCTGGCGTTCACTGAACACCAATACGAGCGGCGTCGAAAATCCTTTGAGCTCCACACGCAGCACCTTGTCCTGCAAACGCGCTCTGGCGGATTTCAGCGCCGGTGAACGGTACAGAAAGGTATTGAGCAGATTTTCGATTCCTGCGGTCACGAAGGGTGTAAAAGGCATCCCCGGTCTCCTGTCAGAACTTATAGCCACGATGCAGCGCAACAACGCCCGCCGTCAGGTTGTAGTAATCGACGCTTTCAAACCCGGCGTCCTGCATCATCGCTTTTAAGGTGTCCTGATCCGGATGCATACGGATAGATTCCGCCAGATAGCGGTAACTGTCCGCATCATTCGCCACGACTGAGCCAATACGCGGCAAAATGTGGAATGAATATGCGTCATACGCTTTGCTCAGCGGCTCGATAATTGGTTTAGAAAACTCAAGTACCAGCAAACGCCCGCCCGGTTTCAGTACACGGTACATGGAACGCAGCGCTTTCTCTTTTTCCGTCACATTACGCAGACCAAACGAAATGGTGATGCAATCGAATGTGTTATCCGGGAAAGGTAGCGCTTCGGCGTTGGCCTGCACGTACTTAACATTGCCAATCACGCCAATGTTACGCAGCTTCTCGCGGCCCATTTTGAGCATCGAGTCATTGATATCCGCCAGGATAACGTTGCCGGTTTCGCCAACCAGACGCGAGAATTTGGCTGTCAGGTCGCCTGTACCGCCCGCCAGGTCAAGAACGGTCTGACCACGACGTACGCCGCTACAGTCGATGGTGAAGCGCTTCCACAAGCGGTGAATGCCAAATGACATCAAGTCATTCATGACATCGTACTTTGACGCCACAGAATGAAAAACGTGGGCCACCATGTCAGCTTTCTGCTCTTTAGCGACGGTCTGAAAGCCAAAGTGCGTCGTTTCTTGTGAATCTTCCACCATCTCAGTGCCTGCTCATCAATAAAATGTTCGAGAAGTGTAACAGATTGGGCCAATTTGCCCTACCCTTCAACCGGGCTCCGCTACCCCGAAGGAACTAGTGCGATTGCTGATTTACCCGCTCATCATCAGCACAAGGCGTATCCTGTTGATCTTCAGGAACCGCGCGTAAACGATACTCTTCATCCTGCGAGGTCGCACGTTCAACCAGATCCGGATTTATCTCGCGTTTGATTTCCACCCCCAGCTCACGAAAAGCCTCCGCCTGCGCCAGCACATTTCCACGCCCTGAGGAGAGTTTTTTCATGGCTTGCCGGTAGTTGTCCTGCGCTTTGTCCAGACTCTGGCCGATGGATGACATGTCATCGATAAATAAGCGCATCTTGTCGTAGAGTTTGCTGGCCCTGTCTGCGATGCGCTGCGCGTTACGGCTTTGATGCTCATAGCGCCATAAGTTGGCAATCGTACGCAACGCCACCAGCAACGTCGTCGGGCTGACCAGCATAATATTATTTTTAAGCGCTTCGGTAATCAGTTCGGGCTGTCTGTCCAGCGCCAGTAAAAACGCAGGCTCGACAGGAATGAACATCAGCACATAGTCGAGCGTGCGTAACCCCGGCAACTGCTGGTAATCCTTGCGCCCCAGCAAGCGAATATGGTTACGTACTGACGCGATGTGCTCCTGCAACGCGCTTTCGCGCGTGTACTCATCTTCAGCGTTAAAATAGCGCTCATAGGCAACCAGCGTCATTTTGGCGTCGATGACGACATCCTTCCCTTGCGGCAGACGCACAATAACATCCGGCTGCATACGCGAGCGGGCGTCATTTTCAATACTCACCTGGGTTTCATACTCATAACCTTCACGCAGACCCGAGGCTTCAAGTACGCGCGTCAGCACCACTTCTCCCCAGTTACCCTGGGTTTTATTATCGCCTTTCAACGCGCGCGTCAGGTTCACCGCTTCCTGCGTCATTTGCGCATTCAGCTGTTGTAGATTGCGGATCTCATGCGCCAGGGTGTGGCGTTCACGCGCCTCCTGACCAAAGCTGTCCTGCACCTGGCGACGGAAGCCATCCAGCTGTTCGCGCAGCGGCGTTAACAGGCTATTCAGACTCTGGCGGTTTTGCTCATCAACCCGGCGGTTGCTCTGCTCGAAGATGCGGTTGGCAAGGTTCTCAAACTGTTCGCTTAAGCGCTGTTCGCTGTTGATCATCTGGCGGATTTTATCTTCCGCATGCAGCTGAGTGGCCTCCAGCCGCGTGGTGACTTCACGCAGGTCCGCTTCCAGCGAGGTGTTGATGTCCCGCAGATTGCGCAGTTCGTTATTGAGCAGTTCACACTCCTCGCGCCAGTGTTCGCTTAGTGCAACCTGCTGTCTTGCAGCGCTGAGCGACGCCACAATCTCTTCACGTTCCGCCAGCTGTTCGGCCTTATGCTGCGCCTGTTGATAACTGGCGATCAGCCAGCCTACCCCCACACCTGCCAGCGCCAACACGGCATACAAAATGATTGTGATATCCACCACGCCCCCTGCATCAAGGAATTACCCGCACAAAATAGAATTGTGCTGTATAAACGTCCAGTTTGAAAGGGTTTTCCTGCGAGGCGCTACGCAAAAAGAAAAGGCCGAACGCGTCGGCCTTTCGTGGGGAAGGGAAGAATTACAGCAGACGACGCGCTGCTTCCACGACAATTTTCACCGCATGGCTTTCGGTCTGTTTCATCGTTTCCGCATTCGGGATCTCTTGCTGAGTGCGGTTAACGATAACGCCCGCCACCATACCGGCACGCAGACCCTGGCTTGCGCACATGGTCAGCAGCGTGGCGGATTCCATTTCGTAGTTCATGACGCCCATCGATTGCCACTCTTCCATAGAACCTTTGAAACGACGAACGACGCGGCCAGAGAAGGTGTCGTAACGTTCCTGACCCGGATAGAAGGTGTCAGAAGAGGCAGTAACGCCAACGTGAGTGGTCGCGCCCACGGATTTCGCCGCTTCAACCAGCGCAGTCGTACATTCAAAATCGGCGACGGCCGGGAACTCCATCGGCGCAAAGTGCAGGCTCGCTCCGTCCAGACGTACAGACGCGGTTGTGACCAGCACATCGCCCACGTTGATATGCGGCTGAATAGCGCCAGTGGTGCCGATACGCAGGAAAGTACGAATACCCAGTTGCGCCAGTTCCTCTACCGCAATAGAGGTGGACGGGCCGCCAATACCGGTAGAGCAGACGATGATAGCTTTACCATCCAGCTCAGCACGCCAGGTGGTGAATTCGCGATGAGATGCCAGCTTAACCGGCTTTTCCATCAGCGCGGCGATCTTTTCCACACGCTCCGGGTCGCCAGGGACGATAGCCAGCGTAGCCCCTTGTAAATCATTTTTGGTGAGGCCGAGATGAAAAACATCAGACTTGGACATAAAAACTCCTCTGTGAATCGGGTTTGTCAGAAGAAGCAAAAAGACACTTTACCGAAGAGCTAAAAATAGTTTCGTGACGCTCATCACCATGAAGTAAATAAATTGCATTGAATTACCATGAAATAGTGAGTTATATCACATAAATATATCAATACCGCGCACCATTGCACAAAAGATAGCCTGTTTCAGGCAATGTGATTTGTTGCATGCTGTCTATATTTAACATTGCGCTATTTCCTTAAGGGTACGGAGAATACCATGACAACGATACAACAATCTGGCTTTGCACCTGCTGCTTCCCCCCTTGCTACCACAACGGTTCACACCCCGGATGACGCCATTATCGCAGGCGTAACATCCATTCCTACTCAGGGTGATGAGATGCCCGCCTGGCACGCGCGGCCAAAAGTGAACGATGGCGCGTTACCCGTTGTCATTGTGGTGCAGGAGATCTTTGGCGTTCATGAACATATTCGCGACGTTTGCCGTCGCCTGGCGCTGGAAGGGTATCTGGCTATCGCACCAGAACTCTATTTCCGCGAAGGCGATCCGAACGATTTTGCCGATATCCCAACGCTGTTAAGCGGTCTGGTGGCCAAAGTACCGGACTCTCAGGTACTGGCGGATCTGGACCACGTCGCCAGTTGGGCCTCCCGCAACGGCGGCGATGTGCATCGTCTGATGATAACCGGCTTTTGCTGGGGCGGGCGCATTACCTGGCTGTATGCAGCACACAATCCACAGTTAAAAGCCGCGGTAGCATGGTATGGAAAGCTGGTCGGGGACAAAACCCTGAACTCGCCCAGACACCCGGTGGATATCGCGACCGATCTGAACGCGCCGGTTCTGGGGCTGTATGGCGGGCAGGACACTGGCATTCCCGTGGATACCGTCGAAACCATGCGGCAGGCGCTGCGCGCAGCAAACGCCAAAGCGGAGATCGTCGTTTACCCGGATGCAGGGCATGCTTTTAATGCGGATTATCGTCCAAGCTATCACGAAGAATCGGCGAAAGATGGCTGGCAAAGAATGCTGGAGTGGTTTGCGCAGTACGGCGGGAAGAAATAAACGTTAATTGCCCGGTGGCGGCTATGCCTTACCGGGCCTACAACAGTTGCGATTTCCTGTAACCCGGGTAAGCGCTAGCGCTTCCCGAGCACCGAATTATGCCTGACGCAGATTCTGCGCGGCTTTGACCATGTTCGCCAGCGCGGCGCGGGTTTCCGGCCAGCCGCGGGTTTTCAGGCCGCAGTCCGGGTTCACCCACAAACGTTCCGCCGGAATACGCTGAGCGGCTTTATTCAGCAGGGCTTCAATCCACTCGACGCTCGGTACGTTCGGCGAGTGAATGTCGTAGACACCCGGCCCGATTTCGTTCGGGTATTCAAATTCTTCGAACGACTCCAGCAGCTCCATATCAGAACGCGACGTTTCAATGGTAATCACGTCCGCATCCAGCGCCGCGATAGAATCCATGATGTCATTGAACTCGCAGTAACACATGTGGGTATGGATCTGGGTATCATCCTTCGCCACCGCAGCGTTGATGCGGAAGGCTTCCACACCCCATTGCAGGTAAGCATCCCAGTCGCTGCGACGCAGCGGCAACCCTTCACGCAGTGCTGGTTCATCAATCTGAATGATGCCGATTCCCGCCGCTTCCAGATCGGCAACCTCATCACGCAGCGCCAGCGCAATCTGTTTAGCGATGGTTTCACGGCTCACATCTTCACGCGGGAATGACCAGCAGAGGATCGTCACCGGGCCGGTCAGCATCCCTTTCACCGGTTTATCAGTCAGGGACTGCGCGTATTTCGCCCACTCCACGGTGATCGGTTCCGGGCGGCTGACATCGCCAATGACGACCGGCGGTTTCACGCAGCGGGAGCCATAGCTCTGCACCCAGCCATTCTGGGTGAAAACAAAACCATCCAGATGCTCACCGAAGTACTCCACCATGTCGTTACGCTCGGCTTCACCGTGTACCAGTACGTCTAAACCTAAACGCTCCTGCTCAACGATCGCCTGTTTGATGTGTTCAGCGATGCCGGTACGGTAGTGATTTGCATCAAGGTTGCCCTTTTTGAAGTCCAGACGCAGGCCGCGGATTTCCGTCGTCTGCGGGAATGAGCCGATCGTGGTGGTCGGCCATGACGGCAGGTTAAAACGGTTACGCTGCGCCTGGGCACGTTCGGCATAAGGGCTGGCACGCTGGCTGTCCTGGGCGGTAATCGCCGCCAGACGTTTCTCCACCGCCGCGTTGTGCACGCGGGTGGAGTGGCGACGAGCCTGAATCGGCGCGCTCCACGCTTCAAGTTTTGCCGTGTCGCCGCTGTTCAGCGCATCGCACAGCAGCGCCAGTTCACCGCATTTTTGCAGCGCGAAAGCAAACCAGCTCTTCACTTCCGCATCCAGACGAGTTTCGACGCTCAGGTCGATCGGGCTGTGCAGCAGAGAGCAGGATGAGGCCACCCACAGGTCGCGTTTGCCGACAATGTCCTTAATTTGCGCATATTTTTCCGTAAGATCGGCGCGCCAGACGTTGCGACCGTTAACCAGCCCCGCAGACAGCAGCCAGTCAGACGGCAAACGCTTGTGCAGTTCGGCAACGTCATCTTTACCGTGTACCAGATCAACGTGCAGACCCTGCACCGGCAGCGCGGCGATGGTATCCAGATTCGGCGTGACGCCTTCAAAATAGGTCGTCAGCAGCAGCTTCACCTGGCCTTGCAGCGCATCATACGCAGGCTTGTAAGCATCCAGCCATTCCTGCGGCAGTTCCAGCACCAGCGCAGGTTCATCAATCTGTACCCATTCAACGCCGCGTTTCGCCAGCTCGGTCAGTACCTGTTTGTAGACCGGCAGAATGTCGTTCAGCAGGCTCAGACGGTCGAACGACTCACCTTTCACTTTACCCAGCCACAGGTAGGTTACCGGCCCCAGCAGTACCGGTTTCACCTTGTGACCCAGCGCCAGCGCTTCGTCCACTTCATCCAGAAGCTGAGTCCAGGTCAGTTTAAACTGCTGACCCTTCACAAACTCCGGCACCATATAGTGATAGTTGGTGTTAAACCATTTGGTCATTTCCGCCGCCGCAGCCGGTTCACCGGTCGGCGCGCGACCGCGGCCAATGCGGAACAGAGTGTCGATATCCACCGAGCCGTCGCTGTTCTGATGACGAGCCGGTACATTGCCCAGCAACAGGCTGGTGGTCAGAACATGGTCGTACCAGGCGAAATCGCCCACCGGCAGCAGGTCGATGCCCGCCTGCTTTTGTTGATCCCAGTGGCGCGCACGCAGTTCACGTCCGGTTGCCAGCAGGTCTTCACGTGTGGCGTTGCCCGCCCAGTAGCTCTCTTGCGCTTTTTTTAACTCACGACGCAGGCCAACGCGAGGAAAACCGAGGGTGTGATTGCGGATTGTCATGTTTATTCCTCTCTTATTTCATTGAATCTGAATAGAAAACTCTAAATAGTTCGGCTTGCAGGAAGGCGGCAACGATGCGCATCCCCAGGAGCTTACTGAAGTAAGTGACTGGGGTAAGCGAGGAAGCCAACGCATCTGCAAGTCGAAACATGACGAGTTTTAGACGTCCAGATGTTTACACATCTATAATTGGCAGGTACTGTATATTCCTCAAGCGCAATTTACTCATGCCGAAGTGAAGGACTTTCATGATCGAGATTAAACACCTGAAAACGCTCCAGGCGTTGCGGAATAGCGGTTCGCTGGCGGCTGCGGCGGCTACGCTGCACCAGACCCAATCCGCCTTGTCTCACCAGTTCAGCGATCTGGAACAGCGCCTTGGCTTCCGGTTATTCGTCCGTAAGAGTCAGCCGCTGCGTTTTACGCCACAGGGGGAAATTCTCCTGCAACTGGCAAACCAGGTACTGCCGCAGATTAGCCGCGCCCTACAGGCCTGTAACGAACCACAGCAGACACGATTACGCATTGCGATTGAATGTCATAGCTGTATTCAGTGGCTGACCCCGGCGCTGGAAAACTTCCACGCCAGGTGGCCGCAGGTTGAGATGGATTTCAAATCCGGCGTGACGTTTGATCCCCAGCCCGCATTGCAACAGGGGGAGCTGGATCTGGTGATGACATCAGACATCCTGCCGCGCAGCGGGCTGCACTATTCGCCGATGTTCGATTTTGAAGTACGACTGGTGCTGGCGCCCGATCATCCGCTGGCCAGTAAGACGCAGATTACGCCGGAAGATTTAGCCAGCGAGACGCTGTTGATCTATCCGGTACAGCGCAGCCGACTGGATGTCTGGCGGCATTTCCTGCAACCCGCCGGCATCAGCCCGTCACTGAAAAACGTGGATAACACCCTGCTGCTGATTCAGATGGTCGCCGCCAGAATGGGCATTGCCGCCCTGCCGCACTGGGTAGTGGAGAGTTTCGAACGCCAGGGGCTGGTCGTCACCAAAACCCTGGGCGACGGTTTATGGAGCCGCCTCTACGCTGCAGTGCGCGATGGCGAGCAGCGTCAGGCGGTGACTGAAGCGTTTATTCGCTCGGCGCGGAACCACGCATGCGACCATCTGCCGTTTGTACGGAGCGCGGAGCGACCCACTTCCGATGTACCCACAGGGAAGCCAGTATCACAAGCGCGCCTGTAATAAAACTCGGCCAGTGGGGCTGTTGATGCCAGATCGCCAGATTAACCAACAGTCCCGCAGGCACATGCATATTGTTCATGATGCCTAACGTACCGGCATCCACCTGGGTCGCGCCATAGTTCCACATGAAGTAGCCGATGCCCGACGCCGCCACGCCCAGGAAGATCAGAATGCTCCACTGTAGCGTCGTTTCCGGCATATTCTGCGCGTTCCCCAGCATAGACCAGGCGACAACGGCCACCAGAAATGCCCCGACGTAAAACCAGGCGAACGCGTTATGCTGCGGCATAGGCCGGGTTTCCATCAGACGCTTGTAGCCCACCATCCCGATGGCAAAACTGATATTGGAAAGCTGTACCAGCAGTAACCCCGTCCAGAAATGATCGGTAACCTGGTCGTAACGAATAATCCCAGCGCCGATGACCGCCAGCAACGCGCTGAAGGCATAACCCCAGCGCAGGCGACGCTTGCTCATCAAATCATAAATCAGCGTGATATAAAGCGGCGTAAGGACGGTAAACAGCAGCAGTTCGGAGACCGTCAGATAGAGATAGGCGCGGAAACTCAGCATATACATAATGCCAAGCTGCATCGCCCCCACCAGCATATACAAGCCAATGGTTTTTACGCTATGCCCACGGGTACGCAGAAACGGGAGAAACACCAGCGCTGCCAGCCCAACACGCACCAGCACCGCAAAATAGCTATCAACATGACCCGCGAGATACTCGCCGAACAGGCTAAAGGAGAAGGCCCACAGGATAGTGGTAATGATGAGTAGCGCCACAATGGATGTCTCTTTGAATAAAGGGCACCCATTGTAGCGGAGAGTTTAGTTGACAACTGGTCAACTAAAGAGCAATCGCATTACCGCAAAAAGAGCTTACGCAGATAATGCGGTACGGCATCGTCGGCATTGATGCCAATGATTTCCAGGCCCGGATGCAGATCTTTCAGGCGCTGATGGGCATTGCCCATAATGCAGCCTTTCCCCGCCATCGAGAGCATTTCCGCGTCGTTCATACCATCGCCAAACGCAATGCAATCCTGCAATTTGTAACCCATCGCTTTCGAGACGGCTTCCAGCGCATGCCCTTTCGACACGCCTCCCGCCATCACTTCCAGACAGGTCAGCGTAGAGAAACTGACGTTCACGCGATCGCCCCAACGTGCGTTAATCGCCTGCTCCAGCGGCAGTAGTTTTTCATGCGCATCGCTGGTGAAGAACACTTTGCTGACCCCTTCAGGCTCCAGCATCGCCGGTTCGAACAGCGAATAGTGAAATACTGCTTCTTTGAAGAAACGCATTTCATCCGGGCGGTGGCGGTTCATAAACCACTCGTCATCGCGATAGACGTTAGTCACGATATCCGGGCTTGCATTCACTACGCCAAACAGATCGCTGGCGATGTCGCGGTCAAGGTTGTGGGTGAACACCAGGTTCCCATCGGTGTCATGCACGCGCGCGCCGTTGGAGGTAATCATGTAAGACTTAATCTCAAGATTATCGCGGATTTGCCCCACATCGACGTGGTGGCGGCCAGTCGCGAACACAAAATTCACGCCACAGGCGGTCAATAATTTCAGCGTCTCTTTCGCGTAAGGGGACAACGTGTGATCGGGAGAGAGCAGCGTACCATCTAAATCAGACGCAACAACCTGATACATAAGAAAATTAAACCTCAAGGCAAAGCGGTTTCCGCTGGATGAATTAGTTATGCCTGTCGAAAAATTCGACAATGGCGTTAAGCGCGACTGAGCGCATTGCGTCCTTTTCAAAAAGGATCTCATGGTACGCGCCTTTTATGACAAGCGGTCGCTCTCCCTCTACGGGATGGCCCGCTGCGGCGCGGATTTCACAAAAACGGTCATGCGCGCGGTTATCCACCACACGCTCTTCTTCAGCCTGAACGAGTAGCACAGGGGTTGCGTCATCACCCGCCCCCACCAGAGCCTGCTCACCGGCCAGAATACCTTCACGCACCCAGTGGTAAGTCGGCCCCCCGACGCGCAGCCGGGGTTCATCGGCATAGAAACGTAAATTGCGCCGATAGCGCTGCCGACTGTGCGTTAGCACATTCATACTAAAGGGCAGCGCTCGCCAGCGCCCGGTGCCAATGGCATACCCTTCACGGATTCGCTGATGCCCCTCGGCCCAGTCAAGAATGTGGCGCACCATCCATTCCGGTAAGCGCATCACGATACCAAACATCGGCGCGCAAAGCGCGATGGCATCACACTGGACGGCGTTGCGTTGCAGGAACAGCGTGGCGATAGCGCCCCCCATAGAGTGCGCCAGAATGTAGCGTTTCCGCCACGGCCCCGATTGCACTTCCTGCTGCCAGAATGCGGTTAAGTCATCGACATAATCGTTAAAATTGACCACATGACCACGGTGCGTATCCGACAGCAAACGCCCGGAGCGCCCTTGCCCACGGTGGTCGATGATGAGGACATCAAAACCAAGATGGAACAGGTCATACGCCAGTTCGGCATACTTTACGTAGCTTTCAATGCGACCTGGACAGATGACGATGACACGATCGTTTTTCTTTGCGTGAAAGCGGACAAAGTGTACGGGAACGTCGTCCACGCCCGTGAATTCTGCTTCTTCCCGCTGACGCCAGAAATCTGTCAGTGGCCCCATAGAAAAAGCAGCGAACGCGTTTTCTCTCGTTTCCCAGTCCTTTTGCTGCTGAAACATCGGGTATCCAGCCTCGTTTACCAGGTAAAAATCGTTTTCTTTATGATGCCTGACACAATACAGCGACAGTAGGGTATTGTGGCATAAAAACAGACAATCAGGGAGTTCCTCATGACCTTCGAATGGTGGTTCGCTTATCTGCTGACATCCATTATTTTGAGCCTTTCTCCCGGCTCCGGCGCCATCAATACCATGACCACGGCAATCAGCCACGGCTATCGCGGCGCAACGGCGTCTATTGCGGGTTTGCAGACCGGGCTTGGCATTCACATCGTACTGGTTGGCGTGGGCCTGGGGACGCTGTTTTCACGTTCCGTCGTCGCATTCGAAGTCCTGAAATGGGCGGGCGCCGCTTATCTGATCTGGCTGGGTATCCAGCAATGGCGTGCCGCAGGCGCTATCGATCTCAACACGCTGGCGCACGCACAGTCCCGAAGCCGTCTGTTCAGGCGCGCGGTATTTGTAAACCTGACCAACCCAAAGAGCATTGTTTTTCTCGCCGCGCTATTTCCGCAGTTTATCAAGCCGCAGGAGCCGCAGCTGATGCAGTACGTCGTGCTCGGCATCACAACCATTGTCGTTGATATCATTGTGATGATCGGTTACGCGACGCTGGCGACACGTATCGCAGGCTGGATTAAAGGGCCGAAGCAAATGAAGGCGTTGAATAAGGTATTTGGTTCGCTGTTTATGCTGGTGGGTGCGCTACTGGCGTCCGCAAGGCATGCCTGAGAAACTGGAATAGCGCTCGCAACATAATGTTAATCATATGAGCGCCTGAACCTGGCCTTTCGGGAAAGGTCGCAAACAAAGAAAATTATTTTTTATCATGCTATTGCGTTGCTGACGCCAGTGCCAGAATACCGCCGGACTCTCTTATTCATGGATGATAACGATGGCGGAAGCGACAACTCCACATGATGCGGTTTTTAAAACTTTCCTTTCCTGCGTGGAGACCGCGCGGGATTTTATTAAAATCCACCTGCCGCCCTCATTACTTGAGATTTGCAAACTGGATACGCTTCGCCTGGAACCCGGTAACTTTGTAGAAGATGATCTTCGCCCTTATTTCAGCGACATTCTGTATTCTCTGGAAACCACCAGCGGTCGTGGCTATGTACATGTCCTGATTGAACATCAAAGCTCACCTGACAAACTTATGTCGTTTCGCTTGATGCGCTATGCCGTGGCGGCAATGCACCAACACCTGCAAGCTGGCTACAAAACTCTACCGCTGGTTATCCCAGTGCTCTTTTATCATGGACAACAAAGTCCCTATAAAGGCGCCATGAACTGGCTGGATCACTTTGACGATGCGGATGCTGCCCGGAAGCTGTACAGCAATGCGTTTCCACTGGTAGATATTACGGTCATACCTGATGATGAGATTATGCAGCATCGTAGTATGGCCGCGCTGACGCTGGTGCAAAAACACATCCGCCAGCGTGATATGGTGTTGTTGCTGGATAAACTGACTCATCTGTTTATGCTAAAGGAGATGAGCGGACAACAAATAACCGTGCTGGTAAACTACATGGTGCAGGCAGGGAATACGCAAGATGTTCGAACATTACTGTATGAGCTGGCACAGCGCGTGCCGCAGCATGGAGAAAAACTGATGACAATAGCGGAGCAACTTCGGGAAGAGGGCAAACACATTGCCCTGTTAGATGTCGCAAAAGCAATACTAAAGCGAGGTTTTGAAATCGAAGCAATTATGGAAATGACCGGTCTTTCACAGGATGAATTGCGGCAACTCCAGAATTAAAGAGCATTACCCGCGCGGAGGCCTCCGGCGGGTAACAGGCTTAACGCGAAATAATCAGGTGAATGCCGAAACCGGCAAACAACGCACCGGCAAAACCGTCGATCCACTTCGCCAGGCGCTGATAACCGCGACGCATTTTCGGTAGCGCGAACAGGCTGGCGACCACGGTAAACCAGGCCAGCGTTTCCACGATAATCAACGCGAAAATACCCCAGCGCGCAGCTACGCCGACGTTATCGCCAACGAACAGTGAAAAGACCGATCCGAAATAGATGATCGCTTTCGGGTTCGCCAGGTTCGTCAGCAAACCTTTCACAAAGCTACGACCGCTTTGCGCCAGTTCAATCTGCGGCGCAGGCGCGGCGACGTCCTGTTTTTTCAGCGCGCCACGCAGCATCTGATAGCCCATCCAGCACAGGTACAAACCACCACCCACCATAATGATGGTATGCAGCCAGGCCATTTTCTCGATAATCAGATGCAGGCCGAGCAACGCAACGCCCGCCCAAACCATGACGCCGCAGGTAATGCCCAGCACGCCCATCATTGCTTCCTTGCGCGAGCGGCTCACGGCGGTTTGAGAGACAAAGAAAAAGTCCGGTCCAGGACTCATTAACGCAACGATATGCACCATCGCCACGGTGAGAAATAGCATCAACATAAAAATGACTCGCGGGGGAATAGTTTACCGAGTCACCATCCTGGCACTTTTTTACCTGGCTGACTACTCTTCGTCGTCACCATCGACATGCGCGCGGATCAGCGCCATAAACTCTTTACCGAAACGCTCCAGTTTGCGCATGCCGACGCCGTTAACGCTCAGCATTTCGCTCGGCGAAACCGGCATCTGTTCGGCCATTTCAATCAGCGTCGCATCGTTAAAGACGACATACGGCGGGATATTCTCTTCATCGGCAATGGCCTTACGCAATTTGCGCAGTTTGGCGAACAGTTTGCGATCGTAATTGCCGCCGAAGGATTTCTGCATCACTCGCGGCTTCAACGCGACGATACGCGGCACGGCAAGCTGCAACGGCACTTCGCCACGCAGCACCGGACGCGCCGCTTCGGTTAACTGCAACGCCGAATGTTGGGCAATATTCTGCGTAACCATACCCAGATGAATAAGCTGACGAATCACGCTGACCCAGTGCTCATGGCTCTGATCGCGACCAATGCCGTACACCGGCAATTTGTCATGCGCTAAATCGCGGATACGCTGATTGTTCGCGCCGCGCAATACTTCCACCACATAGCCCATACCAAAACGCTGATTAACGCGATAAATCGTCGACAGGGCTTTACGCGCATCCATCAGGCCGTCGTACTGTTTTGGCGGGTCGAGGCAAATATCGCAGTTGCCGCAGGGTTCCTGCCGCCCTTCGCCAAAGTAGTTCAGCAGCACCAGACGACGACAGGTCTGCGCTTCGGCAAACGCCCCCATCGCGTTCAGCTTATGCCGTTCAATATCCTGTAGCTGCCCGGCGGGTTTCTCCTCCAGACAGCGGCGCAGCCACGCCATATCAGCCGGATCGTAGAACAGCATCGCCTCTGCGGGCAGGCCGTCACGCCCGGCGCGGCCGGTTTCCTGATAGTAGGATTCAATGTTGCGGGGAATATCGAAATGCACCACAAAGCGCACGTTAGGTTTGTTAATGCCCATACCAAATGCGACGGTCGCCACGACGATTTGCAGATCGTCGCGCTGGAACTTCTCCTGCACATCGGCGCGCACGTTATTTTCCAGACCGGCATGATACGCCGCCGCGCTGATGCCGCGACTTTGCAGACGTGCGGCGGTGTCCTCCACCTTCGCCCGGCTGTTACAGTAGATGATACCGGACTTGCCGCGCTGTTCCTGCACATAGCGCATCAGCTGATCGAGCGGCTTAAATTTCTCCATCAGCATATAGCGGATGTTCGGACGGTCAAAGCTGCTGATCTGGATTAACGGATCGTTCAGCCCCAACAGGCGAACAATATCCAGTCGGGTGGTGTCATCTGCGGTGGCGGTCAACGCCATAAACGGCAGGGAAGGAAAACGCTGGCGGAGCTGACCGAGCGCGGCGTATTCCGGGCGGAAGTCATGCCCCCACTGCGAGATACAGTGCGCTTCATCGACGGCCAGTAAGACCGGATTCCAGTGCGCCAGATGCTCAAGGAAGTTATCCAGCATCAGGCGCTCCGGCGCAATATACAGCAGGCGAACCTGCCCGGTTCGGCAACCGGCCATCACCTCATGCTGCTGTTCACGGCTCTGCGTCGAGTTCAGGCACGCCGCCGCCACGCCGTTTGCCAGCAACTGGTCGACCTGATCTTTCATCAGGGAGATAAGCGGCGAAACGACAACGGTGAGTCCGTTAAGCAGTAAGGCTGGAATCTGGTAACACAGGGATTTGCCGCCGCCGGTCGGCATGACGACCAGGCAATCACGACCCGAGACGACCGTCTCAATGATCTCTTCCTGGCCTGGGCGAAACTGTTGGTAGCCAAAGGTTTCCTGTAAAACCTGTTTAGCCCCCAATTCCAGATTCAACACTTCCGCCTGCGCCACATTAACCCCGTTTGCCTGAAATAAAAACAGGCGCTATTTTCAGCGCCTGCGAAAGAAACTGCAATGTTTTAAACACAATCATTGCGCAGATCAGAATATGTCATTCAGCATAACACCCACGCCGACACGCGTCTGATTAAAGTTATAGTCGATTAACGATTCGCCATAGCCACTGTATACCTGGGTATAGAGACGCACATGTTTCGTCATCGGGTAACTTAACCCCACTTCCGCCCCGCCGTAACCGGTATTCCAGTTGTACTGGCCCTTCGCACTCAGCACCGCATCTCCCAGGTGATAGCCGATTTTAAGCTGATAGTAGCCCATATATTTAGTGATATCGGGGTTATCGCCGGTGCCGCCAACGACGTACCACGGTTTCACTTCCATCAGCCAGTTACCGTTTTGCGCCATCAGACGCGTATACAGGCGGTTCCAGCTCCGCGAAGTCGGATCGGAACGCCCGTTGGAGTTATGGTTATACCCCATCTCCACATCGCGCAGCGTCCAGCCTGCAAAGTGGTAATCCGTGGCAAAGCCGAGGAACAACTGCGGTTCGTAGTTAGTCTCACGAAACGGCGAGGACTCTTCGCTGTTGGACAACTGCCACCAGGATTTCTGCGTGTACGACGCCCCCAGCACCGAGTTTGGCCCAACAATCCCACGCCAGAACGGGAAGGCCAGGCTCAGCTGAAACTTCACTTCGTCTTTGCGCGCGTTTTCAGACCAGTTATAAGAGCTGATCGCTTCTTTGTTCAGATCGCTGGTATTGGTGTAGATCAGGTAGTTCGTATCATAAGGATAAAGCGTGAAGGGATTATCATGCACCTGCAACATGTTTGCGATAATACTGCCCTGTACCGCAGGCGCGTCATGAATTTCTTTCACTGTCGCTTCCTGCGCATATACAGCCAATGGCATCATTGCTGCTGGTAATAACCAACCCAAAATCGCCCGCATCGGTCGTGTTCTCCTGAACGCAATAAGTGTTGAATGGTATAATTATCTGCCAGCCATTCTACATACTTACTTAATCCCTGTTTAGTTATCCTCTCTTAAAGTAGAAAACAACAAATAAGAAGCATAATATCAACATTTCATTAACCAATGGAGTGTCTGGATCGTATCTCTTCCGTACTTACCGCTGAGCAGGCCCTGAAACTGGTGGGCGAGATGTTTGTTTACCATATGCCTTTTAACCGGGCATTAGGACTGGAGCTGGAACGCTATGAAAAGGAGTTTGCCCAACTGGCCTTTAACAATCAGCCGATGATGGTAGGCAACTGGGCGCAAAGTATTTTACACGGCGGAGTGATCGCCTCCGCGCTGGACGTCGCCGCCGGACTGGTGTGCGTGGGCAGCACGCTGACCCGCCATGAGACCATCAGCGAAGACGAGCTACGCCAGCGCATGTCGCGTATGGGAACTATCGATCTGCGCGTTGACTACCTGCGCCCGGGCAGAGGCAACCGCTTTACCGCCACCAGCAGCCTGTTGCGCGCGGGCAATAAAGTTGCTGTGGCGCGTGTGGAACTGCACAACGAAGAACAGCTTTACATTGCCAGTGCGACCGCAACTTATATGGTGGGATAAAAACAGGTAAACTGTTGTTACATTTCTGATATGAGTTTTCCCGATGGATGCTAAGCAAACGCGGCAGGGCGTGTTACTCGCTCTTGCCGCCTATTTTATTTGGGGCATCGCACCCGCGTACTTCAAACTGATTTACTACGTGCCCGCAGACGAGATCCTGACGCACCGCGTGATCTGGTCATTTTTCTTTATGATCGCGCTGATGAGCATCAGCCGCCAGTGGTCTGGCGTTAAAACACTGCTGCAAACGCCGAAGAAAATTTTCATGCTGGCGCTGTCAGCCGTGCTGATCGGTGGAAACTGGCTGCTCTTTATCTGGGCGGTCAATAACCACCATATGCTGGAAGCCAGCCTCGGGTATTTTATTAACCCGCTGGTTAACATTCTGCTGGGAATGCTGTTCCTCGGCGAGCGCTTCCGTCGTATGCAGTGGCTGGCGGTGATTCTGGCGGCCTGCGGCGTACTGGTGCAGCTCTGGACCTTCGGCTCTCTGCCGGTCATCGCACTGGGGCTGGCGTTTAGCTTTGCGTTTTACGGCCTGGTACGTAAGAAGATTGCGGTTGAAGCACAAACGGGGATGCTGATCGAAACGCTGTGGCTATTGCCGGTCGCCGCGATTTATCTGTTTGGCATCGCGGATAGCCCAACCAGCCATATGGGGCAGAATCCGCTGTCACTGAATCTGTTGCTGATTGCGGCAGGTATCGTCACCACGGTACCGCTGCTGTGCTTTACCGGGGCGGCGACGCGCCTGCGCCTCTCCACGCTGGGTTTTTTCCAGTACATTGGCCCAACCCTGATGTTCCTGCTGGCCGTGACGTTCTATGGAGAAATACCGGGCGCCGATAAGATGGTGACGTTTGCCTTTATTTGGGTGGCGCTGGCGATTTTTGTGATGGATGCGATTTATACACAAAGACGCAAAGTTCGAGGATAAAAGCGTGCCGATGGCGCGTCGCTTATCCGGCCTACGGATCAGTAGGCCCGGTAAGCGACGCACCACCGGGCGCAATATTACAGCCAGTTCTTACGCTTGAAGTACAAATACGGCGCCAGACCCGCAAGGATCATAAAGATAATCGCGCCAGGGTAACCAAAGCTCCACTTCAGCTCCGGCATAAACTCAAAGTTCATCCCATAGCTGGACGCCACCAGCGTCGGCGGCAGGAACACCACGGATACCACCGAGAAGATCTTGATAATGCGGTTCTGCTCGATGTTGATGAAGCCCATCGCCGCCTGCATCAGGAAGTTCACCTTCTGGAACAGGGATTCGTTGTGCGGCAGCAGGGACTCGATATCGCGCAGAATCTCACGCGCCTGCTCCAGTTGCCCCCCCGGAAGACGCGCCTTGCGCACCAGGAAGTTAAGCGCGCGCTGGGTATCCATCAGACATAAGCGAACTTTCCAGCCGATATCTTCCAGCTCTGCCAGCGTGGAGAGCGCTTCGTCATATTCATCGCCCTGATGCCCTTCCATGATCACGCGGCTTAGTTCTTCCAGATCGCTGTAGATGTTTTCAATTTCATCCGCCAGCTGTTCGATTTTGGTTTCAAACAGGTCGAGCAGTAATTCATAGGCATTGCCGTCCACCATCGCCTGGTTACGGGCGCGCATACGGTACAAGCGGAAAGCGGGCAGTTCGCGCTCACGCAGCGTAAACAGGCGGCCATCGCGAATGGTGAATGCTACCGTGGAGTTACCGGCGTGGTCTTCCGCATCTTCGAAAAAGAAAAAGGAGTGGATGTGCAGCCCGTCTTCGTCTTCAAAGAAACGCGCGGATGCTTCGATGTCTTCCAGTTCAGGACGTGTCGCCAGGCTTTGGCCCAGTTCAGATTGTACGCGCAGTCGCTCGTCGTCGTCCGGTTCGACCAAATCGACCCATACGGCATCAATCAGGGTTTGTGACTCTTCGACTTCCAGCCGGGTCAGTCGATTATTTTCCAGTTGAAATGCGCTCAGCATGACCGGGACTCCCAATGCTTAAAAATATCGGACAGTTCGGGTGGGCACACAGAAACAAATTGGGTTTCAGACCATTAAACAGCCTGACTCAGCGCGACGGGAAAAAGAGAAGGTCGCTGACAACCGCTAAGGCTATCAGCAAAAAGGGATAGCCTTAGGAGTTGATCCTGAATGACAGGATAATGAGCCAGCATCTACTGGGTGTGTCCAAGGCGAATGTCCTCTTAGCGTAATCGTGCGCGCATGTTACGCCAGCAAAAATTTGACGTCAACACGCAACGAAACGCTGAAGAACAATTATTGCCCTTCAGCGTATAAGGCTAGCAGATTATTACAAAATAATGATATTTTTCTGAAAGTTACGCATTTTCGAATTGAACATAAGAAGCAACAAACCATTTAATGCCCTGCCCCTGAAACGCGATTTGCAACCGGGTATGTTCACCGCTGCCTTCCAGATTGACGATCGTGCCTTCACCGAATTTCGGGTGACGCACGCGCTGTCCCAGCTTGTACCCGGTGTCGTTTTCCGCCATCGGGGTTCCCATCCGCTGGTGACTCACCGGACGACTGACCGTGGCACGCAGCCGCACTTCTTCCACACAGTCTTCCGGCAATTCGCCGATAAAGCGCGACGGGCGGTGGTAGACCTCTTTGCCATACAGACGGCGAGTTTCCGCATAGGTCAACGTCAGCTTCTGCATCGCGCGGGTTACGCCGACGTAGGCCAGGCGACGCTCTTCTTCAAGGCGCCCGCCTTCATCCAGCGACATCTGGCTGGGGAACATCCCCTCTTCCATGCCGACGATGAACACCTGCGGAAACTCCAGCCCTTTCGCCGAGTGCAAGGTCATCAGTTGAACCGCATCCTGCCACGTATCCGCCTGCCCTTCGCCCGCTTCCAGCGCGGCGTGAGAGAGAAACGCCTGCAACGGCATCAGGTCTTCATCTTCTTCGTTGTAGCTGAACTGGCGCGTCGCCGTCACCAGTTCTTCTAAGTTCTCAATACGCGTCTGGCCTTTCTCGCCTTTTTCCTGCTCGTACATCATGCGCAGACCCGAGTCTTTAATCACCCGATCGGTCTGAACATGCAGCGGCATATCTGCCGTTTCCTGAGCCAGCGCGTCAATTAGCTCGATAAAGCGTTGCAGGGCGCTTGCGGCGCGGCCAGCCAGCGCTTTCTCCTGCAACAGCTCGCGGCACGCCTGCCACAAGGTTAACTGACGGTCGCGCGAGGTCTGGCGCACAACGTCCAGCGTGCGATCGCCAATACCGCGCGTCGGGGTGTTCACCACGCGCTCAAACGCCGCATCATCATTACGATTGGCGATCAGGCGCAGATAGGAGAGCGCATCTTTAATTTCCTGACGTTCGAAGAAGCGCATACCGCCATAAATACGGTACGGCATACTGGCCTGCAACAGCGCCTCTTCCAGCACGCGCGACTGGGCGTTGCTGCGATAGAGAATGGCGCACTGTTCCAGCGCCCCGCCGTTGTCCTGCCAGGTTTTGATGCGGTTAACGACAAAACGCGCTTCATCCAGCTCATTAAACGCGCAATACAGTGAAATCGGTTCGCCATCAATGCCATCGGTCCACAGCTTTTTCCCCAGACGGCCATTGTTGTTTTCAATCAGGGTGTTCGCCGCGCTGAGGATGTTGCTGGTCGAGCGGTAATTCTGCTCCAGACGAATGGTTTCCGCGCCCGGGAAATCCTTGAGGAAACGCTGGATGTTCTCTACCTGCGCTCCACGCCAGCCGTAAATAGACTGGTCATCATCGCCGACGATCATCACTTTGCCGGTATCGCCTGCCAGCAGACGGATCCACGCGTACTGGATGTTGTTGGTATCCTGGAATTCGTCCACCAGGATATTGGTAAAACGTTCGCGGTAGTGCTGAAGGATATGCGGCTTGTTGAGCCACAGCTCGTGCGCGCGCAGCAGCAGTTCGGCAAAATCCACCAGCCCTGCGCGATCGCACGCTTCCTGATAGGCCTGGTAAACCTTCTGCCAGGTCTGCTCCACCGGGTTGCCGTAGCTCTGAATATGGTGCGGACGCAGCCCTTCGTCTTTCTGGCTGTTGATGTACCACATTGCCTGACGCGGCGGCCACTGCTTCTCGTCAAGGTTCATCGCTTTAATAAGGCGCTTGAGCAGGCGCAGCTGATCTTCGCTGTCGAGGATCTGGAAATCCTGCGGCAGGTTGGCGTCCATATGGTGCGCGCGCAGCAGACGGTGCGCCAGACCGTGGAAGGTGCCGACCCACATCCCGCCCTGCGTGGTTCCCATTAACTGACCGATACGGTGGCGCATTTCCGCCGCCGCCTTATTGGTGAAGGTAACGGCCATAATGGAATAGGGTGAATTATTCTCTACGCTCAGCAGCCAGGCGATACGGTGCACCAGCACGCGGGTTTTGCCGCTCCCCGCTCCCGCCAGCACCAGCATGTTGCTACGTGGCGCAGCCACCGCTTCGCGCTGTTTATCATTAAGGCTTTCGAGCAGGTAAGAAACGTCCATTGGCACCGCCGCGTAAAAGTGTGTTGGGCGGATAAGCGCAGCGCCATCCGCCAAAAAGCTGGGTATATATACAATACTGCTGGTGATTATATCAGCGAGGTCAAAGATGCCAACCGTGAAATTTCGATATGCGGCAGTAAACGGCTGTCAGTGGTCTGCATCAGGTCGGCATTTTCTGGTTTGATCCAGCAGGCCTGCATTCCACAGCGGATCGCCCCGGCGACATCGGTCGTCAGATCGTCGCCGACGTGGAGGATCTCGCCGATCGGCATGTTGAGCTTCTCCGCCGCCAGAGAGTACATGTCGCTGAACGGTTTAGAGCGCCCGTCCGGGCCCGCGCGCAGCACAAATTCGAAGTAATCGCCCAGCCCAAACAGTTCCGGCTGCGCATTGCCGTTAGTAATGGCCACCAGCGGCCATTTTTTTGCAAGCCGCTTCAGCGTGTCATGCGTCACTTGTGGAACATCGATACGACTGCGCCACTTTGCGAAATTGATCATCGCGGCGTTCGCCCCCGCCATTGCCTCTTCCGCTGACAGGCCCGCTTCCAGCATGGCGCGCTCCACGGCGCGATGACGCCATCTCGTCACATCATGATAAATTTCCGGCTCTGCTTCGCGTACCGCCTGACGCAGGCGATACAGGTCGGCATTCTGCAATGTACGCAGCGCAGGATGGTAGTTTTGCACAAAGGTGAGCGCTTCCTGCTCGGTGCGCAGGATAACCGGACGGTTATCATAAAGGGTGTCATCCAGATCGAACGTGAGTGCTGAGATGTGTCCCAAAGGCCGGTAAAAACGCATTATTTCCCCCGTTTGGCGCGTGGATGCGCCGCATCGTACACCGAGGCCAGGTGTTGAAAATCAAGATGAGTATAGATTTGCGTGGTAGACAAATTGGCATGGCCTAACAGCTCCTGCACGCCGCGCAGGTCGCCGCTCGACTCCAGCATATGGGTCGCGAACGAGTGACGCAGTTTATGCGGATGGACATGGCTGTTCAGCCCTTGCTTAATGCCCCACTCCGCAAACCGTTTTTGTACATTGCGCGCGGAGATCCGTTTCCCGAGCTTCGAGAGAAACAGCGCATCGTCATCGCTGCCGAACAGGCCGCGCAGATCCAGCCAATGCTCAATCCACGCCACCGCATTGCGGCCAATGGGCAGACGCCGTTCTTTGCTGCCCTTCCCCATCACCCACACTTCGCCCGTATCGAGATCGAGGTGTTTGATGTCTAACCCCACCAGTTCAGACAAACGCAACCCCGCGCCGTACATCACCTCCAGCATCGCCCGATCGCGTACGGCAAGCGGATCGTTAAGGTCGATATCCAGCAGGCGGTTAATATCATCCACGTCGATATTTTTCGGCAGGTGACGCGGCGCTTTCGGCGCAGAGACGCCTTTCGCCGGGTTGGCGTTGAGTTCACCCTGGCTCACCAGCCAGTCAAAGAAACTGCGTAAAGCAGAGAGGCGCAACGCCAGGCTGGCGGGCCCTAACCCTTTACGGCGGCTACGTACCGCGAAAGCGCGCACCATCGCAGCGTCACATTGTTGCCAGCTTTGCAGACCGGTTTCTCCGGCTAAAGCGATAATGGCATCAAGCTGACGCTGATAGTTCAGTAGCGTAATGGGGCTAAGTTGCCGTTCTACGCCCAGGTAACGCAAGAAGCGCGCAACGTCCTGAGAAAGCGATAATTCGGTCATACACGTTCAATCCAGCGCTCCAGCAGTTCCGGCAACATCAAGGCGATTTCTTGCAGTAACTGTGTCCCCTGCCCCTGTTGGTAATGATGCACATCGCGGCTACTGAAAAGTATGACCCCCAGATCGCCATCACGCCCCAGCATCGACATCGCCACCGAGCCAATCGCTTTGGCTTCAGGCAGCACCACCAGCAGTTCCGGGCCATTCAATGGGCCAAGATAGTGTTGCGCCTGCCCCAGACGCTGGATACGCAGCGGTTCAAAGGCCTGACGGCTTAACGCCAGATGGGTATGATTCGACGGCGCGCCGAGTCGCCAGCGATCGGGAAACAGCCGGATGGTCGCGCCCGCCAGCCCCAGCTCCCGCGCCCAGCGATGAAACCGCATCAGCATTTCATCCAGGCTACTGGCGGAAACCAGCCGTCCCTGCAAATGCAGCAGACGGTAGAACAGGCTTTCGTTGGCATTCGCCTGTTCCATTAGCAGCGTCATGTTCTCTTCAAGAACATGGATATGATTCCGGGCGCGGGCCATGTGCCACTCAACAAGCGACACCGTACCCCGCACGGGATGCGGAACGCGCATCGCCTCAACGGCGCGCGCATTACGGATAAAAAACTCAGGGTTACGCAGTAGATAATCGACGACCGCCCGGTCGTCCAGTTCCATCTGTGTTTCCTGTAGTTCTTCCCCTGGTTGCTTCATAGATGAATAAATCCGTCGTAGACATGTGCCGCCGGGCCAGTCATATACAACGGATGACCCGGGCCTTTCCAGGCGATATCAAGGCGACCGCCAGGTAATTCCACGCGTACTTCTTCTGCCAGCAAACCCTGCTGAATGCCCACCGCAACGGCGGCGCATGCGCCGCTGCCGCAGGCCTGAGTTTCTCCTGCCCCACGTTCATAAACGCGTAATCGGATATGCTCGCGCTTCACAACCTGCATAAACCCAATATTCGCTCGTTCTGGAAAACGCTCATGGCTTTCCAGAACCGGTCCCAGCGTTTCGACTGCCGCCGTGTCGATATTATCGACCTGAATCACGCAGTGCGGGTTCCCCATTGAAACCACGCCGCACAATATTGTCTGCTCGGCCGCTCGCATAATATAGGTCTTTTCCGCTTTGTTGGCGCGAAAAGGAACCTGCGCGGGTTCAAAGTTTGGCTCACCCATGTTCACCCGCACCAGCTCATCATCTGTGACGCTCAGCACCATCCGGCCATTGGCCGTGCTGACGCGGATATCGCGCTTATTGGTCAGCCCTTTCAGACGCACAAATCGCGCAAAGCAGCGGGCGCCGTTACCGCACTGCGACACTTCGCTGCCATCGGCGTTGAAGATGCGGTAATGAAAATCCAGTTCAGGATCGTAAGGAGGCTCGACAACCAGAAGCTGGTCGAACCCCACGCCCAGATGCCTGTCTGACAGGCGGCGGATCAACTCCGGCGAGAAAAAGACATTCTGCGTTACCGCGTCGACGACCATAAAATCGTTGCCAAGGCCATGCATTTTAGAGAATTGCATCATTCACTCCATTTACGCGGGGACAGAAACGTACCGTCAATAGTTCACCTGAGAAGGGCCGTCTCCCGTAGCGCGATCGTTTTGATCGGGCGTCGTTGATTGGATTTGCGAATCAACCTCATGCGTCGGCGGCGGCGCGTTTTTGTCAGCAGGTGGAAAATAGAGCGGGCCTTTCAGACCGCAGCCGGTCAGGCTGAACAGAGTGAGAAGTACAGCGAGTGCCTGAAACACATTTTTCATTATGGATTGCCTGTAAGTTCATGCTTTCTGTTTTCTATCATCGCAGGAGAAGACGTAAAAGCAAGAGTTGGCTGAAAACTGCATCATGAATTCTTCCAGGTTATACTGCCGCCATCACGTAAAAAACGGGAAACAACAATGAACGACAGTGAATTTCATCGCCTCGCAGACACCCTGTGGATGACCATTGAAGAACGTCTGGACGACTGGGACGGCGACAGCGATATCGACTGCGAAATCAACGGCGGCGTGCTAACCATTACCTTTGAGAACGGCAGCAAAATCATCATCAACCGTCAGGAGCCGCTGCACCAGGTATGGCTGGCGACCAAACAGGGCGGCTACCATTTTGACCTGAAAGGCGACGAATGGATTTGCGATCGCAGCGGCGAAACCTTCTGGGATCTGCTGGAGCAGGCCGCGACACAACAGGCTGGAGAAGCGGTGAGCTTCCGCTAAGTTTTATTGCCGGATGGCGCTGCGCTTATCCGGCCTACGTATCTCGCGTCATTTGTAACACCGCCATCCGGCATCATGTTCACGAGAAATACTGCTGCAACAGCGGCGCGTCGTTGTCCTGGTTTGCCGGTGGCACGGCGCTGATGGGCTGGGTACGGAACGGAATAACCTGCTCGCGACCGTCGGTATTCACAATCTGGTAGAACTGCGGCAGGTTGAAGTTGATGAAGCTGGAGCCGTAGGTGAAGCGATCGTGCGACGACGAATAAAAGCGGCTCACGTCGCGTACCAGCTCTTCTTTGCTGCCTTCGCAGTGGTGATACACTTCCGCCCGGTTACTCTCGTCCAGAATATAAATATTAAAGCCTTTCTCATCGCCGGTTTCTTCAAAGAAGAACTGGATGATCCCTTCGCTGGCGAACCCATCCACCACCGACGGTAATTTCACATGGTTGGTCTCAACCTGAACGGAAAGTCCGTGAAGTTTGTTGTGCGAAATCGCGCCGTAAAACTCAATGGCGTTTTCCAGTTTCTGCACCGAAACATTCAGGCGCTCGAAGAACAGCCCCCAGGTTTGACCCGAAACGCGCAGCGCTTTAAAACGTCCGGTTTCCTGGCGGGTGCTGGAGAGGCGCAGTTCAATGCACTCGGAGACCAGTTGCTGTACGCGGGTGCGGATCAGGCCGCGCAGATGCTGGCTATAGCAGAACACTTCCACGCTGTCCGGCGGCGCGGCATCCTGGTGCATTTTACCGAGAATCGTTTTCAGCGCTTCGATCATCGCCTGTTCGCCGTTGAAGTGCAGAGTACGCACTTCGTTCCACGAGTTGCGATACAACAGGTCGACACTGCCGACCAGGCAGTTTTGCTCTTCGCCAAAGCTGAAGACATCCAGCTTACGGAAATCAAAATGCACCACCTGATTGCGGAACGCCGCCGTCGGGTCATATTCAAGGTTAACGATGATCGCCAGATGGCGAATTTCACACGGACTGTAGAGCGCTTTCGGCGTTGGCGCAGGCAAACGCAGCGGGAAATGGTGCGACACATCGGCCACCATCTCCTGCAACTTAGGCAGATCCACAATGCCGTTGCCCTTAATAAACAGGTGGGTACGCGACGTCAGCAAACCGTTAAACCAGGCCCACGCCACCAGTTTGTTCAGGTAGCGGTTATATTCCAGCGGCTGATGGCTGATGATCGAATCCATGTTCGGCGCACGGTTGTAGAGATACCAGCCAGAACGGTTGGCCCGGCCCGGCGGCACATGGATAAAGGTTAGGTTCGGTTCGGAGAGATCCGGTGAAATCTGCGGGTTCACCAGCGTCACTTTGCCCGGCAGGGCTTCAAATGCGGCATACAGTTTACGCGTCAGCACGCCAATATCCTGCGGGCTGGCGCTAACGCTGAGATTGTTACGGCGGGCAAAACGGATCAGATTACGATAGCTCTGCATCATGGCGTCGAGCAGTTCGTTATGCGCTTCGCGTACCTGATCGATCTTCCAGTTCGCCCGGTTGTCGAGCATTGTCAGACGGGCGTCGTCCCATCCCCACTCGTTCACTAACTGACTTAACACTTCACGACGCCAGCCAACGCAGGCGCGTTCGCGGCTCAGTTTCTCACACACTTTTAAGTAGAAACATCGACGGACTAAATCAAGACGCGTCGGATCTTCGATAGCCGTGAGGTATTCGGTCACGCGTTCCAGCATCATGCAATACGGGTCGAGACCAAACGAAACGATCTCGCCGTCATGCAGGCGCTGTTTAATGTCTTTCGCCAACAGGCGCGGATTGGGATATTCCCAGGAGTAGGCTTCCAGCAGCAGCGTTTTCAGCACCGCTTTGTACGGGGAATCGATACTCTTGTACAACTGCCAGAGGCTGGCGCCAAAGTACTCTTCGGCGGAGAGCGAGCTTAATCCGCCCAGGTCCAGCCATTCGTTTGGCGTGAGGACACCCTGCGCGTAAAGCGTCATGACGTAGTCGTCGTAATGCTCTTCTTCGTCGCACGGCACCATATTCCACAGAATACGCTTACCGGCCAGACGCACAGCGGTGCGATAAAATTCGTCGAGCAGCAGGATGTGCTGCGTCGAGCCGCAGTCTTCACCACCCAGACTGCCGCTTTCATTATGGCGGAAACGGTTTTCGTCGATCAGGAAGAAGCTGACTTCCACGCCCAGCGAAGCGGCCCAGCTTTCCAGCAGGCTGCATTTACGTTGCAGCAACTGGCGCTCTTCGCTATCAAGCCAGGACTGGTGGCAGACCCAGATATCCAGGTCAGAAGAACAGCTTTGCCCTACTGAAGATGTACTGCCCATTGAGTACACGCCGGTGATCGGCAGCTCACCTTTCGGCGGGTCCTGCGGGGACATACCCCGGTACAGTTCAAGTTCATTCAGGTAGTGGCGTTGGGTTTCATCAGGCGTGTAAAAGCATATGCCCTTGGGAACGTTACCGTCGAGGTAACCCGGCATCAGCGGATTATGGTAGTGCAATAATGTCGGCAGCAGACTGTATACCTGCTGGAAGGCAGGGCCCATGGCAGCAAGCGCGCGATCCACACGCAATTGATTGATGGCATCCAGTCTCTGTTTCAAAGTCTCAATATAGAGGTACAAGACGTATCGCCTGATGTTGCTACCCGTCATGCGTCTGATTGCCATCGCGAGTGCGGACAACCAAACCATTCGGGATAAACCGTATGTCAAAAATAACCGTTACCTTTTTCATCCTTCTCCCCATTAAGGGGTAAAGACGAAAAAATGGTCTAAAACGTGATCAATTTAACACCTTGCTCATTGACCGTAAAGAAAGATGCACTACATACAAGTGTAGCACCGTTAGCTGCGTGTAAATTCCTTAATACGGTCAGGCGGTTTCTCGTCATTATTCACTGCCAGTCGCGACGCCGCGCCTGATCCTCTTACTCACCTTTGACCGTAACACTGACATCCCACTTGTAAGGATGTTAGGATGGTCCACGGACGATAATGACGGTAACAAGCATGTTAGACAATGTTTTAAGAATTGCCACACGCCAAAGCCCCCTTGCGCTCTGGCAGGCACATTATGTCAAAGACGCGTTGATAGCACAGCATCCGGGACTGGTCGTGGAACTGGTGCCGATGGTAACGCGCGGCGACGTGATTCTGGACACCCCTCTGGCAAAAGTGGGCGGTAAGGGCTTGTTTGTAAAAGAGCTGGAAGTCGCGCTGCTGGAAAAGCGCGCCGATATCGCCGTGCATTCGATGAAAGATGTGCCGGTAGAATTCCCGCAAGGGCTTGGCCTGGTCACGATTTGCGAACGCGAAGATCCACGCGATGCTTTCGTCTCGAACCAATACAACAATCTGGATGAACTGCCCGCAGGCAGCATCGTCGGCACATCAAGTTTGCGTCGCCAGTGCCAGTTGGCCGAGCGTCGCCCGGATCTCATCATCCGCTCGTTGCGCGGCAACGTCGGCACACGCCTGAGCAAGCTCGATAACGGTGATTATGACGCAATTATCCTGGCGGTTGCCGGGTTAAAACGGTTAGGTCTGACGTCGCGTATTCGCACCGCGCTGCCTCCCGAAATCTCTCTCCCTGCCGTAGGGCAAGGCGCAGTGGGCATTGAATGCCGACTGGATGACGCACGTACTCAGGCGCTGTTAGCGCCGCTGAACCATGAAGAAACCGCGCTACGTGTAAAAGCCGAACGCGCCATGAACACCCGCCTGGAAGGGGGCTGTCAGGTGCCGATTGGCAGCTATGCTGAAATCATTGATGGTGAAGTCTGGCTGCGTGCGTTGGTTGGCGCGCCTGACGGTTCGCAGATGATTCGCGGAGAACGTCGCGGATTGCCGCAGGACGCCGCGCAAATGGGCATTTCCCTGGCGGAAGAGCTGCTGGAAAACGGCGCCCGCGCGATTCTGACCGAGGTTTATAACGGAGAAGCGCCCGCATGAGTATTCTGGTCACCCGCCCGTCTCCCTCCGGGGAAGAGTTAGTGAGCCGTCTGCGCACACTGGGGCAGGTGGCCTGGAGTTTTCCGCTTATTGAGTTTACGCCGGGCCGGGAACTGGCAACGCTTGCCGATCGCCTGGCGGCGCTCACGGACAACGATCTGGTGTTCGCCCTCTCGCAACACGCCGTCGCCTTTGCCCACGCCCAACTGCAACAGCAGGGGCTGGACTGGCCTGTGCAACCACGCTACTTCGCCATCGGGCGCACAACGGCGCTGGCGCTGCATACCGTTAACGGATGCGATATTCGCTATCCTCTGGATCGGGAAATCAGCGAAGTCTTGCTACAATTACCTGAATTACAAAATATTGCGGGAAAACGAGCGCTTATTTTACGGGGCAACGGCGGGCGTGAACTGTTAGGCAAAACCCTCACAGAACGCGGCGCTGAAGTCACCTTTTGTGAATGTTATCAACGCAGTGCAAAACATTACGATGGCGCGGAAGAGGCGATGCGCTGGCACTCTCGCGGCGTGACGACGATTGTTGTCACCAGCGGCGAAATGCTGCAACAGCTCTGGTCGCTGATCCCGCAGTGGTATCGTGAGCACTGGTTACTACGCTGTCGGCTGCTGGTCGTCAGTGAGCGTCTGGCGCACCTCGCCCGGGAACTGGGCTGGCAAGATATTAAGGTCGCTGATAACGCCGACAACGATGCGCTACTGCGCGCATTACAATAACTCTCATAATGGGATGCCATAATGACGGAACAAGAAAAATCCTCCGCCGTGGTTGAAGAGACCAGGGAGGCCGTGGAAACCACGCCGCAGCCAGTCAATGCAGAAAAGAAGAGTAAGAACGGCGCCGCGCTGGTATTGAGTGCGGTGGCAATCGCCATTGCCCTGGCGGCGGGCGTCAGTCTGTATGGCTGGGGAAAGCAGCAGGCCGTTAAACAAACGGCCACCAGCGATGCGCTGGTTAACCAACTTACGGCGCTGCAAAAAGCCCAGGAAAGCCAAAAAGCGGAGCTGGAAGGCATTATCAAACAGCAGGCGACGCAACTGGATGATGCAAATCGCCAACAGGCCGCGCTGGCGAAACAGCTGGATGAAGTGCAACAGAAAGTCGCGACGATCTCCGGCAGCGACGCCAAAACCTGGCTGCTGGCGCAATCTGATTTTCTGGTCAAACTCGCCGGACGTAAATTGTGGAGCGATCAGGATGTCACCACCGCTGCGGCGCTGCTCAAAAGCGCGGATGCCAGCCTGGCGGACATGAACGACCCCAGTCTGATCGCCGCGCGCCGCGCCATTACCGATGATATTGCCAGCCTGTCGGCGGTGGCGCAGGTGGACTACGACGGCATTATCCTCAAAGTGAACCAGCTCTCTAACCAGATTGATAACCTGCGTCTGGCCGATAACGACACCGACGATTCGCCAATGGACTCCGACAGCAGCGAGCTGTCCAGCTCGATCAGCGAATGGCGCGTTAACCTGCAAAAAAGCTGGCAGAACTTTATGGACAGCTTTATTACTATTCGCCGTCGTGATGACACCGCCGTCCCGCTGCTGGCGCCGAACCAGGACGTTTACTTACGTGAAAACATCCGCTCCCGCCTGTTAGTGGCGGCGCAAGCCGTGCCGCGTCATCAGGAAGAGACTTACCGTCAGGCGCTGGATAATGTCTCCACCTGGGTACGCGCGTACTACGACACCGACGACGCAACGACCAAGGCGTTCCTTGATGACGTGGATAAACTGAGTCAACAGAGCATCACGATGGACGTGCCGGAGACGTTACAGAGCCAGCCGATTCTTGAGAAACTGATGCAGACTCGCGTGCGTAACCTGCTGGCGCAACCGGCGGCGGCCACGACCGAAGCAGCTCAGGCCCCTGCTCCGCAGGCAGAAGCACCGGCAGCCGCGCCGCAAGGAGAATAATGATGCTGAAAGTATTATTGCTCTTTGTGTTGTTGATCGCCGGTATCGTCATAGGCCCAATGATCGCCGGTCATCAGGGCTATGTTCTGATCCAGACCGATAATTACAACATTGAGACCAGCGTAACGGGGCTGGTGATCATCCTGATCGTTATGATGGTCATTCTGTTCGCCATTGAGTGGCTGCTGCGACGCGTTTTCCGCACCGGCGCGCACACTCGCGGCTGGTTTGTCGGGCGTAAACGCCGCCGTGCACGTAAGCAGACTGAACAGGCGCTGCTTAAGCTGGCAGAAGGCGATTACCAGCAGGTTGAGAAGCTGATGGCGAAGAATGCCGATCACGCTGAACAGCCGGTGGTGAACTATCTGCTGGCCGCCGAAGCCGCGCAGCAGCGTGGTGACGAAGCGCGCGCTAATCAGCATCTGGAACGTGCCGCAGAACTGGCGGGCAATGACACGATTCCGGTGGAGATCGCCCGCGTACGTCTGCAACTGGCGCGCAACGAGAATCATGCGGCGCGTCACGGCGTGGATAAACTGCTGGAAGTTACCCCGCGTCATCCAGAAGTGCTGCGCCTGGCGGAACAGGCTTACATCCGCACCGGAGCATGGAGTTCGCTGCTGGACATCATCCCATCAATGGCGAAGGCCAACGTCGGCGATGAAGAACATCGCGCCATGCTGGAACAGCAGGCCTGGATTGGGCTGATGGATCAGGCGCGAGCCGATCAGGGCAGCGAAGGATTACGCGAATGGTGGAAGAACCAGAGCCGTAAAACTCGCCACCAGGTTCCGCTGCAAGTGGCAATGGCAGAACATCTGATTGAGTGTGACGATCACGATATGGCGCAGCAGATCATCATCGACGGCCTGAAGCGCCAGTATGACGACCGCCTGGTTCTGCCGATCCCGCGCCTGAAAACCAACAACCCGGAGCAGCTGGAAAAAGTGCTGCGCCAGCAGATTAAAACCGTTGGCGATCGCCCGCTACTGTGGAGCACGCTGGGTCAGTCGTTGATGAAGCATGGCGAATGGCAGGAGGCTACGTTCGCTTTCCGCGCCGCGCTCAAGCAACGCCCTGACGCCTACGACTACGCCTGGCTCGCCGATGCGCTGGACCGGTTGCATCAGCCGGAAGAAGCGGCCACCATGCGCCGCGACGGTCTTATGCTGACCTTGCAGAACAATCCTCCGCAGTAATTTCCCATTGCCCGGTGACGCTACGCTTACCGGGCCTGCCAGGTCACCGTAGGCCGGATAAAGCGAAGCCGCCATCCGGCAGTTCTCTTCCGCTTCCCCATAAAAAAACGCCTGCTCAAATGAGCAGGCGTCAAAACAGGTCTGTATGACAACATAAATGGGTGCTTCACTCAACGTTATGTCCATGGTGTTTGATGAGGCGTAAGCGACATCTGTCTGTGGACGATAAGCACCGTAAACGGCTCTGCATCATTCCTGAGTTTATGAGGCACTAAGGCGAACATAAGAGATGGAATGAGCATCTACAGGGATATTATTGCACATTGCATGCCAGGATTGCACCGCCAAAAATAAGGATTCAGACTTTTTAACGTATCAGGCCATTCGCGGCTCTGCGGCGGTTTCTGCCAGCCTTCTTCGCCATAAAAATCCCCTCTTTGTCTCTGAACGGAGACAAATAACACGCAATACCAATAATTATTTATAAATCATGATGTTAGACGTCACCAGATAGCGACAACAGAAGCCTGGAATGTCTCAACATTGCGACAGCGATACAGGGGGCTCGGGAAAGAAGAGGAAGAAGAGGTGAAAACAAAAAACCCCGCCGAAGCGGGGTTCAAAATTGGTCGGCGAGAGAGGATTCGAACCTCCGACCCACTGGTCCCAAACCAGTTGCGCTACCAAGCTGCGCTACTCGCCGATGTACTGCTTTTTTTGAATTTTTAGTTCAACTCTTTAAGTCGTGGTGCGAGGGGGGGGACTTGAACCCCCACGTCCGTAAGGACACTAACACCTGAAGCTAGCGCGTCTACCAATTCCGCCACCTTCGCATTTCACAACTTTTAATAATGGGGTGGCTAATGGGATTCGAACCCACGACAACTGGAATCACAATCCAGGGCTCTACCAACTGAGCTATAGCCACCACTGAAATCTTTTACGCGGTATTAAAACCACCGCAGCTCCAGCACCGGGTAAATGGTGCGCCCGACAGGATTCGAACCTGAGACCTCTGCCTCCGGAGGGCAGCGCTCTATCCAGCTGAGCTACGGGCGCTTAGCGCCGTTGCGGGGGTGGATAATACGGACTTCCCACCCCTCTGTCTAGTGCCTTTTTAAATAAAATGCGCGTTTGGTTACGCTTTGCGCGTTTTGCTGCTTATTCCCCCACCTTGTGGGCAGTTCCGGCGCGATTCAGGCCGAAAACCTTGTAGACGAGCGTGACGGCAAGCAGGAAGATGATGCCGACAAACAGCGACATACGAGTATCTTCATTCAAGTACATACCAATTAAAACGCAAACCAGGAACGCCATCGTCAAATAATTCGCCCACGGGAACATAATAGAACGGAAAGGATGGCTGACCATCGCGTCTTTATGAGCACGACGGAAACGCACCTGGCTAATCAGGATCACGAACCACGGCACCATACCCGGCAATACGCTGGCGCTGTAGACATACACAAACACCCGCTGCGGGTTCGGAATAATGTAGTTCAGGCATGAACCAATCAGCAGAATCGCGATCGACAGCGCCACCCCGGCGACCGGTACGCCATGACGGGAGACTTTCGCCATCGCCGCCGGAAGCTGGCGGTTTTTCGCCAGGGCATACAGCATACGTCCGCAGCTATACATGCCGCTGTTACAGCCGGAAAGCGCGGCGGTCAGCACCACGAAGTTAATAATGCCCGCCGCAGCGGTAATCCCGATTTTGGCAAAGGTGAGTACAAACGGACTACCGTTACTGCCGATTTCGTTCCACGGGAAGATTGTCACGATAACGAAAATCGCCCCTACATAGAAAATCAGGATACGCCACAGTACCTTGCCTACCGCGCTGCGCAGCGTAACCTGCGGATTCTTCGCTTCACCCGCGGTAATGCCGATCAGCTCCACGCCCTGATAGGAGGCGACCACAATACACAACGCCGTCAGGAACCCTTTCCAGCCACCGGCAAAGAAGCCGCCGTGTTCCGTCAGGTTGCCAAAACCGATCGCCTGACCGCTATTGCCAAAGCCAAAGAAAATCACCCCCAGTCCGACCACAATCATCACAATGATGGTGGTGACTTTGATCATCGCAAACCAGAACTCGATTTCGCCGTACAGACGGACGGCGGCCAGATTAGCCAGCGCCACCAGCCCAACGGCGATCAGGGCGGGTATCCATTGCGCCATATCCGGGAACCAGAACTGCACGTATACCCCGATAGCGGTTATTTCCGATATCCCCACCGCCATCCACATAAACCAGTATGACCACGCGGTGAGATAGCCAAAGAAGGGGCTCATGTAACGGTGCGCATAAACGGCGAATGAGCCAGTAACCGGCTCCAGGAACAGCATTTCGCCCATTGAGCGCATGATGAAAAAGACGAACAGCCCGGCGACGATATACGCCAGCAGCACGGAGGGCCCCGCCCATTTCAGCGTACTGGCGGCACCCATAAACAGCCCAACGCCAATCGTGCCCCCAAGGGCGATCAATTCGATATGACGAGCTTCCAGCCCACGCTGTAGCTCCGGTTTTTTCTCTGCCATAAATCCTCTTGTCGTGTTTGCACTCGTTCCGGCGTTGTTGCCGGTTATTGTTATGGGTACATCAAGCGATGCGAATGGTTTCTTAAATTTGGCAAAATGGCAAATGAAGCATTAAAAAAATGCATGTTTTGTGTAAAAAAGGAACAAAAATGTGGGAGGCGGGCAACGTATTAAGCAGAATGCGCTGCCCGTAAGAAAAGCAGCGTTCAGAGATTGCCGGTGTAATGCCAGCGGAGATAGCGCAACAGACGCAGCTGGCGGGTGATACGGCTCGGCTGAGACAGCAGGCGATACAGCCACTCCAGCCCCAGCGTCTGCCACATTTTGGGCGCGCGTTTCACATGACCGGTAAAGACATCGTAGGTGCCGCCCACCCCCATATATAAGGCCTGAGGATGAATCACCCGACAGTCGCGCATCAGGATTTCTTGTTTCGGCGATCCCATCGCCACGGTCACAATCTTCGCCCCGCTGGCATGGATGCGCTCAAACAGCGCCTGGCGCTGCTCAGGTTTAAAATAACCGTCCTGGCTACCGACAATATTGACGTTCCACTGCGCACGCAGTTTTGCTTCCGTCTGCGCCAGCACCTCCGGCTTACCGCCGACCAGAAAAACAGGCGTCCCTTCTTTACCGGCGCGCGCCATCAGTTCTTCCCAGAGATCGGCCCCGGCCACCCGTGAAACCTGCGCCTGGGGGAATTTCTTACGCACTGAGCGCACGACGCTAATGCCATCCGCATATTTAAACTCGGCGGCATCAATCAACGCCCTGACTTCCGGGTCATCTTCTGCGGTCAGCATTTTCTCAGCATTGATCGCCACCAGCGTACCCTGCTTCATTTGCCCATCGGCAAACAGGTAATTCAGCGCATGTTGCATATCGCGCCAGCCAATCAGCTGCAATCCACGAAGTGAATAGAGCGGCGCTGTCGTGTTATCCGTCATTATTATCCTTCAACCTGAGTCTGCGGCTGCGGTTTCGCCCGTTGATGGACCAACCCGGCACAATCGAAAAGCCAGAACAAAAGTTTTGCCACCAGCAGGCAGGCACCAAAAATCACGAGGAAAAAGACCACTCGCGAGACAAAAGAATCCAGCCCTTCTCGCGCCAGAACAATCATATTGAAGATGGCGCCAAAGCAGAAACTGTGCAAAATCGCCGCCTTATAGCGATTCGTCTCGCGGTTGCCAAGCTCATACAGCCAGTCAAACCATTTGATAATCAGCCCAACCGCGACCGCCCCCAGAGGGATAAACAGCGCGCCGCCCATCACCACCAGCGAACCAATCAGCGTGGGGGAAATGGCGAGGCCTGAGTGGTTGTTCAGCACTTCCCAGGTAAAGTAGTTGGCTGAATTCAGCACAATGCCCGGACGCCCAGGCCACAGCCACGAAGGAATAAAGACATAAAAATCACGGACGATCGGCGCCAGTCCCTGGAAATCGATGTTGTCGTAGTTTTGCAACAGCAGCGCCAGGTTCTCCCACGGCGAAAAGGTATCACGGGTCAGATACAGGAAAGTGTAAAACGCCTCATCGCCGCTCACGTTCAGCCCATAGCGCTTCAGCGCCAGCCAGAACATCCCGACAATTCCCAGCACCCCCGCCGCCACCAGCATCCACAGCGAGATCCAGCCACGAATAATGCCGATAAACAGGAAGATGGCAAACGCGATAATGATGTTAGCGCGCGTGCCGCCAACAATCATGTAGGTCAGCAGGCCAAACGCAACGGTACTCACCAGGAAAAACAGCCACGCTTTACTGTCCTGGCGCAGGAAGTAGATCACCAGCATCGCCGGAATAAAGAAGTAGAAGAAGCGTTTCAATGCCACGCCGGAGACTTCGCTGGAGAAGATCTGGCTGTAAGAGTGCAGCCGGAACAGCAGGAACCCATTGTGCATAAAGAAGATGCCAACGCTCACCAATGCAATCCCCATCAGCATGACCCAGGTAAGGTGAGTCTCCACCCGGTTCATGGTAAATAGCGGCTTGCGCGGCACATCCGTCACGCGTTTACGTAAGCGGGTTTTATAGGTCACGTAATAAACGGCATAAAAACACGCGGCGGACAATAACGCCTGCAACAGGATTTCCGGCGGCGCCACGCCGACGTCAAAGCGGAACACCAGCACGCTGGTCAACGGGAAGCCGAAGAAAAAGGTCAGCAAAAACAGCAATGAAAAGAATACGTTGAAGTTAAAGCGCACGCGGCGAAACTCAAACCAGGTCAACGTGGCGATAAACAGCGTAGAGAGCAGCCAGACGACCAGTAACCCGCTAAATTGCATCAGGCTCATGCGGCGTCTCCTGCGGCAATGCGTAACGCGTTATGCCACGGTTCAAGGTAATTTGGGCTAAAGAAGGTGATCCCGCTTTTATCCACGGACGCCAGCTGCCGCTGCGCCTCACGAACCACGCCCTCATTAAGCGCGTCCGTCGTGAACAACACGGGCAGATGCTGTTCCGCCATATCCTGCCAGAACGGGTTCTCACGGTTAAGCACGCACGGGACACCTGCCTGGATAAGCAGGCACAACGTGCCGATTCCCTGCTGACGGGCAAAGATGAAATACCCGAGGTCGCACTGGCGAAGCAGCGCCAGATAAGCATCGAATTCCAGTTTTTCGCTGAGGATGTGTAAATTTTCCGCACTGAACAGCGCCACTCCCGCCTGACGGACTTCATCAATGTACGCGTCGTTATTGGCCGGATAGCCCATCGGCACGATCACATTTACCGTGTCGCCGAACTGCTGATACACCGCGCGTAACGCCGCAATATGTTCGTTACTGCGATCGCCGGAGTTACCCACCAGAACCGTCATTTTCCCTTCACGCGGACGATCGTTTGCCATGTTATTAAGCGAAGAGTCCATTCGCGTCGGGAAATAGAGCAGTTCACCACGCACGCGCGGGTGCTGACGGGCGAAATAGCTCAAATCGCCACGAGTAGCGAACACACAGCCCACTCGATTTTGCGCCATGCGGCGAACGGGGTAAAACAGACGGAATTTCAGCCCACGGGAAACTTCATACAGATCCGCGCCCCAGATGTGCCAGTAAAACTGCTCAGGTTTGATTCCGCCACTTAGCAGCGCCAGCCACAGGCTGGTATTGAACTGACCGTGGAAGAAGAAACGTTGCCGGCGATTGGCTTTCGCTTTGGCGATGACCGCCTCAGCCAGCGTTTTTTTCCCGGCGTAGAAACTCAGCGACAGAGCCGGGCAGCTTTCCCTGAGCCCCGCATCCTGACCTGCAACCATAAACACGCGCGCATGCTCGCTTGTCGCGGCCAGCGCATCATTGAAAAACCGCAGCACGGTTTGATTATGGTGAGGGATATCCGATCCCAGTACGTGAATCAGTACAGTCATGCCCGCCTACGCCAGAGTAAAAACACGCCACAACAGAGAGAGAAATAGACCACATAGGTGGCCATATACGCCTGTGCCGCCCCCAGCGCGCCATGCGCGGGGATCAGCCAGTGAGCGAATGCCATCAACAAAATGAACTGGCTAATCTCAGCCAGAATATAAAACCGCAGCGACGCTTTTGCGATCACCAGATAGCCAAAAACGTACGCGCCCACTTTCAGCACATCGCCCACCAGTTGCCAGGCGAACAGATCGCGCATGGCGGTGAATTTGGCGGAAAAGAGCAGCCAGATGGCGAAATCACGCAGCAGCCAGACCGTAAAACTCGCCGCCGCCACCGCAGGCAGAACAAATTTCAGCGATTTCACCACTTCGCGCGTAATCGCCTGCTTTTCGGTCAGACGCGACAGCGTTGGCAATAAGTACACGCTAAACGAGGCGGTAATAAATTGTAGATAGGCATCGGAAATACTGCTTACGCCCTGCCAGATACCAACATCATCCCAGCTGTAATGCGCCGCCAGCAGGTTTCGCATCATCACATAAGCCACCGGTAGCGTGACGGACGTAATCAGCGCCATCAGCGTAAATTTGCTGAGCTGTCCGGCAAGCCCTTTATCCCACGACGGTTTCAGGTAGCTAAGCGGGATCGCGCCGCGTTTAATCAGCATAATCGCCGCCGGGATCACCACCAGCGCAGGCACCAGCGCCAGACCCAGCAGCGCACCTTCATAGCCGCCCAGACGGTAGCAGCCATAGTAGGCAACAACTCCCACCAGGCTCCCCACAATCAGCGACAGCGCATTCCCGGCAGCGTCACGAAACCCTTTCATCAGCGCCAGCAGCAGGTTCGCCCAGGCGATCCCCATCTGCACCAGCGCCACTAAACGCACCAGCCCCTGGTAGTGGCTGTGCCCAAACAGCCCCTGGCTAATGGGGGCCGCCGCCAGCACGAAGACCAGCGCCAGTAGCGTGGAGAACCCCATCACCATTGCGGATGAAGTGCCCACCACGTTACGCAACCGGGCAGGGTTATCATGATGCTGAGCGACATACTTCGTCACCCCGTTAAATATCCCGGCCCCGGCCAGCACGCCGAGCACGGTCACCATCTGGCGGAAGTTACCCGCCTGGCCGACGCCCGCAGGGCCAAACGACACCGCCAGCAGTTTTACGACCAGTAAGCCTGCGCCAATTTTCACCAGCGTACTGGCGGCCGTCCACAGGGACGCTTTCGCAAGCGACATATCAGGAGAAATAGTTCAGCAAGGTCGAAATCACCGTTCGCTGATTAACGGGAGACAGATTATAAAACAGCGGCAAGCGCAGCAGGCGCTCGCTCTCTTTGGTGGTGTACCGATCTTCGCCACGGAACTCGCCAAACTTGCCGCCTGCCGGACAATCATGTAGCGGGATGTAATGGAACACCGCCATGATTTCCGCTTCTTTCAGGAAGTTGATCAGCGCGCTGCGATCGGTAATATCCCGCAGTTTGATATAAAACATATGCGCGTTGTGCCTACAGTCGTCCGGGATAGAGGGCAGGTCAATACGTCCCGCGTGCGCCAGCGGCGCCAGTGCGTCATAGTAGGTCTGCCACAGCGCCAGACGCTGTTGATTGATGCGATCGGCCGCTTCCAGCTGCGCCCACAGATACGCCGCCTGGAGATCGGACATCAGATAGCTGGAGCCGATATCCCGCCAGGTGTATTTATCCACCTGTCCCCGGAAGAACTGGCTGCGGTTGGTGCCTTTTTCACGGATGATTTCCGCCCGTTCAATCAGGGAACGGTCGTTAATCAGCGTCGCGCCGCCTTCACCACCTGCCGTGTAGTTTTTGGTTTCGTGAAAACTGAAGCAACCGATATGACCAATCGTCCCCAGCGCACGGCCTTTCCAGGTCGACATCACGCCCTGCGCGGCATCTTCCACCACAAACAGATTATGACGCTTCGCAATCGCCATAATGGTGTCCATTTCGCAGGCGACGCCCGCGTAATGCACCGGGACAATGACGCGCGTCTTGTCGGTAATCGCCGCTTCAATCAGCGTTTCATCAATGTTCATGGTATCCGGGCGGATATCGACGAAAATGATTTTCGCCCCGCGCAGCACAAAGGCATTGGCGGTAGAAACGAAGGTGTAGCTTGGCATAATGACTTCATCGCCCGGCTGGATGTCCAGCAGCAATGCCGCCATTTCAAGTGACGCCGTACAGGATGGCGTCAGCAACACTTTAGCGCTACCAAAACGTTGCTCCAGCCACTGCTGGCAACGGCGCGTAAAGCCGCCATCTCCGCAAAGTTTGCCGCTTCCCAGCGCTGACTGCATGTAATCGAGTTCGGTTCCCACCACCGGCGGCGCGTTAAATGGAATCATTTTGTCACCTGTATAACCAGTACGCGGTGCTTTCTACGTTGCCACCGCTCTGTATATAACGTTTAAGCGCGGCGGTGTTGCCCATCTGGGTCGCCACCCGCAATGTTGTCTTTCCGCGAGACTGCGCCCACGCGAGCGCCGCCTGCATTAATTCTGCCCCTGCGCCACGCCCGGTCAGCAGGCCGATGCGCGCATCGGTGTCGTTCAGTTCGCGCAGCGAGACAAACCCGCGAATATCGTTATTCGCCGCCCGGATAACCAGACACTGGTGATCGAAGGTGCCGTGCACGGCATTTTCAATCCACTGAGCATAAAAACGGGCGCTGGCGTCCGGCGCATACCACGGTGCGCGGAAACGGCTTTGCGCAAACGCAGCGGACGCCTGTTGACGTAACGCGGGAATATCGGCAATTTGTGCAATTTCCACGCCAGAAATACGTTCAACGCCAGCGACCGGCAGGCTGAGGTCGACTTCGCCTTCTACCAGCGAAAACCCCAACTGTTGCAGCGCATCTAATTCATCCGTGCACGCAGCAGAAATTTTCGCCTGCACGCGCGACCAGGGTTGCAATGCCTCTGGCGTTAACACCGGCGCGGCAGCGTTCACGCGAACAATGGCGCTATTGACGCCAAAGAACGTATTTTCCCACGTTAATGGTTCAATACTGGCGCGGACGGGCACGGAGTAGCTCCAGTAAATATTGGCCGTAGCCGGTTTTCGCTAAAGAACTGGCGGCGCGTTTTACGCCCTCGTCATCCAGCCAGCCGTTGCGCCAGGCGATCTCTTCCAGACAGGCGATTTTGAAGCCCTGGCGTTTTTCAACCGTCTGCACAAACGTGCTCGCTTCAATCAGGCTGTCATGGGTGCCGGTATCCAGCCACGCAAAGCCGCGACCGAGCAACTCAACCGTCAGCTTGCCGTCATTAAGGTACATCTGATTAATGGACGTAATCTCCAGCTCACCGCGCTCGGAAGGCTTCACGCGCTTCGCATACTCTACTACCTTGCTGTCGTAAAAATAGAGACCGGTCACCGCCCAGTTTGATTTCGGCTGTTTCGGCTTCTCTTCCAGCGAGACCGCGCGAAAATTGTCGTCGAACTCCACGACGCCAAAACGTTCCGGGTCCATAACCTGATAACCAAAAACGGTCGCCCCTTCGGTTCGCGCCGCCACATGACGCAATTTCGGGCTGAAACCCTGACCAAAGAAGATATTGTCGCCCAGTACAAGACAAGACGGCTCGCCGTTAAGGAATGTTTCACCAATGATAAAGGCCTGCGCCAGCCCATCCGGGCTGGGTTGTTCGGCATATTGCAACTCAATGCCAAACTCCGAACCATCGCCCAGCAGACGCTGAAAATAGTGCTTATCTTCCGGTGTGGTGATAATCAGGATTTCCCGGATACCCGCCAGCATCAGTACCGACAGCGGATAGTAGATCATCGGCTTGTCATAAATCGGCAGAAGCTGCTTTGACACGCCGCGCGTAATCGGATGCAGGCGGGTGCCAGAGCCGCCCGCCAGAATGATACCTTTCATGCGTTCCTCCTCCGGGTTTAGCCCTTCAGACCTAAACGTTCACCCTGATAGCTGCCATCCTGCACGGGCTTCCACCAGGCCTCATTCGCCAGATACCACTGCACGGTTTTCCGCATTCCGCTTTCAAAGGTTTCCTGCGGCGTCCAGCCAAGTTCACGCGCAATTTTCGCTGCGTCGATGGCATAGCGTAAATCATGGCCTGGACGGTCATCCACAAAAGCGATCAGGGAGCGATAATGCGCCACGCCCTGCGGTTTTTGTGGCGCAAGTTCTTCCAGCAGATCGCAAATCGTTTCCACAACCTCCAGATTCTTACGCTCATTATGGCCGCCAATGTTATATGTCTCCCCCACTTCGCCCGCCGTCAGCACGCGATACAGCGCCCTGGCGTGATCTTCAACGTACAGCCAGTCGCGGATCTGTTGTCCATTGCCATACACCGGCAGCGGTTTACCCGCCAGCGCGTTCAGGATCATCAATGGGATCAGCTTTTCCGGGAAGTGGTAAGGGCCGTAATTATTGGAACAGTTAGTGACCAGCGTCGGCAGACCATAGGTGCGCAACCACGCGCGCACCAGGTGATCGCTGCTGGCTTTCGAGGCGGAATAAGGACTGCTCGGCGCATACGGAGTGGTCTCAGTAAAGAAATCATCCGTGGAATGCAGATCGCCATACACCTCGTCAGTGGAGATATGGTGGAAACGAAACGCCGATTTTTTCTCATCATTGAGCGTCGCCCAGTAAGTCCGGGCCGCTTCCAGCAGCGTGTAGGTTCCCACGATATTGGTTTCAATAAACGCAGCCGGGCCGTCGATAGACCGGTCAACGTGGCTTTCCGCCGCCAGATGCATCACGTAATCCGGCTGGTACTGCTGAAAAACGCGATCCAGCGATGCCCGATCGCAGATATCCACTCTCTCAAAGGCAAAGCGCTCATGCTGTGCAACTGGCGCCAGCGACATCAGGTTTCCGGCGTAGGTGAGCTTATCCACCACCACCACGGCGTCGGGGGTTTCATCAATGATGTGGCGTACAACGGCAGAGCCGATAAATCCCGCGCCGCCAGTGACCAGAATCCGTTTCATCAGCGCCAGACTCCTTTTGTATCCACAATGTAGCGTTGCCGCACGGCGTCGCCGTTAATCGCTTTAAACGGATGATGGTCAACCAGCATGACCAGCACATCCGCTTCCGCCAGCGCATTTTCCAGCGTGGCTAACGTGCAGCGACCTTCCAGTTTTTTCGGCAACTGATGAATATTAGGCTCTACCACCAGCGTTTCACCGGCATGCCATTGCGCAATCTCCTGCGCAATGCCCATCGCCGGGCTTTCACGCAGATCGTCAATATTCGGTTTAAACGCCAGACCAAAGCAGGCGATTTTGATGTCGCTGGCGCGCTTATTCGTTGCCGTCAGGCAATCCGCCACTGCGGCTTTCACCTGCGCCACCACCCAGTGTGGTTTACCGTCGTTCACTTCACGCGCGGTACGGATCAGCCGCGCCTGCTGCGGGTTTTGCGCCACAATAAACCACGGATCGACGGCGATGCAGTGGCCTCCCACGCCCGGCCCAGGCTGGAGAATATTCACGCGTGGATGACGATTCGCCAGACGAATCAGTTCCCAGACGTTAATCCCCTGATCGGCGCAAATCAGCGACAGCTCGTTCGCAAAGGCGATATTGACGTCACGGAAGCTGTTTTCCGTGAGCTTACACATTTCGGCGGTGCGGGAATTAGTCACCACACACTCGCCTTCAAGGAAAATCTTGTACAACTCGCTGGCACGCGCGGAGCATACCGGCGTCATGCCGCCAATCACGCGGTCATTTTTGATGAGCTCCACCATAACCTGACCCGGCAATACGCGCTCCGGGCAGTAGGCAATGTTCACATCAGCCTGTTCCCCCGCCTGCTGCGGGAAAGTCAGATCCGGGCGCATTTCCGCCAGCCATGCGGCCATTTGTTCTGTCGCGCCCACCGGCGAGGTGGATTCGAGGATGACCAGCGCGCCTTTTTTCAGTACGGGAGCAATAGATTTCGCGGCCGCTTCGACATAAACCATATCGGGGTCGTGATCGCCCTTGAACGGCGTCGGCACGGCGATCAAGTACGCGTCGGCTGCTACCGGCGTTGTTGTTGCCCGGAGGAATCCGCCTTCAACCGCAGTTTTCACGACGCTATCCAGATCCGGCTCAACAATATGGATGGCTCCACGGTTGATGGTGTCCACCGCCTGCTGATTGATATCCACGCCAATAACGTGCTTTTGGCGAGAAGCAAAGGCCGCAGCCGTCGGCAACCCGATGTATCCCAGCCCAATAACAGAAATGGTCGTAAAACTCATAGCGATACCCGATTATTTTTTAACGCGTGTAAAATGCGGCCGCACGCCTGTCCGTCGCCATAAGGATTATGGGCGCGGCTCATGGTTTGATATTCATTTTCGTCGTGCAGCAAACGTGTGACTTCTTCCACAATACGGTGTGAATCGGTTCCCACCAGACGCACCGTGCCAGCGGTAACGGCTTCTGGCCGTTCCGTCATTTCGCGCATAACCAACACCGGTTTGCCTAATGACGGCGCCTCTTCCTGAATCCCGCCGGAATCGGTAAGGATCAGCCAGGCGTGGTTCATCAGCCAGACAAACGGCAGGTAATCCTGCGGCTCAATCAGTATCACATTTTCAACATGACCCAGGATGCGGTTAACCGGTTCGCTGACGTTGGGATTCAGGTGAACCGGATACACAATTTGTACATCCTGATTGGTAGCGGCTATCTCCGCCAGCGCATGACAGATTTGCTCAAACCCCCGGCCAAAGCTCTCACGGCGATGTCCGGTCACCAGGATCATTTTTTTATCGTCACACAGGAAAGGATACCGCTTTGCCAGTTCGGCGCGTAGCGTATCGCTGGCCAGTACGCGATCGCGCACCCAGATCAGCGCATCAATCACGGTATTGCCGGTGACAAAGATGTGGTTATCAGGGATCTGTTCCCGCAGTAAATTCTGCCGTGAATTTTCCGTCGGCGCAAAATGGTACATCGCCAGGCGACCGGTCAAGGTGCGGTTTGCCTCTTCAGGCCAGGGGGAGTAGAGATCGCCGGTTCGCAGCCCGGCCTCTACATGACCGACAGGAATACGCTGGTAGAAAGCCGCCAGACTGGTGGCGAGAGTGGTTGTCGTATCGCCATGCACCAATACGACATCAGGTTTAAAATCGGCAAGAATCGGTTTTAATCCTTCCAGGATTCGACAGGTAATCTCTGTCAGCCCCTGACCCGGCTGCATAATATTGAGATCGTAGTCAGGCACAATAGAAAAGAGATTCAAAACCTGATCGAGCATCTCCCGATGCTGCGCAGTAACGCAGACTTTTGCCTCAAAATGAGGGTCCTTTGCCAGCGCATGAACCAGAGGCGCCATCTTGATGGCCTCCGGTCGCGTGCCAAATACAGTCAGTACTTTCACATCGATTCTCTTCGAATAGGCAGTGAGGGCCTAACCCCTCACTGCTGAGATGTTGCTAAATCGCGCGACGGCGGGTTAATGCGACGCCAGCCCCGATCAGCGCCCCAACAATGCCCCACATAACCATCAGGAAAGCACGGCGCGGGCTATCGCGTTTTACCGGTTCTTCCGGCGTGCGCAAATAACGATAGGTCTGGAAACGCGGGTCCAGCGTCGGCCCCACGTTCAGCGTGTTCAACATGGCCCGGTTTTGATCATAGTCCAGATCGAATGCTGGACCGACAGCCTGAAGGTTTTCAAGACGCGCTTGTAGCATAGGGCGGCCAAGCAAAAACAGCTCAGAGTCGGGTAATTCATCGGCAGGAACATCGGTCGCCGTACGAGAAATATTATGCTGCTCGGCAATTTTGAGCGCCTGTTCAATGCTATGAACACGACGAGAGAAAATGCTTTTCGCCACCTCTTCCTGGCGTTTAACCTGCGCTTTCATCTGGATAGTCCGCGCGGCCCATGCACCCTTTAACTCATCATTCAGATGGCTCGCCGCACGCTGGCTGGCAAACGCCACATACTGGCGAAGCAGGTTGTTGGCATCGGGCGCCGTTTCCGCAATCAGCTTCACGCTATCATTGGTGTTGCGAGTGAAATCGCCTGGCGTGAACTGAATGTTATTGATCATTTCATCCAGCATCGCGGCATCGGCTTTGCTGTTGCCGACCATGCGCTGCTTGTAATAATCGGTCTGTAGCCAGAAATCGCGACGCGTATCCCAGGACGCCAGTTGCATGACGAACTCTTTATACGCTTCATCCATTACCGAAGGCTGATCGGCCGGCGCGAGGCTGGCTTTGATATCAAGGTTGCGCAAAAACTGCTGTTGGGAGTAATAGCCGCCCAGCATATTGACGGTGGGGCGGTCGGAAATCGCCGTTGCGCTCCACTCCTGACGGGCAAAAAACGTATACGCTAACGCAATAAGCGCAAAAGCCAGCCCTATTCCCACAATCCATAGCTTCCCAGCCCACAAGGTACGAAACAACCCACGAATATCCAGTTCATTTTCAGCGCTCACGGCGTGTGCCCCCGGTAATGGTTGTGTCATCGCATCCTCAATTTACTTGGTTATCGTTGGATTGTTATCACGGTTTCTGCGTAGTCTGCGCTTCACGCGCTTAATAAATCTCGCCACCTTCCAGGCACGCTTAATGCAGTAACCGTAAAGGAAGAATGCTAGCAAAAAGAGCACCAACATGACCCATTCTGGAACAAAATGGGAATATTCTGCCAGTACGCCGATTGAGGCCAGAATCGCAGCGGCGAGCGTAATGAGAACAAATGCCTGTCGGGAAGTAAACCCTGCACGCATGATCAAATGATGAATATGCTGGCGATCGGGAGAAAAGGGGCTCATGCCTTTACGCAGGCGACGATACATAATCGCCACCATATCCATTAATGGAATCGCAATAATCCACAGCGCAGTAACCGGGCTGATAGGATGCGTTTTACCCTGCGTGGTTTCCAGCAGGATCCAGATAACCGTGAAGCCAATCAGCGTACTGCCCGCATCGCCCATAAAGACTTTATAACGACGCCCCAGAACACCAAGGTTTAACATGATATAGGGCAGAATCGCGGCGATCATGGCGAAACACCATACCGCCAGACTCGTCTGCCCATCAAACCACAGAATCAGTCCCATTGCGGCAAATGAGACGCTGGACAGCCCGCCAAGTAAGCCATCAATACCATCAACCATATTGAAAGCATTGATCGCCGCCCAGACGGCAAAGAGCGTGAGGAAATAGCCAAAGGGGCCGAGCACCAATTCCCAGGGACCGAAAATATACCCCAGGCTACTGAGATGGAGTTTCCCTATCACCATCATGACAACAGCAATAGCGGCCTGTACCACAGCGCGAATTTTCACGCTAATGTCAAAACGATCATCCAATGCGCCGACCAAAACCAGCACACCAGCAGAAAAAAGGTATAACGATGCGTGCGGAATATAGTAATCCGAGAGAGCAAACATAAAGCTGATTCCTGCGAACACAGAAATCCCGCCAACCAAAGGAACCACCCCCTGGTGCCGTTTACGAAAATTGGGTTTATCCACTAAACCTATCTTGATGGCTACTTTTCGCGCAAGAAAAATAAAAATGGTTGTGAATAAAAAAATACTGATTAGCTCAGATAAAGCAGCGAGTAAATTCACAGTGTATGTGCTCTCAGCATATATCATTTCCTTAAAGTATAATGCGTTACGTCTGTCTCTAGAAGAGAGCATTCAGAACATTACACTTTCGACCACTCGTAGTTTATACAGCCCACAGCAATTCCACATAATGAATGTGATGATGACTTGTTTATTTGACTAACAGATCAGATAAATCGCAAAAGAAAAACGCCACGTAAAAACGTGGCGTTTTCGGTATCAGCCGGACTTACGAGCGCTTCATCATGTCGAAGAAGTCGTCGTTGGTCTTGGTCATTGCCAGCTTGTTAATGAGGAATTCCATCGCGTCGATTTCACCCATCGGATGGATGATTTTGCGCAGGATCCACATTTTCTGTAGCTCTTCCTGAGTGGTGAGCAGCTCTTCTTTACGCGTACCGGAACGGTTGTAGTCGATAGCCGGGAAGACGCGTTTTTCAGCGATCTTACGGGAGAGGTGCAGTTCCATGTTACCGGTGCCTTTAAACTCTTCGTAGATCACTTCATCCATCTTAGAACCGGTGTCGATCAGCGCCGTTGCGATGATGGTCAGGCTGCCGCCCTCTTCCACGTTACGCGCCGCGCCGAAGAAACGCTTCGGACGGTGCAGGGCGTTGGCGTCCACACCACCGGTCAGGACTTTACCGGAAGCCGGCACCACGGTGTTGTAGGCGCGAGCCAGACGAGTGATGGAGTCGAGCAGAATGATGACGTCTTTTTTGTGTTCAACCAGACGCTTCGCCTTCTCGATTACCATTTCAGCAACCTGAACGTGACGGGATGCCGGTTCGTCGAAGGTGGAAGCAACCACTTCACCTTTTACCAGACGCTGCATTTCAGTCACTTCTTCTGGACGTTCGTCGATCAGCAGCACCATCAGTACGCAGTCAGGGTGGTTATAAGCAATGCTCTGCGCGATGTTCTGCAACAGCATAGTTTTACCCGCTTTCGGCGGTGCGACGATCAGACCACGCTGACCACGGCCAATCGGGGAAGCCAGATCCAGTACGCGAGCCGTTAAATCTTCAGTAGAACCGTTACCACGTTCCATACGCAGACGTGAGTTCGCGTGCAGCGGCGTTAAGTTCTCAAAGAGGATTTTATTACGGGCGTTTTCAGGTTTGTCGTAGTTAACTTCGTTAACTTTCAACAGCGCAAAGTAACGTTCGCCTTCTTTTGGCGGGCGAATCTTACCAGAAATGGTGTCACCAGTGCGGAGGTTGAAACGGCGGATTTGGCTGGGAGAAACGTAGATGTCATCAGGACCGGCGAGGTAGGAGCTGTCTGCAGAGCGGAGGAAACCAAATCCATCCTGCAATATCTCCAGCACACCGTCACCAAAGATATCTTCGCCACTCTTTGCGTGCTGCTTCAGGATGGCAAAAATAATGTCCTGCTTGCGCATACGAGCCAGGTTTTCCAGCCCCATATTTTCGCCGAGAGTGATCAGCTCAGAAACCGGCGTATTCTTTAATTCGGTAAGATTCATAATGGTGTGAGTTCTTAAACTTGGGGTAAATCTCGAACTTAATGTTGTGAATGGTATGGCAGGATCATCCATGCCTGTTTACGGCCACCAACTCATGTCTGTTCGCTGTCTGGTCACAGGAAAGTACACAGAACTGAAACGACAAGACGGATTGAGTGACAAGCCAGGAATCTGTTCACTTCTCGCGCGAGAAAAAACGGGAAGCGTTGGAAAAAACAAGACTCAAACTTAATAAGGTATGTTTAATACGAAGTCAACACTAAGTTAGCACGACTCAAGCCGGGCGTCCAGTCATCCGAATAATTTAGGATGCTGGCCACCCGAACATGAAACTTCCGTCTTACGCCAGGTTGGCGTCGAGGAACTCTTTCAGCTGACCTTTGGACAGTGCGCCCACTTTGGTTGCTGCGACTTCACCGTTTTTGAACAACAGCAGGGTCGGGATGCCACGGATACCATACTTCGGCGCGGTGCCTGGGTTTTGGTCGATGTTCAGTTTAGCAACCGTCAATTTGCCCTGATATTCGTCAGCGATTTCATCCAGAATCGGGGCGATCATTTTGCACGGTCCGCACCACTCTGCCCAGAAATCAACGAGGATAGCCCCGTCCGCTTTGAGTACATCCGTGTCAAAACTGTCGTCAGTCAGGTGAATAATTTTATCGCTCATAATAACTCCACAGGAATAAGCCTGGTGTGTTGGTTTCGCCTTCATCAACGACGTGTTGATGTCGCATTAACCAACTAAAGGTTGACTTTATTTCACCGGATACGCTTTCGTAAAGCAATAGTAAGCTGATATTCTACCACACTATGAGCAAAACACATTTAACAGAACAGAAGTTTTCCGACTTCGCCCTGCACCCAAAGGTGATAGAAGCCCTTGAAAATAAAGGGTTTCATAATTGTACGCCCATTCAGGCATTGGCCCTCCCGCTAACGCTGGCGGGTCGTGATGTCGCAGGGCAGGCGCAAACCGGAACCGGAAAAACGATGGCGTTCCTGACGTCTTCGTTTCATTATCTTCTCTCTCATCCCGCGATTGACGATCGCAAGGTGAACCAGCCGCGCGCCTTAATTATGGCGCCGACGCGTGAGTTGGCCGTGCAGATCCACGCCGATGCGGAACCGCTGGCGCAGACCACCGGCCTGAAATTAGGCCTGGCCTACGGCGGTGACGGCTACGACAAACAGCTGAAAGTGCTGGAAAGCGGCGTCGATATTCTGATCGGCACCACGGGTCGTCTGATCGACTACGCGAAACAAAACCACATTAACCTCGGCGCCATTCAGGTCGTCGTATTGGATGAAGCCGATCGCATGTACGATCTGGGCTTTATTAAAGACATCCGCTGGCTGTTCCGCCGCATGCCGCCGGCCAATCAGCGTCTGAACATGCTGTTCTCCGCAACCCTCTCTTACCGTGTTCGCGAACTGGCGTTCGAGCAGATGAACAACGCCGAATATGTTGAAGTGGAACCGGAACAAAAGACAGGCCACCGTATTAAAGAAGAGCTCTTCTACCCTTCTAACGAAGAGAAGATGCGTTTGCTGCAAACGCTGATCGAAGAAGAGTGGCCGGATCGCGCCATTGTTTTCGCCAATACCAAGCACCGCTGCGAAGACATCTGGGGGCATCTGGCAGCTGACGGTCATCGTGTCGGCCTGTTGACCGGCGACGTTGCGCAGAAAAAACGTCTGCGTATCCTCGACGAGTTTACCCGTGGCGATCTCGATATCCTCGTCGCAACCGACGTTGCCGCGCGCGGTCTGCACATTCCGGCCGTAACGCACGTCTTTAACTATGACCTGCCGGATGATTGCGAAGACTACGTTCACCGTATCGGACGTACGGGTCGCGCAGGAGCGAGCGGTCACTCTATCAGCCTGGCCTGTGAAGAGTACGCGCTGAACCTGCCTGCCATTGAGGCTTATATTGGTCACTCTATCCCGGTCAGCAAATATAACCCGGAAGCGCTGATGACCAATTTGCCGAAGCCGTTGCGCCTGACGCGCTCGCGCCCAGGCAATGGACCGCGTCGCACCGGCGCGCCGCGTAATCGTCGTCGTTCAGGTTAACGTAATATATGCTCACTTCCACTTCGCTGTATGCCGCAATTGATCTCGGTTCCAATAGTTTTCATATGCTGGTTGTACGCGAGGTGGCTGGAAGCATCCAGACGCTCACGCGAATTAAGCGCAAGGTGCGTCTGGCTGCGGGCCTGAACAGTGATAATTCGCTTTCCGCTGAAGCGATGGAGCGCGGCTGGCAATGTCTGCGCCTTTTCGCTGAACGCCTACAGGATATTCCTCAACCGCAAATCTGCGTCGTCGCCACGGCAACGCTGCGTCTCGCCGTCAATGCGGGCGAGTTTATCGCCAAAGCGCAGGAGATCCTCGGTTGCCCTGTCCAGGTCATTAGCGGCGAAGAAGAAGCGCGGCTGATTTATCAGGGTGTTGCCCATACCACCGGCGGCGCCGATCAGCGTCTGGTGGTCGATATTGGCGGCGCCAGCACCGAACTGGTCACCGGAACCGGCGCACAAACCACCTCTCTGTTTAGCCTGTCAATGGGCTGCGTCACCTGGCTTGAACGCTACTTTACCGATCGTAATCTGGCGCAAGAAAACTTCGATGAAGCGGAAAAAGCCGCGCGTGAAGTGCTGCGTCCGGTCGCCGATGAGCTACGCAAGCATGGCTGGAAAGTCTGCGTAGGCGCGTCTGGCACCGTCCAGGCGTTGCAGGAAATCATGATGGCGCAGGGCATGGATGAGCGCATCACATTGGCGAAACTTCAACAGCTGAAGCAACGCGCAATTCATTGCGGCCGTCTGGAAGAGCTGGAAATTGAAGGGTTAACGCTGGAACGCGCGCTGGTATTCCCCAGCGGTCTGGCCATTCTGATCGCGATTTTCACCGAACTGGACATCCAGTGTATGACGCTTGCGGGCGGAGCGCTGCGCGAAGGGTTGGTGTATGGCATGCTGCATCTGGCGGTGGATCAGGATATTCGCAGCCGCACGCTGCGTAACATTCAGCGTCGATTTATGGTCGATACCGAACAGGCGCATCGCGTAGCGGATCTGGCGGTAAACTTTCTCGATCAGGTGGAAGATAAGTGGCATCTTGAGCCGATCAGTCGCGAACTCCTGACCAGTGCCTGTCAGCTGCATGAAATCGGCCTGAGCGTTGATTTTAAACAGGCGCCGCAGCACGCGGCTTATCTGGTGCGTAATCTGGATTTACCGGGATTCACCCCCGCGCAAAAGAAGCTGTTAGCCACCCTGTTGTTAAATCAGACCAACCCGATCGACCTCTCTTCCCTCCACCAGCAGAATGCGGTGCCGCCGCGCGTCGCTGAACATCTTTGTCGCCTGTTGCGTCTGGCGATCATTTTTGCCAGCCGTCGCCGTGACGATCTGGTGCCACAGATTACGTTGCAGGCGCAGGATGAGAATCTGACGTTAACCTTGCCGCAAGGGTGGCTGGAGCATCACCCGCTGGGTAAAGAGTTGATCGATCAGGAAAGCCAGTGGCAAAGCTATGTCCACTGGCCTTTGGACGTTCATTAGATGCTGGCTGCCGGATGGCGCTTACGCTTATCCGGCCTGGAAAATACCTACTTCGCTTTTGCTTTCGCCATCATGGCGCGGATATTGGCTATGCTGGCCTGCCCTTTCTGCATCCGCTCCTCGGCCGTTACCACTTTACGCTCCTGCTCCCAGATAAGATCGTCCTGCGGCAGTTCCAGCAAAAAGCGGCTTGGTTCCGGGCGCACCAGTTCGCCGTACTGACGACGCTCTTTGCACAGCGTGAAGATCAGCTCTTTCTGCGCGCGGGTGATCCCCACATAGGCCAGACGGCGCTCCTCATCGATATTGTCTTCGTCAATGCTGCTCTGGTGCGGCAGAAATCCTTCTTCCATCCCCACCATAAACACGTACGGGAACTCCAGCCCTTTCGAGGCATGCAGCGTCATGAGCTGTACCTGATCCAACTCTTCTTCACTTTCACCACGCTCCATCATGTCGCGCAGCGTAAAGCGCGTCACCACCTGGGTGAGCGTCATGGGTTCGTCAAGTTCGTTACCTTCAAGCATTTCGGTCATCCAGCTAAACAACTGGTTGACGTTCTTCATGCGCATTTCCGCCGCTTTTGGGCTCGGCGAAGTCTCATACAACCAGGATTCGTAATCAATACCGTGGATGAGATCGCGCACGGCGGCAATCGGCTCACGCTCCGCCAGACGCTGAATTTCCCCCAGCCAATGGGTAAAGCGGGTCAGTGAATCATAGCCGCGCCCGGTCAGCGTCTGGTTCAGCCCCACATCAAAACTGGCGGTAAACAGACTCTTGTTGCGCGCCATCGCCCATTCGCCCAGCTTTTGCAGCGTGGCCGGGCCGATTTCTCGTTTTGGCGTATTCACAATCCGCAGGAAAGCGCTGTCATCATCCGGGTTGGTCAGTACGCGCAGATAGGCCAGCAGGTCTTTAATCTCCGGGCGGGAGAAGAACGACGTGCCGCCAGAAATTTTGTAGGGAATACGGTTCTGCATAAGGAATTTTTCAAACACCCGCGACTGGTGGTTCCCGCGATACAGAATGGCGTAATCCTTGTATTCAGTCTTATTCACAAAGTGATGGGCAATCAGCTCGCCGGTAACGCGTTCGGCCTCGTGTTCTTCATTGTTCGCGCTCAGCACCTTGAGTTCCGCGCCATAGCCCAGTTCAGAAAAGAGGCGTTTTTCAAAGACGTGAGGGTTATTGGCAATCAGGATATTCGCCGCTTTCAGAATGCGCCCGGAGGAACGATAGTTCTGCTCCAGCTTGATCACCTGTAGCGCCGGGAAATCCTTACTCAACAACACCAGGTTTTGCGGACGCGCGCCGCGCCAGGAGTAGATCGACTGGTCGTCATCACCCACCACCGTAAAGCGCGCGCGGCTTCCCACCAGCAGCTTCACCAGTTCATACTGACTGGTGTTGGTATCCTGGTATTCGTCCACCAGCAGATAGCGAATCCTGTTCTGCCAGCGCTCGCGCACCTCTTCATTACGCTGTAGCAGCAGCGTCGGCAATAGAATCAGGTCATCAAAATCGAGCACATTGCAGGCCTTCAGATGTGCATCGTACAGACCATAACAGTGAGCGAAGATACGGTCGCGCTCCCCTTTTGCGCTTGCCGCCGCCTGAGCGGGCGTCATCAGATCGTTTTTCCAGTTAGAGATCGTCGAGATCAGCTGTTGCAAGATAACTTTGTCATCTTCAATCAGACCGTCAGTTAGCTCTTTCAGCAATGCGACCTGATCGGTATCGTCAAACAGCGAAAAGTTCGATTTCATCCCCAACGCCGCATATTCACGTTTGATGATATCCAGCCCCAGCGTATGGAAAGTGGAGATCATCAGCCCGCGCGCCTCTTTACGCCCCAGCGTTTGCCCGACACGCTCTTTCATTTCACGCGCCGCTTTATTGGTAAAGGTCACTGCCGCAATATGGCGCGCCTGATAGCCGCAACCACGAATCAGATGGGCGATTTTATTGGTAATAACGCGAGTCTTACCAGAACCCGCGCCCGCCAGCACCAGGCAGGGGCCGGTGACGAATTCGACAGCGTGTTGTTGGCCGGGGTTTAAACGCATGGGAATATTGCTCAATCTTCGAACGGGGGAAGGATTGTAGCAGAAAGCAGGGCCGAGGGAGTAACAGGCTGCCCTTTCAGACAGCCTGAAAAGCGTTAATCAGGAGGCGCTGGCGGCAAGCGGCGTATAGCCGTTGCGTTTTGCGCTCAGGACCCAGCTGTACGATCCCATAATCGCAATCGCCGTTAGCAGGACATACTCCAGCGACATCGCATAGACGCCCTGTACCGCGTAAATCACCACGCTAATGACGTCAATAAGCACCCACAGCAGCCAGTTTTCCACATATTTGCGAGTCATCAGCACCATCGCCGCGATCGACAGCACCAGCATGGTGGAATCCCAGAACGGGAACGCGTCCGGCTGTAGCTCTGGCATCGCCACCTGAACCCCTACCGTTTGCAGCATCCCGAGCATAATATGGGTCAGCATGGCGAACACCGGGTCGATAAACCGCGTCATCAGCAGGATGGCGACAATACACACACCGCTCAGCACCAGCGTTTGCTGGCGGGAGAGCCAGCGCACCTTCAGCGCCGCCTCTTGCGCCTCATTCTGACGGCTCCACGCATACCAGCCATAGATATTGGCGGCAAAGAAGAACACCTGAAGCAGCAGGCTGGCATATAGCTGAATCTGGAAAAAGATCGCGGCAAACAGGGTGACGTTAATCAGACCAAACAGGTAATTGATGATTTTTTCCCGGCTGGCGCACCAGATGCACAATAAACCAAAGACCGTGCCGATAGCCTCAATCCACGACAGCGCATACCCGCCTTCGCCGAGAGGAATGTTGACCATCACGTTATTAATACTGAAAAAGTCCATCACTGCTCTCCTTGCTGGCTATCGAAATAAATGGCCTGTAGCGCCAGGGAAATCTGACGTTCTTCACCCCGCAGACACAGCGTTTCCTGTTGAACATAATCATTAATACTGCTGTCCAGACAGCCGTTGTGGGCAACGACCACGTTCAGCAACGACGCCGTACGCAGCCCACGTAATGCGCCGACCACCATCAGCGCCGCCGTTTCCATATCCGCCCCGAGAATGCCGCGCGCTGACCATTCCGCATCCAGTTCAGCTTCACGATCGGTATAAAAGCTGTCGTGGCTGCGCACCAGTCCGCAAATCGCAGGAATGTTCATCTGCTTCGCCTGCTGGATCAACGTGGCGATAAGCTGCGGGTCTGCGCAGGCCGGATAGCAGGCTGGCGCGTAGGTTTTGCTGGTGCCGTCATCGGCGACCGCACCGTTGGCGATAATCAGATCGCCCAGCGCCAGCGTATCCTGCAATGCCCCACAGCTACCGATGCGAATCAGCGTGTCTACGCCAATCTGCCGTAACTCTTCAATGGCAATGGCCGTTGATGGCCCGCCGATTCCCGTCGACAGCACCAGAATCTCAATCCCTTTATATGTGCCGCGCGCCGCCCGAAATTCCCGGTTTTGCCCCAGTATCTCAGGGTTATCAAGAAAGTGGGCGATCCTGTCCACCCGCTCGGGATCGCCGGGCAATAGCGCATACCGCGCACCGGTCATGCTATTGCTTAATCGAATATGGGGTTGCATCTTCTGTCTCCTTACTGTGCTGAGGGACTCAGATCTCCGCCTCCTGTTTCAGTTTTTCAGGGGCTAATAAGACGATCCGCTCACCGTCGGTATCAATAATTTTCAGCGATTTCAGATCGTGCAAAATACGGTTGATACTGCGCGTCGTCGCCGCAAATTCCTGACTGAGATTTTGTTTATCCAGCAAAATCGTGGTCGATTCATCATGTTGATATCGCTGCCATAATGCCTGGCAAACCCGTTGATACAGCGAGTACAAATTGTCGCTGCTGGCCTTTTTCGACAACTGATAATATTGCTGGCTGAAAAAGCGCAGCATCCGCTGGTTAAAATGGTTATCCAGCGTCAGCCAGCGATGAAAATCCGCCTGCGGCAGGCTTAACAACTGAACGCTGCCAACCGCCATCACCGAGCAGATGTAATGCCGCGACTCAAAAATCTCCAGCTCGCCCAGCATGTCGCCTTTGCGGTAATGTGCCTGCCGATAACGGCGCCCGTCTTCAGCTTCGTAAAAGACATCCACCTCACCGGAAACAATCAGCGAGAATTGCCGACAAATGTCGCCCTGACGGCAAATCAGCGCTCCGCGAGGTATTTCCTCAACGCGCCAGCGCTGCATGATGTCCAGCGGGCAATATTTGAGCAGCTCATACAGCTGCGGATCGCGTACGATTTGGGTTAGCCCTGTCAGCCAGTCGCCTGAAAATTCTGCGTTTTTCATTGAGCTCATGTTATCTCTCTCCTGAGATGGAAAGACAGGACGGCTGTCCTGTTGCAGAGGGAATATGTCTGATAAAAGTGTCGTTCATCTCCCGGTTCATTAAACCCGGCGGGACATCTGTCCTGCGATGGCGAAGAGTATATGTCCGACGCCCTAAGGAATGATAAAGTGGCGGGCAACCTTTGAGACATGAGAGCGAAATAATGGCGAAAACCGCAGCAGCACTGCATATCCTGGTAAAAGAAGAGAAGCTGGCGCTGGATCTTCTGGAACAAATCAAGAATGGCGCCGACTTTGGCAAACTGGCGAAAAAGCACTCTATCTGCCCGTCAGGCAAAAGAGGCGGTGACTTAGGTGAGTTTCGTCAAGGCCAGATGGTTCCGGCATTCGACAAAGTGGTCTTCTCCTGCCCGGTGCTGGAGCCAACCGGCCCACTGCACACTCAGTTCGGATACCACATCATTAAGGTGCTGTATCGCAACTAATAAAAAGCCCGGTGAGTATAAACACCGGGCTTTTTTGCCGGATGGCGCTAACGCTTACCCGGCCTACGAAATAATGGCTTTTTATAGGTCGGGTAAGCGTTAGCGCCACCCGACAACCTGTTTAACCAGCTACTGCAATGCGTTTCATATCAGTCATATAGCCACGCAGTTTCTGGCCCACTTTCTCAATAGCGTGACCACGAATCGCTTCGTTCACATCACGCAACTGTGCGTTGTCAACCGCGCCTTCAGCAATCGCTTTACCCAGATCGCCCGGTTGAATTTCAGTCATGAACGCTTTCAGCAACGGTACGCAAGCGTAAGAGAACAGGTAGTTGCCGTACTCGGCGGTGTCAGAGATAACCACGTTCATTTCATACAGACGCTTACGGGCGATGGTGTTGGCGATCAGCGGCAGTTCGTGCAGTGACTCATAGTACGCAGACTCTTCGATGATGCCGGAATCCACCATGGTTTCGAATGCCAGCTCAACGCCCGCTTTCACCATCGCGATCATCAGTACGCCTTTATCGAAGTACTCCTGCTCACCGATTTTACCTTCATACTGCGGCGCGGTTTCGAATGCGGTTTTACCGGTCTCTTCGCGCCAGGTCAGCAGTTTCTTATCGTCATTCGCCCAGTCCGCCATCATGCCGGAGGAGAATTCACCGGAGATGATGTCGTCCATGTGTTTCTGGAACAGCGGCGCCATGATGGTTTTCAGCTGTTCAGACAGCGCATAAGCACGCAGTTTTGCCGGATTGGACAGACGATCCATCATCAGCGTAATGCCGCCCTGCTTCAGCGCTTCGGTGATAGTTTCCCAGCCGTACTGAATCAGTTTTTCCGCATATGCCGGATCGGTACCTTCTTCCACCAGCTTATCGAAGCACAGCAGAGAACCCGCTTGCAGCATACCGCACAGGATGGTCTGCTCGCCCATCAGGTCAGATTTCACTTCCGCCACGAAGGAGGACTCCAGCACGCCCGCACGATGACCGCCAGTTGCCGCCGCCCATGCTTTAGCAATCGCCATCCCTTCGCCTTTCGGATCGTTTTCCGGGTGAACGGCGATCAGCGTCGGTACACCGAAACCACGTTTGTACTCTTCACGGACTTCAGTACCCGGGCACTTCGGCGCCACCATCACCACGGTGATATCTTTGCGGATCTGCTCGCCCACTTCCACAATGTTGAAACCGTGGGAGTAACCCAGCGCCGCGCCGTCTTTCATCAGAGGTTGTACGGAACGCACCACGTCGGAGTGCTGTTTGTCCGGCGTCAGGTTAACCACCAGATCAGCCTGCGGGATCAGCTCTTCGTAAGTCCCCACTTTGAAGCCGTTTTCGGTCGCTTTACGCCAGGAAGCACGTTTCTCGGCAATCGCCTCTTTACGCAGGGCGTAGGCGATATCCAGACCAGAGTCACGCATGTTCAGGCCCTGGTTCAGCCCCTGAGCACCACAGCCGACGATGACCACTTTTTTACCCTGAAGGTAGCTCGCGCCATCGGCAAATTCATCGCGGCCCATAAAGCGACATTTACCCAGTTGCGCCAACTGCTGGCGCAGATTCAGTGTATTAAAGTAGTTAGCCATATCTGTAACTCCGTGATGTTGTGTCGTGCTTATTGTTCGGTTCGCTTGCCGTGTCTGTGCAAGAGAGAATGAACTCACTATATGACAGGAAATTTATTGCGGAAATTGATATATTCACAACATCATATTGCAATTTCTGCAACGTAGACATCGGGAGTAGAGCCAGTGGATTTACGCGATCTGAAAACCTTCCTGCATCTGGCGGAAAGTCGCCATTTTGGCCGCAGCGCGCGGGCAATGCACGTTAGCCCTTCCACGCTCTCCCGGCAGATTCAACGCCTCGAAGAGGATCTCGGTCAGCCGCTGTTCATTCGCGATAACCGTACCGTCACGCTCACCGAAGCGGGAGAAGAGCTGCGAACGTTCGCCCAGCAAACGCTGTTGCAGTATCAGCAGTTACGCCACACTATCGACCAACAAGGCCCGTCGCTGTCGGGCGAGCTGCATATCTTCTGCTCGGTCACCGCCGCTTATAGCCATCTGCCGCCCATTCTTGACCGTTTCCGGGCGGAGCATCCCTCTGTGGAAATCAAACTCACCACCGGCGATGCCGCCGATGCGATGGAAAAAGTGGTGACGGGCGAGGCGGATCTGGCGATTGCCGGTAAACCGGAAACCCTGCCCGGGGCGGTTGCGTTTTCAATGCTGGAGAATCTGGCGGTGGTGCTGATAGCTCCCGCATTGCCTTGCCCGGTGCGAAATCAGGTCTCAGTGGATAAACCCGACTGGTCAACGGTGCCGTTTATCATGGCCGATCAAGGCCCGGTGCGTCGCCGTATTGAGCTGTGGTTCCGCCGTCAGAAAATCAGCAATCCGTCGATATACGCGACGGTCGGTGGACATGAAGCGATGGTGTCGATGGTCGCGCTCGGCTGCGGCGTGGCGCTGCTGCCGGAAGTGGTATTGGAAAATAGCCCTGAACCCGTGCGTAACCGCGTGATGATCCTGGAGCGCAGCGACGAGAAAACGCCGTTTGAGCTGGGCGTTTGCGCACAAAAAAAGCGGCTGCATGAGCCGCTTATTGATGCGTTCTGGAACATTCTGCCCAACCACTAGCCGGATGGCGGCGCAAGCGCCTTATCCGGCCTACGGCTCAAAAGAACGTAGGCCTGATAAGCGCAGCGCCATCAGGCTATCCCGCAAGGAAAAAGCGGAACGCCGGGTTATCGCTTTCGTTGTGGCACTCGTAGCCCAACTCATTCAGCCGGGTTTCGAAATCTGGCTCGTTTTCGCCCAGTTCGAACGCCGCCAGCACACGACCATAGTCGGTGCCGTGGCTGCGATAGTGGAACAGCGAAATATTCCAGTGCGTTCCCAGCGTGTGCAGAAACTTCAGCAGCGCGCCGGGTGACTCTGGAAATTCGAAACTGTACAGACGTTCCTGCAACGGTTTCGATGGGCGTCCGCCAACCATATAGCGCACATGCAGTTTCGCCATTTCGTCGTCGGAGAGATCCACCACGCTGTAGCCGCCTTCATGCAGCAGCGCGAGAATCTCTTTGCGCTCTTCCAGTCCACGGCTCAGACGGACGCCGACAAAAATGCAGGCATCTTGAGCGTCGGCAAAACGGTAGTTAAATTCGGTAACGGAACGGCCGCCCAGCAGCTGACAAAACTTCAGGAAGCTGCCTTTCTCTTCCGGGATAGTCACCGCCAGCAGCGCTTCGCGCTGTTCACCCAGCTCGCAGCGTTCAGACACATAGCGCAGACCATGAAAGTTCACATTCGCGCCAGAAAGCACATGCGCCAGGCGTTCGCCGCGAATATTGTGTTGGGCGATGTATTTTTTCATCCCCGCCAGCGCCAGCGCACCGGAAGGTTCCGCCACCGCACGCACATCCTCGAACAGATCTTTCATCGCTGCGCAAATCGCATCGCTGTCGACGGTGATAATGTCGTCGAGATATTCCTGGCACAGACGGAAGGTTTCATCGCCGATACGTTTAACCGCCACGCCTTCGGCAAACAGTCCCACACGCGGGAGATCCACCGGATGACCGGCATCCAGCGCCGCTTTCAGGCAGGCCGAATCTTCCGCTTCAACGGCGATCACTTTGATTTGCGGCATCAGTTGTTTGATGAGCACCGCCACGCCTGCCGCCAGTCCACCGCCGCCAACCGGCACGAATACGCGGTCGAGATGCGCATCCTGCTGGAGCAGTTCCAGCGCCAGCGTGCCCTGCCCGGCAATCACCATCGGATGATCGAACGGCGGAACCCAGGTGAAGCCCTGCTGTTGCGCCAGATCGATAGCTTTTGCTTTCGCTTCATCAAAGTTCGCGCCGTGCAGCAGCACTTCCCCGCCAAACCCGCGCACCGCGTCCACTTTGATATCGGCGGTCGCCAGCGGCATCACAATCAATGCTTTCACACCCAAACGCGCGGAGGAGAACGCCACGCCCTGAGCATGGTTACCCGCCGATGCGGTGATAACGCCGTGGGCTTTTTGTTCTTCGGTGAGCCCCGCCATCATCGCGTAGGCTCCGCGCAGCTTGAAGCTGTGTACAGGCTGCCTGTCTTCACGCTTCACGAGAATAACGTTGTCGAGGCGCGAAGAGAGTTTTTCCATTTTTTGCAGCGGCGTCACCTGCGCTGCTTCATATACCGGCGCGCGGAGTACCGCACGCAGGTACTCCGCCCCTTCCGGGGCGGCTGACAGGGGTTGCGACTCGGCCATCATCAACCTCCCAGCTTCGATTTATCGCGTACCGCGCCTTTATCGGCGCTGGTCGCCAGGCTGGCATAAGCACGCAGCGCAAAGGAGACCGGACGCTGACGATCTTTCGGCGTCCAGGCTTTATCACCACGGGCTTCCTGCGCTTCGCGACGCGCGGCGATTTCCGCATCGCTCAGTTGCAGTTGAATACCACGGTTTGGAATATCAATAGCAATCATGTCGCCATTTTCGATGATGGCGATATTACCGCCGCTGGCCGCTTCCGGTGAGACGTGACCGATAGAGAGGCCAGACGTGCCGCCGGAGAAACGGCCATCGGTGATCAGCGCACAGGCTTTACCCAGCCCCATCGATTTCAGGAAGGTGGTCGGGTAGAGCATTTCCTGCATACCAGGACCCCCCTTCGGCCCTTCGTAGCGAATAACCACCACATCACCGGCAACCACCTTACCGCCGAGGATCGCCTCAACCGCATCGTCCTGGCTTTCATAGACTTTCGCCGGGCCGGTAAATTTCAGGATGCTGTCATCCACGCCCGCAGTTTTTACGATACAGCCGTTTTCAGCAAAGTTACCGTAGAGCACAGCCAGACCGCCATCTTTGCTGTAGGCATGTTCCAGCGAGCGAATGCAGCCTTCGGCGCGGTCGGTATCCAGCGAATCCCAGCGGCAATCCTGCGAGAACGCCTGCGTCGTGCGGATACCCGCCGGGCCTGCACGGAACATCTGTTTTACCGCTTCATTCTGGCTGACCATAACGTCGTACTGCTCCAGCGTTTGCGGCAGCGTCAGACCCAGCACGTTTTTTACATCGCGATTCATCAACCCGGCGCGATCCAGCTCGCCCAGAATACCCAGTACGCCGCCTGCGCGGTGGACGTCTTCCATGTGGTATTTCTGCGTACTTGGCGCGACTTTACACAACTGTGGAACCTTGCGGGAAAGCTTGTCGATATCGCTCATGGTGAAGTCGATTTCCGCTTCCTGCGCCGCCGCCAGCAGGTGTAAAACGGTGTTGGTCGAACCGCCCATGGCGATATCCAGCGTCATGGCGTTTTCAAACGCCGCTTTACTGGCGATATTACGCGGCAGTGCGGAAGCATCGTCCTGCTCGTAGTAACGTTTAGTCAGCTCAACAATGCGCTTACCGGCATTGAGGAACAGCTGCTTGCGATCGGCGTGGGTTGCCAGCAACGAGCCGTTGCCCGGCTGCGACAGGCCCAGCGCTTCCGTCAGGCAGTTCATTGAGTTAGCGGTGAACATCCCGGAACACGACCCACAGGTCGGGCAGGCGGAGCGTTCGACCTGATTGCTCTGATCGTCGGAAACTTTCGGGTCCGCGCCCTGAATCATCGCATCAACCAGATCGAGCTTAATGATCTGATCGGAAAGTTTGGTTTTCCCGGCTTCCATCGGGCCGCCGGAGACAAAAATTACCGGAATGTTCAGGCGCAGCGAGGCCATCAGCATCCCTGGGGTGATTTTGTCGCAGTTGGAGATACAGACCATCGCATCCGCACAGTGGGCGTTCACCATGTACTCCACCGAGTCGGCGATCAGTTCGCGAGACGGCAGTGAATACAGCATGCCCCCGTGACCCATAGCGATGCCATCATCCACGGCAATGGTGTTGAACTCTTTGGCGACGCCGCCAGAGGCTTCAATCTGTTCGGCGACCAGCTTACCGAGATCGCGCAGGTGAACATGACCCGGCACAAACTGGGTGAATGAGTTCACGACGGCGATGATCGGTTTGCCAAAATCGGCATCGGTCATCCCGGTGGCGCGCCACAGCGCGCGGGCACCCGCCATATTGCGACCATGTGTGGTTGTGGCGGAACGATACTTAGGCATGCGTAATTTACTCCCAGTGTCTGTCTGTTAAATGGGACGGTGCGTGCCGTCCCATTTATTTTTAATTTATGGATTTACCTGATCCAACCAGCCCCATTTATCTTCGGTTTCACCGGTGAAGAGGCCAAAGAATGCTTGCTGAATACGTTTGGTGACCGGACCGCAGCGGCCCTCGCCTATCTGGATACCGTCCACGCTACGAACCGGTGTGATCTCTGCCGCAGTACCGGACATAAACACTTCGTCCGCCAGATACAGAGATTCGCGAGACAGCACCTGCTCACGCACTTCGATATCCAGCTCTTTCGCCAGCTTGATGATCGCATCACGGGTAATACCTGGCAGCGCGGAGGAGGTAAACGGCGGGGTAAACAACACGCCATCTTTCACTTCAAACAGGTTTTCGCCTGCGCCTTCGGAAATATAACCATTCACATCCAGCGCGATACCTTCCTGGTAGCCATGACGACGAGCTTCACTCCCTACCAGCAGTGAAGAAAGGTAGTTACCGCCCGCTTTTGCCGCTGTTGGAATGGTGTTTGGCGCTGCGCGGTTCCAGGAAGAAACCATCGCATCGATCCCCTGATCCAGCGCTTCTGCGCCCAGGTATGCGCCCCACGGGAACGCCGCGATGATGACGTCAGTGCTGTACCCCGGAGGCGGGTTAACGCCCATCCCCACATCGCCCACAAACACCAGCGGACGAATATACGCGCTGGTCAGGTTGTTTTTACGGATAACGTCGCGGCAGGCTTCCATTAGCTCATCAACGCTCTGGGAGACGGGAAAACGATAGATTTTGGCTGAATCATGCAAACGCTGCATGTGTTCACGATGGCGGAACACCACTGGACCTTTGTGAGAGTCGTAGCAACGGATCCCTTCAAACACGGAAGTACCGTAGTGCAGTGCGTGGGACATCACATGAACCTTCGCATCTTCCCAACGAATCATCTCACCATTGAACCAGATGTAATCAGCTTTTTTCGTCGTCATTTTTCTTCCTTTTGCGCTCAGGCGCGGATTTGTTGTGATGTGGTTGTGCTCTGGCAGATAGCAACATGTGCAACATCTACCAGTTTACTTAACTGACTAAACAGTAAGTCGACCGACCGGGGGCTGGCAACGGTCAATTCGATATTTATATTTTGCGCATCGGTGGCGGCTTCCATATTCATGGAGCACACCTGAAAACCACGGTGGCGAACCACGCGTAAAACACGTTCTAACGTTTCCGGGTTGAAACGAGCTGCCACATTGACCTGATGTTGCATCATGATAATTTCTCCAGCATTTCTGAGTTACTGGCGCCAGGCGGCACCAGGGGCCAGACATTCTCAAGTTCGTCGATTGAGACATGAAGCAGGTATGGCCCATCACTGTTCAGCATGGTGTCGAGCGCCGCTTCAACCTGGTCTTTACGGGTGATGTGTTGGCCAGGAATGCCGAAGGCGCTGGCTAACATGAGGAAATCGGGGTTATCGGTAAGGGTGGTTTCGCTATATCGTTCCTGGAAAAACAGTTGTTGCCATTGTCGAACCATGCCTAACCGCTGGTTATCGAGTAAGACAATCTTCAACGGCAACTGCTTGCGTTTTACGGTGCCCAACTCTTGTACATTCATCATGAAAGAGCCGTCACCGGAGATACAGATAACGGTATCATTCGGCCTCGCAACCTGCGCGCCAACCGCCGCAGGCAGGCCAAAACCCATCGTACCTAAGCCGCTGGAGGTGATGAAATTCTCCGGGCGCGAGTACGTCATATGCTGCGCAGACCACATCTGATGCTGGCCCACATCCGTCGTCACCACGCTGTCTGCGGGTTTACGTTCCGACAGCTGTTTTAACAGCAGCGGCGCATAGATGGCTTCACCGGGATGATCGTAACGCCAGGCGTGCTCAGTACGCAGTTCAGCATTGTGCTGGCGCCAGGCGTCAATATTTAACGGTTGCTGTAACGCGGGCAATAATGCGTTCAGATCGCCCTGCAACGCGACATGCGCCTGACGCAGTTTGTTCATTTCCGCCGGATCGATATCCATGTGGATCACGCTGGCGTTCGGCGCAAAGGTATTCAGCTTGCCCGTCACCCGGTCATCAAAACGTGCCCCTACGGCAATCAGCAGATCGCACTCCTGCACCGCAAAGTTTGCCGCTTTAGTGCCATGCATCCCCAACATACCGAGATAATACGGATAGTCGGCATCCACCGCGCCCAGGCCTTTTAACGTGCAGGTCACCGGCATTTGCGTCGCAGCGATAAATGCGCGCAGCGCGGGTACGGCCTGCGCCATGCCTACGCCGCCGCCCACGTACAGCATCGGTTTTTGCGCCTGCGCCATCATCCGACGCGCCTGCTCAACGTCCGCGTGCGGGAAAGCCGTTTCGTTTTCAACGGTGGTGAAATACGGCTCCAGTGAACCATTGGCTAACTGGATATCTTTGGGGATATCAACCAGAACAGGGCCAGGACGACCCGAGTTAGCAACCCGGAAAGCCTCAGCCATGATGCGCGGCAGCTCTTCCAGCGATTGCACGAGGAAGCTGTGCTTAGTACATGCCAACGACAGCCCCAGCACATCAACCTCCTGAAAAGCGTCCGTTCCGATGAACGGAGCGGAAACCTGACCCGTGATGGCCACAACCGGCACGGAATCTAACAGTGCGTCAGCCAGACCGGTGATCAAATTGGTAGCGCCAGGGCCGGACGTGGCGATACAGACGCCCGTTTTGCCCGTTGAACGCGCATAGCCGATTGCCGCCATCGCCGCACCCTGCTCGTGACGACACAACAGATGTTCCACGCCGCCGTCATACAACGCATCGTAAACCGGCATAATTGCGCCACCGGGATAACCAAAAACGGTTTCAACGCCCTGTGCTCGCAAAGCATGTACCACCCACTGTGCCCCATTCATAGCTACATCCCCGCCGTAAATCTGGAGAAACAGAATTTTATGCTATTAGTCATTATCTGCTCCTCGTTTATGTTTTTAAGGTCAAAAAAAACCCCCGGACCTTTCGGTGCGGGGGTCTTAGTTCGTTAAGGCTTGATTTCTAAGCCTTTCCTCGTCCAAGTGCAGCCCCGCACGGTGGGATAATAATCACCACCACGCTAATCACGACCAGGCTAATCACTCGTAGAAGGGCTGTCATTTTTGTCTATTCTTGCATCTTGTTCGAAGGAATGCCTAAAGAGTTACCATAGCTTTCGCCAATAGCACAAGATATTTTTATTTTCATTTTTCTGACGCAGCTAACGGTTTAGCAAAAAATCATTGTTTTTTATACAAAAAACAGGAAATGAAAAATTTTCACTTTTTGCCTCATGAACAACAGCAACCCCCATCTTTTTTTCGCATCTGTTATTTTTTGCGAGCACGCTTCCGAACAGCAAAGCATATTTTGAAAACGCGATAAAATTACCTGAATATGCGCCGAAAATTAACAATCGTGCAGGATATTTCTGGTTTTTAATGCAGCATAATTCTCTCAACGGGAGGAGTTATGTCACTGTCGATTGTTCACACACGCGCCGCACTTGGCGTTAATGCGCCGCCAATAACCATCGAGGTGCATATCAGTAATGGCCTGCCGGGTTTAACAATGGTTGGGCTACCTGAAACGACGGTAAAGGAGGCCCGGGATCGGGTTCGCAGCGCAATCATCAATAGCGGGTATGAATTTCCGGCGAAGAAAATCACCATTAATCTGGCTCCGGCAGATTTACCCAAAGAGGGCGGAAGATATGATTTACCTATCGCAATTGCGCTTCTGGCGGCGTCAGAGCAACTTACAACAAATAAGCTTAATGAATATGAACTGGTGGGCGAACTGGCCCTTACAGGTGCGTTACGTGGCGTTCCAGGCGCGATATCCAGTGCAACCGAGGCGATTCGGGCAGGCAGACATATCATTGTTGCAAAAGAGAATGCAACAGAAGTTGGGCTAATCAGCGGAGAGGGATGCCTGATTGCAGATCATCTGCAAACGGTATGCGCATTTCTGGAAGGGAAACGGGATCTTGAGAAACCAGTCTCTACCGATTCTGACGCCTGTTTACTGCATGACGATCTCAGTGATGTTATCGGTCAGGAACAGGGGAAACGAGGCCTGGAAATCACGGCCGCAGGAGGGCACAACCTGCTGCTGATAGGCCCGCCAGGTACGGGAAAAACCATGCTGGCCAGCCGCATTAATGGGCTACTGCCATCATTAAGCGACAAAGAAGCGCTGGAAAGTGCGGCGATTCTCAGCCTGGTGAACGCTGATACGGTACAAAGGCAGTGGAAACGACGTCCTTTCCGCTCGCCTCATCACAGCGCGTCATTAACGGCAATGGTAGGGGGAGGTTCAATACCCGCGCCAGGAGAAATATCGCTGGCGCACAACGGTATTCTGTTTCTGGATGAACTGCCTGAGTTTGAGCGACGCACGCTGGATGCGCTGCGTGAACCTATTGAGTCTGGTCAGATACACCTTTCGCGCACCCGGGCAAAGATCACCTATCCTGCGCGCTTCCAACTGGTTGCAGCGATGAATCCCAGCCCGACCGGTCACTATCAGGGGAACCATAATCGCTGTAGCCCGGAACAGACGTTGCGCTACCTCAGCCGTTTATCCGGCCCCTTTCTCGATCGATTCGATCTCTCGCTCGAAATTCCCCTGCCACCGCCCGGTATACTCAGCCAGGCAGCGGTGAAAGGCGAGGACAGCGCTACAGTGAAAGTACGGGTGATATCCGCACGGAAACGCCAGTACGAACGACAGGGGAAGCTAAACGCCCATCTGGACAGCCAGGGTATACGAAAGTACTGCTCTCTACACAGTGATGATGCGCACTGGCTGGAGGAGACGCTGATACATCTGGGATTGTCTATACGAGCCTGGCAGCGCTTACTGAAGGTTGCCCGTACCATTGCCGATCTGGAACAAACGGAGAATATTACGCGCCTGCATTTGCAGGAGGCTGTGGGCTATCGGGCAATAGACAGGCTACTGATTCATTTACAAAAACTACTGACGTAAAAAAAGGGCATTTCGCCCTTTTTTTATTAATCGTCAGATTCGGTGTAGTCTTCCGCACCTTCCATCTGCGGTTTACCGCCAGACAGAGTGTGGAAACGTTTTGGACGCTTAATACGCGTCATATATTTAGACCAGACGCGTTCTGCTTCTGTCACCGGCTCACGTTCGCCACGGCATACCGCGACAAACAGTCTCTCTTCTTCGGTTACTGGCTCACGTTTCCCCAGATCCAGCTCATTGAAGGCATAACCATGACGTTCAAGCAGTTGTGCCTCTTTGATGGTGAAATCACCATGACGAGAGAATCCGCGTGGATAATATTTGTTGTCGAAATATCGATTAGTCGTCGTAAAGCTTTCCGCCATCCTGCACGCTCCTAATTCTTTGGCCGAGCTATTTATGGCGCGGAGTATTAGTTACGCTTGACAGAGTGTAAAACAAAAGATTTAAATCATTACGACAAATAATTTTGTGGAGAGCGTTGTGGATACGGAATTGTTAAAAACTTTCCTGGAAGTTAGCCGGACACGCCACTTTGGACGAGCGGCAGAAGCGCTCTACCTGACCCAATCGGCGGTCAGTTTTCGGATAAGACAACTGGAAAATCAGCTTGGTGTGAACCTGTTCACCCGGCACAGAAACAATATCCGCTTAACCGCAGCAGGTGAAAAGCTACTACCCTATGCAGAAACGCTGATGAATACGTGGCAGGCGGCACGTAAGGAAGTGGCGCATACGTCGCGGCATAATGAGTTTTCTATCGGTGCCAGCGCTTCTCTGTGGGAGTGCATGCTCAATGGCTGGCTGGCACGCTTATATCAGTCTCTGGAGCCGCAAGCCAGTCTGCAATTTGAAGCCAGGATCGCTCAACGCCAGTCGTTAGTAAAGCAACTCCATGAACGTCAGCTTGATCTGCTCATTACCACCGAAGCGCCAAAAATGGATGAGTTTAGCAGCCAATTGCTGGGACATTTCACACTCGCATTGTATTGCAGCAGCCCATCACAGATGAAAGATGAATTAAATTATCTGCGTCTTGAGTGGGGGCCTGATTTTCAACAGCATGAAGTGGGTTTGATTGCGAGCGATGAGGTTCCCGTTCTTACCACCAGTTCAGCTGAACTGGCGAGACAGCAACTGTCTGCTCTTAATGGATGCAGTTGGCTTCCAGTTGGCTGGGCCAAAGAAAAAGGCGGGCTTCATACCGTTGCCGACAGCGCTACGCTTTCACGCCCGTTATATGCAATATGGCTACAAAATAGCGATAAACATACGTTGATCCGCGATCTGTTAAAAACAAACGTCCTGGAAGATTAAAGGGACAGCAATGGCAAGGATGCCGGGAAAGGAGTTGAATGGATATGCTGGGGGCCGTTTTTCAGGCAAAAAAAATCCTTAGCAAATGCTAAGGATAATTTTCTGGCAGGGGCGGAGAGACTCGAACTCCCAACACCCGGTTTTGGAGACCGGTGCTCTACCAATTGAACTACGCCCCTAATTAGGGTGGCGGAACGGACGGGACTCGAACCCGCGACCCCCTGCGTGACAGGCAGGTATTCTAACCAACTGAACTACCGCTCCAC
>NZ_JAOWFX010000024.1:0-4334 GCF_030333435.1 Citrobacter sp. CK191 | reverse complement strand
GTGTCGTATTCAACGTGAGAAGTGTTGATGGTGATACCACGAGCTTTTTCTTCCGGCGCGTTATCGATCTGGTCGAATGCGCGAGCAGCACCGCCGTAGGTTTTAGCCAGTACGGTAGTGATTGCAGCGGTCAGCGTTGTTTTACCATGGTCAACGTGGCCGATAGTACCGACGTTGACGTGCGGTTTTGTACGTTCAAACTTTTCTTTAGACATCGATTGTCCCTCTAAGACACGGATAAATCGGTGATATCACCACATCAACCAGGCGATATGCCTGAATTGTTGAATATTTAAGTTTATACAGAGAGAAACGGGAAGGAGAAGTGAAGTGGTGCTGATACCCAGAGTCGAACTGGGGACCTCACCCTTACCAAGGGTGCGCTCTACCAACTGAGCCATATCAGCACGTCTGGAGCGGGCAGCGGGAATCGAACCCGCATCATCAGCTTGGAAGGCTGAGGTAATAGCCATTATACGATGCCCGCATCCTGGAACTCGGCTACCCAGTTCTTTCTGTAACAAAAAAAGAGACATGTCTCTTTTCTTATTCGAACCGGTTAATTTTTTCAACCAGTTCAGACAGCAAACACGCTGCCAGAAAGTGGTGGTGGGGGAAGGATTCGAACCTTCGAAGTCTGTGACGGCAGATTTACAGTCTGCTCCCTTTGGCCGCTCGGGAACCCCACCGGACTTGATGGTGCCGACTACCGGAATCGAACTGGTGACCTACTGATTACAAGTCAGTTGCTCTACCTACTGAGCTAAGTCGGCATCAAGTAGCGCGCATTCTATGGAGACCTGCGACCTCATGCAACTAAAAAATTGCATAAAATGTTCTATCGCTCACATTTTGCACGACAAGACTGCTAAATGGCCTATTTTTAGTCAGGTCAGTGCGATTTTTCGACACCAGGATGCTAACAGCTTAACGGAGAGCATCATCATATCTGCGTTTGAAAGAGAAAAATTCTTCTTTTACATATGGTATATCCGTCACATTGCGTTTCAGGGATAACTTATCAGGAGAGATTTTTTCTTATTATTCCCTCCCATCTGGTGTTACCCTCCTGCCCATTGTCCAAATTAACTGAAATGTGTCGTGCCATTGCATGCCGGGGATGATTCGCTTTTTTATCGCTGACCTGATGTAGCAATGACAGCCAGAAACATGCTTATGAGTAAAGAGCAAACGTTAATGACGCCTTACCTACAATTTGATCGCAACCAGTGGGCTGCGCTTCGTGATTCCGTGCCAATGACCCTGACCGAGGGTGAAATCGCACGACTCAAAGGTATTAATGAAGATTTATCACTGGAAGAAGTTGCCGAGATTTATTTGCCCCTGTCGCGTTTGCTAAATTTCTATATCAGTTCAAACCTGCGCCGTCAGGCTGTTCTGGAGCAATTTTTAGGCACTAACGGCCAGCGTATTCCTTATATCATCAGCATTGCCGGTAGCGTCGCCGTGGGCAAAAGCACCACCGCGCGCGTACTGCAAGCGCTGCTGAGCCGCTGGCCGGAACATCGTCGCGTCGAATTGATCACCACTGACGGTTTTCTACACCCTAACCAGGTGCTGAAAGATCGCGGGCTGATGAAGAAGAAAGGCTTTCCTGAGTCTTACGATATGCACCGTCTGGTGAAGTTCGTTTCCGATCTCAAATCAGGGGTGCCAAATGTTACCGCGCCAGTCTATTCACACCTGATTTATGATGTGATTCCAGACGGAGATAAAACCGTCGCGCAGCCCGATATATTAATTCTTGAAGGCTTAAATGTACTACAGAGTGGAATGGATTATCCTCACGATCCACATCATGTATTTGTTTCTGACTTCGTTGATTTTTCTATTTATGTTGATGCGCCTGAAGATTTACTCCAGACGTGGTACATCAACCGCTTCCTGAAATTCCGTGAAGGGGCGTTCACCGACCCAGATTCTTATTTCCATAATTACGCAAAATTATCGAAAGATGAAGCGATCAATACCGCCGCATCATTATGGAAAGAAATCAACTGGTTGAACTTAAAGCAAAATATTTTACCCACTCGTGAACGGGCCAGTCTGATTATGACCAAAAGCGCCAATCATGCGGTCGAACAAGTCAGGTTGAGAAAATAATGTAAAAAGGGAGCGTTAGCTCCCTTTTTATTATTCTGCGCTGCGTAAAGATATTTCTCCGCCCATCCACGGCTTAATTACGCCATCCTGTTCAAGCAACAACGCACCTTGCGCATCTATCCCACGGGAAATACCAAATATTTCTTTATCACCAATAATCAGTTTAACCGGTCGGTTAATAAAATTATCCAGTTTTTCCCAGCGAGACAGGTAAGGTGCCAGACCTTCCTGCTCAAAGAGTTCCAGCGCCGCACGCAACTCTTTGATTAACGTCGCCGCCAGCATGTTGCGATCAAGCGTAATGCCCGCTTCCTGGAGATTGATCCATCCCTGATTCACGACGCCTTCTTCCACACGGCGCATGGCCATGTTGATACCTGCGCCGATAACGATTTGTGCAGCGTCGCCCGTTTTACCCGTAAGCTCAACCAGAATGCCTGCCAGCTTGCGATCGAGTAAATAGAGGTCATTAGGCCACTTAACCCGAACCTTCTCTGCCCCCAGATCGCGCAAAACCTCAGCCATCACAATGCCGATCACCAGACTCAGCCCGATCGCGGCTGCCGGCCCCTGCTCCAGACGCCAGTACATAGAAAGATACAGGTTCGCACCAAATGGAGAGAACCATTTCCGCCCACGACGACCACGCCCAGCCTGCTGGTATTCCGCTACACAGGCATCACCCGACGTCAACTGGCCAATACGGTCCAGCAGATACTGGTTCGTCGAATCGATAACCGGAAGTACCGTGACATTCCCGCTGTCCAGTTGTGCATGGATGACAGAAGCATCTAATAATTGGATAGGTTCTGGCAGGCTATATCCTTTGCCAGGTACGGTAAACACATCAACTCCCCAGTCACGCAGCGTCTGGACATGCTTGTTGATGGCTGCGCGGCTCATTCCCAGTGTTTCACCCAGCTGTTCACCCGAATGAAACTCACCATCGGCCAGCAAAGAGATCAGCGTCAGGGGAACGGTATTATCCTTCATGCAATGATCTCCACAGCATTCACTTCACCGGTCTGCCCGATAAACCGAACCTCCGGTTCCAGCCAGACATTAAATTTCTCACCCACGTTCTGACGCACATGATGCGCGAGTTTCACCACATCCTCGCTTGTCGCATTATGTGCGTTAATCAGCACCAGGGCCTGCTGACGATGTACCGCAGCGCCCCCAATACTGACGCCTTTTAGCTGGCACTGATCGATCAACCAACCGGCAGCCAGCTTCACTGAACCATCGGCCTGCGGGTAATGTGGCGCACCGGGAAATTGCGCCAGTAATGTGTGCGCAATCTCTGCTGCAACAACAGGATTTTTAAAGAAGCTACCTGCATTACCATTTACTTTTGGATCGGGCAGTTTCGTGGTGCGCATATGGCATACGGCATCAAACACCTGCTGCGGCGTGACCGTTTCAGGTTCAAGGCGAACCAGGTCGCCATAAGTGAGTACGGGCTGCCACTGTTTTGGTAAACGCAGGCCGACGGCCATAATGGCGTAACGATCCTGATATTCATGCTTGAAGATACTATCACGATAACCAAAGCGGCACTCTGTGGCACTCACCCGTAGAGGCTTTCCGGTTGCCAGCTCGACACAATCCACATAGTCACAGACCCGCTGTAGTTCTACACCATAGGCGCCAATGTTCTGGATAGGAGAAGAACCGACGCACCCCGGAATAAGCGCCAGATTCTCCAGCCCCGGCATACCTTGCTGGAGTGTGTATCGTACCAGGTTATGCCAGTTTTCCCCCGCCCCTACGTGCAAGTGCCATGCCTCGGGTTGCTCTGTCACCTCAATACCTTTGATACGGTTGATAATCACCGTTCCATGAAAGGTATCAAGAAACAGAACGTTACTCCCTTCGCCCAGTATCAGTACCGGATGATTTGATGCTTTAGCCGATTGCCAGGCATCCAATAGTTGTTGTTCATTTTCGGCACAGACAATCTCGTTAGCGCGTTGATCGATACCGAAGGTATTCCAGGGTTTGAGGGAGTGATTCATAGACGCTTTCCTGATGCAAAATCGCGTCTAGTTTACCGCATATGCAACAGTATGGCTTGTGGTTATGTAGGTGGGATAAGCGCAGCGTCATCCGGCAGCACCCGGGCGCATAAACGCAAAAAGGCCATCCCTCAGGATGGCCTCTTCACTTAATTAATGCCTGGCAGTTCCCTACTCTCGCATGGGGAGACC
>NZ_JAOWFX010000023.1:0-127039 GCF_030333435.1 Citrobacter sp. CK191 | reverse complement strand
ACCCGGCGGCCTGTGTGCCGTTGTTCCGTGTCAGTGGAGGCGCATTATAGGGAGTTATTCCGGCCTGACAAGGGGAAATTAGAAAAAACTTATCAACCGTTCGTTTTTTGGACGTTTTGCATATCACCCTTTTATTTTTGCCTGGTTTTTAAACAAAAACGAGCCCAAATGGGCCCGTTTTTTTATTATTTGTGACTTACTGCACTGCCACAATGCGATCGTCATTCGCCTCCAGACGAATCGCTTTACCCGGAATCAGTTCACCAGACAAGATTTGCTGCGCCAGCGGGTTTTCAATCTGCTGCTGAATTGCACGTTTCAATGGACGCGCCCCGTAAACCGGATCGTAACCATTCGCGCTCAGCAATTTCAGCGCATCATCAGAGATGTGGATTTCATACCCGCGCTCTTCCAGACGTTTGTACAGACGTTGCAACTGGATCTGTGCAATAGAAGCGATATGTTTTTCACCCAACGGATGGAATACCACGACTTCATCTATACGGTTAATGAATTCCGGGCGGAAGTTGTGGCTGACCACACCAAGCACCAGTTCTTTCATATGGCCGTAATCCAGCTCACCGAAACGCTCCTGGATCAGATCGGAACCGAGGTTTGAGGTCATAATGACAACCGTGTTGCGGAAGTCGACCGTTCTCCCTTGCCCGTCCGTCAGACGGCCATCATCCAGCACCTGCAACAGAATGTTGAATACATCAGGATGCGCTTTCTCAACTTCGTCCAGCAGTATGACGGAATAAGGACGACGACGTACCGCTTCCGTCAGATAACCGCCCTCTTCATAACCCACATATCCCGGAGGCGCGCCAACCAGACGAGACACGGAGTGTTTTTCCATGAACTCAGACATGTCGATACGCACCATCGCGTCATCGCTATCAAACATAAAGTTTGCCAGCGCCTTGCACAGTTCGGTTTTACCTACCCCGGTCGGCCCAAGGAACAGGAACGAACCAATTGGACGATTCGGGTCGGCCAGTCCCGCACGGCTACGGCGAATGGCATTCGATACCGCTTCAACGGCCTCATTCTGCCCAATCACGCGGCTGTGTAATTCCTGCTCCATACGCAGCAGTTTTTCACGTTCGCCTTCAAGCATTCTGGCAACCGGAATCCCCGTCCACCGCGCCAGCACTTCAGCTATTTCCGCATCCGTCACTTTATTGCGTAACAGACGCATGGTTTTACCTTCAGATTGAGTCGCCGCTTCCAGCTGTTTTTCCAGCTCAGGGATTTTGCCGTACTGAAGTTCAGACATCCGCGCCAGATCGCCCACACGACGCGCCTGTTCGATGGCGATTTTCGCCTGCTCCAGTTCGGCCTTAATGGTCTGCGTACCGGACAGAGAGGCTTTCTCTGCTTTCCACTCTTCTTCTAATTCAGAGTACTGGCGTTCTTTATCATCCAGTTCCTCGTTGAGCATATCGAGGCGTTTTTTGCTCGCCTCATCAGACTCTTTCATTAACGCCTGCTGTTCCAGCTTGAGCTGAATAATACGGCGGTCGAGCCTGTCCAGTTCTTCCGGCTTGGAGTCAATCTGCATACGGATGCTGGATGCCGCTTCATCGATCAGATCGATGGCTTTATCCGGCAACTGGCGATCGGAAATGTAGCGGTGAGATAAGGTTGCCGCCGCCACAATCGCCGGGTCAGTAATCTGCACATGGTGGTGCAGCTCATAACGTTCTTTAAGACCACGCAGAATAGCGATGGTATCTTCCACAGACGGTTCCGCGACGAACACTTTCTGGAAACGACGCTCCAGCGCCGCATCTTTTTCGATGTACTGGCGATATTCGTCCAGCGTCGTGGCGCCCACACAGTGCAGTTCCCCACGCGCCAGCGCCGGTTTCAGCATGTTCCCGGCATCCATTGCGCCGTCGGCTTTACCCGCGCCGACCATCGTGTGTAATTCATCGATAAACAGGATGACGTTGCCTTCCTGTTTGGCGAGATCGTTCAGCACACCTTTCAGACGCTCTTCAAACTCACCGCGATACTTCGCCCCGGCCACCAGCGCGCCCATATCCAGCGCCAGTACGCGGCGGCCTTTCAGCCCTTCCGGCACTTCGCCATTAATGATTCGCTGCGCCAGCCCTTCGACAATCGCCGTTTTACCGACCCCCGGTTCACCGATTAATACCGGGTTGTTTTTAGTACGGCGTTGCAGTACCTGAATGGTACGGCGAATTTCTTCATCACGACCAATCACCGGATCGAGCTTGCCCTGCTCCGCGCGCTCGGTCAGGTCGACGGTATATTTTTGCAAGGCCTGACGTTGGTCTTCAGCCCCTTGATCGTTCACGCTTTCACCTCCGCGCATTTGTTCAACTGCCTGAGTGATATTGGCGGTGGTCGCCCCGGCCGATTTCAGTAGGTCGGTCAGCGTGCCGCGAGACTCAAGCGCAGCCAGAACGAACAGTTCCGACGAAATAAAGTTGTCCCCACGTTTTTGCGCCAGCTTGTCGCAAAGATTCAGTACACGCACCAGATCCTGAGACGGCTGTACGTCGCCGCCGGTGCCTTCCACCTGCGGTAAACGGCTCAGCGCCTGATCAATACTCGTGCGTAACTGGCCAGCATTAATGCCAGCGGACGTTAATAAAGGACGTACCGATCCCCCTTCCTGATTCAGTAAGGCGCTCATTAAATGAAGAGGTTCGATGAATTGGTTGTCGTGCCCCAGTGCGAGCGACTGGGCATCGGCAAGAGCAAGCTGGAATTTATTAGTAAGACGATCCAGACGCATAACTCCTCCCATAACAGGTCAAAATTGCTACTGGAGATTAAATGAGGTCATCCCTCAATTATTCAAGGTGAATGACCTGAATTATGTGAAAAGAAAATTACACGTACCGGATCGTCTTGATTCTTTAGGTTATATCAGCCAAATAAAACTTGCCATACGACCTGTGATCTTGTCGCGACGATAAGAGAAGAAAGTCTCACTTTCGCTGTAGGTACAGCGATCGCCGCCATAGACGCTTTCAACTCCCACATTCGCCAGACGTTGACGCGCAAGCTGATAAATATCCGCCAGATATTTTTCGCCGCGCGCCTGAAATGCGCTGCTCGCCTTCGCATCTTTTGCGATAAACGCTTCACGCACTTCAGCCCCCACTTCAAAAGCAGCAGGGCCAATAGCCGGACCCAGCCAGGCGATAATGTTTTCAGGTTTATCGGCAAAGCAGGCGACCGTCTCTTCCAGCACACCTTCACATAATCCGCGCCAGCCCGCATGAGCCGCCGCCACTTCCGTTCCCGCGCGATTACAAAACAACACGGGCAAACAGTCCGCCGTCATCACCGCGCAAACGGTGCCGGGGGTATTGCTGTACGACGCATCCGCCCGTTTGGATGCATAAGGCTCGCCGATGAGTTTCAACACGTCCTTGCCATGCACCTGTTCAAGCCAGACGGGTTTTGACGGCAAATTGCCCGCAGCAAAGAGTCTCTTGCGATTCTCTTCCACATGTTCCGGGTTATCGCCGCAATGGGCGCCCAGGTTCAGAGAATCGTAAGGCGGTAAGCTGACACCGCCTGTACGTACAGAACTACAGGCTGCAACCCCCTCCGGGATTGGCCACTGCGGAACAATTAGCTTACTCATAGCCAGTCTACATCATCCTTATGTTCTTCGAAGTCAGCGCGCATCACGTCAATCAGCTCCACCATATCCTGCGGAATCGGCGCATGCCACTCCATTTCAATACCGGAAATCGGATGGTAAAGACGCAGCATCGTCGCGTGCAGCGCCTGGCGATCAAACTGACGCAACGTGGAGATAAACGCTTCTGATGCCCCCTTCGGTGGACGCGGACGACCGCCATACACCTGATCGCCCACCAGCGGATGCGTAATATGCGCCATGTGCACGCGGATCTGGTGCGTACGTCCGGTTTCCAGACGCAACCGCAGACGCGTATGCACACGGAAATGTTCCATGATGCGGTAGTGAGTCACCGCAGGTTTCCCCATTGGATGCACTGACATATGGGTTCGTTTGGTCGGGTGACGGCTGATCGGTTCATCTACCGTACCGCCCGCCGTCATATGTCCAATCGCGACCGCTTCATACTCACGGGTAATTTCACGCAGCTGCAAAGACTCCACCAGTCGCGTTTGCGCCGGAACCGTTTTCGCCACCACCATCAGACCTGTGGTGTCTTTATCCAGACGATGCACAATACCCGCGCGCGGTACGTCAGCAATCGGCGGGTAGTAATGCAACAGCGCGTTCAGTACCGTACCATCGGGATTACCAGCGCCAGGGTGAACCACTAAATCGCGCGGTTTGTTGATGACAAGGATATCGTCATCTTCGTAGACGATATCCAGCGGGATATCCTGCGGCTCAAAGCGGATCTCTTCGTCGATTTCCGCGTTAATGGAAACCTGTTCGCCGCCCAATACTTTTTCTTTCGGTTTATCGCAAAGTTTACCGTTGACCAGCACGCGCCGATCAAGAATCCATTCTTTTATGCGCGAACGTGAATAATCCGGGAACATTTCGGCCAAAGCCTGATCTAAGCGTTGACCGAGTTGGTTTTCGGATACCGTTGCGGTGAGTTGTACTCGTTGTGCCATATACAGCTTCTTCGTTTAACGTTGGGTTTTACGGCTTTGCCGTTTAATATAGTGTGCTATTGTAGCTGGTCTTAACCGGGAGCAGGAACAGAGAATCTCCCGTAAAACATTTTGAGGAAAGTCAAAACGTCATGACGCGCATGAAATATCTGGTGGCAGCAGCCACGTTGAGCCTGTTTTTGGCGGGTTGCTCTGGTTCAAAGGAAGAGGTGCCCGATAATCCGCCTAACGAAATCTACGCGACTGCCCAGCAAAAGCTGCAGGACGGTAACTGGAAACAGGCAATAACGCAATTGGAAGCGTTGGATAACCGTTATCCATTTGGACCGTATTCTCAGCAGGTGCAGTTGGATCTGATCTACGCCTACTACAAAAACGCCGATCTGCCGTTAGCTCAGGCCGCCATCGATCGTTTTATTCGCCTCAATCCGACGCACCCGAATATTGATTATGTCATGTATATGCGCGGTCTGACCAATATGGCGCTGGATGACAGCGCGCTGCAAGGTTTCTTCGGCGTCGATCGTAGCGATCGCGATCCGCAGCACGCCCGAGCTGCATTCAATGATTTCTCAAAGCTGGTGCGTAGCTATCCGAACAGCCAGTACACGACCGACGCCACCAAACGTCTGGTCTTCCTGAAAGATCGTCTGGCGAAGTATGAATACTCCGTTGCCGACTACTACACCGCTCGCGGCGCATGGGTTGCCGTGGTAAACCGTGTGGAAGGTATGCTGCGCGACTTCCCGGATACGCAGGCGACGCGCGACGCTCTGCCGCTGATGGAAAACGCTTATCGTCAGATGCAGATGACGACTCAGGCTGACAAAGTGGCAAAAATTATCGCCGCCAATGGTCGCAACACCTGATTGCGTACTGAACGCAAAACGGCAGCCCGAAGGCTGCCGTTTTTTTATCTATTTTACGCTGTTGCTGAAGCGGTTTCAGTACAACGCATCCCGTCAAATATGGCCCCCTTTCAGCTATTCCTCAAGTAAAAAATCCGTTGTTCCTGCGATAACTCACAAAAAGGCTTCCTTGACAAAAAGTGACAAAATAATGTGATTTAAATCACGCTTTTTGACATTGGGAACGGTATGCTGGAATCACCAAGACGGGAAAGACAAGAGGTAAAATTTATGACAATGAACATTACCAGTAAACAAATGGAAATTACTCCGGCAATACGCCAGCATGTCGCAGACCGTCTCGCCAAACTAGAAAAATGGCAAACTCACCTGATTAATCCACATATCATTCTGTCTAAGGAGCCACAGGGTTTCATCGCTGATGCCACCATCAATACCCCGAACGGACATCTGGTCGCCAGCGCAAAACACGAAGATATGTACGCCGCCATTAACGATTTGATCAACAAGCTGGAACGGCAGCTCAATAAAGTGCAGCACAAAGGCGAAGCCCGTCGTGCCACAACTTCAGTAAAAGACGCCAACTTCGTCGAAGCAGAAGAAGAGTAGTCCCTTACATTGAGTGTATCGCCAACGCGCCTTCGGGCGCGTTTTTTGTTGACAGGATTAAAACAGTACGGGTACTTTACTGAAGTCGTTCAAGGAAACTGACATGAAACTTATCCCGTTCTTCTTCGCATTCTTTTTTACCTTCCCCTGAATGGGAGGCGTTTCGTCGTGTGAAAAAGAATGCGAAGACGAACAATAAGGCCTCCCACACGGGAGGCCTTTTTTATTGATAACAAGAAAGGCAACACTATGACATCGGAAAACCCGTTACTGGCGCTGCGAGAGAAAATAAGCGCTCTGGATGTAAAATTACTGGCCTTACTGGCGGAGCGTCGTGAACTGGCCGTTGAAGTCGGGAAAGCGAAGCTGCTTTCTCATCGCCCGGTGCGTGATATCGACCGCGAGCGCGACCTGCTGGACAGGCTGATCGCGCTTGGCAAAACCCATCATCTGGACGCGCACTATATTACTCGCCTGTTCCAGCTCATCATTGAAGATTCCGTCCTTACCCAGCAGGCGCTGTTGCAGCAACATCTGAACAAAATTAACCCGCATTCAGCGCGTATTGCCTTTCTTGGACCAAAAGGGTCGTACTCGCACCTCGCTGCGCGTCAGTATGCCGCCCGCCACTTTGAACAGTTTATTGAAAGCGGCTGCGCAAAATTCGCTGATATCTTTAATCAGGTCGAAACCGGGCAAGCGGACTACGCCGTCGTGCCGATTGAGAACACCAGTTCAGGCGCGATCAACGACGTCTACGATCTGTTGCAGCACACCAGCCTCTCTATCGTGGGCGAGATGACCATTACCATCGACCATTGCGTGCTGGTTTCAGGGACGACCGATTTAAACACCATTGAGACGGTCTACAGCCACCCGCAGCCGTTCCAGCAGTGCAGTAAATTCCTTAACCGCTATCCGCACTGGAAGATTGAGTACACTGAAAGCACCTCTGCGGCGATGGAAAAAGTGGCGCAGGCGAACTCTCCACGCGTGGCGGCACTGGGTAGCGAAGCCGGTGGCGTGCTGCATGGGCTACAGGTGCTGGAACGAATCGAAGCCAACCAGACGCAGAATATTACCCGTTTCGTGGTGCTGGCGCGCAAAGCCGTCAATGTTTCCGACCAGGTCCCGGCGAAAACCACGCTGCTGATCGCCACGGGTCAACAGGCAGGTGCGCTGGTTGAGGCGCTGCTGGTGCTGCGCAATCACAACCTGATCATGACCAAACTGGAGTCCCGTCCGATTCACGGCAACCCGTGGGAAGAGATGTTTTATCTCGATATCCAGGCCAACCTGGAATCACCGGAGATGAAAAAAGCGCTGAAAGAGTTGGGGGAAATTACCCGCTCAATGAAGGTACTGGGCTGCTACCCCAGCGAGAACGTTGTGCCTGTCGATCCGAACTAACTGTTTGATAATGCCGGATGGCGCTACGCTTATCCGGCCTACGATTCATGCAATTTTGTAGGCCGGATAAGACGCACCAGCGTCGCCATCAGGCATCTCACTTATTGTCGGCTATCGTTCGCCTGGCGTAACAGCGTGCGACTTTCGTTCTGGAAGCGTTTGGCGTAATCACCAAACCAATGCTCAACCTTGCGGAAACTGTCGATAAAGGCCTGCTTGTCGCCCTGCTCCAGCAAACCAATCGCGTCGCCAAAACGTTTATAGTAGCGTTTGATCAGCGCCAGGTTATTTTCCGACGACATAATAATATCGGCATACAGCTGCGGGTCCTGCGCAAACAGTCGCCCAACCATCGCCAGTTCGAGACGGTAAATCGGTGACGACAGCGCCAGCAGTTGTTCCAGCTGGACATTCTCTTCCGCCAGGTGCAAACCGTAAGCGAACGTCGCAAAGTGACGCAGCGCCTGAATAAACGCCATATTCTGATCGTGCTCAACGGCGCTAATCCGATGCAGCCGCGCGCCCCACACCTGAATTTGCTCAAGGAACCACTGATACGCCTCCGGCTGACGGCCATCGCACCAGACAACCACCTGCTTTGCCAGACTGCCGCTGTCCGGGCCAAACATCGGGTGTAAGCCCAGTACCGGGCCATCGTGCGCCGCCATCATCGCCTGTAGCGGTCCGTTTTTAACCGATGCAAGATCGACCAGAATACAGTCCGCAGGCAAACGCGGTAATTTCGCGATCACCTGCTCCGTGATATGAATCGGCACACTTACGATCACCATCCCGGCATCGGCCACGATCTCCTGCGCCCGTCCCCAGTCCTGTTGCTCAAGTATGCGTACCTGGTATCCCGACAGCGTGAGCATTTTTTCAAACAAACGGCCCATCTGACCGCCGCCGCCGACGATAACCACCGGGCGCAGAGAAGGACAAAGCGTCTTAAACCCTTTGTCATTCTCACTGGAGTAAGACTCACGCATCACCCGACGCAAGACGTCTTCAATCAGATCAGGAGGAACGCCAAGCGCTTCCGCCTCCGCACGGCGCGAAGCCAGCATAGACGCTTCACGCTCAGGCACGTAAATCGGCAGCCCAAAGCGGCTTTTCACTTCACCGACTTCGGCCACCAGCTCCAGGCGCTTAGCCAGTAAATCCAGCAGCGCCTTATCCACTTCATCTATTTGATCGCGTAACGCGGTCAACTCAGCAACCATAACCAACCTCTTATGCTACACGCGCCACCAGTTGGCCGTTCAGGTCCTGATGAATTTCACGCAGCAGTGCATCCGTGGCTTCCCAACTGATACACGCATCCGTAACAGACACGCCGTATTTCATTTCACTGCGCGGTTGCTCGGAGGACTGGTTGCCTTCGTGAATATTACTTTCAATCATCAGGCCAATAATGGAACGGTTGCCGTCTTTGATCTGCGCGACCACAGACTCTGCCACGGCAGGCTGGCGACGGTAATCTTTATTCGAGTTACCATGGCTGCAATCTACCATCAGAGACGGGCGGAGTCCTGCCTGTTCCATCTCTTTTTCACACTGCGCGACATCTGCCGGGCTGTAGTTTGGCGCTTTCCCACCGCGCAGAATGACATGGCCATCCGGGTTGCCCTGCGTTTGCAGCAGAGCGACCTGCCCCGCCTGGTTGATACCGACAAAACGGTGTGACTGAGCAGCGGCACGCATGGCGTTAATCGCCGTCGCCAGGCTGCCATCCGTCCCGTTTTTAAAGCCAACGGGCATGGAAAGGCCAGAGGCCATTTCACGGTGGGTTTGGGATTCGGTCGTACGCGCGCCGATTGCCGACCAGCTAAACAGATCGCCCAGGTATTGCGGGCTGTTTGGATCTAACGCTTCCGTCGCCAGCGGCAAGCCCATGTTCACCAGTTCCACCAGAAGTTGACGCGCAATCTTCAGGCCGGTTTCCACATCAAACGAGCCATCCATATGAGGATCGTTAATCAACCCTTTCCAGCCGACAGTGGTGCGGGGTTTTTCAAAATAGACGCGCATTACCAGGTAGAGGCTATCGCTGACCTCTGCGGCAAGAGTTTTAAATCGACGTGCGTATTCCAGAGCGGTTTCAGGATCGTGGATAGAACAAGGGCCGCACACCACCAGCAGACGCGGATCGCGACCGGCGATGATGTCAGAAATTGTTTTACGTGACTGGGCGATTTGCGCCTCTTGCGACAAACTCAGCGGGAACGCCGCTTTGAGTTGTTCCGGGGTCATCAGAACCTGTTCGTCGGTAATGTGTACGTTGTTCAGCGCGTCTTTTTGCATGATGGCGATCCTGTTTAGCTCGTTTGCGATAAATGATCCTCACAGAGGATGGCGTAACGATAACATAATCGGTAAAGATTTCAATCCACATTCCGTAAATTTTACTTTACACAAGCCATTTATCTCGCAATTAACGCCATTCAAATCGTACATAAAAATTTACATCATTATATTTGCGCATCCACTATGCTTTGAAAAACACAGGAGAACAGGCAATGAAGCGTTTCGCAGGCGCCTTATTTGTTTTATTCATCAGCGGATGTCAGATCGATCCTTACACGCATGCTCCCACCTGGACCGCGACCGACTGGTATAGCGCCGGTATCGAAGATGCGATTTCAGGCGTTGCCGTCAAAGATAACGAAACACTAGCTGACGCCTGGAACGATCCTGACGTGGAGCGAACGCAATATCTTAAGGGCTACGCCGAAGGCCAGCGAAAAACCTGCCAGTTAAACTTTGTCCACGCCCGAGGACTGGCCGGGAAAACATTTCCCGCCAGTTGCGACACGGTTGAAAACGCCCGTCAATTGCATGATGCCTGGCAAAAAGGCGCAGACGAAGGTGTTCGCTCAATGCGGCTAAATTAATTAAGACCTTACCAATAAATAAGTATGGGATTTAACTTAAGGAAATACCATTAATCGGCATGGTGTAATGACTGACAGGCAAAATAATGTTATTTTGCTGCAAACAATCACGGATGTATTTTGATGCTTTTTGACTGACGCTGGTGGGCACCTGTTTATGAGCTTTTCTCACCGACTCATACTCCTGCTAACGCTATTACTGGCAGGATTACCACTGTATGCTCAGGGCATCACAGAAGAAGCGAAATCTGTACGCTCAATCGTTTCCGGTATCGTCAGCTATACACGCTGGCCTGCATTATCTGGCCCTCCACGGCTATGTATTTTCGCCTCGTCTCGTTTTGCCGATGTGCTGAACGACAACAGCGCCAGGTCATTACCTTATCTGCCCGTCATCATCCGCACGGAGCAGGAAGCTCTGACAGCCCGTTGCGATGGCTTTTATTTCGGCAGTGAATCTCCGGCGTATCAGGTAGAATTAACGAATAAATATCCGTCTAAGGCATTGTTATTAATTGCCGAACAAAATACTGAATGCATTATTGGCAGCGCATTTTGTCTGATCATAAACAATGATGAAGTCAGATTTTCCGTAAATCTGGATTCCCTGTCACGCAGTGGCGTAAGAGTGAACCCCGACGTATTGATGCTTGCACGGAATCAAAAGCATGGATAAGGATTTTTTCCCTACAACGCGCCCGACCTTTAAGCGTACATTACGCCGGATCAACATGATCAGCGTACTGGTCACCATGCTGCTGATCTGGCTGCTGCTTTGCGTCGCCTCTGTCCTGACGCTGAAACAATATGCGCAAAAAAATCTGGATCTGACTGCCGCGACAATGACCCATAGTCTTGAGGCCGCATTGGTGTTTTCCGATGGCGTCGCCGCGACAGAAACGCTGGCCGCGCTGGGGCGCCAGGGGCCGTTCTCGGCCGCAGAGGTTCGCGATAAAAACCAGAAGGTGATCGCCTCCTGGTACTATGACGTACAAGCGTCGGACGATAAGCTCAATGGCCTGATCAGCCAGTGGCTTTTCCCGCTGCCGGTGACTCAGCCCGTCTGGCACAATGGCAAAATTATCGGCGAGGTCTGCCTGACCGCGCGCGACAGCTTGATTGGTCATTTTATCTGGCTCTCGCTGGCGGTTCTTACCGGGTGTATTTTGCTCGCATCCGGCATTGCGTTAATGCTCACGCGTTATTTGCATAATGGCGTGGTGGACGCGCTGCAAAACATCACCGATGTGGTACATGATGTACGCACGAACCGTAACTTTTCACGTCGCGTTTCTGAGGAACGCATTGAAGAGTTCCATCTTTTTGCTCAGGATTTCAACAGCCTGCTGGATGAGATGGAAGAGTGGCAACTGCGGCTACAGGCTAAAAACGCCCAGCTTTTGCGTACCGCGCTGCACGACCCCCTTACTGGTCTTGCTAATCGTGCCGCCTTTCGTAACAGCATAACCGAGTTGATGAACGACAGCTCCGCCCGTAGCTGTTCGGCGCTGCTATTTCTGGACGGCGATAACTTCAAATTCATTAACGATACATGGGGGCATGCCGCAGGAGATCGCGTTTTGATCGAGGTCGCCCGGCGACTGGCGGAGTTTGGCGGCAATCACCACCAGCCATATCGACTTGGCGGAGATGAATTCGCCATGGTGCTTTACAACGTGCATTCGGAGTACGAAGTTAAACGCATTTGTTCGGCATTATCGCAAGAATTTAATCGCCCCTTTGATCTGCATAACGGGCATCTGGCGAGTATGACGCTGAGTATTGGTTTCGCGCTGACGTGGGAACATGCTTCCGCAGAAAAATTACAAGAGTTGGCCGATCGTAATATGTATCAGGCCAAACATCAGCGTTCTGAACGTTCAATTAAATAACAGGAATAGATATATGCTAAAGCGACTTTTCTCCCCGATCATTCTGATAGCGTTGATTCTGGCGGGTTGCCAGACGCCGCAGGGGAAATTTACGCCCGAACAAGTTGCGGCAATGAAATCCTATGGATTTACTGAATCAGCAGGCGACTGGTCTCTGGGGCTGTCTGACAACATTTTATTTGATAAAAACGACTATAAGTTACGCCCGGAAAGCCAGCAGCAAATCCGTGAGATGGCCTCTAGGCTGGCAGCCACCGGGCTGAAACATGCCCGTATGGATGGCCATACTGACAACTACGGCGAAGACAGTTATAACGAGGCATTGTCGCTCAAGCGCGCCAATGTGGTTGCTGACGCCTGGGCCGAAGGTGCCAACATCCCACGCGGCAATCTGACGACACAGGGTTTAGGTAAAAAACACCCGGTCGCCAGCAATCAGAGCGCGAAAGGTCGTGCTGAAAACCGCCGCGTTGCCGTCGTCATCAGCACGCCGTAATGTTAGTCAACTGGCTGCGCAAGGGCGGCGCGAGACGTGCTGAACCAGCGCAGCCAGTCGATAACGATAAATACCAGCAGACTGCCTCCCAGCACCGGCATCGCCATCCCCAGGGCGGCAGCCAGCACCAGAACCCCGCACCTTCCCGGCCAACCTAACGTAAGCCAACACTGCATCAGCGTTTGCGCCGGGTTAACGCCTGACCTGGCCGGTCGGCGAATCCACCACAGACGGTAGCCGATAATAATCATCAGGCAAAGCCCGATGCCGAAGGCGATCAGCAGTAACTGATTTGGCAGACCAAACAGTATGCCCATATGGAAATCGACGCCCCAGCGCGTCAGCTTTGCCATAAGCGGAAAGTCAGCAAAATGCGTCCGGTCGATAACATGCAGGGTTGCGGCGTCTACTGATACCGCATCAACCTGTGTCGGCCAGCGGCGATCAATTTCAGTTACCGTCCAGCCATGTTGCGCATCTTTGGCCGGACGAATCTCCAGCTTTTTAGCATCAATTCCCGCCGCCTGCGCCGTATGCAGAACCGCATCAAACTGGCTGACATCCATATGCATAACCGGCATTTCCTGCCCGGCATGATGCTCGGCATGTTCATCAGCAGGGCGTTCGTCGCCATAAAGCTGCGTATTCACCTGCGGCGTCAGCCAGCCAAAAGCCGCACGCATTTTATCCACGTTGCCTCCGGCCCACTGGGACCAGGTTAAACCGGTTGCCGAGAACAGCAGCATCCCCGCCAGCAATAACCACCCCAGCATTACGTGTAAACGCCGGTTATTTTGCACCCGATTATTCAGCCGACGTTTTGGTCGGGTGAAATACCAGAGCATAATGCCGCCAGTCGCCGCAACCCACATCCAGGAGGCCGCCAGCTCGCTGTAAATTCGCCCGATATCCCCCAATAGCAAAGAGCGGTGAGCATAATCAATCCACTGACGCAGGGGCAAAATGCCACTGGTGCCATAGACCGTCATATCGCCTTTCACCGCCAGCGTCACTGGATCGATGAAAATCGCCCGGTTCTCGGAAGCGGCAAGTCCGGGGTCGGCAAACATCACCCGCGTCGTTGCGCCCTCTTCAAGAGCGGGACGAACGGCATGCAGTCGTAAATGCCCTCCCGTCACCTGTTGGGCAACGGCGATTTGCGCCGCCAGCGGTTGCCGCTCTCCTTGCCCTGTGCCCTGTAGCGCCGGTGCATAGAGCGCCTCTTCCAGTTGCGGCGTCGCAACGTAGAGCGTACCGGTTAAGGCCGCCACAAAGATAAATGGCCCGACAAACAGACCTGTGTAGAAATGAAAACGTCGCAGCAGGGTTATCCATGCCGCGCGCGGAGTGCAGGTTGTCATACTTTTCCTCAGAGAAAGCACACATGTGTCGTGACGCTTATGCGCACAAACGTATTGTTAGATTCAGGAAACAGCAGACCTGCGCGGCGGTGCGCGCGTATCGGGATAAAGCCAGGGGAAGAAATGCCAGTGTTTAACAACCGGGCGTGGCGGCGTCAGCTTTTGTCTGAGCAGCATCCCGGACAATAGGATGACCAGCGCCAGCATCAGGCCAGGAACATGGGTCAGGAGGACGCAATACCCGCACGCTTCACCGTGATCGACAGGCATCGGCATTGATGAAGACTGCCCATGATGTCCAACATGTTCAGCCATCATGCTCATGTCATGATGCATACCAGGCATGGCGCTCATGGGATCTTTTTGCAACGAGACGGAGATAAGCGGCGCCACCACGATCAGCAGGATCGCAAACATCGCGAGCCATGTCGCGTTGCGTTGATACGCAGGCTGACGAAATGTACCGATAACCACTGCCCCTCCCGTAACGAACGGGCATTGTAAATGATTTATGAACTAATGGTTAACGTTGTGAGCTTCACGAAGATAAAAAAAGGGCCAGCCAACTGGCCAGCCCTTTCTTACAGGATGTCGCCTGAGCGATATCTTAGTTAAGACGCTCTTTAATACGAGCAGCCTTACCAGTACGCTCACGCAGGTAGTACAGTTTAGCTTTACGAACGGCACCACGACGTTTAACAGCAATGCTGTCAACTACCGGAGAGTGAGTCTGGAAGACACGCTCAACGCCTTCGCCGTTGGAAATTTTACGAACAGTGAATGCAGAGTGCAGACCGCGGTTACGAATAGCGATAACCACGCCCTCGAATGCCTGCAGACGTTTTTTGGAACCTTCAACAACCCATACTTTCACTTCCACGGTATCACCCGGACGGAAGGAAGGTACGTCCTGCTTCATCTGCTCTTGTTCAAGTTGCTTAATAATGTTGCTCATAATTTAATCTCTTATCCTGGGTAAACTGATATTTGGGGGTCTCAGACCAGCCCATCATGTTTATGTTGCTGTTGTGCGTGTTCCGTTTTGAACTCCGCCAGCAACCTTGCTTGCTCTTCAGTCAGAGCCAGGTTTTCCAGAAGTTCAGGTCTTCTAAGCCAGGTTCGGCCCAGCGACTGTTTCAAACGCCAGCGACGTATCTCAGCATGGTTTCCTGACAGCAATACTGCCGGTACTTCCATCCCTTCCAACACTTCAGGTCGAGTATAGTGTGGACAGTCCAGTAATCCATCGGCAAAGGAATCTTCGATTGCCGAAGCCTCATGACCCAGAACCCCCGGAATGAACCGGGAAACGGAGTCAATCAGCGTCATTGCTGGTAACTCACCACCACTGAGTACGTAATCGCCGATTGACCATTCTTCGTCAATTTCGGTTTGAATCACGCGCTCATCTATTCCTTCGTAGCGACCGCACACCAGAATCAGTTTCTGATTCGTTGCCAGTTCGCTGACGCCCGCTTGATCAAGCTTGCGTCCCTGAGGTGACAGATAGATCACCTTAGCGCCTTCACCCGCCGCGCTTTTTGCTGCATGAATGGCGTCCCGCAAGGGTTGCACCATCATTAACATCCCCGGTCCGCCGCCGTAAGGACGATCGTCCACGGTACGGTGCCGGTCATGCGTGAAATCACGAGGACTCCAGCTCTGGATGCTCAGCAGGCCATTTTTTACTGCCCGGCCAGTTACCCCGTAATCGGTAATTGCGCGGAACATTTCAGGAAACAGGCTAACGATACCTATAAACACAAGCCAATCCCCATAACGCCGACTTTTACCGTTTATCCGGTGGTTTAAAAACCAGGATCCCAATCTACTTCGATAGTACGAGTAGCGAGATCGACTTTCTTGATAACCTGCCCATCGAGGAACGGCACAAGACGTTCCTTGATACCAAACGCATCTTTCAGGTTTGCCTTGATGACGATGACGTCATTCGAACCGGTTTCCATCATATCGACGACTTTACCGAGATCGTAGCCTTCAGTGGTCACTACCTGGCAGCCCATAAGGTCTTTCCAGTAGTAGGAACCATCTTCCAGCGCAGGCAACTGCGAGGAATCCACGACAATTTCGCAATTAGTCAGTAGATTCGCCGAATCACGATCGTCAACGCCTTTCAGCTTGATGATCAGATCCTGATTGTGGTGCTTCCAGCTTTCCAGCTGTACTTGCTGCCACTGACCCGCCTTCTGGATAAACCAGGGCTGATAGTCAAAAATGCTTTCGGCGTCTTCGGTGGAAGAAAACACTCTGAGCCACCCACGAATACCGTAAGACGACCCCATTTTCCCCAAAACGATGGGTTCAACGGGCGCTTGCGCAGTGAGTTGCTTGCTCATCATGACCACCGTGACAGATTAAGCTGCTTTGTTTGCTGCTTTGATCAGCGCTGCAACGCGATCAGAAATAGTCGCGCCCTGGCCAACCCAGTGAGCGATGCGATCCAGATCCAGGCGGGTGCCTTCTTCTTTTTCGCTGGCGATCGGGTTGAAGAAGCCAACGCGCTCAATGAAGCGACCGTTGCGTGCATTACGGCTGTCGGTAACAACAACCTGGTAGAACGGACGCTTTTTAGCGCCGTGACGAGCTAAACGAATAGTAACCATAACATCCTCTTGTGTGAATAAAACACCCAGGCCCCATCGAGGAACGGAGCCCGGGTGTCATATTAAAAGCCCGAAAATTTTACTGATTTCTGGGGAAAATGCAATCAGCAGTTGATAACTCTGCTATAAAAGGCCGTCGGCGGTGCAGGCAGTTCGGTGCCGGTGTGCGCGCAGCCACCGGAGCGTACACGCAGTACGTGAGGATGGCGAGCACACCCCGGTGCCGAAATGGCAAACAAGCCAGGCCGATTAACGACCCGGGAAGCCTGGCGGCATCATACCCTTCATGCCACGCATCATCTTCGCCATCCCGCCTTTCTTCATTTTCTTCATCATGCGCTGCATGTCGTCGAACTGTTTCAGAAGACGGTTAACGTCCTGTACCTGCATGCCACAACCGGCTGCGATACGGCGTTTACGGGAACCTTTGATGATTTCTGGCTTCGCGCGCTCTTTCAGCGTCATCGAGTTGATGATCGCCTCCATCCGCACCAGCACCTTGTCATCCATCTGCGATTTCACGTTGTCAGGAATCTGGCCCATGCCCGGCAGCTTGCCCATCAGACTCGCCATACCGCCCATGTTTTTCATCTGGTTGAGCTGTTCGAGGAAATCGTTCAGATCAAAGCCGTCGCCTTTTTTCAGTTTGCTGGCTAATTTCTCAGCCTGCGCGCGGTCAACTTTGCTTTCAATATCTTCGATCAGCGACAGCACGTCGCCCATGCCGAGAATACGGGACGCGATACGATCCGGGTGGAACGGCTCCAGCGCTTCGGTTTTCTCGCCAACGCCGAGGAATTTAATCGGCTTGCCGGTGATATGACGAATAGAGAGCGCGGCACCGCCACGGGCGTCACCGTCGACTTTCGTCAGCACCACGCCGGTCAACGGCAGCGCTTCGTTAAACGCTTTCGCGGTATTCGCGGCATCCTGACCGGTCATCGCATCGACCACAAACAGGGTCTCTACCGGATTAATAGAAGCGTGGACCTGTTTGATTTCGTCCATCATCGCTTCATCGACGTGCAGGCGACCAGCGGTATCCACCAGCAGCACGTCGTAGAATTTGAGTTTCGCTTCTTTCAGTGCGGCATTGACGATATCAACCGGCTTCTGACCGACGTCAGACGGGAAGAAATCGACGTCAACCTGCTGCGCCAGGGTTTCCAGCTGTTTGATCGCCGCCGGGCGATAAACGTCGGCAGAGACGACCAGCACTTTCTTCTTGTGCTTCTCGCGCAGGAATTTACCCAGCTTACCGACGCTGGTGGTTTTACCGGCGCCCTGCAAGCCCGCCATCAGCACGACGGCTGGCGGCTGCGCGGCCAGATTCAGGGTCTGGTTCTCTTCGCCCATCGCCGCAACCAGTTCGTTGCGCACAATCTTGACGAACTCCTGCCCCGGCGTCAGGCTCTTGTTAACTTCATGACCAACCGCTTTCTCTTTTACGCGATTGATAAACTCTCGCACTACAGGAAGCGCAACGTCAGCCTCCAGCAGCGCCATGCGCACTTCGCGCAGCGTCTCTTTAACGTTGTCTTCAGTAAGGCGTCCACGGCCACTGATATTGCGCAGCGTGCGCGACAAACGATCGGTTAAATTATCAAACATTGTCTCTCGCCTGGGGTGGAAACGGTTGGTCGCTAGCGCGACACATATACAGAATTTTGTCGCAGTATAACATGAAGCCGCCTTTGTTGTTATGCAACGGTTGGAGCAGCGGTCACGTAACGCTATACTGCTTCTCTCTCACTGGCCAACTGTCGACACTCCTATGCCCGTTTTTGCTTTACTCGCTCTTGTCGCCTATTCCATCAGCCTCGCGCTGATCGTTCCTGCTTTGCTGCAAAAAAACAGCGGCTGGCGGCGTATGGCTATCCTTTCTGCGGTCATCGCGCTGGTGTGCCATGCTTTTGCGCTGGAAGCCCGAATCCTGCCCGGCGGCGAAAGCGGTCAAAACCTGAGCCTGCTGAACGTCGGTTCGCTGGTCAGCCTGATGATTTGTACCGTCATGACAATTGTCGCTTCACGCAATCGCGGCTGGCTGCTGCTGCCTGTTGTCTACGCCTTTGCGTTGATTAACCTGGCCTTCGCCACGTTCATGCCGAACGAGTACATCACCCACCTCGAAGCCACGCCAGGTATGATGATACACATCGGCCTGTCGCTGTTCGCTTACGCCACATTGATCATTGCCGCGCTGTATGCGTTGCAGCTGGCATGGATCGACTATCAGCTCAAAAACAAAAAGCTGGCGTTCAATAATGAAATGCCCCCGCTGATGAGCATTGAGCGCAAAATGTTTCACATCACGCAGATTGGCGTGGTGCTGCTGACGCTCACGCTGTGTACTGGCCTGTTTTACATGCATAACCTGTTCAGCATGGAAAATATCGACAAAGCCGTTCTCTCTATCGTGGCATGGTTTGTCTATATTGTTCTGTTGTGGGGACATTATCACGAAGGCTGGCGCGGACGTCGGGTCGTATGGTTTAACGTCGCGGGCGCAGGCATTCTGACGCTGGCCTATTTCGGCAGCCGCGTATTGCAGCAGTTTGTAAGCTAAGTCTTAAAGGAGCACCCCCTGGAACATATCTCCACTACCACGCTGATCGTCACACTGATCATCATGGTGGTTATTTCAGCCTATTTTTCCGGTTCCGAAACCGGCATGATGACGCTGAACCGCTATCGTCTTCGCCACCTGGCAAAACAGGGCAACCGTCCGGCAAAGCGCGTGGAAAAACTACTGCGCAAGCCGGATCGACTGATAAGCCTGGTTCTGATCGGTAATAACCTGGTCAATATTCTCGCCTCAGCCATCGGCACCATCGTCGGTATGCGTCTGTACGGCGATGCGGGCGTGGCGATTGCCACCGGCGTACTGACGTTTGTCGTCCTCGTATTTGCGGAAGTGCTGCCGAAAACCATCGCCGCGCTGTACCCGGAAAAAGTGGCCTACCCCAGCAGTTTTCTGCTGGCGCCTTTGCAGGTGCTGATGATGCCGCTGGTCTGGTTGCTTAACACCATTACCCGGCTGCTGATGCGTATGATGGGCATTAAAACGGATATCGTCATCAGCGGCTCTCTGAGTAAAGACGAACTGCGCACGCTCGTGAATGAATCCCGCTCGCAAATCTCCCGCCGCAACCAGGACATGCTGCTCTCAGTGCTGGATCTGGAAAAGGTCAGCGTGGATGACATCATGGTGCCGCGCAACGAAATTATCGGCATTGATATCAATGACGACTGGAAGTCGATCGTCCGCCAGCTTTCTCACTCGCCGCACGGGCGCATTGTGCTTTACCGCGACTCGCTGGATGACGCCATCAGCATGCTGCGCGTACGCGAAGCCTGGCGGTTAATGTCCGAGAAAAAAGAGTTCACTAAAGAGACCATGCTGCGCGCCGCCGATGAGATCTACTTCATCCCGGAAGGCACGCCGCTCAGCACGCAGCTGGTAAAATTTCAGCGTAATAAAAAGAAAGTCGGGCTGGTGGTCAACGAATACGGGGATATTCAGGGGCTGGTGACGGTCGAAGATATTCTGGAAGAGATTGTCGGCGACTTCACTACCTCGATGTCGCCAACGCTGGCGGAAGAGGTCACGCCGCAGAATGACGGTTCAGTGATTATCGACGGCAGCGCCAACGTGCGGGAAATCAACAAAGCCTTTAACTGGCACCTGCCGGAAGACGATGCGCGAACGGTAAACGGCGTGATTCTGGAAGCGCTGGAAGAGATCCCCATCGCCGGAACGCGCGTGCGCATTGGCCAGTACGATATCGATATTCTCGACGTCCAGGACAATATGATTAAGCAGGTTAAAGTCTTGCCGGTGAAACCGTTGCGGGAGAGTATCTCAGAATAATGTTGTAGGCCGGGTACGGCGAATGCCGCCACCCGGCGCTACGGATGGCAAATTACGCTTTCGCCTTCGCCACCGTCACCATCGCCGCGCGAATAGTACGACCGTTCAGCGTATAGCCTTTCTGCATAATGCCCAGCACGTTACCCGGGGTAACATCCTCAGACTCCACCATCGCAATCGCCTGATGCACGTTCGGATCCAGCGGTACGTTGGTGTCAGCAATCACCTCTACGCCGAACTTACGCACGACATCCAGCATGGATTTCAGCGTCAGCTCAATGCCTTCGACCATTGACGCCATATCTGGATTCGCTTTATCCGCCACTTCCAGCGCACGATCCAGGCTATCGATAACCGGCAACAGCTCATTGACGAATTTTTCCAGCGCGAACTTATGCGCCTTTTCTACGTCCAGTTCGGTACGACGGCGCAGGTTTTCCATTTCCGCTTTGATACGTAACACGCTGTCACGTTCGCGATTCTGGGCTTCAGCAAGCTGCGCTTCCAGATTCGCAATTTTTTCATCGCGCGGATCCACCTGCTCAGCAGAAGCGTCTGATTCAACCGCCTCAACTTCTTCGTGCTGATCCATGATAATTTCTTCCGGGGCTTGCCCCTCAGGCGTTTTCTGTTCTTTACTACTCATGAATTTCTCCGCGTTTTTTTTCGCATTCATCTCGCTAACTTCGCTTATTATGGGGATCAGATTCAGGGTTTCAAGGGAAGCACTCACATTGTCATCAATCTTCGCTACAAGGACCTCGAGAAAATGAACAATCATTTCAAGTGTATTGGCATTGTGGGACATCCACGTCACCCCACTGCACTGACGACACATGAAATGCTCTACCGCTGGCTATGCACAAAAGGTTACGAGGTCATCGTGGAGCAACAGATCGCCCACGAATTACAGCTGAAAAATGTAAAAACCGGCACGCTGGCGGAAATTGGTCAACTGGCGGATCTCGCCGTCGTTGTCGGCGGGGATGGCAATATGCTCGGCGCGGCGCGCACGCTGGCGCGCTATGACATCAAAGTGATCGGCATTAACCGTGGCAATCTCGGCTTCCTGACCGACCTTGACCCGGACAACGCCCTGCAACAACTCGCGGACGTACTGGAAGGCCATTATATCGCCGAGAAACGCTTTTTACTGGAAGCTCAGGTCTGCCAGCAAAACTGCCAGAAACGCATCAGTACCGCCATCAATGAAGTCGTGCTGCACCCGGGAAAAGTGGCGCACATGATTGAATTTGAAGTGTATATCGACGAAACCTTCGCCTTTTCTCAGCGTTCCGATGGCCTGATCATCTCCACGCCGACCGGTTCCACCGCCTATTCACTCTCGGCGGGCGGCCCCATTCTGACGCCGTCGCTGGACGCCATCACGCTGGTGCCGATGTTCCCGCACACCCTATCCGCACGCCCGTTGGTCATTAACGGCAGCAGCACGATTCGTTTGCGTTTCTCACACCGCCGTAGCGACCTCGAAATCAGTTGCGACAGTCAGATTGCCCTGCCCATACAGGAAGGCGAAGATGTATTGATCCGCCGCTGTGACTACCACCTGAACCTGATACACCCTAAAGATTACAGTTATTTCAACACATTAAGCACAAAACTAGGCTGGTCAAAAAAATTATTCTAATTTAACGTCGCCCTCTTTACTGTATAAAAAACCAGTTTATACTGTATGTAATCACAGTTATGGTTTTTCATACAGGAAAACAGCTATGTTGGCACAACTGACCATCAGCAATTTTGCTATCGTTCGTGAACTTGAGATCGATTTCCAGAGCGGAATGACCGTCATTACCGGTGAAACCGGCGCGGGTAAGTCTATTGCGATTGATGCGCTCGGCTTGTGTCTGGGTGGCCGTGCAGACGCCGACATGGTGCGGGTGGGAGCAACCCGCGCAGACCTGTGCGCCCGCTTCTCACTGAAAGATACGCCAGCAGCGCTGCGCTGGCTGGAAGGAAACCAACTGGAAGAAGGGCGTGAGTGCTTACTTCGCCGCGTCATTAGCAGCGACGGTCGCTCCCGCGGCTTCATCAACGGCACCGCCGTGCCTCTCTCCCAGTTACGGGAACTGGGCCAGTTGCTCATTCAAATTCACGGCCAGCATGCGCATCAGCTACTGACCAAGTCTGAACATCAAAAATCCCTGCTCGACGGCTACGCCAACGAAGCGCTTCTGATTCAGGAAATGTCCTCACGCTATCAACTGTGGCATCAAAGCTGCCGCGATCTGGCGCATCATCAACAGCAAAGCCAGGAACGCGCCGCACGTATGGAGCTGCTGCAATATCAGTTGAAAGAACTGAACGAATTTAACCCGCAGCCCGGTGAGTTTGAGCAAATTGATGAAGAATATAAACGACTGGCAAACAGCGGCCAGTTGCTGACGACCAGCCAGAATGCGCTGACGTTGCTTGCTGATGGCGAAGACGTCAATCTGCAAAGCCAGCTGTACACGGCAAAACAGTTAGTCACCGAACTGACGGGCATGGACAGCAAACTGTCTGGCATTCTGGATATGCTGGAGGAGGCCACAATCCAGATAACTGAGGCCAGCGACGAACTGCGTCACTATTGCGACCGTCTGGATTTAGACCCCAATCGCCTGTTCGAACTTGAGCAGCGCATTTCTAAGCAGATTTCACTGGCGCGTAAACATCACGTCAGCCCGGAAGCGCTGCCGCAGTTTTATCAGTCACTGCTCGAAGAACAGCAGCAGCTTGACGATCAGGCCGACTCACTGGAAACCCTGACGCTGGCGGTGAACAAACATCGCCAGCAGGCGCTGGAAACGGCAAAAGCGCTGCATACTCAGCGTCAGCATGACGCGCAGGAACTGGGGCAGTTGATCACCGAAAGCATGCATGCGCTGTCGATGCCACATGGCCGGTTCACTATTGATGTGAAATTTGATGAGCATCATCTGAGCAGCGACGGTGCCGACCGCGTAGAGTTTAAAGTCACCACAAACCCGGGTCAGCCATTGCAGCCAATCGCAAAGGTCGCTTCCGGGGGCGAACTGTCCCGTATCGCGCTGGCAATCCAGGTCATCACTGCCCGTAAAATGGAAACCCCGGCGCTCATTTTCGATGAAGTCGATGTCGGTATCAGCGGCCCTACTGCGGCCGTTGTCGGCAAACTGCTGCGCCAGTTAGGTGAGTCAACTCAGGTAATGTGCGTCACCCACCTTCCGCAAGTTGCCGGTTGTGGTCATCAGCACTTCTTTGTCAGCAAAGAAACGGACGGCGCCATGACCGAAACGCATATGCAGTCGCTGGATAAACGCTCGCGGTTACAGGAGCTGGCTCGTTTACTTGGCGGCAGCGAAGTGACGCGTAATACCCTCGCAAATGCGAAAGAACTGTTGGCTGCGTAAACTTTTTTGACCCTTTAAGGTCTGAGTACAAAACAAAATCGCCGTAAGACCCGACACCAAAAGGTTTTAAAGTGGTGAAAGGTCTATTATCATCGGCATATTACATATGAGCCGCGTACTGCTCGGGCCCGAAAAGGAATCAAATCACTATGCGCTGTAAAACGCTGACTGCTGCCGCAGCAGTACTACTGATGTTGACCGCAGGCTGTTCCACTCTGGAGCGAGTGGTTTACCGCCCTGACATCAACCAGGGGAACTATCTGACCGCTAACGATGTCGCCAAAGTGCGCGTCGGTATGACGCAACAGCAGGTTGCTTATGCTTTGGGTACACCGATGATGTCCGATCCTTTTGGCACTAACACATGGTTCTATGTGTTCCGTCAGCAACCGGGTCATGAAGGCGTAACGCAACAAACCTTAACGCTGACCTTTAACAGCAACGGCGTGTTGACCAACATCGACAATAAGCCAGCGTTGACCGACAACAAGTAAGATTGTTTTCTGGTGTTAAAAAAGGTGCCATTGGCACCTTTTTTAATTATTGACGAACCTGAACCCGCTTTGCCGAAAGAATGCAGGCCTGATAAGCGTTCAGGCATCCATGATTATTTATTTGCCGATTTCTCCGCTCGCTGTCTGCGCAACTCTTTCGGATCGGCAATCAGCGGTCGATAGATCTCTACCCGATCGCCGTCATGAACCACGTCGGCAAGTTTTGTCGGGCGGCTATATATACCGACTTTGTTTTTAGCGAGATCGATATCGGTGCGCAGTTCCAGCAAACCGGAAGCACGAATCGCCTCTTCAACCGTCGCGCCTTCCTGCAACGTCACACGCTGTAAATACTGTTTCTCGGGCAGCGCATACGCCACTTCGACGACAATTTTAGCCGACACTGTAAACCTCTTTGGCCCGAACGGTGAACGCCTGCACCATATTAGAAGCCAGCTCTTTAAAGACGCGGCCAAACGCCAGTTCAATTAACTTGTTGGTGAACTCAAAATCAAGGTGGAACTCGATGCGGCACGCTTCCTGGCTGAGCGGCGTAAATTTCCACCCGCCAATCAACTTTTTGAAAGGGCCATCGACCAGATGCATCAGGATGCTCTGGTTATTCGTCAACTGGTTACGTGTCGTGAATGTTTTGCTGATCCCTGCCTTAGACACATCCACGGCCGCCGTCATCTGACCCGGCGTCGATTCCAGCACACGGCTGCCGACACATCCCGGCAAAAACTGAGGGTAGGACTGAACATCATTCACTAACTTATACATCTGTTCCGCGCTATAAGGGACTAAAGCGGTCCGGCTAATCTGAGGCATAGCAATTTCCATCAACATAAATCGAACAAATAATACCATTTATCCCCAGGTAAAAAAAACGCTATACCTCAACAGGGCCTACGCAGGTTCATGCTAAGATAACGCCTTATCCCCCGCAGGATGAAATGGGGTGTTTTTCGATTTCAGATTACCTATACTGAGCGGCATTATGACGAAGAAAAAAGCACACAAACCTGGCTCAGCCACTATTGCGTTGAATAAGCGCGCCCGACACGAATACTTTATTGAAGAAGAGTTCGAAGCTGGACTCGCCCTGCAAGGTTGGGAAGTTAAATCCCTGCGCGCGGGCAAAGCGAATATTAGCGATAGCTATGTCCTTCTCAGGGATGGCGAAGCGTACCTGTTCGGCGCAAACTTTACGCCAATGGCCGTCGCCTCAACGCACGTCGTGTGCGACCCCACTCGCACCCGTAAACTGCTACTGAACCAACGCGAACTCGACTCCCTGTACGGACGCGTCAATCGTGAAGGTTATACCGTCGTCGCGCTTTCACTGTACTGGAAGAACGCCTGGTGCAAAGTGAAAATCGGCGTCGCAAAAGGTAAGAAACAGCATGATAAACGCTCAGACCTGAAAGAGCGTGAGTGGCAACTGGATAAAGCCCGCATCATGAAGAATGCAGGCCGCTAAACGTTCCCTGATAACACCGCTTTCGTTGCTGGCTATTTAAGCAAATCGTTCCATCACGCGAAATGAGCGGTAAATCCTTGAAGATAAGGAAAATCGGGGGCTGGTCACGCGTGTCACAACTCTGTTATACTTAACGTAACACATTGGGGCTGATTCTGGATTCGACGGGATTTGCGAAACCCAAGGTGCATGCCGAGGGGCGGTTGGCCTCGTAAAAAGCCGCAAAAAATAGTCGCAAACGACGAAAACTACGCTTTAGCAGCTTAATAACCTGCTCTGAGCCCTCTCTCCCTAGCTTCCGCTCTTAAGACGGGGATCAAAGAGAGGTCAAACCCAAAAGAGATCGCGTGGATGCCCTGCCTGGGGTTGAAGCGTTAAAACTAATCAGGCTAGTTTGGTAGTGGCGTGTCCGTCCGCAGGTGCCAGGCGAATGTAAAGACTGACTAAGCATGTAGTACCGAGGATGTAGGAATTTCGGACGCGGGTTCAACTCCCGCCAGCTCCACCAAATAAAACAAGGGGTTACGTGAAAACGTAGCCCCTTTTTATTTAGTAGTGGCGGCAAAATGGCGACAGACATTTATCCATTAAAGGGACTACCGACGTGAAAAAATCTCTAATTGCCTTATTACTTATTACCAGCGCCAGCTCCTATGCAGACAAGATTCCGGTTTCGATTGATAATGTCATTGCTGGCACAAATGCTCGTGAGCATAGTCTTAAAAATGGTGAACTCACTGTCAGATATGACCGTTCAAAAGTGACGCAGGATATGGCCACCGCCATGTTTGACTGGATATGTAATGACTATTTCATGAATAAATGGAAGCCGGAGACAATAAAAAGGGTCACGCTTCTGAACGTCACACGCGATCAAGGTTACAAAATTGATGCTGGCGGGAATGAGTGTAAGAAAAGTGGCTCTATGACTTTTGAACAAGAGAAAGCCTATAAAGCCAATATCATCGAAAACGCTACTCAGTTCTAACGACACTCCATTTGTAAGCCAAATGGTGATAAAGACTCTTCAAAAATTCATGTGGCCTTGTCCGCCTGCTGCTGGATGAGGAGGAGCGTTATTTACTAGGGCTGGCGTAACGATAAACCGCACTACTGTTTCATGAGTGACAAAGGTGCTACCGCAATTGATATTCTGACACTGGCAGTACCGTTCTTTTGTGCTATCAGTGACCTGAAAGCTACTCCTAGTGTGCGCTGAGTGTCCACACTTTGGACAATTCATCATCTTGAGTTTCTCCGCTGCCATTAAGTCCTCAATAATGATACACAAAGAATCAATATTGAGAACTCATTTATTCTATTTCTATATCATCAATCTTTACTTCTAGCTCCAGACTGGTAGTAAAACCATTATCCGGGCTGACCGTATGGGTCAACGTTGTAATGGTCCATTCGGCATCGTCGATAGGCTGTTTAAAGCCGCTCACCTTTACTGGCATTTCGGTGTAGAGATCTGCCCGGCCCTCTGCGAGCTGCAGCGAGAATGACGCAACCCCACGCTGCAGGCGCTCCCATTGCATTTTTGCCGCACGCTCAGCATTGCTGCGGTTTGCGTAAGTACGATTTAGAACCAGTACGTTTTCATCCGTTCCCACCAGATAATCACCCTGTTTTGCTTCTGGCTCTTTTGGCGCGGTGGTTTTCTTCCGATGGCGCTTAACCTTGATTGTTTCTTTTTTCTTAGGTTCGCGGGTATGCAGCCAGCTGGCAATTACGCCGGTATAGGCACCACGATCAGCTAGGGTAAAACGATGACCGTCACCGACTTTACGCTCAATGGTGATAACCGGCAGCGGCTTACCGCTCGCCGTTTTTCCCTGCCCCTGCCGGATAAACAACAGGTTTCCATCCTTAACGGAAGCAATCGCCCCATACTGGCGCGCCAGCTTCATCAGGAAACTGGCATCGCTTTCATTGGTCTGGTCCATGTGATCCAGCGCCTTGTCCGTCAGGTCTTTACCCAGCGCCATTTTAAGGTTATGCCGCGCTGCGATTTCCTTTACCACATCGCCAACGGTTGTCTGGTGCCATGACTTTTCGCGCCGGGTATTGAGGGTTTCACGGAAATCAGCGCTACGGGCACGGATAGTCAGACGATCAGGAGCACCGCTGTGCTCAATCTCATCGACAGTAAACGCCCCTTTCGGGAAAAGCGGCTGTCCTTTCCACCCCAGCGCCAGCTGAATAACAGCACCACGTCGCGGCAGAACGATCTGCCCGTCGGCGTCGTCCAGCTCCAGATCAAGCTGGTCAGCCTCAAAACCCCGGTTATCGGTCAGCGTCAGACTCATCAGGCGCGCATCCAGCGCGGTTGTCACGTCCTTACCTTCAATAGTGATACTGAAAGCCGGGCTTTTGCTGTTCAGGTCAAAAAGATCAGAGCTAAAATTCACTGCAGCAACCCTCCAACAGTATTTTTAATATTACCTATCGCAGACGTTGCAGAGTCCTGCAGGTTACTGAGCTGATCGCTGAGACTGCCGAACATATCAGACAGCGACTCATCAACCCTTTTCAGGGTCAGCGTAAACTCAATACGGCGAGGCATTCCGCTTTCAAAAAATTCCGTTTTTGTCTGACTCAGGCTCTCGATTACAAACATGCCGTAAATGGTCCCGCTTCCCTCAATCAGGGGCCATGCTTTGCCCAGCTCTGCCATTTGCTCCAGCGCGAGCAATGACAGCCTGCCCCCGGTGACCTCCGGCAGCAGTACGCCAGATAACGTCAGCGAGTCATTATCCGGGCCAATGAACTGCGTTGATGGTCGTCGGTTCACCCGACTGTTGGCGGCGTGTCGCCAGCTTCGCTGATACTGCAGCTCCTGATATGGCACTGTACGCAGCATAAAGACATATAACCCCAGCACCATCATCATGATTCATATCCCCCTTGATCACTGAAATTACTGCGTGCTTTAGCCCTGGTCTTGCGCTCGCGTTCGTCAAGCTGTCGGGCAACTTCACGGGCAATATCTTGCGCACTCTGCCCTGGCTGAGCGTAGATAGTGATCGGCGCGTGAGTTTCAAAGTGCATCACTGGCGGCGCGCTGGCAGATTTCGCAGGCTGGCTTTGTTTATATGCTACAGTAGGCAGACTGTAAGGATGTAGTGGAGCAGCCTCTGCAGGCGCTGCCGCTACGCCCATGACACCTGCAACGACGGAAGCCAGCGCGGCAGTGCGCCGCCTGCTGGTCACATTTGCGGGTCCGTTCACAATTTCAGGGCCGTTCTCCCCAACAATACCGAACTGACCGCGCGGAATAATCCCACCACTGTCATACATCCCGGCAAACGGAACGGCAGCAGCCGCAGCTCCACCAACCACCTGCACCTGTGCTTTGTCTTGTATTTTATTATTTCCGGTCATCCAGTCAGGCAGATAATCGGTGACTGAGGAAAGCTTGCTTTTGAGTGCCTCCCATTTGGCATTAATTCCATCGAGAATGCTGTCAATAATGGCGCTGCCCATGTCCTGAAACTTCGCAGGAAGCGCGGCAACATCAGCCAGGATCGAATTCCATTTATCACTAATAGATTGTCTGATATTGGCCCACGCTTCAGAAACGCCAGATTTTATTGAATCCCAATTTTTAGCTATTAATCCCGGCAAGGTATAATTAAAGAACAGTGACTTAATCCCCTCCCATGCGGCGCTGGCCTTCTCTTTAATCCAATCCCATGCCGTACTTGTGGCATTACATACGGCATCCCACATTGCCTTGAATTTTGGCCCAAGCGTGTCCCAGTTCTGCCAGATATAAATTGCACCAGCGGCGATCAGCCCAATGACGGCCAGTATAGGATTTGCAAACATCAATCGGCCCAGCCATATAACTGACTTGCCAACAGAACTGATTGCTTTCCCAATAAGACCAAATGCAGATGAAAATTTTAGCCCCATCACCCCTGCGCTCATTCGCACTACTGCCATCGGCCCTAACACGGACGCCAGCGCCAGTGAAACAACCCCAGCGGCGGTTGCAACAATGGCAAAGCCTGCTGCCAGCTTAAACAGCGCAGAGGTCAATTGTGGGTGTCGTTTAACAAAACCATCCAGACGCGAAGCCAGTTCACCCAACCAGTCTGCCAGCTTCTTTAATGCTGGGGCAACTGTTTCACCGATACTAGCCATAGCATTGGTAAAGGAACCTGTAGCGGCTTCCCATTTATTACCAAGAGTATTCAAGGAGGCATCAACACGCTCGCGTAGAGAAGCCTGATTTTGTAACTTTGAAGCCGTTTCACGATAGCCTGAGATGCCTTTGGTAATCATAATATTTAGCACCTGCAGCGTTTCCGCATCATCCCCAAAAATACCTTTTAGAGTAGCTAACCTTTTCTCAGTATTAAGCTTTTGGAGTTGAGCTAACTGCGTGTACATTTTCTCCAGCCCGCCAAACTCCCCCTTGCCATCCGTAAAATCGAACTTAACGCCAGTGCCTTTTAGTTCATCATTAGCATCCTTCACTTTTTCCGTATTCATGACGGACTGAAATACTTTTCGGTAGGCATTACCAGCTGACTCTCCAGCCATACCAGCCTGATCAGCCATAACTAATAGAGGAGCAAATGTCTTAGCCGCGTCCAATCCCTTTTTATGAATAATATCCATCGCGCTGCTGATTTTTGAGAACCCCTGCAGCATATTTCCTGAATCTACCCCTGCGTAGAATCCTTTCTGGATCACGTCCATCAGATTCATCATGTCTTTTTCGGAGGTCTGAGTAGCATCTTGTAACTTAGCCGCAAACTCAGCTGCTGCAGTGGGAGCCATCTGTAACTGCACGCCAAGATAAGCTGCTGACTCTCCCAAGCCGCCCATGATGACCTGCGCCGACATACCCTGACGGCGTAGCATAGTCATCATGTTCTGAAAGTCGGCTGTTGTTCCCGGCAGCTTATCGCCCAAAGCAACTGCAAGCCGGTTAATTTTTTCAAATTCAGGCGCTACCTTTCCGCCCGGCCCCATCATTGAACCGGCGAGCTGATTCGCTGCATTTTCTGATTCTGAATAGGCTTTTACTGGAGCCAGCAACGTCATGCCAGTAGTTACCCCAGCCGCCATCGCCCCTGCACCATTACCTGCCAGAGAGTTCCTTAACTCGCGGGTCTTTTCAGCCTTGGCTTTGATGGCGTTGAGCTTTCGCTGACGCTCGCCAACTTCACGCAGCCTGCGCTCCTGCTCAGCCAAGTGTCGGTTATACCGCTCAGTTTCTCGTGCAATCCGTGCCGTCTCACGCGCTCCGCCCCCAGCAGATAACCCCAGCCGATAAAGCTCAGCCCTGGCTGCCGCCATCTGGCGAGTTTCCTGTTGCTGTTTTTGTTCAAGACGTGAAACAGCACGCCACTGAGCTTCAAGCGCCTGCGTTTGTTTTTTTGTCGGTGATTCCAAAGATGACATTTCGCGCGTCATCATTTGAGCGCGTAGCCTCGCCTGATCCAGTTCGGCACCAGTACGGCTAACACTTTGAGTTAGCTGATCGAAAGATTTAAGCTGACCTCCAGCATCACTCAGCTTTTTAATCTGATCGCGGGTTTGTCGAATAGCTGATGCCAGCTCCTTAGAGCCAGCCTGTGCATTTTTAAATGGGCGGGTTAACTTATCCACCGCCCCCAGAACTACCTGCAGTCGCAGGTTATTATCACTCATCGCTGGCCCCGCTTCGCTGAATTGCCTTATGCCGCCACTCCAGCACATCAGTCAGCGGCATAACGTCAGTGATGGACGGCGACCAGTGAAAGATGGTGGCAATGTCTGCCACCAGATCATCAACCGTCAGGTTGTCGGCAAATCGGCAAGCACCGACTTCTTCAACAAAAAAGTCACCACCTCAACCGACAACGCGGTGAGATCGGCAGGGTCCAGCTCTGCCATTTCCTGCGCGGTCAGCGTCGGGGTGGAGATACGCGGGATCACAGTCATCATTGCGCCCACGTCCATATCCATAATGGCCTGCAGACGGGTGCCACGCAGCGCGCCGGACTGCGGCTTGCGCAGCACAATTTCAGTAATTTCAGTTTTACCACGCTTGATCGGGGTATCCAGTTGCACGGTCTTTTCAGTCAGCTTGTCGCTCATGTTCGTTTCCTGTTAATGAAATACTGGCGCGGCTGCCCGCGCCGTTAAGGTTAATCAGAGGCCGAGGGCATTACGGTGTTCTTCCATCAGGTCCACGCCGTCAACGATTTCAATCATGTTGACCAGATCGACCTCATAGAGCACCTCGCCGTTAATGGTCAGCTTCGCGTAGCTGTTGGTGCTGCTGACTTTCGTGGTGCTGCTTTCGCCGGTTTTCCACTCGCCGGAATCCACTTCTTTATGACGCCCGCGCACAACCAGCTCAACGGCCTGCACTTCGCCGGTATCGTCACGCTGAATGGAGCCGGTGAAACGCAACTGGATGCCGTCAACCGTGGCTTTGCCCATCTGCTTGAATAACAGCAGTTCGGTGCCGCCGATTGAAAATTCCGTGTCCAGTGCGCCGTCATCCAGCCCCATGTCCACGTCCACCGCGCCCGGCATACCGCCGCCGCGATACTTTTCAAACTTACGGGTAAATTTCGGCAGGGTCAGAGACTCAACGATCCCCTGCCAGTTGTTCCCGTCGTTGAACAGGTTCAGGTGTTTTAACTTGCGTGGTAAAGCCATGGTGTCCCCTTACGCGCTGACCTGGCTGGAGAAATCCAGCAGGTACTGATCGGTGATGCGCTGGCGCAGCATCAGGTTTTCAAGCGGCGGCACCGGCGTGTAGTCGTAGTCGATAGTGAGCTTCCCGGCTTTCAGGGAGTCTTTATCGTTCACCGACTCATCCAGCCAGCAGTCTGCGCCGATGATGTAGCCCTGCGTTTTCAGGCTGCGCAGCTTGGCGCGAATACCTTCGATAATGTCACGGGCCAGCGACGGGTTGAGCACGCCATCCACCGCCCACATGTGCGCTTCTGCGATGGTGTCAGCCAGCACCTGCGCTGTGCGGGTGTAGTTTTCAAACTGAAACAGCGGATCGTCACTGAGGCAGCGGGAACCCCAGAAGCGGAAGCCGTCTTTGCGGATAAGCGTGGTGACGTCGTTCTGGTTCAGCAGTCCCGCATCAGTTGCCGGGTCCTGCAGATCCCAGAACACATCTGCGGAAATGCCGGTGACGCCGTTCACGCCCACGTTAGACAGGGTTTTGTGCCAGCCGGTCTGCTCGTCAATTTTGGCGCGCAGACCGAGCGCACGGGCAGAGGCGTAAGCCGTCGCATCTGCATTCAGCACAGTGTCAAAGTTGATGAAGTCAGGCCAAATCAGCATCCCCTCTCGCTGGCTGAAATTGTCACGATATGCAATCGCTTCTTCTACCGTTTTGCAGTCATAGGCGGACAGATAGGCAAATCCGCGCAGACTCTGCGCCACGCTCAGCAGCTCAGTGGCAACCGCCTGCGTGTCATGCCCCGGCACGCCGAGAATACGCGGCTTGACGCCCAGCTGCGACTGCGCCGAAAGCAACGCTTTCATGCCCGTTTTTTTACCGTCAGCGGTCACGCCGCCGATAATGTTGGAGGTGGTTTCCGCTTCGGTTTCGCCCTGCGCCACGCGCACAACGACTGTCACGGGTTTAGCCTGGTCTGCAATCGCATCCAGCGAACGGGCCAGCGTGCCGGACTCGCCCGCTTTACCGCTGGCGGTCAGCACATCGGTCAGCAGAACAGGCTTATTGAGGGGAAACATGGACGCATCAGCATCATCGCCGGTGCAGACCATGCCCACGATGGCGGTGCTCACCGTAGTAATGGATCGGGTGCCCTCGTTGACTTCAACAACGCGCACCCCGTGGTGGTAATCCTGAGCCATAAGGCAGTCTCTCCGGTTTACAGGGGGTGTGCCTATGTTCTGGTTGATATGCGCGCGGCGCACGCGCCGGGCTATGTGTGGGGAATGGCACAATGAAAGGAGGAAAAAAACCCCCGCAGGAGCGGGGATGTGATTATGCTTACGGGCGTTCAGGCCAGATAATTTCCTGCGGTTCAGAGGTATTAATCGCCTCCAGCGCATCCAGATAATCAAGCCAGATATTGTACCGTGTCAGCTCATCATCTTTTAATCTCCCAATAGCCGCTTTTCCGGGCCACTGTCGGCTACTGATATAACCGTTAGCTTCGTTAATTAATTGCTGTTGTTTGCTTTCTGCGGCAGCAATTAACTCCTTTATTGTCGGCTCTGGTCGATCCACCCAGCACGGCATTCCATCACTGTCCACACCGCGCTCTTTCCCGTCAGGTGGTGTTGATGTGTACTGGATGAATAAATCATCGCTAATTTCCACGCCATCTTCGGGCCAATTACCCTCCAACTTGTGCTCTGCCATTTTAGATACCAGAAAGAAAGCGTTTTTTGACGGACTGTAAACGTAATTGCTCATTATTAGAATCCTACCGCGAGATAATTTGCAGCTTCACCGGCTGTAAACGCCGATGCCCAGGGTTTTGACGCCAGCGCCGCAAAACCGGTTGTGGTGGCGGATGTGATCTCTCTTGACCACACGCATACAGAACCAATGCCGGATGCTTCCCCGGTTGTTTCTGTCAGGCCTACATAAAAAGGGGGTCGCGTAAATGAAACAGGAAACGTAGCAGTAGCTTTTCCGTCACTACCTGTTGTGCTCGTAGTTCCCCATTGAATGATAAGAACCTTTTTTTCTCCGCCAATAATCAGGGGAAGTGTGGCGTATCCATTTGTGGCGATCAGCCCATTGCCAACACCCGCTTTGGCTAAATCTCCCAAACCAAGGTATTCGAGAAGAGCCGCGACAGATTTTCCTGATAATGCAGTAAGTGTGTTATCCAATGGTTGCTTACCTGCCAGCGCGTTTGTCATGGTCGTAGCAAAGTTAGGATCATTGCCCAGCGCATCCGCCAGCTCATTCAGCGTGTCCAGTGCGGCAGGGGATGATGCGACCAGCGCCGCGATGGCTGATTTAACAAATGCCGTGGTGGCAACCTGCGTATTGTTGACTGTCTGCGCAGCGGTGGGTGCCGTCGGCGTTCCGGTCAGGGCCGGGCTTGCCAGTGGGGCTTTCAGCGCCAGCGCGTTATTAATGGTGGTGCTGAAATTGGGATCATTGTTGATTGCGGCTGCAATTTCTTTCAGCGTGTCCAGTGTGGCTGGGGCACCGTTAATCAGGGCAACCAGTGCAGACTGCACAAAGGCAGTGGTGGCAAGCTGGGTGCTATTGTTACCTGCCGCCGCCGTCGGTGCTTTCGGCGTGCCGGTGAATGTCGGACTGGCCTTTGTGGCATATTGCGCATGAGGATCGGCTGCAGCAATATGCTCCGCCATCAGGTCATCCACATACACCTTTAGCTCCAGCACCTTGTCATCCACGTATTTGCGGGTTGCCAGCACCACTGCCGGGTCAATTTTCAGGGTGATATTATCGGTACTGCTGGTAATCAGCACCATGCGCACGGTCTGCGTGCGCCCGCTCCCCTCCGCCAGCTGCGGCTTGTAGCTCTCCGGGCAGTTGCCCACGGCAATCAGCGCGCCGGTATCATCGAACAGACCGACCTCACGAATCCACCAACCGCCCTCGGTTTCTGGGATCACCTGTTCAGCAATAATCTGGCTGCTGTTCTGCGGATCGATATACAGCATATTCAATGCCGCACGGCGCTTTTCAGCAACCAGCGCTGTCTGCTGTGCGCTTGGAGTCGGCAGTACGCCTCCGCCGTCGCCCACCGCCATCTGGGTAATTTTCAGCGGGACACCGAGCGCGGCGGCGCTTGCCAGTTTCGCCGCGCCGATATCCGTCAGCAGGGTATAAAATTTTGCGCTCATGGATTCACTCTCATTGTGTCAATAACATGGACCGCTCCGCCCTCATAAGCAGTGCCGCCGGAAATAATGGTTTCGTTGATATACGGGTAAATCGTGATTTCTTCGCCGGTGTAGGTGGCAGCGCCCACAAAATAGGGGCCGCTGGTCTGCAGGTTGATGGACATGCCAATCAGATGACGGCTGCACGGCTTGGCGTCACCAATCAGGCGCTCCAGTTCCAGATAGGTTTCTTCCGTGATGCCCTGATCCTGCACGCCAATGTCCAGGCGAAACGTCCCCGGCATCTCACCGGTCTGCCACCATTCAATAATGCGGATCAGGAAGCCGAACGGCTCCACAACCCGCCGCACGGCGCTCGTCGTCCCCTTGTGCTGATGGATATAGAAAGCATCCTGCACCACGCGGCGCTTGACGCTCTCCGTCCAGCTTTCGTCCCAGCGGTCAACGGAAAACGCCCACGCCAGATATGGCAGAAAGCTGACCGGACACGTTGCCGGGTTCCACAAGTCGCGTAGCGGCACCTGCAGATCGGAAATCCCGCTGCAGGTCTGCGCCAGTCGGCGCTCAAGCGGCGATGAACCGGGCGGCAACAGGCTATTCATCCGTGCCCCCGTTGGTCACGCTCCATTCCGTACAGGACGCCGCCTGCGTTTTATCCAGCACAACATCAGCCAGCGGAGACGCCAGCTCCACACGCTGGACGCCCTCAACGTGCAGCGCGGCATAAATGGCGCTTCGGCGAATATCACGGCCCAGCCGCGTCTGACTGGCGATGTATCTCTGCAGGCTGGCTTTTGCTGCTGCCATCACCGGCTCAGCTTCCGGCCCCGGATAAAGAAAGATCGTCGCATCCACGCTGTACGGGATTATTTCGGCACTGCGCACCGTCAGGCGGTCTGCCACCGGACGCACGTTCTCGCTGTTAAGCGCCTGCTCCACCACCGCCAGCAGATCAGCCTCTGCCGTACCGTCACCCTCACGGCTTAGTACGGTAAGCACCACCTCCGCCGGTGCCGGGCTGGTTGCGCTGGCATCTGCCACGCGCCCGTCCGCGCTTCTGGCGTGAAATTCATAGGCTCCCGTCGGGCCAGCAACCGACAGCCCCTCAAACGCAGCAGGGATGCGCTGGCGCAGCGCCTCATCATCTTCCATCACTGCGGCGACCGGCGGTACTGCATCATTATCAGCAGGCACTACCGTCAGGCGTTTCACGTTGCAGTTGGCTGCCAGTTGCTCAAGATCATTTCCCATCGAATAGGCCACCATCACCGCCTGCGCAGCCTCGTTAATACGCTGGCGTAGCAGGATTTCGCGGTAGGTGCTTTCCTGCAGCAGCTTGGTGACGGGTTCAGATTCCAGCGCCAGCGTGCGCCGTACCGCGTCCTGCTCATCCGCCGGATAAAGGGCCACAAAAGCGGCCTTGCGTTCAGCCAGCAGCGTCTCAAAATCCGGCACGTCCACTATCTGCGGCGCGGGGAGCTGGGAAAGGTCAATCACTGCCATTGTCTGCTCCTGTAGATACCGAAAGGGAAACCGGCGCGCTGTTGTTGCGCTGCCCGGTAAGCTCAACCACCATGGAGCCGTCAAAATTGCTGCTGATGGTGATGGAATCCAGCGTAAGCCGTGGCTCCCAGCGACTCAGTGCCACATAGACCGCAGACATGACCTGCAGGCGTAGCGCCGGGTTCTGCGGCTGGTCAATCAGGGCTGAAAGCAGGGAGCCGTACTCCCGGCGGGCAATCCGGCTGCCCTGCGGCGTCAGCAGAATATCCCGCACTGACTGGCGCAGATGGTCCGTATCAGTAATGGCCTTACCGTTGCCCTGGCTCATGCCGATATACAGCGTCATACCGGGCCTCCTGACGTATCGCCGCCGGACTCCACGCCGGTGTGACCGTGTTTATCCACCACGATCCCGTTGGAACTCATCGCGCCGCCGCCCTGGGTGACGCCGCCATTGATCACCACCTCGCTGTTAATGCGCGTGGTATCAGCCTCCACCACAAACTCACCGGTTTTGAGGGTGATATTGTCCGCCGCCTCGATCACCATGGATTTGATACCCCGGACATGCCACCGCCCGGTGGCGGGTTCATACTCAAACCAGCCCCCGTCCGGGTACTCCGTCACGCAACCGTCCACGGAATCCGAGGGCGGCGCAAACTGATTGGAGTAGATGGCGGGCAGCACAAAAGCGGTTTCCAGATTGCCGCCCATGCTCAGCAGCACCACCTGCTCATCCGGCGACGGACACCACCATGTACGGGCACTACCGGCACGCAGCGTCAGCCAGTTAATCCAGTTGGTTTCAAGCTCACCCACTCTCACCCGGCACAGCCAGTTTTCCCGGTCCACTTCGGTCACGGTGCCGGTGCGGATCAGGTTGGTGATAAGGCGCATGATTTCGGTCAGTTGTGCATTCATAACGAAAGGTTGCCATCAGAGGGAAAAGGGAGGCAGCACGGGCGCTTGTGCCAGCGGTGGCACAAAGATCACCCCGCCAGCCAGCGCAGCAGGGTGTCACGGGTGATGGTTTCCACCTCATCATTCACGCCCAGCAGGCGGCGCTCTGCGTATCGGACTTCCGGGCCTTTGCGGCTGACGCGATCCCGCAGGCCGTAATGGTGAACACGGGCAATGCGCTGCACCTTGCCATCAAACTGCACGCTGGCGGAGTCCGCACTGGCGGCGGTTTTCAGGTATTTTGTGGTGCGAAGTTTTGCAAACATCTGGCGTTTGATGCGCCCCTTCTTGCTGCGGGCTGTCACCCGTCGCGGCTCATAGCCGCTACCGTCAGGATTACGCTGCAGCCTGATGTTCTGCTGCTGCGTCCGGCGCAGCTGTTGCGCCAGTTGCCGCATCATACGGCTGCGAGCTGCAGGCTCCAGATTCGCCAGTAGCACCGTCAGCCAGTCGTCCACCCTCTGCAGCTCATCCACGTTTCACCGTCCACATTTCTTCGGGTTCGTCCGGCTCCGGCACCGCTTCAACGCTCGACACGCTGCCGTCAGTGCTGACCAGCACACGCTCAGTCAGTTGCAGGTTCATGCTGATATCGCACACATCGTTGCGCAGAATATCCACTTCAAAGGTGAACAGTTTTTCACGCAGATCCGGGTTATTGATGGCATCCGGCTGGTTGTCACTTAGCCACAGCAGCACAGGAGCCATCAGCAGATTCTGGTCGCCGCTGAAATCCTCGATCACCACGTTCAGGGTGTAGCGGTACTCCCATGACATAGAGCTGGCACCGGTTGCCACCAGTGATCCGTTATCAACGAAAAGGTGCAGCTTGTCCGGGTTATCGCGGACATAGGCAACCGCTTTATTCAGGGCGCTGCGTAAGGACTGCGGTTTGTTCACTGTCTCGCTCCTGACACGCAATAATCGTGTCCACTTTGTCAGCACAGACCGCCCAGGCGGCCTCGGTTTCATCCAGCACCGCATTCAGATCGCCGTTACTGCGCGGCGCTGACCTTTCCAGGCGGCACTGCGTCACTCTGGGACAGCCACTCACGGTAAGCTGCACCTCCGGCGAGGGCCGGGCGGTCCCGCAACCTGATAATGTCAGCAGGCAAAGGAGTGTCAGCCCAGCGGCGTAAATCCTCGTTTTCACGTTTTAGCTCCTCGATCCGGCGCTGGCGACTTCGCAACAGTGCGGTGGTCTGCTCCGCTGCCGCATAAAGCCGCGTCTGCTCCCGGCTGTTGGTTTCGGTCAGAATGGACAGGCCGATCAGCTGGCTGTTTTTCTTCGTCAGCTCCTGCGTTTTGCTTTTCAGCGCCGCACCCTGCGTCTCGATGGTGTGGCTGGCATTGTTAAGCCGCCATGACTGCCAGCCCAGCGCCGCCAGCGCCAGCGCCAGCACTACCGCCAGCGCACGCATCAGGCTGCCATCGGCTCATGAAGCTGCGCGCGGGCAATCTGATACAAAACCAGCGTCAGCAGGTAAAACACCAGGGTGATCACCCATCCCGAAAACGCCAGGCACAGAACAATAAGCAGCCTGATTACCCATGTGCGCACGGGTTTTACGGGGTGCGCCCTGAATTTCAGCAATGCCGCCCTGACCTCATCGCGTGCCCGATCTCCGGCGAACCACCCGACAGCGCACAGCGCAGCAAGCAGCCAGGCGAGGAAGCATGACACCCAGACAGACGCACCAACCAGAACCGGCGCACCGCTGCGCGGATACAGCAGACTGATAACCAACAGCGCAGCCCATGCCATCTGGGAAAAAACGCTCATGACTTTCTTTTTCATTCCGTTATGCTCCTTTTAAGCACCAGGCCATTTCCCGCGCGCGGCGGTTGTCCAGCCCCTGATTAAACACACCTTTGACATATACCCAGCGCGGCAGTTGATGACAGGCATCCGCCCAGCGCCGCTGGTTCAGCAACTTAACCAGCGTGGAGCTGCAGGCGTTGCCGGTGCCCACGTTGAAAGCAAACGACACCACCGCGTCATAGACCTTTTGCGGCATCGGCTGCACCACACATTTATCCAGTGCCCGCTCCACGCGCAGCACGTTGGTGATAAGTCCCTGCGCCGCCTGCCGCTCCGTGATAGTTTTCCCCGGCACCACACCGGACGTATTGCCGATCCCGTCAGTCCATACGCCCGCACTGCACTGATAAGGCTGCAGGCGGCATCCCTCGTAATCGGCAATCAGTTTCAGCCCCTCGACGGAGGTATGAAGCGACTGGAAACCGGGCAGCGTGGCGGCGATAGCCAGCACCGCCCCGACAAGGCAGCGCTTAACGATTGAAGGATTCATATTCCCCCCGCGAAATTTTGCCGCCACGTAACAATTTGAAAGACTGGTGTTTGTAGTACCAGTTGATAGCCAGCATCAGCACACCAATCAGTACGCCGCCAACCGTTGACGCATCCTTGAGCGACAGATCGCCCAGCCATGCCAGCAGCACGGCGATGCAGTAAGTGATAAAGGCGCTGATTCGTTCAAGCGTCATAATTCAGTCCCATAGCTGGACGGTCTGCGCCGTGGTTGACGCCGTAATGTCCGGCAGCTCCACCTGCAGCCCGTGCGGTAAAAATGGGCCGTACTCAGCCAGCCCCGGATTCGCCTGCAGAACCTGCTCAGTGACACCCTGCGTGCGCCCGTAATGACGCCAGCAAAGCGCATCCACCGTGTCATACTGATGCGCACGCACTTTCATCAGATAAGCTCCACCGTACAGTGCGGTGCATCCTGCACCCGGCTGATGGCCCAGCGGGCATCACGCCACAGATCGCCGCTGGCTTCCGCCAGCTCCTCCCCTCGCTTCACGCCTGACGCCGTGGCGTCATAGTCCTGATAACGCTCATTGAGCACGGCGCGCGCCCAGCAAAAAACGGCGTTGTGGTAGTGCCGGATACGCTCGCTTTTGCCGTCCAGCATTTCTGCAGGAACGTCTGCAAGTGTCCGCCAGCCCAGCATCTGCTGACGGTTGCGGAAGTCGTACAGCTCAGCGTTAACCTCAGAAATAGCCGTCAGCACGACCTGCTTTAAACGCGGCTGCGTCACCGTGCCGTCAGTGCGCATCACACTGCGAAATTCCGACAGGTCCACATCAGGCCAGAACGGCGTATTTTTGATGACCTCCGCCTGTTCCGGTGCCTGTTCGGGCGCAACAAACTTCATGCGGCTTTCTCCTGAAATAGTGGGCGGTGGACGGGGTTTTGATGTGGCAGTGCCTTTCGCTACCCCGTGCCGCCCGTGCGCGGGGCACGTTCTTTAGCAGCTGTCCTTGCGCAGTCTGCGCTCCAACTGCTGCTTATCTTTTTTCACACCACAGCGGGGATCGAGCTGCAGCGCATGGGTAAGGTGATTCAGGGCAGATGCCGGGTTGCTTTCGCTCAGTACAGCGCCGATGGCTTTATGCAGACGCGCCCGCGACTGGTCCGGCATATCCAGATCGGTTGTCAGGTCCAGCGTCTGCAAAAGCAGATCTGCATCAAAACCGGCAGCGGCTAACAGAGCGCTTTGCGCCGCGTCTGCCATTTCTTCTGCCAGCACGGTCTGCACGTTACGGTTGCCCAGCGGCATAACCCAGCCATGGCGCAGCGCATAACGCCCGATTTCCAGCGCACCGGCATAATCACCGGCATCGATACGCCACAGCATCACGTACATCAGCACGTCATCCTGCTGCGCACCTCCGGCAGCCAGCACGCCCTCCACCCAGGCGGAATATTTCGGCAGCAGCTCCACCTTGATTTCCGCCTTTTTCACTGTGGACTGGACGCCCTTGAGGCGGCGACGGTCTTCTGCCAGCTGCAGCAACATCAGGTCATAGCCCGACGCATGGCGAACACTGCCGCCCTCACGGGCGGCCTGTTCGGCCTGAATGCGCAGGCGGTGCTGCCGTGCGGGACTCAGGCTCATGCGTTATTCCCCACCTTCCGGTACGGCAGGCGCGCTGAAATCACCGATCTCGATGTTCTCTACCAGCGCTGCGCAGCGGTAGTCCTCGACCACATACGCCTCGTTGACGGACTCAAAGTTTTCAATCCGGTCACGTTTCGGGTTGTCGATAACAGAACGGCGGCGGGTATCTTCCTGCCAGTAGATGGACAGGTTATCCAGACGGGTGATCAGCAGGGCATTTGCCGGGAAGTAAGGCGCACGCACGGCCTGCAGGCCGCCCATGCGTTTCTGGCTGATGATCAGATCGGCGGCAATTTTCTCGCTGTTGTCCTGCTCTTTGTTGACCAGCGGGAAATACTTGTCAGACAGCAGTTCACGTCCGCAGACGACAACCAGATCGTCATCATCCTGATAAACCGCGTCGATCAGCTCGTTGACGGCATCCATCACCACGGCGTCCAGGTTGGCATAGTCGCCGCCCTTGCCCACTTTGACCGCGCCTGCAGTCGTTGCACCGTCTTTTGTGGTGCTGCCCATGACGTGATCCGGCGCGTCTTCGCGGATTTTCTGTAGCCAGCCTTTATTGACGTCCTGCAGCAGCGGGTTTTCAGCACGGTTGGAGGTTTTGGCACGCTTCACGCCGTTAAAGCCGATCATGATGCGGTCCAGCGCCTGACGCTTGACGATGGCGTTGCGGATACGCACCTGGAAGTCCTAGAACTTCGCCCACAGGTCCAGTTTTGCGTAGGTCAGCACCGTGTCAAAGTTGGTCTGTTCGCATTTGTATTCCACGTCTTCCATCAGCGTCGGATCGGTAGGCTCGCGCTCTTTGGTGGTGGTATCGGTGGTTCCGGCAATGGTGCTGCCAACGCCCAGCCCCAGCAACTGCCCGGACTGCTCAGTGACCGGCGTGATGTTAATCAGCGTCAGGAAAGCGGCGGACTGCTGGATCTGGTCTTCCAGCGTCTGCTGCACGGACGGCTCCACGGTGAACTTGCTGGAGAGTTCTTCAATCTCCACACCGTTCAGGCGCGCCAGCTGCTGCAGGTAAGCGTTAAAGGCAAAGCGGGTTTTCTTTTTCATCGGGTTTTATGCTCCATCAGCAATTGGTCAGGGTGCCTGCCGGTGCGTCACCGCCCGGTGCGCGCTGGCGGTAGTCTTTACGGCAGTCTTCGCTGCTCAGCTTTTGCTCAAGTTCGGCAAAGGCGGCCTGCTGCTCCTGCAGGGAGGACTCCAGCTCAGAAAGGCGCTTGTCCTGTTCGGTCAGGGATTTATCCGTGCGCTCGCTCAGGTTCTGCTGCTCAGTGGCGACCAGTTCCACGGCTTTATGCACGTCGGAGAAACGCGCCTCATCGGTCTGCTCTTTTTTGGTGAACAGCGCGGTGACGCGGGCAAAGAGGGACGGCTTTTCGTTCTGGACTTCTTCCAATTCGATCAGCGTTTCAACCGCTTCCGAAAACAGGTTTTCAGGGTTCAGCTTACGGTTCGCCAGCGGGTTATGCGCGGCGCTGGCGCTGAATGCCAGCATTTCGGTGCCAAGGCTCGCCGGATCGTCCGTCGCACCCAGCCCCACAAGGTAGGCTTTGCCGGTGTCGGCAAACTTCGTGCTGACCTCCATGGAGGTGAAAAGCTTCTGGCCTTTCTTTACCAGTTCCACCAGGGCGTCCGTGGGTTCGATATCGGCATAAAGCGCCATCTTGCCCGCCAGCGGCCCGTCCTTGATTTCTTCTGCAACCAGCCCCGTCACCCTGCCGTAGCGGTTAAAGGTGCTGTCCGGCAGATAAGACTTGATGTGCTCAAGGTTAATCAGCGCGGTATAGACCGTCGGGTTGTAGCTGGCAGCCATCTGTACCAGCCATTCACGCTGGATTTCGCGCCCGTCAGTGGTGGCACCTTCCACCCCGATACGGAAACGCTTTGCTTTCACTGTCATGAGCCGTGCTCCGTTAGAAAAAACTTACTGGAGCCTTATGTTTGCGGTGATGGGGGGAGCGAAACAACGCGCGGCACTTGTACGGTAAACCACACAAACCGCAGCCGGGGAAAGCCGCCTGTCAAGGCCGTATGTTTGTGCCATGAACACCACACTGACCCCCGCAGACCTCGATCCCCGTCGGCAGGCCATGCTGCTGTACTTTCAGGGATACCGCGTAGCCCGCATTGCTGAAATGCTGGGTGAGAAAGTTGCAACCGTTCACAGCTGGAAGAAGCGCGACAAATGGGGCGACTATGGGCCGCTGGATCAGATGCAGCTCACCACCGCCGCACGTTACTGCCAGCTCATCATGAAGGAGCAGAAAGAAGGGAAAGACTTCAAGGAAATTGACCTGCTGGCGCGTCAGTCTGAGCGCCACGCCCGGATCGGTAAATTTAACGATGGCGGCAACGAAGCAGACTTAAACCCGAACGTTGCCAACCGTAACAAAGGGCCACGCCGCCAGCCCGAAAAGAATGTTTTCACTGATGAACAGACCGAAAAACTGGAAGAAATTTTCCGCAACGGCATGTTTGAATATCAGCGCCACTGGTGGCAGGCGGGCGTAAAACACCGCATTCGCAACCTGCTTAAATCACGCCAGATCGGGGCAACATACTTTTTTGCCCGCGAAGCGCTGATTGACGCCATCACCACCGGGCGCAACCAGATTTTCCTCTCAGCCAGTAAGGCGCAGGCGCACGTCTTTAAGCAGTACATCATCGACTTTGCAAAAGAGGTGGATGTTGAGCTGAAAGGCGACCCGATGACCCTCAGCAACGGTGCGTGCCTGTACTTCCTCGGCACCAACGCCCGCACGGCGCAGAGCTACCACGGCAACCTGTACCTTGATGAGTATTTCTGGATACCGAAATTCCAGGAGCTGCGCAAGGTTGCCTCCGGCATGGCCATTCACAAGAAATGGCGACAAACCTACTTCTCCACGCCGTCCAGCCTGACCCACAGCGCCTATCCGTTCTGGTCCGGCGCGCTGTTCAACAGGGGCCGTGCCAAAGCGGACAAAGTGGACATTGACCTGACCCACAGCAACCTTGCGCGCGGCGTGCTCTGCCCGGACGGACAGTATCGCCAGATCGTCACCGTGGAGGATGCGGTGCGCGGCGGCTGTAATCTGTTCGACCTCGACCAGCTGCGCATGGAGTACAGCCCGGACGAATACCAGAACCTGCTGATGTGCGAATTTATTGACGATCTGGCGTCAGTATTCCCTCTCAGCGAGCTGCAGGCGTGCATGGTGGACAGCTGGGAAGTGTGGGCAGATTTTCAGGCGCTGGCGCTGCGCCCGTTTGGCTGGCGCGAAGTCTGGATCGGATACGACCCGGCGAAAGGCACGCAGAACGGTGACAGCGCCGGGTGCGTGGTGGTGGCACCGCCAACCGTACCGGGCGGCAAGTTCCGCATTCTTGAGCGGCACCAGTGGCGCGGGATGGACTTCCGCGCCCAGGCTGACGCTATCAAAAAGCTGACGCAGCAGTACAACGTGACCTATATCGGTATCGACTCTACCGGCGTCGGTCACGGTGTCTACGAGAACGTGAAAGCGTTCTTTCCTGCCGTGCGGGAGTTTGTCTACAACCCCAACGTCAAAAACGCCCTTGTGCTCAAGGCATACGACATTATCAGCCACCGCCGTCTGGAGTTTGACGCAGGACACACCGACATTGCGCAGTCCTTTATGGCTATCCGCCGCGCCACTACCGCCAGCGGAAACCGTCCCACTTACGAAGCCAGCCGCAGCGAAGAAGCCAGCCACGCCGATTTGGCCTGGGCAACGATGCACGCACTGTTTAACGAACCGCTGCAGGGCGAAGCCGCCAATACCAGCAACATTGTGGAGATTTTCTGATGCACTCAACCCCAACTAACCTCATGACCACCGCCAGCCTGCCTGTAGATCGCCCTTTCTTTGCTTACCAGCATGAATGGAACAGCGGCGCACGCAGCAGAAACCGTGTGCTTACAAAAATGCGTCAGGCTGGCGCAGATTTCTTTTTCGCCTACGAAGCCCTGAACGATGCACTGCATACCGGACGCAACCAGATTTTTCTGGGCTGCACCCCGGCATCCGCCCTGACCGTCAAAACCTATATGTCAGCCTTTATAGATCAGGCCGTAGCCTGGACACACCCAGGAAAAATAAAATCAGGCAAAACGCATCTGGAACTACCAAACGGTGCGGTCATTTATTTTATCGGGCCGGAAAGCCTCGCCGCCGCGCTCCATGGAAACGTCTACGTGTCAGAGTATGCCTGGGCGGACTCCCCGAAAAATATGATTGCGCTCGCTAAAGGCCTGTCCATGCACGCGCGCTATCACGCTACCTACTACACCACCCCAAGCCCCAGCACGGAAGCATGGCGGGAATACAAGAAGCTGATTTCCCGCAACAGCACAACCAGCATGACCTTTACCGCTGATGACGCTGCAGCATCCGGGGCAACGCTCGCAACCGGAGCCGCGCTCTTTGATGATGAATGGCTGAATGACATGAAAAAAGAATTATCAGCAGAGGACTGGAAAATGCTGTTTATGTGCGAATGGCCCCAGGCTGACAAGGAGCAGGCGGCATGAGCAAACGTAAAAACAAGAATAACCGCTCAGCGGTAGATCACAACGCACAATCAGGCGGCGCTGCGGCGGAGGCGTTCAGCTTTGGCGACCCGGTGCCGGTGTTAGACCGACGCGAATTGCTGGACTACGTGGAATGCGTGCAGATGGACCGCTGGTATGAGCCGCCGGTGAGCTTTGACGGACTGGCGCGGACCTACCGCGCCGCCGTGCATCACAGCTCACCGATTGCCGTTAAGCGTGACATTCTCAGCAGTACCTACATCCCGCACCGCCTGCTCAGCCAGCAGGCTTTTGCCCGTTTCGTCCAGGACTATCTGGTGTTCGGTAACGCCTATCTGGAAAAACGCACCAACCGGCTCGGCGGCGTTCTCTCACTTGAGCCAGCGCTGGCGAAGTACACACGGCGAGGCGTGGACCTCGACACCTACTGGTTTGTGCAGTATGGCCTGACCACGCAGCCCTATGAATTTACGCAGGGCAACATCTTTCATCTGCTGGAGCCGGATATTAACCAGGAGATTTACGGGCTGCCCGGCTATCTTTCTGCCATTCCGTCAACCCTGCTCAACGAGTCCGCAACGCTGTTCCGCCGGAAGTATTATATCAACGGCAGCCACGCGGGTTTCATCATGTACATGACCGACGCAGCACAGAATCAGGAGGACGTGAACAATATACGCCAGGCAATGAAAAGCGCCAAAGGGCCGGGCAACTTCCGCAACCTGTTTATGTATTCGCCCAACGGTAAAAAGGACGGCATCCAGATCATCCCGTTATCAGAGGTTGCGGCGAAAGACGAGTTTCTGAACATCAAGAACGTGAGCCGCGATGATATGATGGCAGCGCACCGCGTACCGCCGCAGATGATGGGCATTATTCCCAACAATACCGGCGGCTTTGGTGATGTGGAAAAGGCCAGCCGCGTCTTTGTCCGCAACGAGCTGATGCCGCTGCAGAAGCGACTGCAGGAGCTTAACGACTGGCTGGGCGAAGAAGTGATCCGCTTTGAGCCGTACACGCTGGGACTGACAGAAGACAAGCGCAACGACTGACCCACCGCACCACGACAACAAGACCGCCCCTCACAGCGCCCCAGCAGCATTCTGCGGGGCGCTTCTTTTTTGCTGCCGCTCCCTCACCCTCACCGATTGAAGCCGCCAGCGTGCCGGAGATTGCGCCGGATTTTCACCATTTCACCCCGTTGCGCGCGCTCGTATCCCCGCCACGCCTGCCCGCTTTACGCAGTGGTTTTCATGCACCTTCACGATATAAGCAAAAGCCCGCCAGTTCTGGCGGGCCTGAGCAAAAACGATCCTCAAACGATCATGCGGATTCATGCAGCATAGATATGCATTGCACAATGCAACATCTACGTTTGACATTTAGTCAAAATCAATGTTTAGTTTCGGGGTATTTTGTTCACATGAGTACGCTCAAGCTCTACCTACAAGCTTCAGCAAGGAAAGGATATGTCCGATTTCGAAATTAAAATAGACCTGAATGTATTGAATCATTTAGGTATGAGTCTTTACTCTAATACGCCAGCTGTTTTAACTGAAATAATCTCAAACGCTTGGGATGCGGATGCTAAAAATGTAGACATCACACTAGATGTTGAAAATGAAAAGGTAATTATTAAAGATGATGGCCATGGAATGTCAAAAGATGACATCATTAATAAATTCCTAAAAGTTGGATATGCCAGAAGAGAAAGTGGAAGGTATAAAAGTGATGGATTACAACGGCAAGTAATGGGTAGAAAAGGCATTGGTAAGTTAGCAATGTTTTCATTAGCTAACAAAATCCAAGTATTTTCTCACAAAAAAGGCCAAACGCCTCAAGGATTTGAGGTTGACGTTGATGAATTGCAGCGCTGTATAAAAAGCAGTAAGCAATATGTTGCTAATGCTATTAATGTTCCAACAGATTTTAGTATAGGAACGACAATAGTTCTTATGGATTTAAAAAAATCCATTGACAGAACTCAGACCTATCTAAGAAAAAGACTTGCCAGACGGTTTAGCATAATTGGTCCTGGTCATGATTTTATAGTTAAAATCAATGACACTGAAATAACTACTGAAGATAGAGACTTCCTTTCAGATCTTGAATTCCTATGGGAGTTTGGTAGTTCAGATCCCGTAAGAGTTAAAACTTGCAAAAACCTTTCTAAAAAAAGCCTTCTAGATAACAAACTATCTTTTGAAGGTGTAGATTATTTCATTACTGGTTATATAGGTAGCGTTGAGAAACCATCTCAACTTAAAAAGGACCCTGAAATATCTAACAACACGATAACTGTAATATCCAATGGTCGTGTATTTGAAGAAGATATATTACTTGAATTTGGAAGCGCAAAAGTTTTTACAAATTATTTAGTAGGAGAACTTGTCGCAGATTTTTTAGATGAAAATGAAAAACCTGACATGGCAACTTCTTCCCGGCAGAAATTACAACAGAATGATCCTCGCTATCCTGTAATTAAGGGTTTCTTAGAACGGACATTACAAAAAATAGATAAAGAATGGGATGAATGGCGAAGATCAAAAGGACTTAGCGAGGTTAAAAAAACTTCACCTGCTGTAAGTGAATGGCTTGACTCCATGTCAAAACATGAAAGAAACAGCGCCGAAAAATTACTCGGTAAAATCAACACATTTAGATTTTCTGGAGATGAGGAAAGCCAGAAGATTGCGAAAAAAACCGTATTAAAAAATACAGTTCTTGCTTTTGAAAGATTAAGAATTAAAGATAATCTTGATGCTTTAGATAAAATTAGCGATTTAAACTCAGAACATTTTAGGGAGGTCTTTGCTTCTGTAAATGATATTGAAGCAAGCCTTTTTTATGAAATAACATCACAGCGTTTGAAAGTTATTGAGAAATTTCAAAAAATCACAGATGACAATGAGTTAGAGAAAGCTGTCCAAAAATATCTTTATGACCACCTGTGGCTGTTAGACCCATCATGGGAAAGGGTTACTGGCTCCACAGTTATGGAGCAAACCCTAACTAAGGAATTGAAAGAAGTTAATCCCGACGCTGAAAGTGGTGCAAGAATTGATATAGCCTTCAAAACCGTTTCAGGTAAACACGTCATAATTGAAATGAAAAGACCAAAAGTATATCCCGATATTTTGGCATTAGTGGGTCAAGGAAGGAAATATGTTGTTGCCACAGAGCAGTGGTTTAGAAACAACCCAAATAGCTGCCCTGGCGGAAAAATACCACCGATAGATGTAGTTTTTCTTGTAGGTAAAGGTTATGACGGAAATGGAGATAATTATATTCGCTCACAGCTACAATCTATAAATGCGAAGGTATTAACATATAGCGACCTTATAATACAATCCAAACAAGCATACTCTGAGTATCAGAGTAAGAAAGATGATGCCGCACGCATCATGAAAATTGTCGATGGTATCTAAAAAAAGGGCGATTCGCCCTTTTTATTTTCTTTTAAGGTGTTCAATAATACTTTGTCCAACAACTTCACCGAGCCTCACCGGCACAGCATTCCCAATAAGTCTGGCAACATTCCTGAGCTCAACTTTGACTTCAGCGGGCCAAAATTCATACGTTAGAGGAAAAGATTGAAGTAAAGCTGCCTCTCTTAGACTAATAGCTCTATTTTGCTCTGGATGACCAAACCGACCATTACCAAAACCTATACACTGTGTTGTAATTGTCGAGCCAAGTTTATCCCAGCTCATTCTTCCATAAACTGCAGTATAAGAAGAGCCTGATTCTTTGGTATGGCAAGACGCCCGTAAGAACTCAGGCCAATCTTTCCATGTTCCCCCTGGCTTAGAATGTTTTATTCGCTCCATATTTAATGGTGATAAAGATGCAGCATAATGAAGTCTGTCTTTTTCATCACTCGATCCAGCATCAATTGGAGGCAATCCTCCAATAACGCTACGTACAGTGTTATAGTTATTTTTATCATGTGTCGGTGGGATTAGCTTTATTTCACCAAACCTGGACGCTAATAACACTAATCTAGATCGACTTTGGGCCATTCCATAATCAGGACAAAATACGGTATCATACCAAACGGAATACCCCTCAGATTTCAAAGTCTTTACAAAATCTTTAAAAACCTTGTGGTTAATAACTCTTGGAACATTCTCCATAGTGACTATATCTGGTGCACTTGATTGGATTTGCTTAGCAAAGCTATATAATAGAGGCCATCGATGGTCTTTTGTTTTTTTTACTGATTTATCAGTATTTGTATAACTAGAAAAGGGCTGGCATGGAGCGCACCCAGCTAAAACTTTAATTGATGCATCCTTAAAATGCTTACTTATCTCCCCTTCATCAAGTTCAGTGACGCTTTTTTGCACAAATAAAGCATTGTTATTTTTTTCATAAGCATACCGACAAGTAGCATCAATATCATAACCTGCAACCACATTCAATCCGGCTCGTTGCAAACCATGAGTTAAGCCGCCTGCTCCGCAAAAAAGATCAACAACTTTAATCAAAATAAGTCCTCCCTCTATACTTGAAGGATTGTAGCATCATTTTAACTCGACTTCGATGATGATTTTACCCTACAAAATTTTCACAAACAAAAGTAAAAAACACATAACAATCAAAATATTAGATAAAATAAAAATCTATAATACCAGTTCTAGCATCCATAAAAGTGCGGCTAATGCCGCACCCTCGGATAAATGACTTATCGCTTGGCTAAATTCTGTTCACCAATCCAGCCAGCTGTCGTCCTCCCAGACCTGCTGCATAATTTCCATCACTCGCTTTTTGTCTTCATCCAGATTTAAGCCGCTCAGCTCAACACCACTGGCGCCCCCCTTGCGAATACGGATAGCTGTTTTGGGATACAGAGGGCGCAAATTTCGGTAAGGCTCGGTTTCAAGGGCGTCCAGCGTGGACTGGCTAATCTTCTGCTCTTTATCGATCATTATATCAATGCGCATACAGATTCCCCTTAGCTGGTTACGTCCATTGACCGGCTGTATTCATGGCTGCGAATTTTCGCCATCAGCTCATCGGTCAGTTCAGACACCCACTGGATAGCCAGCCGCTTTTCTTCATCGCTGCACTCACTGGCAGCTACAAGCTTGATAAAAAAATCAATGCGCTGGAGTTTCAAAGACTCCAAAAGATAGTCCTGCATCTTCCCTCCTCTCACTGCTACGGATACATAATACTGTATATATATCCACTGTTTATAATTACAGTATAGTAGGAAAAGGAAAATGTAAAACTGTTTTTGGTCAGTCAATTAGATGGATCTGATGCTGATCAATAAAGCACAAATTGTTTACCCCGCATCAGCCGTACCATTGCCGCCATTTATCATCTTCCCGCAGGCGATGGTTGCGGTAAAAAATACGCAGCCCGGCACCTGACGGGATACTGCCGCCGCGCAAAAGTAGATCGATCTCAGATTCACTGCCATCGAACCCTCTGGAATTCAGTTCTGCCTCAAGCTGCAGGCGCTGCTGATCCGAAATAGTCTGTTTATAAGCTTTTTTCCGCTTCGGTTTTACCAGTCTTAGCCTGGCTGTCAGCTCCCGCCGTTCCTTCTGGCCCATGTTGTGGAGATATTCCTGCAGCTCCTTCTCATTCATGGTTTTAATATCGGGTAAATCACCCCCTGATTTGTTCAGATTTTCAACAGGGGGACAGTTATTGCCACGAGTCCAAGGGGCGCAAGCGCCCTGGTCGGCTGCCGCCTCCTGAACGTCAACGGCCTTACGAACCTTTTTCCACTTCACCGCGTGCGTGCAAATCTTGCCCTCCGCAATCGGGGACCAGATGCCATAGATGCGGATACCGTGATCGCCGTAGGCGCTCGGCTCGTCGTTAAGCTCATATGCCGTGCGGACAAGGTGATGTTTGCGGGGAACCAGCACACCGCCCTGCTTCATGATGTAGGTGGCAAAGCAGCCCGCATCAGCCGCCGCCAGCACCGCATCCAGACGCGGATTATCCAGTACCGGCTCACCCGCTTTGCGTTCGCCCTGCACTCTCGCCGCCTGACCAGCCAGCAAGCGCAGCTCGCGGTATGCCTGACGCCCCGGAATGCCAAAGAAGCGAAATTGCTGGACACGGTGCAGTGACGCCCAGGCGCTGACATGCTCGGCGCTGTCACGCAGTGATCTGCCTGTTTCTTTGCTAATTTCTTTAGCCAGCCCGCGCCCGTCGATGTTCTTGCTGATGTATTTGGCGATATAGCTGGTCGGCGTACCCTTGCGCGGGTTGATAAGCTCGGACTTGAAGCGCGGCCCGGTGTTGGTGCCCAGCTCCTCGCGGTCTTCACGGATGGCAAACTTACGCAGCAGCGCGGTGATGGAACGGCGGTCTTTTTTGCGCATGAAGCACAGAAGATGCCAGTGCACGGTGCCGTCATGGTGCGGCTCTGCAACGCGGACGCCATACCAGCGCAGCCCGGCCTTGTGCATTGCCTTGCGGAAAGCGGCGAACGTATCAACCAAGTAGTCACTGCTCTGCCGGACAGTGGCACTGGTCCACTTCGGATTAGGTCTGCCGTTGTTGAGGGTTGCGTGGAAGCGTGACGGGCAGGTGATGGTATAAAACACTGCGCAGTCTCCGCGCATTTCCGCGATCAGCTCCAGTCCCTTAACACAGGCCATCATTTCATTACGGCGGTGTGCCGGGTTGCTGTTGCTGGCGTTCACCACGTCTTCCATGTCCAGCGTGTCGCCGTCTTCGTTGACCAGCTCATGCGAGCGGAAGAACTCCAGCGATTTGCGGCGCTGCTCGCGTTTGTGGATCACGGCTTCATAGCTGACATACGGGGACGCTTTTTTGTTGACCAGGCAGACGGCGCGCAGATGTTCCTCCCGCCACTCGCAGCGCATCTGCCACAGTTTGCGATACCACCAGTCCGCGCACAGCATACGCGCCAGCGATGGTGGGATCAGTTCATAAGGCACCGGCTTGCGGCGGCGCTTTTTGCGGCGTAACCGTTCAAACGCTGGCGGGATGACCTCAAGGCGCATGGCTTCTGCAGCAACCCTTTCCCATGCCTGGCGGATTTCTTCTGGTTTAACATCGTCACTGACAAACAGATCACCGCAGGCCGCATCAAGACACATGCTCATATGTGCTGCAACCAGCGTAGAAAGGCGCTTGACCTGATCCTGATTCATTTCAGGCAGTACCAGCAGCCCCTCCAGCCCGTCATGGCTCGCCATGAACCGGAAAGAGGCAGACACCTGACTGTCGCGCACGCGCTCCAGCCGCTCAAGACACGGCCTGATGGTTTCGCGCAGGTAGCGAGAATAAGCCTTTGCCCTGCCCAGGCTATGGAAATATTTAATCCGTTCCAGCAAAGGCTTGCTGATGTGGGGCGGCATGGCGTTAACGTCAGCCAGAATGACCAGATCAGGATTAAAACGCTGCTGCTCGCGCGCCATTTTGGCACGACTAATCAGCCGGTCCTGCTCCATTTCGCGCTGGACAGGATCACGGGATTCATTGAAGAAATAGCGTTCCCAGACCTCATCGCTCAGCGCCTCACGGCGCAGCTGCTCCTGCTCGTTATCCGCAGCGTAAAGAGCGATCAGGTTTGAAAGCGCAGACTCCGGCGCGACTTCCGCCGGGTCCAGATATGGGTTAACCGCTTTTTTGGGGTTATTCCATGAAAAGGCCACGGCGGCCTCATTCGAGCCGCCGGTGGTTGGTGCATTATGTAATGTGAATTTACTCACTGCCACGCCCGCACCTCAGTTTCCACCGAGATATCTGGACCGGACGCCAAATCGACACCAAACCAGCCTGCTGATTTTGTGGCGATAATTTCCGCAGCAGATTTACCGTCACCGGCAGCAACGCCCATGCTGCGCTTTGCGGTGATGCGGTTACGGGTGAAATTACGATATAAGGAACGTGTCAGAGAGGTGTCGCTGTTGGACACGATAACCGGATAACCTTCTGATGCCCGGCGTTCAAGAATAGACGCCAGATGATACTGATCGTCCTCTGTAAAACCGGCAGTGTGATAACCGCTAAATGTGCCATCGTATGGCGGATCACAATAAACAACATCACCAGCCTGCAGCAGCGCCAGTGTTTCCTCAAAGCTGGCACAAATAAACATTGCACGTTTAGCTTTCACGGCAAAAGTGCGTATTTCATTTTCAGGAAAGTACGGTTTTTTATAATGTCCGTATGGATTGTTATATTCACCCTTCTGGTTATAACGGCAAAGACCACGATAGCCATGGCGATTTAAATACAGAAAATATGCCGCCTTTTCTACCTCATTAGAAATGGAGTAATTGAAATGCTGGCGGACACGGTAATACTTAACATCCGAATTAAAATCTTTAAATAACTCCCTCGCTATTTGAATGACAGCCTCATGGTCTTTCTGAATCATCAGATAAAGATTAATCAAATCAGGATTAATATCTGCGACAAGATAATGAGGATAGTCTGTCGCCATCATTACAGCGCATGAACCCGCGAAAGGTTCAACCAGTCGCGGGCCAGCAGGAAGGTGCTTAATCAGTTCCGGCATGATGGCGGTTTTATTTCCCGCCCATTTCAGGATAGTGCTCATACAGCACCCCCGTTGTAGTGTTTGCCTTTCAGCTCTGCAATTTCCTGACAAGTGACGCAGCACTGCACGCCCGGAATGGCGCGGCGGCGAGCTGGCGGGATCGGCGCATCACAATCAATGCAGAGAACACGGGAAACGCCCGGTGCCTTATTGCGGGCGGTGTGGATGTGGCGCTGGCGTTCTTCTTCAACGCGCTGCTGTACGAGGTCCATTGAATCAGCCATCAGTGGATCTCCTGCGCTTCGTTCTGAATCTTCACAGCTTCCTGACGCAGCAGCTCAGCCGCTTCCGTGTGGTTAAGCTGACGTGACACGATACGGGCAGCTAAAGAATCCAGACGCGCAGCCATCACATCTGCGCGTCCCCGGCGTTCTTCTTTGCGTGCCTCAGTCAGCAGCAGGTTGAGTCCAGCATCATCTGGTCCTGTTTTAATGGTACGGGTTTCAATATTTCGCATCGTTGTTTCTCCTGAATTTGGGCAATAAGAAGCCCGGCGGGTTTACGCCATTAATTTCTGTTGTGGGTTAATTCGGCATGGTTAGCCGCTTTGGAAATAAGCTCACCACTGCACGAAAATGATTCATTGCTTTCACCAGTTCCCGCTTTTCGTCAGTAGTCAGATCACTAATATTGACGCCGTGACGTTCTGCCGGAATTTTTGCCATATAAAAAATGGCTGCCAGTGCCCGCTCATTCTGTTTATTATTTACGTCGCGTGGATCGCGCATATCTTTAATAAACCTTTCAAGCTCCGGCTCAATATTCAGACCAAACACTTTAGCCCTCAATTCCGCAATATGGTTCAGTCCTTCCAGGCGTTCACCGGGGCTTAATGGAACAGTCGCCGTAGCGCCTTCAATAGCCATGATTTCCCCTGTTTGGTTGTGGACAGGTCAGCCAGCAGTTCGTCCTGAGAGCGGCACGGGTGCCAGCGTTTGCCATCCTTGCCCATGATCCAGCCGTGACCGTAGTGCATTGCCGGGCTTTGCTTTACGAGAAGTGATGCGAAAGATGGTTCCTTAGTCAGCATAACCACCTCAGATCAGACCAAACGAAGCGCCGAGGCCCGTCACGGTATCCACCGCGCTTGCCATCGCCGGATTAGCCTGCAAACGCGCCTGCATCGAAACGGCAGCCAGTGCCATCAGACGAGTAACAGAGTTAATGCTGCTGATAACATCGCGGCGGCCTGCGGTGGTTTTCACATCACCCGATACGGCACCGGCAGCAACACGTCCGATTTCAGCAGTAGCGCTCATGACGTAATGCGGCAGCTTCTCTTTTGCCACTTCGTTCATCGGTACGCATGGCAGGCAGTGAATCTGAGCCAGAAAACCGTCAACCAGCGTGGAGTCCTCAGTAAGATCGGTAAGCAGCCAGATTTCCGGCGGCGTCAGTTGATGTGGCTGGTCCGGGTTCAGCTTGTTGCGCAGAGTCTGGACATTCATTCCGGCGCGTTCCGCCAGCTTCGCCATGTTGTGACGTAGTGCGAAAGCCCGGCAGGCGTCGTCAAAGTGCGGATGTTTGGAAATCTTATAATCAAACATGTGAGCTTCTTCGAAAGTTCTCATAATTGAACTCACTGACCAACAACAACGCGGAAGTTGGAATGACCAAGGGACTCGCGAACCTGATCGGTTTTGTACATAAGATAACGCAGGCTTACGCGTCCCTTGTTTTTATCCTTTTTAACCATGTATTTAGCCAGCTGACCATGGTGGATTTTTTGATAAACAGAACCGCGTGAAATGCCTTCCCATTCGGCGAATTCCGCAGGCGTAGCCATCTCTTTTGGTACACGAATTGAAATATCAGTGCTCATAGTGCAGTATCTCTCAGTTAAGGTTTGGTTTATGTCGTTTTATCTTGTTTTATGTGATTCAACATTTGAACAATCGAGATACTACGATCCAATATTTGATACGTCAATAGGATTAAAAAATGATACATGTGAAAGCTGGCGAGAATACAGGGGGTAGAGAGGCTATCCATAGGTTGATGGCTGCCTATGATTTCAAGTCCAGACAGCAGCTATGCGATCACCTAGGCGCATCTAAAAGCACCATGGCAAACAGATACTTAAGGGACAGTTTCCCTGCAGAATGGGTGATCCAATGCGCTCTTGAAACAGGCGTTTCGTTACTCTGGCTAACCACAGGACAAGGCGAACTAGGAGCAAAAATTGATGATAAAAAAAGTATCAATATCGTGAACTCCAGCAAGGTAAAACCTCTTTCTGAACTTATATCGCCAGAGATCGACAAGGCTACCCTTATAGGAGGTTCGCTGGTTGAAGCCGGGAAGGCCATCATTGATAGCAGCCTGCTTCCCCCTGACTCAAACGAGCTGCTTCTCGTAAATACCACTGGCGATTCATATTTAGTTGACCGTAACCAGACACCACCAGTGAATGGGATGTGGTTGGTCGATATCGACGGGATAAAAAGCATTGTTAAGCTAACTCGCCTTCCGGGAAATAGATTAGTTGTGCATCAAGATGACTCTTCGTTTGAGTGCAGCTTGGATGATATCGAGGTTGTTGGCCGCGCATTGAAAATTATTAAGAGCCTTTGATATGACCATCAGAAAACAGCCGAACGGAAAATGGTTGTGCGAGTGTTACCCGAACGGGCGTGACGGTAAGCGCGTGCGCAAGCAATTTGCGACAAAGGGCGAGGCGGTAGCATTCGAAAACTTCACCATGGATGAAGTGAACAAAAAGCCGTGGCTGGGTGAAAAGGAAGATCGGCGGCTTTTGTCAGAATTGATTGAGCAGTGGCACTCCCTTTACGGGCAGACGCTCGCAGATCCCAAGCGCCTAATGGCGAAACTGAATATTATATGCAATGGGCTGGGCGATCCCGTCGCCTCTGAGTTAACCGCCGGTGACTTTACAAAATATCGCGAAGCACGATTAAAAGGTGAAGTACGTAACGAAGACGGCGCGCTGCTGTCGCCAGTAAAGCCCCGCACGGTAAACCTGGAACAGCGTAACTTATCATCCGTTTTTGGCACCCTGAAAAAGCTGGGCCACTGGTCAGCGCCTAACCCGCTCGCCGGGCTACCGACATTCAAAATCGCAGAGGGAGAACTGGCGTTCCTGGCCCAAGACGAAATCAAACGCCTGCTTGATGCCTGCGCTGATTCTCAAAGCTCCAGCCTGTTGATGATCGCAAAAGTATGCCTCGCCACCGGCGCGCGGTGGAGTGAAGCCGAAAACCTGCAGGGCCATCAGTTATCTAAATACCGGATCACCTATACCAAAACCAAAGGCAAGAAAAACCGAACCGTACCGATATCTCAAGATCTGTATGACGAACTCCCCAAAAACAGAGGGAAGCTATTCACGCCATGCAGAAAAGCTTTTGAGCGTGCAGTAAAAAGAGCCGGTATCGACTTGCCTGAGGGCCAGTGTACGCATGTGCTGCGCCATACATTCGCCAGTCACTTTATGATGAACGGCGGAAACATACTGGTACTGCGCGATATTCTGGGACATGCCGATATAAAAATGACGATGGTTTACGCACACTTTGCGCCCGATCACCTAGAAGATGCAGTGACCAAAAATCCGCTTCACAATCTCAACTGGAACCGCTAATTTATGGCGGCACTTTGGCGGCAGAGCATTAAAAACGTATAAAACGGACAAACACCAAATAACACTAATGCTCTGTTTTTAAACGCAAATCACTGTTTTCATTATAGTAAAAATGGTATGTAGGAATTTCGGACGCGGGTTCAACTCCCGCCAGCCCACTTTTGATAGGACTGCAACCGGACAGCGGCAATAAAAACAGCCACTTAAGGACACTGACCAGACAGTGCGCAGACCGAGAAAAGACAAAAATATACACGTGAAGTGCACGTGCACTTTAAAAGAACCCCAGATCTCACGGTCTGGGGTTTTTCTATTTGTAACTAAGGGTAACAAAAACACATCCCCCTTTCGCGCTCCGCTCACCTTGACACTATTTATTTTTACAGTAAAAATACTGTATACAATCACAGTAATTTTCCGGGGTGCTTTTATGTTCGTTGAACTGGTTTATGACAAGCGTAATGTCGAGGGGCTACCGGGCGCAAGAAACATCATTCTTAACGAGCTGACAAAGCGCGTACACCGGATCTTCCCCGACGCCGACGTGAGAGTTAAGCCAATGCAGGCTAACGCATTAAACAGCGACAGCACAAAGACCGAAAAAGAACGACTTAACCGTATGCTGGAAGAGATGTTTGAAGAAGCCGATATGTGGCTGGTGAACGAATGATGAGCATGGACAACATGATTATTGCCGGGGTAAGAATATATTTCCCGCCTGGCACCGCCCTCCCTGTTCCAACGCCTGAACTCAGGACATTTGCCATCGTCAGCAAAGACCAGACTGGACATCTGGTGCTTGAGTACAAAAACAGGCAGTGGGTTCCTGTACTGACCCGGCTTTTTGATGATTCAGCACATGCTATTTCAGCTATAACCAGCCTGAGCAAAAAGACGTGGCATTAATACTTAAAACACATTGATCCGTCATGCCGGGCAGATACAATCTGCGGCGGCTGGCAACATTCTATATTCGCACGCCAGCTGTCCGTACCATGCTCTTTCATGCGGCGTGGTTGCTACTCTATTAATTCTACTGATGAGAATCTTGCAGTAGATCGCATACGACCTTGCCGCTCTCACCACTTTCACAGCCTTCCTGTTACGCCATATAAAGCAACTCGATTGGGAATTTCCAGTTACTGACGCAAATACGGAACATACAATCACATACACATCTTTACATTTGGTGGTTTTCATGAATACTACTAAATGATTATGTTAACACGATGAAATTCAACGGATGAAATATGAATATATTTGAACAAACTCCACCAAACCGCAGGCGTTATGGCCTGGCTGCATTTATTGGGTTAATCGCTGGTATCGTATCAGCATTTGTTAAATGGGGCGCTGAAGTACCTTTGCCACCCCGCAGTCCGACTGATATGTTCACTGCTGCATGCGGGCCGGAATCATTAATCAGGGCTGCCGGGCAAATTGACTGTTCCCGCAATTTCCTGAATCCCCCTTATATTTTCCTTCGTGACTGGATGGGGCTTGCTGATCCTAACGCTGCCGTCTACACCTTTGCCGGGCATGTGTTTAACTGGGTTGGTGTAACACACATCATCTTTTCGATTGTCTTCGCAGTGGGTTACTGTGTTGTTGCTGAAGTTTTCCCCAAAATTAAACTCTGGCAGGGTTTGCTGGCTGGTGCGCTGGCACAGCTTTTCGTCCATATGATTTCCTTCCCTCTCATGGGGCTGACTCCACCTTTGGTTGACCTTCCATGGTATGAGAATGTATCCGAAATTTTTGGACATTTAATCTGGTTCTGGTCCATCGAAATTATCCGTCGGGATCTGCGTAACAGGATTACTCATCAACCAGACCCGGAGATCCCTTTGGGAACAAGCCGGTGACAAATTCTTAATGTGGTAAAATGGCGCAAACACAGCGCCATTTTTTAGTATCCATTTACTGAACTCCTGAGTTGCCTGTTTTAATCTCTCGCTAATCCCCTCTTCCCGGCCCTGACATTCCTGTTCTGTGAAAAAGAGAATAAACCACTTTCCATCCGTGCACCCGAATGTTCTTAATATCAAGGAGGAGATTTATGTCTGGTATCTGAGTCTGTTAAATAACATGATAAAAAACCGCGCACTTCCTGCATTGCTTTCCCTGAACATTTAAGCGGATCATCGGCACCTTGCCGATTAATACCTGTAGTAGTTTAGGGATGCCCCCTCCTGGCACAAAGCGGTTTGGACGAAGGGCTATCAGGTCTGCTATGGGCGACAAACCTACAGCTTCCATTGAAAACATCAATCAATACGCAAAACTCCCGCCCCTGACAAACTCAACCACCTCCCCCACCAAGTCACACTGCCACCAGGACAATGTTGTTGCTCCTGCCCGGAAGAGTTGTGTTGCTGCTGCCGTAACACGATGTTAGCATTTGGCAATCAAGACGCTTAGATGTCTAAAAACCCCATTCCTGACCCCGAGAGAGGCTAAAAGGAAGATGACAGATAACCTGCAACTCACACAACTGGTCGAGACCTGCCGCTGGATAGGGGCAAAAGGCTGGGCTCCCGCCACTGGCGGCAATATGTCTGTCCGCCAGGACGACGCATTTTGCTGGCTCAGCGAGTCGGGAAAAGATAAAGGCAACCTGACTACCGACGATTTTTTGCAGGTGGAAATCGCCACCAGTCACGCACCATCCGGTCGCAAACCATCGGCGGAGACCGGGCTGCATACCCTGATTTATCGCCTCTTTCCCCAGGCAAACGCGGTGTTGCACGTCCACACCGTCAACGCCACGGTGCTCTCGCGCATCGTTAAAACGCCGGAGCTATATATCAGCGGTTTTGAAATGCAAAAATCGCTTAGCGGGCAGACTACCCATCTTGATACCGTCTGCGTGCCGGTGTTCGACAACGACCAGGATATCGACGCGCTGGCATCACGTATTGCGCATTACGCGCAAGAGCGTTCTCTGAATTACGGTTTTCTTCTGCGCGGTCATGGCTTAACCTGCTGGGGACGCTCAGTGGAGGAGGCCCGCCGTCATCTGGAGGGGCTGGAATTTTTATTTGAATGCGAAATGCGTTTGCGACAACTGGAGAGATTATGATTCGCGCGATTGTGACGGATATTGAAGGCACCACCAGCGATATCCGTTTTGTTCACAATGTTCTGTTCCCCTATGCGCGCGAGCGGCTGGCGGCGTTTGTCACCGCCCGGCAGTATGCCGAACCGGTAAAATCAATTCTTGATAATCTGCGCAACGAGATTGCCCGGCCGGACGCCAGTACCGCAGAACTTATCGAAACGCTTTTCACCTTTATGGATGAAGATCGCAAATCAACGGCGCTAAAAGCCCTGCAAGGCATTATCTGGCACGACGGTTACGTCAATGGCGACTTTACTGGTCACCTCTACCCGGACGTTCTGCCAGCGCTGGAGAAATGGAAAGCACAAGGCATTGATCTCTATGTTTATTCCTCCGGCTCCGTTGCGGCGCAGAAACTGTTATTTGGCTACAGCGACGAAGGTGATATTACTCATCTGTTCAGCGGCTATTTTGATACCCATATCGGCGCAAAGCGAGAAACGCAGTCATACCGCAATATCGCGTCGTATATCGGCGTCGCGCCGTCGCAAATCCTGTTCCTCTCCGATGTATATCAGGAGCTGGACGCTGCTGAAGAGGCGGGTCTTCGCACCCTGCAACTGATTCGTGGTGAGGGTGATGGCGCCAGCCGCCACCACCAGGTACATCAATTCGACGACATTAACCCGGAGCAGATCCTTTCATGAGCGCATTGACTATTTATTCCGATAAAGACGCCAGCCAGCCCCAGTGGCACAGTACCGACGCCGCAGAGATCGCCCAACAGCTCAACGCGAAAGGCGTCCGCTTCGAACGCTGGGTTGCAGACCGCGACTTAGGCCAGGCCCCCACGCCAGAAACGGTGCTCACCGCCTATCAACATGCGATTGATAAGCTGGTTGCCGAGAAAGGCTATCAGAGCTGGGATGTGATCAGCCTGCGCGCCGACAATCCACAAAAAGAGGCGCTGCGTGCAAAGTTTCTCAATGAACACACCCACGGCGAAGATGAAGTGCGCTTCTTCGTTGAAGGCGCAGGACTGTTTTGCCTGCACATTGGCGACCAGGTTTACCAGGTGCTGTGTGAGAAAAACGATCTGATTTCAGTGCCCGCCGGTACGCCGCACTGGTTTGATATGGGCTCCGAGCCAAACTTTACCGCGATCCGTATTTTCGATAACCCGGAAGGCTGGGTGGCGCAGTTTACCGGCGACGCCATTGCGGATGCCTATCCGCGCCTGCTTTAACGATCTGGCCGGGCGACGCTATCGTACGCCAGGCCTGCTCTGCATCAGGCCGCCTCCGTCCTGAAAACCCCCTTCGCCACGTCTTCTGGCGTCACCACACCGCTATCCAGCACCCAGCCGCTAATCAGCGCTGCTGGCGTCACGTCAAACGCCGGGTTATAGACCTGCGCATTTTCCGGCGCCCACTGTACCGCGCCAAAACTGCCCGCCACGCCGGTAACTTCTCCTGCTGCGCGCTGCTCAATCGGAATTGCGTCGCCATTCGGGCAGTGGGGGTCCAGCGTGGTTTGCGGCGCGGCAACGTAAAACGGAATACCGTGGAATTTCGCCAGCACCGCCAGCGAATAGGTGCCGATTTTATTCGCCACATCGCCATTTGCGGCGATACGATCGGCTCCTACCCACACCGCGTCCACCAGCCCTTTCGCCATCAGGCTGGCAGCCATTGAGTCAGTAATCAGTTGATAGGGAACCCCCAGTTCGCCCAGTTCCCAGGCGGTGAGTCTGCCGCCCTGCAATAACGGGCGCGTTTCATCCACCCAGACGTTTTGCACGTTGCCCTGTGCATACGCGCGGGCAATCACCCCCAGCGCCGTCCCCGTGCCCGCTGTCGCCAGCCCACCGGTGTTGCAGTGGGTCAGCAGACGGCTGCCCGGCTTCACCAGTGCACTTCCCGCACGCGCGATATCGTCACAGAGTTGTTTGTCTTCATCGATCAGACGCAGTGCTTCCGCCGCCAGCGCCGGAACAAAGTCTTCTTGCCTCAGCGCCTGCTTCATGCGATCGAGATTGTTCATCAGATTGACCGCCGTCGGGCGCGCAGCGCGCAGCGTTTCCAGCGCTATCGCCAGTTCATCCCGGCGATGGCCTGACTCCGCCAGCAGCGCCAGTAGCAGACTGGCGGAAAGACCAATCAGCGGCGCACCGCGCACGCGCAGCGCGTGAATATGCCCCACCAGCGCTTCTACCGTTGAGGCATCCAGCCAGCGTTTCTCCTGCGGAAGCGCCTGCTGATCGAGAATAAATAATTGATTATCCGCCACTCGCAGGCTGGTCGTCTGTAATGTCTGCATGTCGTTAATTCTCTGTTGCGTTGTTGTATCACATTGTGTCAGGATGAATTACAGATGTATAGACGTCTACATGTCTTTATTAGTGAAATGAGTGAGGAACAGGCAATGTCGCAATACCGTACCTTTACCGCCCAGGATGCCGTGGAATACGCCCGAACGTTTGGCGGCATTGATGATCCATCCACACTGGTAGAGGCGCAGGAGGTGGGCGACGGCAACCTTAATCTGGTGTTTAAGATTTTCGATACCACAGGCGTAAGCCGCATCGTCGTCAAACAGGCGCTGCCTTACGTGCGCTGCGTCGGCGAATCCTGGCCGCTGACGCTGGATCGCGCTCGTCTTGAAGCGCAAACGCTGGTGGCGCATTACCAGCACTGCCCGCAGCATACGGTGAAAATCCACCATTTCGACCCTGAACTGGCGGTGATGGTGATGGAAGATCTCTCCGACCATAACATCTGGCGCGGCGAACTGATTAAAGGCGCCTGGTATCCGCAGGCGGCACGCCAGCTCGGCGAATATCTGGCGCAAACGCTGTTTCACACCAGCGATTTTTATCTCCACCCGCATGACAAAAAAGCGCAGGTGGCGACATTTATTAACCCGGAGATGTGTGAGATCACCGAAGATCTGTTCTTCAACGATCCCTACCAGATCCACGAGCGCAACAGCTATCCTGCGGAGATCGAAGGCGACGTCGCCGCTCTGCGCAGTGACGCTCAGCTTAAGCTGGCGGTGGCGGCGCTCAAACATCGTTTCTTCTCCCATGCCGAAGCGCTGCTGCACGGCGATATCCACAGCGGCTCGATCTTTGTCGCCGACGGTCGCCTGAAAGCCATCGACGCCGAGTTCGGCTACTTTGGGCCGATAGGCTTTGATGTAGGCACCGCCATCGGCAATCTGCTGCTGAACTTCTGCGGCCTGCCGGGTCATCTGGGCATTCGCGACGCCGCCGCCGCGCGCGAGCAGCGGCTGACGGATATTCAGGAGCTGTGGAACACCTTTGCTGAACGTTTTCAGGTGCTGGCGACGGAGAAAACCCGCGACGCGGCGCTACGCGCGCCGGGCTACGCGTCGGAATTTCTGAAAAAAGTCTGGGCGGACGCCATCGGCTTTTGCGGCACCGAGCTGATTCGCCGCAGCGTCGGGCTGTCGCACGTAGCGGATATCGATACCATTCAGGATGCGGAAATGCGCCATGAATGCCTGCGCCATGCCATTACCCTCGGAAAAGCGCTGATTGTGATTGCCGACCGGATTGAGAGCGTGGAAGCACTGATCGCGCGGGTGCGGCAGTACAGCTAAGTGCGGGCCGTTTGCCCGGTGGCGCTACGCTTACCGGGCCTACGATCCGAATGCAGGCCGGGTAAGGCGAAGCCGCCACCCGGCAAATACTTACCCCAGATACTCAATCACTGATAACCCGCCGTTGTAATCCGTGCTGTAGATAATCCCCCGCGCATCGACAAACACGTCGCAGGACTGGATCACCTGCGGGCGATTTGGCCGCGTATCCATCATCGTCTCAGGCGCCGCAGGCACCAGCGCGCCGGTTTCTACCGGACGATAAGGATTAGTAATATCATAAGCGCGCACCCCTGCATTCTGGTAAGTGGCGAAAATCAGCGTCGAGCTAATAAAGCTGCCAGGGCGGTTTTCGTGCAGGTTATGCGGCCCGAAGTGCGCCCCTTTCGCCACGTAATCAGCCTCATCCGGCTGCGGGAAGGTGGCGATGCTCACCGGATTCGACGGCTCGCGGATATCAAACAGCCAGATCAGCTTTTCGCCGTCTTCCTGATTGTCGAGCACCGCTTCGTCCAGTACCACCAGCAGATCGCGGTCCGGCAGCGGCAGCGCAGTGTGTGTGCCGCCGCCAAACGGCGGGCTCCAGTTGCGATGGCTAATCAGTTTCGGCTGCGTGCGATCTTGCACATCCAGCAGCGTCAGACCACCGTCACGCCAGCTACCGTAGGCGGTATCGCCAGCGATAATCGCGTGATGCAGCGCATAGCGTTTGCCCTCCGACCAGTCTGGCGTCTCTCCCGCCGCCTGATTCATCCCTGGCAACCACCAGCGCCCGCCCACCTCTGGCTTACGCGGATCGGCCAGATCGATGGTCAGGAAGATGTAGTCGGTGAAACCGTCGATCAGCGCCGAGACGTAGGCCCAGCGTCCGCCGACGTACCAGATGCGGTGAATGCCGATCCCATTCAGGGAGAGAAAACCGATTTCACGCGGTTTATCCGGCGTGGAAATATCAAACACGCGCAGCCCTGCGCTCCAGCCCCGGTCCTGCACATCGCTGACCGTCTCACCGACCTGCCGCGTGTAGTAGACCTTTTCATCGGCAAAGCGGGCATCGGCGAACAAATCGCGGGCGTTAATCACCAGCAGCAGATCGTCATGCGCCTGCAAATGCACGTTCCAGGTGCCTGGCGGTGCAGGCACATAGCCCGTCGCCCGTGGGTTTTTCGGGTCACGCACGTCAACAATCGAAAACCCCTGCGACACCATATGGCCAATATAGGCAAAACCGCAATGTACCATCAGCTGTACGCCGTCCGGGCGACCGCCCTGGTCGCTATGGCCAATCAGCCGCATATTGCGGCTATAGTCGGGGCGCGGTAATTCAGTCACCTTAATCTCCTTTTGCCAAACGGCGTAACCGCCTTATCCGGCCTACAGAGAGCATTTTGTAGGCCCGGTAAGCGCAGCGCCACCGGGCATTACGCCGGATGGCGGCGTAACCGCCTTATCCGGCCTACAGGGAGCGCATTGTAGGCCCGGTAAGCGCAGCGCCACCGGGCATTATTTATTCTTCGCTTCAAGCGTCGCAAACCACGGCGCGATGAAGTCTTCCGTCTGGCCCCAGCCCGGAATGATTTTGCCTAATGAGGCGACGTTAACCGCCCCCGGCTGCGCTGCCAGCAGCGCCTGCGGAATGGCTGCGGCTTTAAAATCGTAAGTGGCAGGCGTAGGTTCACCGGCAATCTTATTGGCAATCAGCCGCACGTTGGTGGCGCCAATCAGTTTCGGGTCAACGGCCACGCTCACCCTCCACGGGCTGCCCGCTTCGCGCATCAGTTGTAAATCCTGGTTGGAGATGTCGATGCTGTAGAGCTTAATCTCAGTGCGGCCGTTCTCTTTCAGCGCTTTGTACGCCCCCTGGCTAAAGGCGTCCCAGGTTCCCCAGATAGCGTCGATTTTCCCTTTCGGGTATTTCGCCAGCACCGCGCCCACTTTGTTGGCGGTATCGCCCTGCACGTCGGAAGAGACCGCGCCGATAGACTCCAGCTCTTTAATCCCCGGATTGTCCTTCAGCATTTGCTGATAAGCCGCCTGGCGACGCTCCATCGGCGGGAAACCGGCGACCCACAGCTTGATAATATTGGCTTTACCGTTGAAATCTTTTACCAGTTGCCCGAAGGAGAGATGGGTCAGCGAGGCGTCATCCTGCTGAGTTACCGTCACGCCCGGGATCTCACCGTTGACGGCGGTATCAAACACCGCCACTTTGATCCCGGCATCTACCGCTTTCTTCACCAGCGCGGTGGAGTACGGATCGCGCCCCTGAGAGAGAATAATACCGTCATACTTCTGGCTGATCGCCTGGTTAACGAAATCCTGGAATTTCGCGTCGTCGCCGTTGCTTAAAAAGGTGCTGACCTTAAAGCCGAGCTTTTTCCCCTCCTGAATCGCGCCCGCAACGAACTGGGTCGTGTTGTCATCAGAGCCAAGGTTGCGGATCACCGCAATGCGAACCGGGCCATTATGTCCGGCAATGGCCGCTGGCACCGGCGCAGGCGTTGCCGCATAGCCCGGCAACGAACTCAGTAATCCCAGCGCCAACAAAGAAAGTGCAGTTTTTTTCATTATCGTTTCCCGTTGTGTTGTTAACGTTTTTGTATGTAGGTGATTGCCAGCGCCGCCGCCAGCACCAGCCCTTTTATAATGTCCATTGCGTAATAGGGCACCGAGAGCATCACCAGCCCGTTGGAGAGCACGCCAAGGATCACCGCCCCCACCAGCGTGCCGAGCGCATTCGGTTTGCCGGAACCGGCCAGCGAAAAGCCGATCCACGCCGCCGCGACAGCATCCATCAAATAGCCTCCCCCGGCGTTAACCTGTGAAGAGCCAATACGCGAAGCCAGCAGGATGCCCCCTAACCCCGCCAGCAACGAGGCAATAACGTAGGCCGCCACTTTATAGCGGGTGGTACGAATACCGGAGAGGCGCGCCGCTTCCGGGTTGCCGCCAATGGCGTACATCCGTCGCCCGTGGGTGGTCAGCGACAGCGCGAGCTGCGCCGCCAGCGTCACAACCAGCATCACGACAACAATAGTCGGCACCTGCCCCAGCGCGCCGAATGCCGCCGGAATAAGCCCCTCAGCCATTTCACCGCTCGGCAGCACCATGTTTTCAGTAATAGAGCCGCCGTAGCTGTAGGTCATCGCCACCCCCTGAATCACAAACAGGCTGGCAAGCGTGGCGAGCATGTCGGGAATACGCAGCACCACAATCAGAAAAGCGTTGAACAGCCCCACCAGCGTACAGAGCGCCAGGGTAATGACAATCGCCCCGGTGGTGCCAAAGCCGTGCCAGACGAACAGCGAAATCACCAGTGCGTTCGCCAGCGACGCGGTTGAGCCAACGGAAAGATCAAAGCCGCCGACGGTAAGCGAGATGGAGACGCCAATCGCAATCACCGTGACGATCGCAATAGAGCGCAGGATGTTGATGATATTGAAGGGATCGAGGAAGTTATCCGACGCGACGCCAAAAATAGCGATCAGCGCGACAACCGTCAGCAGCATGCCCCACTTATAGAGAAAATCGAAAATCTGCTGGCGGCCAGACGCCGCTGCATTGACTGAAAGGGCCTTACTCACAACGCCGTTCCTCCGGTTGAATAATAAAGTAGTGTCTCTTCGCGGGCCTGCGCGCCCTCCACTTCCGCCACGATGCGCCCGTCCCACAACACGCAGATGCGGTCGCACAGCCCCACCAGTTCGGCGAACTCACCGGAGGCGTAAATCACCCCTTTGCCTTCCCGCGCCAGGCCGTCGATCAGCGCAAACAGGTCGGTTTTGGCTTTCACGTCCACGCCTTTGGTCGGCTCGTCGAAAATCAGCACGCGGGCGTCGCCGCGCAGCCATTTGCCGATCGCCACTTTCTGCTGGTTGCCGCCGGAAAGCCGACGCAACACTTGCCCCGGCCCGCGAGCGCGCACGCCGACGCGGGCAATCACCGCTTCCGCCCAGCGCCATGCCTGACGATGACCAAACAAGCTCCAGCGCGAGAAACGGTTATCAGCGGCGACCGCCAGGTTCATGGCGACGGACTCATCAATAAAAATGCCCTCTTTGCGCCGTTCCTCCGGCACCAGCGCCAGCCCGCGCGTCACCGAATCAACCGGGTCGCGCGGCGTCCACGGTTGATGATTGAGTTCGCCGCGTTCAACGCGGCTTTTCGACGCGCCGAACAGCGCCTTGCACAGCTCGGTTTTCCCGGCTCCCGCCAGCCCGGCGATACCGAGAATTTCACCTTTATGCAGGTGCAAACTGATATTTTTCAGCAGCCGTTCATCATGCAGCCCTTCCACGCGCAGCAGCGTTTCATCAGCATGCGGCGGGCGTTTTGGCGGATAGATATCGTTTAACTCATGACCCAGCATCTTCTCGACGATGGCGTCAGCGCTCAGTTCCGCCATCGGCCCGGACTCAATCAACTTGCCATCGCGCAGTACGGTTAAGGTGTCGCAAATGGCCTTTAGCTCATGAATGCGATGGGAGATAAACACCACGCCGATCCCCTGTTGTTGCAGGCGTTTCACCACGGCAAACAGCCGTTCGCTTTCATGCTGATCGAGCGGCGCGGTGGGTTCATCGAGGATCAGAAAACGACAGTGGTGCGAGAGCGCGCGGGCCAGCAGGATCTGCTGCTTTTCGGCGAGCGTGCAACCATCGATGACCCGGCGCACATCCAGATGAACATCAAGCTGGGCCAGCGCGTCACGCGCCTGCTGGCGAATAGCGCGCCAGCGGTAGCGGTGTCCCGGCTGCGCCAGCTGATCGAGCATAATATTTTCCGCAATACTCAACCCTGGGATCAGCGCAACATCCACCTCCTGCTGCACCAGATGAATGCCCAGCCGTTTGGCGTCCAGCGGTTCGCGTATCGGCACCGGCTGGTTATTAATTGCAATTTCCCCTTCGTAATGGTCGTGCGTGCCGCAGAGCACCGCCATCAGCGTGGATTTCCCCGCACCGTTCGCCCCCGTCAGCGCGTGCACGGAACCGCCCGTCAGGGTGAAATCAACGCGGGAGAGCGCCTGAAAGCCGGAAAAGGCCAGGCTGATACCGCGCATGTCGAGGCGACTGGAGAGCATCCGCTGTAAATCCTTTCTGATAATCATTTGATTTACGAAATTTTTCACAGCTCTCCCTGACTGACAACGACATAAAAAGCATAAGATAAAGCAAAATATTATTAGCCATCCAGATGTCTATAAATGACATCGGGTTAGCCCATCACAGAGGGATCGCATCATGAGTAAGAATACTGACCGCAACGCGGCAGCGTGCTTCGCGGAGGGGGCTAAAACCCATCAAGGAAAGCGGGCATTTATCAGCCCTGATAAATCAGCTCTTTTTATCTTTTAGATTTAGTTTAAGTCGATATATATCAATTCCAGTTTATCAACCTGCATTTATGTGTTTCATATTTATGACACGCCAGGTTTATTAAAAATAAAAATTCATTTGAAGTGCTTTCATATAAATGATGATTAGTAGAGAATGTAACACCTCAGATAAAACCGCCATTTACTATTATTTACCTGATGCACAATGGGTGAAATTTGCATTTCATATAAATAGCGTCATGGAGTTTTCATGAAAAACAACACAGCTGTCACGCAAAAAGAATATTTGCTTAACAATAAAACAACGTTATTATCAACCACAGATAAAGACAGTCATATTACCTATGCTAACTCTGCATTTATTGACGCCAGCGGATTTAATGAAACGCAGTTAATGGGTAAACCACATAATATTATTCGCCACCCGGACATGCCCTCTGCCGCTTTCGCTGACATGTGGCACACGATACTACAAGGCGATAGCTGGACCGGGCTGGTCAAAAACCGGCGACAAAACGGCGATCATTACTGGGTACGCGCAAATGTTACCCCTGTCTGGCAAAATGAAAAATTAACGGGGTATATTTCAGTACGCACCGTGCCTTCCCGGGATGAGGTTTCGCACAGCGAACAGCTTTATCAGAAAATAAATAATAATGGAATTAAAGGGTTTCGACTTTTTAAAGGCATAATTATCCGTCGCGGAGCGCTGTCCTGGCTTTCGATGTTTAAATGGCTGTCTGTTAGCCAACGCGTCAATTATGCTTTAGCCATCACCAGTCTGGCAGCCCTGTTATTTATTTTCTTACCTGTTCCTCCTGCTATTCAGGGGGGCAGCATCATCGTATTATTTTTGCTCCTGGCTATTTACCTTAAGGTTCAAATTTGTCAGCCGGTTAATACGCTGCTGGTGCAGATGAAAAAAGTGGTTTCGGGCCGTAAACCCGATAATTGCCATTTGCAGCGCGTAGACGAAATAGGGATGCTCATGCGACTGGTGAATCAATCGGGGCTTAATCTACGCTCCCTGGTTGATGATGTCAGCACGCAAATATCCGGTATTCAGGCTATCAGTCAGCGCGTGTCTCAGGAAGGCACGGCATTACAGAGCCGCTCAGAAGAGACATCTGCCGACCTGCAACAAACCGCCGCTGCCATTGAAGAGATCGGTAGCGCTGTGCAACAAACCGCAGATACCGCGGCCCAGACAATGACGATGGCCGACAGTACCAGCGCCAATGCGACTGAAGGCGGCCATATCATGAAGCAAACCATCACCATGATGCAGGCTATCTCGCGCGATAACAGTCAAATCGTGGACATTATCGGCGTCATTGACAGTATTGCTTTTCAGACCAACATCCTGGCGCTGAATGCAGCGGTCGAAGCGGCCCGCGCCGGTGAATCCGGGCGCGGATTTGCGGTCGTTGCTGCAGAGGTGCGTAACCTCGCCCAGCATTCTGCGTCTGCGGCAAAAGAGATCAAACAGCTTATCGAGAAAAACGTCACTAACGTCAATACGGGAGTGCAAATGGTCGAGCAGACGGAAACACACCTTACCGGAATGATCGATGACGTGTTGCAGATGTCTACCATGATCAAAGAGATAAGCCTGGCGACGCGGGAACAAACTTTAGCGCTCGAACAGATCAACAATTCAATTTCACGAATTGGTTCCATGACGGACAACAATGCGGAAATGGTGGAGCAGGTGACGGATGCCGCGGGGGATTTAACGGGACGCGCGTCACGGCTGCAACAGGCCGTACAGGTTTTTGGCGCCTCACGATAGCAGCGAAAAGTAAAAAGCCCTCAGCATACGCCAGGGGCTTTTTTATTTACCGCGTTCTCAACGCGCAGGGTAATCGCGGTTAATCCACGCGTGATCGTCTTCCCAGGTGAAAATCCATTTGCGCACCGGGCCTGCCATCACATTCAGGTAATAACTGTCATACCCGGCCATTGTCGCCACCGGATGATAGCCTTTCGGCACCATCACGACGTCACGGTTGTAGACCGCCATACACTCATCGAGCGAGCGATCGTCGGTGTATACCCGCTGCATACAAAATCCCTGTTCCGGGTTGAGGCGATGGTAATACGTCTCCTCAAGAAGGGTCTCGTAAGGCGGATTGTCAGTGTCGTGCTTGTGGCTCGGGTACGAACTGGTACAGCCTTCGTGAGTCCACACTTCCACCACCAGCAGACTATCGGCAGGTTTATCTTCCGGCAGAATGTTGTGTACATAGCGCTGGTTATGCCCCTTGCCCCTTGCCTCGCCGTCGATATCCTGCGGCGCAATCAGGCGGGTGGGATACGTCCCCTTGCCCGGCGCGGCGCATACCGCCAGCTCCAGCTTTGTTAACGCCTGTACCTGTACCGTTTCTCCGGGCGTAACGTATACCGCCCACGGCTTAATACGCTCGAACGGGCTCATCCGCTCGCCAATCTCTGAAAACTGCGCGGTTGGCGTGGTGACAGACGCCCTCCCCGCCACCAGCACCAGACAGCGCTCTTCAGCAACGGCGGGAAGATGCAACTGCTGCCCTTCTTCAAGCTCAAACGCGTCAAAACCGACGTAGCCCCAGCCTGCCCGCTCCGGGGTGACGGACTGGGTACGTCCCTGCGCGTCAGGCTGTTGCCAGCGTGACAGTAAACGTGACATAGCGCCTCCTCAGATAAGACCGGCATCCCGCGCCAGGCGGCTCAGGTTGTTATATCCCAGCCGCGCGTAAGTCAGCGGATGGGCAATCGCCGGGTCCTGCTCCGCCTCCACCACCAGCCAGCCGTGATAATCGTGCGCTTTCAGCAGTCGCATAATCGGCGGGTAATCCACGCAGCCGTCGCCCGGTACGGTAAAGACGCCGCTGAGCACCGCATCCAGAAAGCTGGTTTTACGGTTTTTCACATCCGCCAGCACGTCGGCGCGTACGTCTTTACAGTGCACATGATTAATACGGCTCGCCCAGCGTTGCGCCACCGCCAGCGGGTCGGCGCCAGCAAACGTTAAATGACCGGTATCCAGCAGCACTCCGACCTCATCGCCGGTATGGGTCATCAGATTGTCCACATCCTCAGCGGACTCAATCACCGTCCCCATATGGTGATGATAAGCAATCTGCACCCCCTGCTGCTGTGTATAGCGGGCGAACGCGGTGAGCTTCTCGCCATACGCCGCCCAGCGCGCCTGCGGGAATCGCGGACGCAGGTGAACCGGCGTCTGCTGCTCGCCGTGAATGCAATGGCTCACCTCAGCGAAAACCATCACTTTCGCCCCCAGCTCGCGCAATAACGTCAAATGCGCCTGCGCCGCCGCAATCTCTTCCTCTACGCTCCGCTCCAGCAGGCGACCGGAATACCACCCGGACACCAGCTTCAGATCGTGGCGTTGCAGGATTGGCCCCAGCAGACGCGCCTCGCGTGGGAATTTATTACCGAGTTCAAAGCCCGCAAAACCAGCCTCTTTACCTTCGCTCAGACAGGTATCCAGCGGCGTTTCCGCGCCAAGAGAGGGCAAATCATCATTGGTCCATGTCAGCGGATTAATGCCTAATTGCACAGCCATAATGTTCTCCTAAAGTTATGCCTGCCCGCGCTCGCGCCACCAGGCGATCAGTTGCAGATAGTTATCCCGAATGCGCGTCACCAGTTGCGCATCGTCAATGTCATGTTTCAGCCATGCGCGGGAAGCTTCGCCAAACAGCGTGCGTCCCACCGCAAACCCCTTCACCAGCTCATGTCCGGCAGCGGCTCTGAACCCTGCGCGTAACTGTTCAGCTGGCGCATCCAGCCCAAGAATCACCACGCCACGGCAGTGCGGGTCGCGGCGTTCGATAATGTCACTCAGCGCCGTCCAGCCGTCAGAGGAGAGCGGCGGCAGTTTCCACCAGTCGGGGTAAATGCCCAGGTTGTAGAAGCGGGAGATAGCCCGCAGGTAAAGCTCATCGCTGCGCGGCATACCCACAGGTAAAATCACTTCCAGCAGCAGCTCATGCCCCGACTGACAGCAGGCGTGATACACCTCGGCGATTTTCTGCTCCTGCTCCAGGCGCAGGCCGTGGGCATCTTCCGGGTGGAAAAAGACCAGGCACTTCACCACATGCTCCTGCGGCCAACTGATAAGCTGAGTGCCAATGTTGCCGTGCTCCATCTCCAGCGGCCGTGAGCCGGGAAGCTCAATCGGGCGGCCAATCCACCACCCTTCGCCGGTTATCGCATTCAGCGCGTCCTGGCCAAACGTTCCGTCGCACAGCAGGCCGGCTTTTCCTTCCAGCCCCGCGCTGTTCGCCGCATCGCGGCTGGCCTGTAAGATCAGCGTTTTCAGCGCCGGAATGCGCTTCAGGGAGGCGCCGCACTGTAGCGCCATCTCTTCAAGCTGACTGCGGTGATCAAACGCCATCACGCACAGTTCCGGCCAGTTACGCCGACGCGTCGTGACGCGATGCAGATGATTAAGCCGTGGATCAAGATCCGGGCGCGGCACCTGATGCTCGCGGGAGAGGTAGTCATCCAGCTCCACCTTACTCGGCATCGCGGGCGCGCAACCGTGGCGCGAAACCACCAGCGCGCCGCAGGCGTTGGCGTAGCGGCAGGCCTGCTCCCAGCCTTCATCATTGAGATAACCGCGCAGCAGCCCCGACATAAACGCATCGCCCGCGCCGAGCACATTGAGCACCTCGACGCGCACGCCGGTCACCGTCAGCCCGTCATCCAGCGACGGCGGAATCGCGTCGGTATACACCGAGCAGCCCAGCGCGCCACGTTTACAAACCAGCGTCGCCGCGCTTACCTCACGCACCTGCGCCAGCGCCTGCACGGTATCGGTAGCGCCGCCCGCAATATGAAACTCCTCCTCGGTGCCGACGATCACATCAAACAGGTGCAACACCGCCTGCAACTGGCGAGTGACCTGCTCTGCGGCAATAAAGCGCGTTTCGCCGTCGCCCAGCGAGGTCAGCCCCCACAGCACCGGACGATAGTCGATATCCAGTACCGTGCGCACGCCGTGACGGCGGGCACAGGTCAGCGCGGTCAGCACCGCGTCGCGGGTTTGCGGATGAGAAAGATGGGTCCCGGTGATGGCGAGGCAGCGGGATGAAGCGATGTACTGCTCGTCAACATCGCTGGCGGTAATCGCCATATCCGCGCAGTTATCGCGATAAAAAATCAGTGGAAAGGTGTCCCGGTCTTTAATGCCGAGTAGCACCAGCGCCGTCAGGCGTTCTTTATCCGTTATCAGATGGCTGGTATCGCAGCCAACATGGTTAAGCTCTTCGCGCAAAAAGCGCCCCATATGTTCGTCGCCCACTCTTGCCAGCATCGACGAACGCAGCCCCTGACGCGCGGCGCCGTAGGCGACATTCCCTGAGGAACCGCCGAGGTATTTGGCAAAACTTGAGACATCCTCCAGCCGTGCGCCAATCTGCTGGCTGTAGAGGTCAACCGCCACGCGGCCCATGCATATCACATCAAACTGCTTTTCCACGTTGATACCTCGTCAGACAATATCGTTCACATTCAGCCAGCGGCCTTCCTGATGCGAGAGCGCGATGGCGTCCAGCACGCGCGACACTTTCCAGCCCTCTTCAAAATCCGGCCACATCGGCGCATCGGCGGCAACGCCGTTCACCAGGTCGCGGATTTCCACCGTTTTCTGATCGTTAAAGCCGATGCCGTGCCCCGCCCCCATGCAAAACGCGGCATAGTCCGGGTGCGCGGGCCCCACCAGCAGGGTGCGAAATCCCTGGCGGTTAACCGGATCGTCATGCAGATAGAGCTTCAGCTCGGCCATTCGCTCCTGGGTAAAACTGATGGCGCCTTTGGTGCCGGTAATCACGTATGACAGCCCCATTTTGCGCCCGCAGGCCACGCGGGAGGTTTCGATCACCCCCTGCGCGCCGCTGGCGAATCGCACCATCGCGTGCGCCTGATCTTCATTTTCCACAGCCACCTTCTGCGCCGATCCCGCGCTGGCCGGGCGCTCCGGCACCACAATTTTCAGGTCGCCGCAGACTTCGCGAATATCGCCGACCAGGTAGTGCGCCATATTGACGATATGCGCCGCCAGATCGCCCAGCGCCCCTAACCCCGCCGTCTCCTTAAAGCAGTGCCAGTGAATAGGGGAAAGCGGGTCGGCCATATAGTCCTCGTTGTGGGTGCCGTAGAAGTGGATCACATCGCCTATCTCCCCTCGCGCGATGATCTCTTTCGCCAGCGCCGCCGTCGGGTTCTTCATATAGTTAAAACCCACCAGCGTTTTCACCCCGGCCTGTTTTGCGGCCTCAACCATTTCGCGGGCATCGTGAGCGTTCAGCGCCAGCGGCTTTTCCGAATAGACGTGCTTACCGTGGCGAATGGCCGCCAGCGCCATCTCTTTATGCAGATGGTTGGGCGAACAGATATCCACCACATCGATATTCGGGTCTGCCACCAGTTCGCGCCAGTCGCCGGTCGAACGGCGAAACCCGAATGCCTGCGCCCGTTCCGCCGCCAGCTCCGGCGTCACCTCCGCCACCATTTCGCGCACCAGCTGGCCTTGCAGGTTGAACACCGTCGGCGCCTGGGCATAGGCAATGGCGTGCGCCTTGCCGATGTATCCCGTCCCAATCAATCCAATTCGCACTTGTTTCATTATTTATCCCTCACAGCGCGCCACGACGGCTCTTGGCATAGGTATCAAACGCCACCGCCAGCACAATAATCAGCCCGGTAATAATTTGTTGGTAGTAGGCGGAGACGTTCATCAGCACCAGACCGTTTATCAGAATGCCCATAATGATCGAGCCGATAACGGTGCCGCCGATGCGGCCATAGCCGCCCATCAGCGATGTCCCGCCAATGACCACCGAGGCGATAACGCGCAGCTCAAAGGAGATCCCGGCCACCGCCTCCGCGCTGCCCAGACGGGCGCTCAGCACAAACCCCGCCAGCCCGGCCAGACAGCCAATCACGACATACACGCTGACCAGCACACGTTTGACGTTGACCCCGGCAAGACGCGCCGCCTCCGGGTTGCCGCCAATGGCGTAGACGAAACGGCCCCAGCGCGTTTTGTGCAACGCCAGATAACCGCCGATCGCCACTAGCGCAAAAATCCAGATCGGGATGGAGATACCGAGCAGTTCGCCACGCCCCCACCAGCGGTAGCCCTGGTCAAAACCGGCAATGGGCGCGCCGTCGTTAATCACCAGCGTCAGGCCGCGCCAGATGGTCATCCCGCCGAGGGTGACAATGAACGGCGGCAGGCGCAGGCGGGTCACACCCAGGCCATGCAGGAAGCCAATCGCCGTCCCCATCGCCAGGCAGATGCCGAGGCCAATCAGCCAGCTCATCCCGCCCCAGGCGCTCGGGTCTACCGTGGTGAAGTTGTCGCCTTTAATCACGTATGCTGCCGTCATGGCGCATACCGCCAGAATGGAGCCGACAGACAGATCGATTCCGGCAGTCAGGATGACGAACGTCATTCCCACGGCCATGATCCCGTAGATCGACACCTCGGTCAGGATGTTGAAAATATTGCGTTCTGACAGGAAGTTACTGTTCTGCGTCTGGAAAAAAATCAGCAGCAGGAACATAAAAATCAGTACCCCAAAGCGCTCGAAAAAAGCGATCGGATCGATACGTCCGTTACGTTTGGCAGGGGGTTGCGTTTTGGTCACTATCTGCGTCATGTGAAACTCCGTTATGCCGCGTTCAGGGCGTTATGGTTGATGGCCATCATCATCATGAGCCGCTCTTCGGTGGCGTCATCGCCGTGGATTTCACCGGTTACCCGGCCTTCGCTTAAGGTGATGATCCGGTCGGACACCGCCATCACTTCGGGCAGATCGGAAGAGATCACAATCACCGCCACGCCCTGTTTCGCCATATCAAACAGCACCTGGTGCACCTCGGATTTGGTGCCCACATCGATGCCGCGCGTCGGTTCATCAACAATCAGCACCCGTGGATTGAGCGCCATGCAGCGCGCGAGGATCACTTTCTGCTGATTGCCGCCGGAGAGCTTGCGCACCTCCTGTTCGCTGTTGACCATCTTGATTTGCAGCGCCTGGCGGTAAGATTCGATCAGGTCATCTTCTTTGCGGGTGTTGACGAAAAAGCGCCAGCGCAGCAGCGAAGAGAGACTGGAGAGCGACAGGTTGTCGCGAATAGACAGTCCCAGCACCGCCCCCTCTTTTTTGCGATCTTCCGGCACCAGCGCCACGCCCTGATCCAGCGCGTACATCGGGTCACGGGGGTGATACGCCGCGCCGTCCAGCTCGAACGTCCCGGAAGTAAAGCCGTCAGCGCCAAAAAGACAGCGCGCCACTTCGGTACGCCCGGCGCCGACCAGCCCCGCAATCCCCAGCACCTCCCCGGCGTGAACGTGAAAGCTGATGTCGTGCAGCGCAATGCCGTGCGGGTCCAGCGGCGGCTTTTCGCGACACAGCCCTTTCACCGCAAGGCGAATCGGTTTGTCTTCATGATGGGTTTCGCTGGGGGGGCGACGATTAAAGGCCACGTCTCGTCCCACCATCAGGCGGATCAGCTGTTCCACGTTGGTTTCCGCGACCGCGCCGCTGCCGGTAAAACGGCCATCCTGAAACACGGTAAAACGATCGCAGAGCTGGAAAACTTCATGCAGGCGATGGGTGACATAAATAATGCTCACGCCCCGACCTTTAAGTTCCCGCACGACGCGGTGCAGGCTTTCCACTTCGCTGTCGCTCAGCGCGGCGGAAGGTTCATCCATAATGATGAGCTTCGCGTTCAGGGTCAGCGCGCGGGCGATCTCCACCATTTGCTGCTGCGCCACGCTCAGTCGGGCGACCGGCGTGGTCGGCGCGACATTCAGTTGCAGATAGTCCAGCACCACCTGCGCCTCCTGGTTCACGGCCTTCGCATCGACAATCACATTACGTTTACGCGGCTCGCGCCCGAGAAACATATTTTCCGCAACGGTCATGTTGGGCAGCAGATTAAATTCCTGATAGATGGTAATGATGCCTTTGTTTTGCCGCTCAACCGGCGAGTCCTCCACCGGCAGCGTTTCGCCATTGAACCAGATGTCCCCACGGGTCTGCGGCTGCGCCCCTGCCAGCGCTTTCAGCAGCGTGGACTTCCCCGCGCCGTTCTCGCCAAGCAGCGCGTGAATCTCCCCCGTCCCGACGGTCAGTTGTACGTTGCTCAACGCCCAGACGCCGGAAAAGCTCTTTGCCAGATCGGTAACGTTCAGTAAGGGTTGCAACATCGGTCTGCTCCTCCTTTAATGCGAGCCGCCGCAGCGACGGCGGCTCCGGGCAAATCAGTTACCGGCTTCGCCGATACGCTCGGCCTGTTGCAGGTTCTCTTTGGTGATTAACGTCGGCGGATAATCCGCACCGGTGATGGCTTTCTTCTCACGCACGTTCGCAACCAGTTGGCTCATCGCCGTCTGTACCGCGAAACCCGGACGCTGATCCGCCGTCGCCGCCATCCAGCCGTCGCGCACCCGCGCCAGCGCTTCCGGCACCGCGTCAAATCCTGTCACCAGAATTTCGCCCGGTTTCACCCCCTGCCCCTGCAACGCTTCAATCGCGCCCAGCGCCATATCATCGTTGGCGGAGAGGATGACCTGCGGACGTTTTTTCAACGACGGCAGCACGCTTTCAACAATGCGCATTCCTTCCGAACGCATCCAGTTACCGGTCTGGTCAGCAACAATGCGGTACGTATCGCCCCCCGCCTTCAGGCTGTCGCGAATGCCTTTGGTGCGTTCAATATTGGAAGAAGAACCCGGCTGGCCGGTCAGCAGCACAATGTCCGCGCCGTCAGGAAATTTGCTTTTGACAAAGTCGCCAATGGCCTGGCCGCCCTTGTAGTTGTTCGCGCCAAAATGCGGAACCTGCTTCTGGCTATCGACGGAGCGATCGAGCGTCACCACCGGCAGCTTAGCGTCCTGAATCTCATCCACCGCGCTGGAAACTGCGTTGACATCATTCGGGGAGACGATGAATCCCTGGGCGCCACGGGTGATAGCGTTTTCCAGATCGGCAACCTGCTTCGGCGAACTTCCCTGCCCGTCCAGAACCTGTAGGCTGACGCCCATCTCTTTCGCGGCTTTCACCGCCGTGCGCTGCATGTGAACTTCAAACGGCATTGCCAGATTCGGCGTGCTGAAAACAATTTGTTCGTTCTCGGCCATTGCCGCCCCGGCTGTCATGGCGATGAAGGCGGCTAAAATCAGCTTTTTCATTGTTATGTCTCTCTGTGTAGGGTGTGTTGTTATGGAAAATCAGAGGAGAACTTCACGCTGGCTGTGCAATGACTCCAGCGCTTTATCAGCCAGATACAGCGCACGCTCACCGTCATCACCGCTGCACTCCGGCACTGCCTCACCGCGTAAGATGGCGACAAAGTGCTCCCACTCGGCGGCATAGGCAGCCTGATAACGTTGCAGGAAGAAATGCTCAGGCAGCGCGCTGGTGCAGCCGTTCTGGCCAAAGTGCTGCACCTGGTTTTCGAGGATATTGCCCGCCGTAAGCAGACCTTCGGAACCGTGCAGCTCCAGACGCTGGTCATAGCCATAAGACGAGCGACGGCTGTTAACGATGGTCGCCAGCGCGCCGGAGGCATACTTGAGCACGATAAACGCGGTGTCGATATCGCCTGCCGCGCCAATTGCCGGATCGACCAGATTGCTTCCCTGGGCGTAGACCGAAACAGGCTCTTCCCCCATGATGAAACGCGCCATATCGAAATCGTGGATGGTCATATCGCGGAACATCCCGCCGGAGACGCGCACATATTCCGCAGGCGGCGGAGAAGGATCGCGGGAGATAATCAGCAATGATTCCGGCTTGCCGATGCGCCCGCTCTGCGCCTCGGTTTTAACGCGGCGGAACTGTGGGTCGAAACGACGGTTAAAGCCGATAAACAGCGGCACGTCGAACTCTTTGACCACTTTCAGGCAGTCGCGCACGCGGGCAAGATCAAGATGTACGGGCTTTTCACAGAAAATGGCTTTGCCGTGGCGGGCGGCCAGTTCAATCAAATCGGCGTGGGTATCCGTGGCGGAGGCAATCAGCACGGCATGAACATCAGGATCGGTCATCGCCTCATCAAGACTTTGCTGACGGGCCTGATATTGTGTAGCCAGGCGGGAGGCAAAGGTCTCGTTCGGATCAACGACAGACCACAGGGTTGTCTCTTTGTGGGTTGCGATGTTAGCGGCATGTACCTGACCAATTCGGCCAGCTCCCAGTAAAGCAATGTTAAACATAACGGCTCCCGGTGTTGGTGAATGCGGTGAACTAACGACCCCTTAAATAAAACATTTATTTCATTTTTATAAATAGTGAAAATTATGTTTTTGCGCGCAAGTTAACATTCTTGTGATGATTGAGGTAAATTTTGTTATCAATCTCACAACACAACGATGGAGAAGATGCAGAGCCTGGCCCCCTTTCATTCAGAAAGAGGGCGAGGAATGAAAAAACAGGAAAAATGAAATGAAAATTTCGTTGTCGCAGGTTGCCGGATGGCGGCGCGAACGCCTTATCCGGCCTACGGGTTAGCGCCATCCGGCATTACTCACTCAATACTGACGCGCCTTTTTCACCTGATCGAACGTCTGCTCGGCGGCTTTTCGCACCGACGGTGAATCGGCCACCTGCGCATCGCCGGTGCGCCACCATGAAGCGTAATCGTGAGTCATCGTTTTTGGCAGCACTTTAATATCCAGCAGCGTCGGCCCCGGATGCGCGCGCGCCGCCTCCAGCGCCGTCAGCAGGCTCTGCTCATCATGTACCCGCCACGCCCGGCAGCCGTAGCTTTGCGCATTTTGGGCGAAATCAACCGCCACCAGCGGGCCGTCCAGCTGACCGGATTGTGGTTGACGGGCGCGATTCTCGGTGCCAAAACTGCCCATCCCATGCCCCATTTGCAGGTTATTGATGCAGCCAAACCCGCCGTTATCAAACAGCAGGATGGTGATTTTTATCCCCTCCTGCACCGCCGTTTGCAGCTCGGAATGCAGCATCATGTACGAACCGTCGCCCACCATCGCATAGACCGGCTGCTGCGGCTTCGCGAGTTTCGCCCCAAGCGCGGCCGCAATTTCATACCCCATACAGGAATAGCCGTACTCCAGGTGGTAGCTGTCGGGCGTTTTCACCTGCCAGAGGCGCTGCAAATCGCCCGGCAGCGATCCCGCCGCGCCGACCACAATGGCGTCATCCTCAATGTGCTGGTTGAGAATCCCCAGAACGCGAGTCTGAGTCAGCCGCGTGTTCAGCGCTTCACTGTATTCCGCCAGTTGCGCATCAAGGTGCCCGGCAATTTCCGGCGCGTCATCCGGGCGCCACTGGCGAGACCACAGCCGGCGGCACTCCTCGTCCCAGGCCGATTTCGCCTGCGCCACCTCGTCTCCCCAGCCGCTGCGATAATCCTGAAGCCCTTCCGTCAGCGCCGTCAGACCAGCGCGGGCATCAGCCACCAGCGCCGTGGCGTCCAGTTTGAGGGCGTCGAACTCGGCGACATTCAGCAGGAGAAATTCTACGTCCGGGTGTGCAAACAGCGCTTTCGAACCGGTGGTGAAATCGGTCAGACGCGTGCCGGCGCCGATAACCAGATCGGCCTGTGGCGCCAGCTGGTTTGCCGCCAGCCCGCCGGTAACGCCAATACCGCCCAGATTCAGCGGATGGTCGCTGACCAGCGCGCCTTTCCCGGCCTGCGTTTCCGCAAACGGCAGGTGCAGGTTTTCCACAAACTGACGAAACGCGTCGTGCGCGCCGGAATAACGCACCCCGCCGCCGCAAACCACCAGCGGGCGCTGTTTACGGGCAATCAGCGCCCGCGCCTGCGCCAGCCGGTGTGGGTCCGGCGGTCGTCTTTCAATATGGTGAACGCGACGGGCAAAGAAACTCTGCGGGTAATCCCAGGCTTCGCCCTGCACATCCTGCGGTAAACAGATCGTCACCGCGCCGGTATCAGCCGGATCGGTCAGGGTGCGCATAGCGTTAAGCATCGCGCTCATCAACTGTTCCGGGCGGTTGATACGATCCCAGTAGCGCGAAACCGGGCGAAAGCAGTCGTTGGTGCTGATACTGAGATCGTGGTACTGCTCGATTTGCTGTAATACCGGGTCCGGCTGGCGGCTGGCGTAGATATCGCCCGGCAACAGCAGCAGAGGAATACGGTTCGCCGTCGCCGTGGCCGCCGCCGTCACCATATTAGCCGCGCCGGGCCCTACCGAAGAGGTGACGGCGTAAATGCGCTGGCGACAGTGCTGTTTCGCGAACCCTGTCGCCATGTGCGCCATTCCCTGTTCATTACAGCCCTGATGCACCCGCAAATGCCCGGCATCCTGCTCCAGCGCCTGCCCGATGCCGAGTACGTTGCCGTGGCCGAAGATGGTCGCCACGCCTTCGATAAACGGCATCTCCTGCCCGTCTACATCGACGTACTGTTGATTGAGAAACTTGACCAGCGCCTGCGCCATGGTCATACGTACGGTTGTCATAAGTTCCTCCGTCAGCCCAGCGTTGGCATGGAGAACGCGGCGCCGCTATCCTGCTGCATCTCCGGCCAGCGGGCGGTAACGGTTTTCATGCGGGTATAAAAACGCACGCCGTCATTACCATGAACGTTAAGCGGACCAAAAATAGACCGTTTCCAGCCGCCGAAACTGTGGAACGCCATCGGCACCGGAATCGGCACGTTAACGCCGACCATCCCGGCCTGCACCTCTTCACAGAAACGACGCGCGCAGCCGCCGTCGCGGGTAAAGATCGCCGTCCCGTTGCCATATTCATGGCGATTAATCAGATCCACCGCGCTGGCGTAATCCTTCACCCGCACCACGGAGAGTACCGGGCCAAAGATCTCTTCTTTGTAAATCGTCATCTCAGGCGTGACGTTATCAAACAAGGTCGGCCCGACGAAAAAGCCCTGTTCGTGGCGCTTCACGCTAAAGCCGCGACCATCCACCCGCAGCCGCGCGCCCTGCGCCTCGCCGCTGTCGATATAGCCCAGCACTTTACTGCGATGTGCGGCGGAGATCAGCGGGCCCATCTCATTTTCCGGCGTTTGATCAAGCCCCGGCCCAACGCGTAACGCGGCGATCTGCGTTTCCAGCCGCGCGCAAAGTTCGTCCGCCGTGTTATCCCCCACCGCCAGCACCACGGAGAGCGCCATACAGCGCTCGCCCGCCGCACCATACGCCGCCCCCATAATCGCATTGGTCGCCATATTCATGTCTGCGTCCGGCATCAGAATGCAGTGGTTTTTCGCCCCGCCCAACGCTTGACAACGTTTGCCGTGCGCCGACGCCGTCTGATAAATATATTCTGCAATCGGCGTCGAGCCGACAAAACTGACGGCCTGAACGCGCGGATCGGTCAGCAGAACATCCACCGCTTCTTTATCGCCCTGCACGACGTTAAAAACGCCATCCGGCAGACCGGCCTCTTTCAGCAGTTTTGCCAGCGCAAGCGGCAGCGAGGGATCTTTTTCCGACGGCTTAAGCACAAAGGTATTGCCGGTAGCCAGTGCGATGGGGAACATCCACATCGGCACCATCGCCGGGAAGTTGAACGGGGTGACCCCGGCGCACACGCCCAGAGGCTGCATCAGTGAATGGCTGTCAACGCCGGTGCCGACATTCGCCGAATGTTCGCCTTTTTGCAGGTGTGGAATGCCGCAGGCAAACTCGACCACTTCCAGACCGCGCGTCAGTTCGCCCACCGCATCAGAATACACTTTGCCATGTTCTTCACTGACCAGCCGGGCGAGCGAATCCATGTTCTGCTCCAGCAGCGCTTTAAAACGAAACAGCACTCGCGCGCGTTTCAGCGGCGACTGCCTTGACCAGGCGGCAAACGCCTGCTGCGCAGCGGCAATGGCTCGCTCCGTTTCCTGCGCCGTGCTCATCACCACCTGACGAATTTGCTCGCCCGTGGCGGGGTTGAAGATCGCCTGAATGCGCTGGCCTGAGCCTGTAACACATTCGCCGTGAATAAAATTCGCTACCGTCTCCATCCTGAACCTCTCGCTGTTAATACGTGACTGTTACCCGAACACTGTATATGAAACAAACGTTCTATTTTAAGTTGAAATAAAATAAATATTGATTATTGTGATCAGGAATGGATTTTTATGTTAACAGGCTGCATCGCCGGGCCGGATGTATCGCTAACATTTAAAATGTACGGTTTTGCGTTTAGAATCAGAAAACTAAGTATGGGGGATAACATGACGACAGCATCCAGTCTGAGCGAGCTACAGCAGCAAATTCGCGACCGTTACGATAGTCTCAGTAAACGATTGCAGCAGGTGTCCCGCTATGTGCTGGATAACACTAACAGCGTAGCGTTCGATACCGTCGCCGTCATCGCCGAGCGGGCGGACGTGCCGCCATCGACGCTTATCCGTTTCGCCAACGCGTTTGACTTCACCGGTTTCAACGAAATGAAACAACTGTTTCGTATGAACCTGGTGGAAGAAACGGCCAGCTACAGCGATCGCGCGCGGCTGTTCAGAGAGATGGAGAGCGAATCCGTACCGGAAACGCCGTTAGACATCCTGCAAGAATTTGCCCGTTCGAATGCTCAGGCGCTGCAACAGCTGGCGTCGCGTACCGATCCCGACATGCTGCAACGCGCCGTTCAATTACTGGCGGAGGCCGATACGATTTATATCGCTGGCCTGCGGCGCTCTTTTAGCGTGGCCGCCTATCTGACTTACGCGCTCAGCCACCTTGAATGCCGCCCAATACTGCTTGATGGCATGGGGGGGATGCTGCGAGAGCAAATCAGCCGAATCAAGAGTCGCGATATCGTTATCTCCATCAGCTTTTCCCCTTACGCAGAAGAGACGGTCATGGTCAGCGAAACCGCAGCCAGCGTCGGCGCAAAGCAAATTGTCATTACCGACAGTCAGATAAGCCCACTGGCGACCTTCAGCGATCTCTGCTTTGTAGTCAAAGAAGCGCAGGTAGACGCTTTTCGCTCACAGTCCGCAACGCTTTGTCTGGTGCAGTCATTGGTTGTCGCTCTGGCTTACAGGCAGGGAAACAGTCATAAATAATCGTTAAGGCGTGGACGAAGATAATATTGCTTAAAATAGCGTTATTTTTTGATCATGCGTTAATTCAAAATGCCCCTTTACAGGGGCACAAACGCAATGCTTTTCGTGTGCAGTGTTACTCTTTATTTATCTTTTCGCTGGCGCGAAAACTTTTTCATGTAAATCCAGATATAACTCATCAATCTGCGTAAACGGATTGATACAATCGTTCTTCTCAAGCCATGCTCTGAGCCTGGCGCTTTCCTCACACGCCTTAAGACCATTTTGCTTTATTAGGCTATAGAGTCCATTATACTTTTCGCTATAATCTTTCAAATGCGTATTTTTAAGGTATTCCTTGCAGTTCTGTGCCGCGCTTTTATTTGCTTTAACAAATGGCCGTCTTAACACTTCATAATGGAGTAAAAACCAGACCTCGATGCAGGGATCAGAACGCAGGATCTTCGCCTGAGGATACCGGTCGCCACCAAGGGACTTTTTACGCCGTGAAAAAGTATGTTCTTTTAACATACTGGATGCCAGGTCAATATCTTTCCCAAACTCATCCGTATCAATTAGGCAATAAATCAGCTCAAATTCAAGATCCTGCTCATAAAGATCAATGGCGGTGCGTACAACGCTACTTGGGTTTGAATGGCGCCCAGGTTCAATATAAACGTCTGTATTCGCTATTTTAAGGTCTTTAACCATATCCTTAAAATAGGTTGGTTCGGTCTCCGTACCTTCGCAAACGATCAGGGTTTTCTTACGCTCAGATTTAACTTTACCGCTGCCTCGTTTTTTCAATGCAGAAGGAGAAATTAACTCTTTCATTTTCCTGGCCATCATTCACCCCAAAAAAGGAACGCCACCAAATTTACCCAAATCCCAGCCTTTTATAATAGAGTCCTCAAACCTGGGGGCAAAATCGCTCAGTGGATAAAGCACGGTTTCAAGCTCGCTATTTTTCTCCAGGAACCATATTTGATCCCGTCTGACGAGTTTTTCCGTATCTAATAGAACGTTTGAATGCGTTGTGAGAATCAGCTGCAAAAGACGTTCAGAGTGTTTGACCATTAACTCAAAAATCGCTCTGACGATATAAGGGTGGAGCGATGATTCAAACTCATCAAGAACCAGTACGCTTTTTTCACCGGCCTCACAGCACAGTAAAAGAATGCCTGATAGATCGAATAACTTCTTCGTTCCCGAAGATAATCTTTCATAAGGGATGTTTTTCTTGATACCGCTGGACGTCGTATGTTCTAAAACAATTTGAAAACCGACATCGCTCAATATCATTTTTTTCATTTCTTCTGGCATCTCATCAGGTAACGTCACATTCTTTTTCGTTACCGAAATATCAGAAATAGAAAGATCAAACTTGTTTAAAAACTCAAGTATTTTATTTTTTTTCTGTTCATCGCCATCAGCCAGATCGTCTAAAAAAGAGTATCTGGATGCCATTCGGAAAACATCATCATTGCGATTACTGGATACAATTAAATCGCCTCTGAACCAGTTAATAAACTCATCCAGTTGTGAGACATCATAAGCATGCAGAATGGATACGAATGGCGAGCGTTTGCTGTTATTGGCTTTTTCTATCGCCACTTCATACGTTTTTTTATCTATCTGCAACGATGGGCAGTAGTATTCGAACTCATTGGTTTCAGCATTATATACTCTGGAGATAATCGTCTTTGGTCTTACCCCTTTTTTTGAGTAAACCCATAAACCTTCAGCTTCTATCGCGTCTGTACCGATAGATAACGTATACTGATATCGTTCACCGGTCGTGCCGATAAAACTGATCTCAAAATCAGTAGGCGCGGTTAACTGTTCCTCATCAAAAATAAATTTAGGTATTTCTCTGTCGATAAACCGCGTTCTTATTGAATCATTCTGTGAACTATCAGCAAACCCTCTAAGGATATAGGATTGCAGAAAATCTAAAGCTTCAACAAAACTACTTTTGCCTGCGCCGTTAGCACCATAAATTACTGCGACCTTATTAATCAGCAGATCATCAAAATGCTCAGCTGTTGCCGTCGTCTCTGGATGCTCTTTATAAGATTTTTTAGCAGCCATCGATAAAGTTTGTTTTTGGCTAAAAACTTTAAAATTCTGCACTGAAAATTCAATAAGCATTTATAACTCCTTTTTTTGTGAAAAAATCACAAATTTTCCGGTTAAAGCCTATCACGCAACCTTCCCGATTGCCAGATCAACGTTGTCTGATTGTCAACCCATATGACCGCTTATCACGGCAGTTTCTACAATATTCACAACCCCCTACGGAGCCCCCGTCTCTCCCACATCCAGACCTCATTGATTCAATTACAGTTTATTCCTAAAGCCACCGCCTTTCTGCCGTGTCATGCTTAACCACGCATATAACTGATAACGTTAAGCGAGGTTCTTATGAAAAAAACAATGATCGCCTTATCTGCACTTCTGCTGGCTTCCCCTGTTTTTGCTGCGACCACACACGCGACCGATAACGACGTTGCAGCCGCTCATGAAAGCGCAAATACCGCCAAAGAGAAGCTGCACCAGGCGCAGAATCAGGGTGAAGAGCTGAAACTGAAATCTGAACATGCCGCTGAAGGTAAAAGCGACAACCTGAGCAGTAAAGTGAGTGAAGGCTCGCAGAAGGCCTGGAATAAGACCAAAGAAGGCACCGAAAAAGGCTGGAATGCCACGAAAGAAGGTGCTGAGAAAGGCTGGAACAAAACCAAAGAAGGCGCAGCAGAACTTGAGAAAAAAGTCAGCGAATAATTTTGCCTGACATGAGAAAAAAGCCGCTAATGCGGCTTTTTTTATTCCCGCGAATCACCCTTTATCCGGCCTGCGGTGGTGACCTTTTTATTTACTGCGCCGTCGTTAAAAACCGTACCCGCACACGCAGACCGCCCAGCGTTTCACTGCGCGACAGCTGTGGATGGGTACGGTGCAGGCGGGCAATGTCGTTAACCAGCGCCAGACCGATCCCCGCCCCGCTCTCATTCCCCACGTTAGCAAGCCGATGAAACGGCATCAGCGCCTGCGGGATCTGCTCAGCGTCAATCCCTGGCCCATTGTCTTCCACCACCAGCACAACAGCCTCGCCATCCCGCAATAGCCGTGCCGTTACCGTTCCCTGCGACGGCGTATATTTCAGCGCATTATCCAGCAAATTCGCGCACAGCTCGCCGAGCAAAACGTCATCCCCTTCAATCCACACCGCCTCTTGCTCACCTTCATACCCCAGATCGATAGCCTTGCTGCGCGCCTGCGCCAGACGGCTAAAACAGCTCATCTGCACCACCTCATACAGATTAACCGGCAAGAACTGTCGCTCCCCCTGCTCTTTACGTTTCACCGCCGACAGTTGCAACAGCCGCTCCGTCAGCAAAATCGTGCTATCCAGCGTCGCGCTCATCGCCCGCAAACTTTCGTGCCACTGCTGCGGCTGTTGACTGGCTAACGCCACCGCCGCCTGCGTTTTCAACACGGCCAGCGGCGTTTTTAACTGATGGGACGCATCGGCGCTAAAGCGTTCCTGACGGGAGATCAGCGCGCGCAGGCGATCAATGTAGCGGTTAAAGGCGACGATCAGCAGCCGGGTCTCTGACCAGGGCAACAGTTCCGGCAAGGGCGTCAGCAGGCCCGGTTCACGACGCACCATCAGCGAGGAGAGCTGGCGCATCGGCTTCAGAATGCGTCGCAGCAGCCAACCAACGAGAATCAATGTCAGCAGCACCAGCAGCCCTTGCGACACCCATGAGGAGAACAGCAGTTGCCCGGCCAGATAGCGCCGGGACTGTAGCGTCTCGGCAACGTAGATCTCCGCCATCCCGAATATCGCCCCTTCATTTACCGGCTGGAGCAGACGCGCCACGCGGATCGCCTGTCCGCGATACTGGGTGTGATAAAACCACGCCAGCGCCGGGTAGAGCCGGGTTCGCGAGGTGGAAGGCGGCATCGCGGGCAGATCGTCATAACCGGAGATCACCTTGCCGCCCGGGTCCACGACTTTGTAATAGAGACGGTCGTTCATGTTGAGTTCAAAGCTGTCGAGCACCACCCAGGGGACATTCACCTCCAGTTTGTCGTGGCGCACTACCAGCCGTTCCGCCACCGTTCTCGCAGAAGAGAGCAGCGTCCTGTCGTAGGCCTGCGTCGCGGCCTGTAGCGCGCTAACGTAGCTGTTAAATGCCGACAATCCCCACAGCAACACCAGCGGCAATCCGAGGAACAGCAACAGTTGCAGGTACAGCGACTGGGGTTTAGCCCACCTCATCGCCGCACTCCAGCACGTAACCCAGCCCACGCAGGGTGGTGATCCGCACGTTACTGCCCTGCAATTTTTTCCGCAGACGATGGATATAGAGTTCGATGCTCTCCGGGCTGACCTCATCGCTCAGGCTGAAGACCTGTTCAAACAGCTGCTGGCGCGACACCGGTCGCGTTCTGCGGTACATCAATACCGTCAGCAACGCCTGCTCACGCGGGGTCAGCGCCAGCGGCTGCGCCTGAAGCAAAAAGTAACCTTCATCGTGAAACGCCAGATCGCCAAGCTGCTGTAACTCCTGCACCTGACCTGCGCTGCGCCGCAGTAATGCCCGCAGCCGCGCATCAAGTTCTTCAATCTCAAACGGTTTTGGCAGATAGTCATCCGCTCCGACGTTCAGCCCTTTCACCCGATCCGCCACCGCGCTGCGCGCCGTCAGCAGCAGCACTGGCAGCGTTTGTCCACGCTTGCGCAGGCGCTGCACCACTTCCAGTCCGTCCAGCCCCGGCATGTTGATGTCGAGCACCGCCAGCGCATAGGTTTCAGTGTGCAGAAGATGATCGGCCGCCTGGCCATCAAATACGCAGTCCACGGCAAAACCGTTCTGCACCAGCGCTTTTTCCAGCCAGTGAGCCAGTTCACGGTTATCTTCCGCTAATAAGAGACGCATATCACATCCTGTAAAGTTTCTGCCGCATTGAAAGGGAATTGAAAGGTTATTGTTTTAACAATCACGCAACCGAACTGCTACATGTCGGCTCACATAATCACAAAAATCTTCTTCCGTATCTGAAAACTCGGACGTCCGCGTGAGGATAAACAATGAAAAAACAATTACTTCGTGCCCTTACTGCCAGCGTTTTACTGATGAGCACCGCTGTGCTGGCGCAGGACGCGCCGTCGCGTACTGAGTGTATCGCCCCGGCCAAACCCGGCGGCGGGTTTGACCTCACCTGTAAGCTAATTCAGGTGAGCATGATGGAAACCGGCGCTATCGAAAAACCGATGCGCGTCACCTACATGCCGGGCGGCGTCGGCGCGGTCGCCTATAACGCTATCGTCGCCCAGCGTCCTGGCGAACCGGGGACGGTCGTCGCCTTCTCCGGCGGCTCGCTGCTTAATCTGTCGCAGGGGAAATTTGGTCGTTACGGCGTGGATGACGTGCGCTGGCTGGCGAGCGCCGGTACTGATTACGGCATGATCGCCGTGCGCGCCGACTCCCCGTGGAAGTCGCTAAAAGATCTGCTCGCCGCGATGGAGAAAAATCCTGACAGCGTGGTGATTGGCGCTGGCGCATCGATTGGCAGCCAGGACTGGATGAAGTCGGCGCTGCTGGCGCAAAAGGCCAATGTCGATCCGCACAAGATGCGCTACGTGGCGTTTGAAGGCGGCGGCGAACCGGTCACTGCGCTGATGGGCAACCATGTGCAGGTGGTTTCCGGCGATCTCAGTGAAATGGTGCCTTACCTGAGCGGCGATAAAATTCGCGTGCTGGCGGTATTTTCTGAAGAACGCCTGCCGGGTCAGTTAGCCAACGTCCCGACCGCCAAAGAGCAAGGATACGACCTGGTCTGGCCGATCATTCGCGGCTTCTACGTGGGGCCAAAAGTCAGCGATGCCGACTACCAGTGGTGGGTAGAGACCTTCCAAAAGCTCCAGCAGACCGACGAGTTTAAAAAGCAGCGTGAGTTGCGCGGCCTGTTTGCATTCGACATGACCGGCAAGCAGCTTGACGACTACGTCAAAAAGCAGGTCGCCGATTACCGCGAGCAGGCGAAAGCCTTCGGCCTCGCAAAATAAACCTGGAGGCAATCATGAGCGATCGTATTTTTGCAGGTATCTGGCTGTTGCTCTGCGTTGCCGGGCTGTTCATCGCCTGGCAGATTCAGAGTGAATACAGCTACGAACCGGTCGGCCCTCGCCCGTTTCCGCTGGGCATTATCGGTCTGATGGCGCTCTGCGCGCTGGCGCTGTTATTGCGTCATCCCGATACCGTTAGCTGGCCTCACCACCATGTGCTGCAAAAGCTGCTCACGATGGTGATTGTCCTGCTGATGTACGCCTGGGGATTTGAGTGGCTGGGCTTCCCGATTGCCACCGCCATTCTCACCCTGGTCATCGGCATTCTGTTCGGCGCAACAATCCCGGCTGCGGGTATTTCCGGCGCGGTTCTCGGCATCCTGCTGTGGTATGCCTTCGACCGTCTGCTTGACGTCACCTTACCTCTCGGCGCCTGGCTGAGTTAACGGAGAAACGATGGATACCTGGATATATCTTTCTCAGGGTTTTGCGGTGGCAATGACGCCGGAAAACTTGGTGATCGCGCTGATCGGCTGCTTCGTCGGCACCATTGTCGGCCTGCTGCCGGGTCTTGGCCCGATTAACGGCGTGGCGATTTTACTGCCGCTGGCTTTCGCCCTGCATCTGCCTGCGGAGTCCGCGCTGATCCTGCTGGCTACGGTTTATATCGGCTGTGAATACGGCGGGCGTATTTCGTCGATTCTGCTCAACGTGCCCGGCGATGCGGCGGCGATCATGACCGCGCTCGACGGTTATCCGATGGCGCAACAGGGGCGCGGCGGCGTCGCGCTTTCCATCTCGGCGGTCAGTTCGTTTTTTGGATCGCTTATCGCCATCGGCGGGATCATCCTGTTCGCGCCGTTGCTGGCGCAATGGTCGCTGGCGTTTGGCCCGGCGGAATACTTTGCGCTGATGGTCTTTGCCATCGCCTGCCTCGGCAGCATGATGGCGCAAAATCCACTGAAATCATTTCTGGCAGCGCTGATCGGTCTGGGTCTGGCAACCGTCGGCGTAGACGCCAACACCGGGGTTTATCGCTTTACTTTTGACAGCGTACATCTCTCCGACGGTGTGCAGTTCATCGTGGTGGTGATCGGTTTGTTCTCTGTCTCAGAAATTCTATTAATGCTGGAACATACCAGCAGCGGCCAGAAACTGGTACGCAAAACCGGGCGCATGTTGTTTAACGCCAAAGAAGGGGCGCAGTGCGTGGGCGCAACGTTACGCTCATCGGTGATTGGCTTCTTCGTCGGCGTGCTGCCGGGCGCAGGCGCCACCATCGCCAGCGCCATCACCTACATGACCGAGAAGAAGATCAGCGGCAACAGCGACAACTTCGGTAAAGGCGATATCCGTGGCGTGGCGGCACCGGAAGCCGCGAACAACGCGTCGGCCTGCGGTTCATTCATCCCCATGCTGACCCTCGGCGTACCGGGTTCCGGCACCACGGCGGTAATGATGGGAGCGCTGACGCTGTATAACATCACGCCAGGGCCTGCGATGTTCACCGAACAGCCGGATATCGTCTGGGGTCTGATCGCCGCGCTGCTGATCGCCAACGTGATGCTGCTGGTCATGAACATCCCGCTGATTGGCATGTTCACCCGCATGCTGACCATCCCGCTGTGGTTCCTTGTCCCGGCGATTGCCGCCGTGTCTGCGGTCGGCGTGTACGCGGTACACAGCACTACGTTCGATCTGGTGCTGATGGTGGCGCTCGGCATACTGGGCTACATTCTGCGCAAAATGCACTTCCCCATGTCGCCGCTGATCCTCGGCTTTGTGCTGGGCGAAATGCTGGAGCAGAACCTGCGCCGCGCGCTCTCTATCAGCAACGGCAATATGGCGATTTTATGGGAGAGCGGTGTGACGAAAGCGCTGCTGACGATGGCGATAGCGGTGATTGTCATCCCGCCGCTGCTGCGCCTTATTCGCAAGCGCAACAGCAAGCCGCAGGTGGATATCGGCTAACGGATTGCCGGATGGTGTTGCGCCATCCGGCAATCATCACTGTCGCGCCTCAATCCGCTGTAGCATATACGGGAAGAAAGGATTCGACGTCACGCGCATCAGCGTATCCAGCCCCACCGCCAGCGTGGACGTTTCCCCGCGCAGCGCGATAGTCCCGATACTGATTCCATAGCGGTTCAGTTCGTCCGGTTGCAGACCATACAGCGAATCGCTGAGCGGAAACGGCACCGCCACATGCGACAGCGAATACATCTCCTGCGGCCAGGCCAACGGTAACGGCTGAACCTGCTCCACATGCTCCCCGGCCGGGGTATCGCGCGCCACGACATTCAGCGTTTCCGGCGTCGCATTCGTGATAATTGTCGTGCGATAGTTGCGCGGCGCAGGCGGTAACAACTGAGTAATGGCGGTATACGATGAGGTGCGCAACAGCGGACGCAGACTGGCGGCCTGATTGATATCGAACAACACCAGCTCACTGCCGTTATTGCCCAGCCAGCGATAGAACGACGCCACCACCGCACGGGTGCTCACCGTGGAATCCATAATTGACTGGAAGGTCAACACCGGCGGCAGTTCGTTAAGGCGGGAGCTTCGCGCATCCCGCGAAATCTGCTGTTGTAATGCTTTTGTCAGCAGATAAGACTGACGCGCGGCGTTAACCGGAAACGAGTTATATTTGAACGGATTATATTCTGGCGTGACGTTCAACCACGCCGCTTTGGCAAACGCTGGAAAGAGCGCAGGTAAACCCGCCAGTCCGGCAAAACGGGCGAATGCCGTCACGCCGATCATCGGCGACAGCAGGATAAGCTGCTGAGGACGCCGCAACGTGTTGTCTTCCAGCGCGTCCAGCGTGTACTTGAGCGCCAGCGCCCCACCGTTTGAGTAGCCCACCAGATGCAACGGCACATCTCGCCCCGCAAGCCGCGTCGCTTCCCGAACCGCCAGCCGCGAGGCGGCAAGCCACTGTTCCCACTCCACCGCCGTTAACGCGCCGGGCGCAGTGCCGTGCCCAGGCAGACGCGGCACAACGGCGATAAAGCCACGCTGCTGATAATCCTTAGCAACGTATTTCATGCTGTAGGGCGAATCCGTTAAGCCATGCAGTAACACGGCGACGCCACGCGGTTTACCCTGCGGCATGAGGACGTACGAGCGGTTGCCGTTAGGCGAAAACTGCGGCGGCCAGACCCGGCTGTTATGGTAAAAACGGTTGATGGGCGTCTGCTCATCCGGCTTCAGCTTATCCGTCACCCCGGTTTTCAGATGGCTAAACAGCGCCTCTTCCCGCGCCAGGTACTGCGAAAAAGTGGCCTTATCCAGCGCTTTGGCAGACATTTCGCTACCGGTCCAGGTATGCCAGAGATGAAGATCGGGCCCGCTTTCTGTCTGGTAAACCCGCACGCCAAGAAAAACGATCAGGACCACAAGCAGCGTCAACGCCACATGCCTGATGAGCGATGCCAGTCCGGTACTCATCCATTTAAGGCGTCGGAATAGATTTTTTATCAATGGCTTAATCCCTGTCTCCCGCTCATCTGCTATTTCACAAACAGAATCAGTTTAGGTTGCGGATGTAAATCCTGTCTCATTTCTTAATCCCTGATATTTATAATGTTAAATATTTGTTGTTTTTGATCACAAAAATTAAACAAATCGTCAGTTTTGTATGCGTTTATAAAAAATGTAGATATTTTTAGTTTATGGCTACGAAATGAGCATCGCCATGTCTCCCTGACCATTTACTGAGAGGATCGATTCTGATGAATGCACTGACCGCCGTAAAAACAAATGCTGATAGTGTCACCCGCAGCGACGCCGGATTTACCTTCGCCCCTTCCGTACAGTCGCCGCGTCTGCTGGAACTGACCTTTAGCGCAAAAACGACGGCGCAATTTTTGCAGCAGGTGGAACAGTGGCCGGTACAGGCGCTGGAATACAAATCCTTTTTACGTTTTAAGGTCGGTCAGATCCTCGACGCCTTATGTGGCAACCAGCTACAGCCGCTGCTTATTAAAACGCTGCTGAACCGCGCCGAAGGCGCACTGCTGATCAACGCCGAAGGGATCGACAACGTAGAACAGGCTGACGAGATGGTCAAGCTGGCGACGGCGGTGGCGCACCTTATCGGGCGCTCTAATTACGATGCGATGAGCGGCCAGTACTACGCGCGCTTTGTGGTGAAGAACGTCGATAATTCAGACAGCTACCTGCGACAACCGCACCGCGTGATGGAGCTGCATAACGACGGCACCTACGTTGAGGAAGTTACCGACTACGTGCTGATGATGAAAATCGACGAACAAAATATGGCGGGCGGAAATTCACTGTTGCTACACCTTGATGACTGGGAGCATCTGGAGCGCTTTTTCAGCCACCCGCTGGCGCTTCGCTCCATGCGTTTTGCCGCGCCGCCGAGCAAAAACGTCAGCCACGATGTTTATCATCCGGTATTTGACGTTGACCAGCAGGGGCGCCCGGTCATGCGCTATATCGACCAGTTCGTCCAGCCAAAAGATTTTGAAGAGGGCGTCTGGCTCAGCGATCTCTCCGATGCGCTGGAAACCAGCAAAAACATCCTCTCTGTTCCGGTGCCGGTCGGTAAATTCCTGTTGATTAACAACCTGTTCTGGCTGCACGGGCGCGATCGTTTTACGCCACACCCGGATCTGCGCCGTGAACTGATGCGCCAGCGCGGTTATTTCGCTTATTCCACCCGTTGCTACCAGACTCATCAATAAGCGCGGTCAGACGAAGGAATTAAGCGGATGTATGATTTTGTGATTATTGGCGGCGGCATTATCGGCATGTCGACCGCCATGCAGCTTATTGATGTGTATCCAGACGCCAGCATCGCCCTGCTGGAAAAAGAGTCCGAACCGGCCTGTCATCAGACGGGTCACAACAGCGGCGTGATCCATGCCGGGGTCTACTACACTCCCGGTAGCCTCAAAGCGCAGTTTTGCCTCGCCGGAAATCGCGCCACCAAAGCCTTTTGCGATCAAAACGGCATTCGCTACGACACCTGCGGAAAAATGCTGGTGGCGACATCCGAACTGGAAATGACGCGGATGCGGGCGCTGTGGGATCGCACGGCGGCAAACGGCCTGGAACGCGAGTGGTTAAGCGCGGCGGAACTGCGGGAGCGGGAGCCGAACATCACCGGTCTGGGCGGGATTTTTGTCCCCTCCAGCGGAATTGTCAGCTACCGGGACGTGACGGCGGCGATGGCGAAAATCTTCCAGGCCAAAGGCGGTGAGATTGTCTACAACGCGGAGGTCAGCGCGCTGAAGGAACATGCGGCGGGCGTGGTGATCACAACCCGGGGCGGGCAGATATACGAAGCCTCAACCCTGATTAGCTGTTCCGGGCTGATGGCCGACCGGCTGGTTAAAATGCTGGGGGTCGATCCCGGTTTTATCATCTGCCCGTTCCGTGGCGAATACTTCCGTCTGGCGTCGCAGCATAATCAAATCGTTAACCATTTGATCTATCCCATTCCCGATCCGGCGATGCCGTTTTTGGGCGTCCACCTCACCCGGATGATCGACGGCAGCGTTACCGTCGGGCCTAACGCCGTGCTGGCTTTTAAACGAGAAGGCTATCGGAAAGGCGATTTTTCATTATCCGATACGCTGGAAATTTTCGGTTCGTCCGGCATCCGCCGCGTGCTGCAAAACAATCTGCGCTCAGGGCTTGGCGAGATGAAGAACTCACTGTGCAAAAGCGGCTATCTGCGGCTGGTGCAAAAATATTGCCCCAGCCTGACCTTAAAAGATTTGCAGCCGTGGCCTGCGGGCGTGCGGGCACAGGCGGTGTCGCCGGATGGCAAGCTGATCGACGATTTCCTGTTTGTTACCACGCCACGATCCATTCACACCTGCAATGCGCCCTCTCCGGCGGCCACATCAGCCATTCCCATCGGGGCGCATATCGTCAGCAAAGTGCAGACGCTGCTGGCAAGCCAGAGCCATCCCGGACGCACGCTACGTGCGGCGCGTCGCGTGGACTCATTAAACGCCGCATTCACCCGTTAACCCTTTTAAGACAGGAAGCAATCATGCAACTTAACGATCCCACCTTGTTCCGCCAGCAGGCGTTTATCGAGGGACAATGGCGCGACGCCAGAAGCGGCGACACAATCGCCGTAACCAACCCAGCGAACGGCCAGCCGTTAGGCAGCGTACCGAAAATGGGGGCAGAAGAGACCCGCGAAGCCATTGACGCCGCTAACCGCGCGCTGCCCGCCTGGCGCGCACTCACCGCCAAAGCGCGGGCGAATATTCTGCGTCGCTGGTTCAATTTGATGATGGAGCACCAGGACGATCTCGCCCGCCTGATGACGCTGGAACAGGGGAAGCCGCTGGCGGAAGCAAAAGGAGAAATCAGCTATGCCGCCTCCTTTATTGAATGGTTTGCCGAAGAAGGTAAGCGTATCTATGGCGACACGATTCCAGGCCACCAGGCCGATAAGCGCCTGATCGTTATCAAGCAGCCGATTGGCGTCACCGCCGCCATCACGCCGTGGAATTTCCCCTCGGCGATGATTACCCGCAAAGCCGGCCCGGCGCTGGCGGCCGGTTGTACGATGGTTCTGAAACCCGCCAGCCAGACGCCGTTTTCCGCCCTGGCGCTGGCTGAACTGGCGAACCGCGCCGGGGTTCCCGCAGGCGTCTTTAACGTCGTCACCGGTTCTGCGGGAGCGGTCGGCAATGAACTGACCAGCAACCCGCTGGTGCGCAAACTGTCGTTTACCGGCTCAACCGAAATTGGCCGTCAGCTGATGGAACAGTGTGCGAAAGACATCAAAAAGGTGTCGCTGGAGCTGGGCGGCAACGCGCCGTTCATCGTCTTTGATGACGCCGATCTGGATAACGCCGTGGAAGGCGCGCTGGCCTCTAAGTTTCGCAATGCCGGGCAGACCTGCGTCTGCGCTAACCGCCTGTATGTGCAGGACGGCGTGTATGACCGCTTTGCGGAAAAACTCCAGCAGGCGGTGAGCAAGCTGCATCTCGGCGACGGCCTGCAAGCAGACGTCACCACCGGGCCGCTGATTGACGAAAAAGCGGTAGCCAAAGTGCAGGAGCACATCGCCGACGCGCTGGAGAAAGGCGCAAAAGTGCTCTGCGGCGGTAAGGCGCATGCGCTCGGCGGCAACTTCTTCCAGCCCACCATCCTGGTGGACGTCCCCAATAACGCGAAAGTGGCTAAAGAAGAGACGTTCGGCCCCCTCGCCCCGCTATTCCGCTTTAAAGATGAAGTGGACGCGATCGCGCAGGCGAACGATACCGAGTTCGGTCTGGCGGCCTATTTCTACGCCCGCGATTTAAGCCGCGTGTTTCGCGTCGGCGAAGCGCTGGAGTACGGCATTGTCGGCATCAACACCGGCATTATCTCCAACGAAGTCGCGCCATTCGGCGGGATTAAAGCCTCCGGTCTTGGCCGCGAAGGTTCTAAGTACGGCATCGAAGACTATTTAGAAATCAAATACATGTGTATCGGTCTTTAAAAAAACAATACTGGAGAACACCTGATGAGCAGCAATAAAGAATTAATGCATCGCCGCAGTAACGCCGTTCCTCGCGGCGTAGGACAGATCCACCCTATTTTTGCCGATCGCGCGGAAAACTGCCGGGTCTGGGATGTGGAAGGCCGCGAGTATCTCGATTTTGCAGGCGGTATTGCGGTGTTGAATACCGGGCACCTGCACCCGGAGATCGTCTCGGCGGTCGAAGCACAACTGAAAAAGCTGTCGCATACCTGTTTTCAGGTGCTCGCCTACGAGCCGTATCTGGAGCTGTGCGAACTCATGAACCAGAAGGTGCCAGGCGATTTCGCGAAGAAAACCCTGCTGGTGACTACCGGTTCCGAAGCGGTGGAAAACGCGGTGAAAATCGCCCGAGCGGCGACAAAGCGTAGCGGCGCCATCGCTTTTAGCGGCGCTTATCATGGCCGTACCCACTACACCCTGTCACTGACCGGAAAAGTCAATCCCTACTCTGCCGGAATGGGGCTGATGCCAGGCCACGTTTACCGCGCGCTCTACCCTTGCGCCCTGCACGGCATCAGTGATGATGACGCGATTGCCAGCATCCAGCGCATCTTTAAAAACGATGCCGCGCCGGAAGATATTGCCGCCATCATCATTGAACCGGTACAGGGAGAAGGCGGTTTTTATGCGGCCTCGCCCGCTTTTATGCAGCGTCTGCGCGCACTCTGCGACGAACACGGGATCATGCTCATTGCCGATGAAGTGCAAAGCGGCGCGGGGCGTACCGGTACGCTTTTCGCGATGGAGCAGACGGGCGTCGCCCCGGACCTCACCACCTTCGCCAAATCGATTGCCGGCGGCTTTCCGCTGGCGGGAGTAACCGGTCGCGCCGATGTGATGGACGCCATCCCGCCGGGCGGTCTGGGCGGCACCTACGCCGGTAATCCTCTCGCCTGCGCCGCCGCGCTGGCGGTACTGAACATTTTCGAGCAGGAAAACCTGCTGCAAAAAGCCAAAGACCTGGGGCAAACCCTGCGTAAAGGGCTGCTGAATATTGCTGAAACGCACCACGAGATTGGCGACGTGCGCGGCCCGGGAGCGATGATCGCCATTGAGCTGTTTGAAAATGGCGATCGCAGCAAACCGGACGCGAAGCTGACCGCCGACATCGTCGCCCGCGCCCGTGATAAAGGGCTGATCCTGCTCTCCTGCGGGCCGTACTACAACGTGCTGCGCATTCTGGTGCCGCTGACTATCGAAGAAGCGCAAATTCAGCAAGGGCTGGACATCATCGCCCAGTGTTTTGATGAGGCGAAGCAAGGTTAGGTCGTTGTAGGCCGGATAAGGCGCTTGCGCTGCCATCCGGCAATGTTGTGATGCCCGGCGGCGCTCCGCTTACCGGGCCTACGCATCAAGAGCAGCCAACAGCTTCAATAACAATAACGGGGTAAGAAGATGGGGCAATTGTCAGAATCACATGCTTTAGGTGGCGGACTGAAATCCCGCCACGTCACCATGCTGTCTATCGCCGGCGTCATTGGCGCCAGTCTGTTTGTCGGTTCCAGCGTCGCGATTGCGCAAGCCGGGCCTGCGGTACTGCTGGCTTACCTGTTTGCCGGGTTGCTGGTCGTTATGATTATGCGAATGCTGGCCGAAATGGCCGTCGCCACGCCGGATACCGGCTCTTTCTCAACTTATGCGGATAAAGCCATCGGCCCCTGGGCGGGCTACACCATCGGCTGGCTGTACTGGTGGTTCTGGGTGCTGGTTATCCCGCTGGAGGCCAATATTGCCGCCATCATCCTGCATTCATGGATACCGGGCGTCCCCATCTGGCTGTTCTCTCTGGCGATCACCATCGCATTAACCGGCAGTAATTTGCTGAGCGTCAAAAATTACGGCGAGTTCGAATTCTGGCTGGCGCTGTGCAAAGTGATTGCCATTCTGGCGTTTATCGCGCTGGGCGCGGCGGCAATTAGCGGCTTTTATCCCTACGCAGACGTGAGCGGCGTTTCACGCCTGTGGGATCACGGCGGCTTTATGCCCAATGGCTTCGGCGCGGTACTGAGCGCGATGCTGATCACCATGTTCTCGTTTATGGGCGCAGAGATTGTCACGATTGCCGCCGCCGAGTCCGACACGCCGGATAAGCATATCGTGCGCGCCACCAACTCGGTGATCTGGCGTATTTCAATCTTCTACCTGTGCTCTATTTTCGTGGTGGTCGCGCTCATCCCGTGGAACATGCCGGGACTCAAAGACGTTGGTTCCTACCGTTCGGTACTGGAATTGCTGAATATTCCTTATGCCAAAGCGATCATGGACTGCGTGATTTTATTGTCAGTCACCAGTTGCCTGAATTCCGCGCTGTATACGGCGTCGAGAATGCTCTACTCCCTCAGCCGTCGTGGCGATGCGCCCGCCGTTATGGGCAAACTCAACCGCAGCAGGACGCCGTATGTGGCGGTGCTGTTATCCACAGGGGCGGCATTTCTCACGGTGGTGGTAAATTATTACGCCCCGGCGAAAGTGTTTAAATTCCTGATCGACAGCTCCGGCGCGATCGCCCTGCTCGTCTACCTGGTGATTGCGGTTTCCCAGCTCAGAATGCGGAAAATCCTGCTGGCGGAAGGGAGCGAAATTAAGCTGAAAATGTGGCTCTATCCGTGGCTGACCTGGCTGGTTATCGCTTTTATCTGCTTTGTGCTGGTGGTGATGCTATTCCGACCGGCGCAACAGCTGGAGGTGATTTCTACCGGGCTGTTAGGACTGGGGATCATTTGCACCGTGCCGATTATGTCCCGCTGGAAAAAACTGGTATTGTGGCAAAAAACGCCGTTGCAAAATACGCGTTAGACCTGTGTCCCGGCGCGCACCGGGATATCAGCCCAATGCTATTCAGGAGTTGTACCATGACCGCCTCTGCCCAACCGACGGCCATAGATGGATACCGATGGCTCAAAAACGATATTATTCGCGGCGTTTATCAGCCCGATGAGAAGCTGCGCATGAGTCTGTTAACATCACGCTATGAGTTAGGCGTGGGGCCGTTGCGGGAAGCGCTTTCTCAACTGGTGGCGGAACGGCTGGTCACGGTGGTGAACCAGAAAGGCTATCGCGTGGCGTCAATGTCGGAGCAGGAATTGCTCGATATTTTCGATGCCCGCGCCAATATGGAAGCCATGCTGGTGCAACTGGCTATTGAGCGTGGCGGCGATGAGTGGGAAGCCGATATTCTCGCCAGGGCGCATATGCTCAACAAACTGGAATCGAGCGATGCCAGCGAACGTATGCTGGATGAGTGGGATCAGCGCCATCAGGCATTTCATACGGCCATTGTTGCCGGTTGCGGTTCACATTATCTGCTGCAAATGCGCGAGCGACTTTTCGATCTGGCGGCACGCTACCGTTTTATCTGGCTGCGCAAAACGGTTCTGTCCGTTGAAATGCTCGAAGATAAACATATTCAGCATCGGGCGCTTATGGAGGCTATTCTGGCGCGCGATGCCGCACGCGCCAGCGAATTAATGCGCCAGCATTTACTGACGCCAATTCCGATTATTCAACAGGCGATGGCCGGTAAACTTCAGCAGGAACAGAGCTGAGTCCGGTTACTCTTCCGGGATACGTAAAACCTGCCCGGGATATATTTTATCCGGGCTTTTCAGCATCGGCTTATTCGCTTCAAAGATTTTGTTGTACAGATTGGCATTACCGTAAACCTGTTTTGAAATAGCGCTCAACGTGTCGCCTGATTTCACCGTATAAAATTGACTCTCCGCCGCAGGCGCTGACGTTTTAACCTGATCTTCCACACTGCCGATCCCGGAAATATTCCCGATCGCAATGAGGATTTTTTCTTTCGCTTCCTGACTTAAACCGTCGCCCGTTACCGTCGCTTTACCGTCCGTCACCTGCACATTGACTTTATCGGCATCAGGAATACCGGTTTTGTTTAAGTGTTCCTGCACCTTTTTCGCCAGATCATCTTTATCATGATTTCCGGTTACGGCATCCCAGAGCTTTTCGCCCGCATCTTTCACAAAATTGAAGAGACCCATATTTACCTCGGTTGTACACAATAGACACCCAGAGAGTGTAGCAGAGGGAAGCGGCTTAACAGGGAAACGGCATGACATATTGCTGGCGCAAACTGTAAGGCGAACAAGACATTCCTCATTTACACCCTTTACGCTGCCAGGAAGCTGATTTACGCTGCTAAATACACCGTATTGTCCACCAGGAGAAACCATGACAACCGGGACGATTTCCCCGCGCGAAGCACAGGCGCTGATAGCACAAGGGGCAACGCTGATTGATATCCGTGACGCCGATGAATACCTGCGCGAACATATTCCCGACGCGCAGCTGGCGCCGCTCTCCACGCTTGAGCACGGCGCTTTTCCGGCGGCGTTACGGGCTGAACGCATCATCTTTCACTGTCAGTCAGGCAGGCGTACCAGCGGCAATGCCGCAACGCTCCAGGCGGTCGCCGCCCCCGCAGAAGTCTGGCTGCTGGAGGGGGGAATCGAAGGCTGGAAAGCTGCGGGCCTGCCCGTGGCGGAAGATAAGTCTCAGCCGCTGCCGCTGATGCGTCAGGTGCAAATTGCCGCCGGAGGGCTGGTTCTACTGGGCGTTGCGCTGGGTTACACCGTCAGTAGCGGTTTCTTCCTGATCAGCGGCTTTGTTGGCGCCGGGTTAATGCTGGCGGGATTCACGGGTTTCTGCGGCATGGCGCGACTGCTCGAAAAGATGCCCTGGAACCGGCGAACACATTAAGCGGTAGCGCCAGAATCGCCGCAGTCACCGGCGGGCCGGGTGGTTTGTACTGACCAGGTTGATATCAGCCGGATAAGCACCGTCTCATCCGGCAAAATACCGCGAAATTAGATCAGAAAATCATCCAGAGATTTCCCCGCCGCCAGCGCCTGGGCAATCGGCTTAGGCGTACGCCCCTGACCAGTCCATGTTTTCGTCTCACCATCAAAATCGGTAAAACGATATTTCGCCGGGCGCGGCTGACGTTTTTTACCTGAACGCGGCGTTGCCGCCCCCATATTTAATAAGTCTTCTGGACTGATGCCGTCGGCTTTCATCATCTCCAGAAAGGTATTAATTTTCTCTTGCTGTTCAGCGCGCAGACGCTGTTGCTCTTCTTCTTCTTCGCGTCTTTCTTTAGTGACAACCCTGAATTTTTCGAGCATTTCTTCAAGAACGTCAATGGAGAATTCGCGGGCCATTGCGCGCAGTGTACGGATATTATTTAAATTCTGTAACATCAAAGTCATAACAATAAAACCTTTTAACGCAGGGGAAAACAAGTATTACGCCAGAAAGTATATTCGATTATTGATTATATTTCCAGAGAGTGGGATATACAGCAATATCTGGCCTGCACACCGCCGCTTATATTTATTCGCCTTCGCCGTTATATATTCAGCCTGAATAACGCACGCCTGCGAAATTAAAAAAGCGGCCCCTCCCTGGCGTACACAACAGCAGCCGTCGATGCCCTTTCGCTCCCGCCTCGCTTGCGCAAAACGCCGAAAAAACCAATAAAAGTTAAGCCATTGATTTGGAAAACATTAGTCACGGCGGACAACGAAAATCCCGAAACGAACAAAAAACAGACACCGGCAGAGTATTTTATCGACAAAAAGGCAATAAATAAAAATTTTACACTAGTTGCTAGTTATTATGTAGAGATATACGCTATGCATTAGCGAAAGCACTACGCTAAATCACTACAACCACACGTTCAATGGCGATTTTTACCCTTTTACAAGGAGCATTAACATGTTCTCACCGCAGTCACGCTTGCGTCATGCAGTCGCAGACACGTTCGCGATGGTTGTTTATTGTTCTGTCGTGAACATGTTGATCGAGATATTCCTCTCTGGAATGACCTTTGAACAGTCGCTGTCTTCCCGTCTGGTCGCCATTCCGGTCAATATTCTGATCGCGTGGCCCTATGGAATGTATCGTGATGCGATTATGCGCGTCGCGCGTAAGGCAAGCCCGGCGAGTTGGGTGAAGAATCTGGCGGATGTACTGGCTTACGTCACCTTCCAGTCTCCGGTTTATGTCGCGATTTTGTTGACGGTCGGCGCAGACTGGCACCAGATTACAGCGGCAGTCAGTTCGAATATCGTGATATCCATGCTGATGGGCGCGGTTTACGGCTACTTCCTTGATTATTGCCGCCGCCTGTTCAAAGTCAGCAGCTACCACCATGCCAAAGCCTGAGATCCGCTTTCTTCGCGACTGGCAAGGCCAGTCGCTTCATTAGTTTGAATTTGGTTTTGCTTCGCCAAACAGTCCATGCAAATAGCGCTCAAGCGCAATCCGTGAACTAAAGCCGTGCGGTATGCCGTAATGTTCGTGAATTTCTCCGCCTAAATAAAGCGGGAACTGATGATAATGATCGCAGGTTTTAATTTCCGAAGCGGGTTCTGCCAGTGAAGAACTGCGTTCTTTTAGCGTCGGATGAATCACTAATGCGGTACGCCCCATACGCGCTTCACGATTAACGTACACATAATTTTCGCCACGTCGATAACCGTATGCTTTCTGTGTTACCACATCTACGGTAAAACCCACTTTTTCAAGTACGCGCGCCACCTCATCGGGTCGTAAATACATATTTTATCCTCGTTATCCTTTACTGCGGGCTTACCTTACCCGATCCAGCATTAGCAACGCTTTCAGAAAAATCCATAAACTCGCGAATATACCGTGACGCGCCTCAGAAGATAAAAAATATGGACTACACTGAAGTTCACATCGAAATCAATGGAGGATCATATGTTTAACCGACCGAGCCGAAAAGACGCCGATGAAAATGTTCAGGATATTCAGAACGATGTCAGTCAATTAGCCGATACCCTTGAAGACGTGCTGAAATCATGGGGAAGTGATGCCAAAGATGAAGCGGAAACCGCACGGCGCAAAGCGCAGGCATTGCTGAAAGAAACCCGTGCCCGTATGCATGGCCGCACGCGAGTAGAACAGGCGGCGCGTGATGCCGTAGGATGCGCGGATACCTTTGTGCGAGAAAAACCCTGGTGCAGCATGGGGACAGCCGCCGCTGTCGGCATCGTTGTCGGAGCGCTGTTAAGTTTACGCCGTTAACGGGGAATCTTGCCGGATGCGACGCAGAGCGTCTTATCCGGCCGACGGCGTGTCGGTTATGGCTTCCCGAAGCTGACGTGCGACCTGTTTTGCCATTTCCGCTGAAGTGATGTTGGTAAACGACAGCAGCAGTCCTCCCCTTCCTTCTGACTTAAGCCGCCAGCGGCTCAATGCCTGCACCGCTAATCCGGCCTGATTGGCTTTCGCCGTCAGCAACCGGTCATCAGCATCCACCGCAACAACCAGCTGAATGCCGCCTTCCTGCGGGACAACGGCGAATCCCTGCTCACGCAGCGCTTCTTCCATCCAAAGCCGTCGCCTGGCGTAATGCTGGCGCATCTTTTTCAAATGCCGCCAGAAATGACCATCGCGGATAAAATCCGCCAGCGTCTGCTGCCACAGTACCGGCACGCTACAGGCCATCAGCCCCGCCAGTTGACGAAAACGCGCCACCTGATTAAGCGGAACCACCAGCCATGCGGTACGCAGCGCCGGAAACAGCGACTTGCTGAACGTTCCGGCATAGATCACCCGCTGCGGCGCATCGAGGCTTTTCAGCGGCGGAAGCGGCTTGCCGTGGTAACGAAATTCACTGTCATAATCGTCTTCGATAATCCATGCCTGCGCGCTCGCCGCCCATTCAAGTAACTGGCGGCGACGGGTTAAAGAGAGCGCCACGCCGAGCGGGCTTTGGTGGGCCGGCGTTAACAACACAAAACGCGCCTGCGGGTAATCGTGAATGCCTGCCGCCACATTCAGTCCATGATCATCGACCGGAACCGGCATCAGCCCGATATTTTCCTGGGCAATCACTGGGCGAATAAGGGGAAACCCGGGATCTTCAACCCACATGCCTTCTCCAGGTTTCGCCAGCGCGCGCAGGATAAGGGTCATTGAGGACGCATAGCCGGAAGTGATAAACACCTGTTCCGGCAGGCATTCAATACTGCGCGACACCCGTAGATAATCGACAATGGCCTCGCGCAAAACCGCTTCGCCGCAGACGTCGCCCAACGCGAGATCAAAACGGGTCTGCGTACGCAGGCGACGCCCCATCACCCGCGCCCAAATCTCACGCGGGAAAAGATCCAGCGCAGGTAATCCCATTTGAAATGGATCGGGCGTCTGGCTTTCTCCGGCGAAAACGGCAGGCGTAGCGACCGTTTTTTCTGGACGTACATGCCCGCTGACAAACGTACCGGCCTGCCCGCGCCGCTCCAGCCAGCCTTGCGCCACCAGCTCGCCGTACGCGTTTTCGACCGTCGAGCGTGAAACGCCTAACTCTTGCGACCATGTCCGGCTGGACGGCAAACGCGCCCCGGCCTTGAGTTCGCCATGCTCAATGGCGTTTTTTAACTGACGGGCGATTTGCTGGTAGCGTGGCACAGGTGAACGATCCTTTATGGTCTGCTTTTTTCATAAAAATATGGCTCTCTTTAGCAGTCCATTATAGTGCTACATTGCTGACGTCTAAACGAGGAGAAGTATGATGACGACATTACGTCAGCCCTATTATGAACTTAGCCCTGAAGTCTATAGTGCGCTGGGCCAGGCTAAAAAAGCGTTGGAAAACAGCGCGCTGGACACCACGCTGATGGAACTGATTTATCTGCGTATCTCACAGATCAACGGTTGCGCATTTTGTCTGGAGATGCACAGCAAAGCCCTGCGTAAATCCGGCGTGGCGCAAAGCAAACTGGATGCGCTGGCCGGGTGGCGGGTAAGCCATCACTTCAGCGAACAGGAGCGTGCGGCGCTGGCCTGGGCGGAATCCGTCACGGATATCGCAAGAACGCATGCCGAAGATGACGCGTATCTGCCGCTACTCGAAAGTTTCAGCGCCCGTGAAATCAGCGATCTGACTTTTGCTATCAGTCTGATGAACTGCTTCAACCGTCTGGCCGTTGGGATGCGGATGTAAACCCGCTATTGCCGGATGGCGGCGTAAACGCCTTATCCGGCCTACACCGTAGGCCCGGTTAGCGTAAGCGCCATCGGGCGATTTTTAACCATACCCCCCCATTCCCGCTGAGCTAATCAGCAGAAGCAAATTAATCGATATTTCCCATATCTTGTGTGGTTGAAACTTTATTCATCTACATCTAGTATTCTCTCTATCAAGACACACACAACCCGACGCATATCATCGCGCCGTTCTCTCATTTTAAATGGAAATACGAATCATGCGCATTACTATTTACACTCGTAACGACTGTGTTCAGTGCCACGCCACCAAACGGGCGATGGAAAGCCGTGGATTTGACTTTGAGATGGTGAACGTCGATCTGGTTCCCGACGCGGCAGACACCCTGCGGGAAAAAGGTTTTCGCCAGTTGCCGGTGGTCATCGCGGGCGATACCAGTTGGTCAGGCTTCCGCCCGGATATGATCAACCGTCTGCATCCTGATGCGCGCGTGGCCAGCGCATGAGCCAACTCGTCTACTTTTCCAGCAGCTCCGAAAATACGCACCGCTTTATGCAGCGTCTGGGGCTGCCCGCTATTCGCATTCCGCTTAATGAACGCGAGCGAATCAGGGTAGACGAACCTTACATTCTGGTCGTCCCCTCTTACGGCGGCGGCGGTACGGCAGGCGCGGTTCCACGACAGGTGATCCGCTTTTTAAATGATGAACATAACCGGGCGTTAATTCGCGGCGTGATCGCCTCCGGCAACCGTAACTTTGGCGAGGCTTACGGTCGCGCTGGCGAGGTCATTTCACAAAAATGCGGCGTCCCCTGGCTGTACCGCTTTGAACTGATGGGAACGCAAAGCGACATCGACAACGTCCGAAAAGGAGTGAGCGAATTTTGGCAACGACAACCGCAGAACGTGTGAAGCAAGAAACGATGGATTATCACGCGCTGAATGCCATGCTGAATCTGTACGATAAAGCAGGCCATATTCAGTTCGACAAGGATCGGCAGGCGGTGGAGGTGTTCTTTGCCACCCATGTCCGCCCCAATTCCGTCGCCTTTGCCAGCCAGGACGAGCGCCTGGAGTATCTGCTTCGCGAAGGCTATTACGACGAAAGCGTTTTAACCCGCTACGATCGCGCTTTCGTGGTGAAGCTGTTTGCTCACGCCCACGCCAGCGGTTTTCGCTTCCAGACGTTCCTTGGCGCGTGGAAATATTACACCAGCTATACGCTGAAAACGTTCGACGGCAAACGCTACCTTGAAGACTTTGAAGACCGGGTGACAATGGTGGCGCTGACGCTGGCGCAGGGCAATGAAGCGCTGGCGATGCAGCTTACCGATGAAATCCTCTCCGGGCGCTTTCAGCCGGCCACGCCGACCTTCTTAAACTGCGGCAAACAACAGCGCGGCGAGCTGGTCTCCTGCTTCCTGTTACGCATTGAAGACAATATGGAGTCCATTGGTCGGGCGGTTAACTCGGCGCTACAGCTTTCCAAGCGCGGCGGCGGCGTGGCGTTTTTGCTCTCGAATCTTCGTGAAGCGGGCGCGCCGATCAAGCGTATTGAGAACCAGTCCTCAGGCGTGATCCCGGTAATGAAGATGCTGGAAGACGCCTTTTCTTACGCCAATCAGTTAGGGGCGCGTCAGGGGGCGGGGGCCGTGTATCTGCATGCGCACCACCCGGATATCCTGCGTTTTCTTGACACGAAACGCGAAAACGCCGATGAAAAGATCCGCATTAAAACACTGTCGCTGGGCGTGGTGATCCCGGACGTAACGTTCCGTCTGGCGAAAGAAAACGCGCAGATGGCGCTGTTCTCGCCTTACGATGTCGAACGCATTTACGGCAAACCGTTCGGAGATATCGCCATTAGCGAACGGTACGATGAACTGCTCGCCGACGAACGCGTACGCAAGCAGTACATCAATGCGCGCGAATTTTTCCAGCGGCTCGCGGAAATCCAGTTTGAGTCAGGCTATCCCTACATCATGTATGAGGATACGGTAAACCGCGCGAATCCGATTGCCGGTCGCATCAACATGAGCAACCTGTGCTCGGAGATTTTGCAGGTCAACAGCGCCTCCACCTATGATGAAAATCTGGATTACGCGCAGACCGGGCATGATATCTCCTGCAACCTCGGTTCGCTGAACATCGCCCATACGATGGACTCCCCGAATTTTGGCCGCACGGTGGAAACGGCGATTCGCGGCCTGACGGCGGTGTCGGATATGAGCCATATCCGCAGCGTACCGTCAATTGAAGCCGGAAACGCCGCGTCACACGCGATTGGCCTGGGGCAGATGAATCTGCATGGTTATCTGGCGCGAGAAGGCATTGCCTACGGCAGCCCGGAGGCGCTGGATTTCACCAACCTCTATTTCTACACCGTGACCTGGCACGCGCTGAATACCTCAATGATGATGGCGCGTGAACGCGGTAAAACCTTCGCCGGATTCAAACAATCGCGCTATGCCAGCGGCGAGTATTTCGAACAATATTTGCAGGGCGACTGGCAGCCGAAAACCGACACGGTTCGTGCGCTCTTTGCCCGTAGCGGCATTACGCTTCCGGGCCGCGAAATGTGGGCGCGGCTGCGGGATGAGGTGATGCGCTACGGCATCTATAACCAGAATTTACAGGCGGTGCCGCCGACCGGTTCCATTTCCTATATCAACCACGCGACGTCAAGCATTCACCCGATCGTGTCGAAGATAGAGATCCGCAAAGAAGGAAAAACCGGACGCGTTTACTACCCGGCCCCGTTTATGACCAATGAGAACCTGGACATGTACCAGGACGCCTATGAAATCGGCCCGGAAAAAATCATTGATACCTATGCCGAAGCCACACGCCACGTTGATCAGGGACTGTCGCTGACGCTGTTTTTCCCGGATACCGCGACAACCCGCGATATCAACAAAGCCCAGATTTACGCGTGGCGAAAAGGGATCAAAACGCTGTATTACATCCGTCTGCGTCAGCTGGCGCTGGAAGGTACTGAAATAGAAGGCTGCGTATCATGCGCGCTATAAGGAGAGCAGGATGAAACTATCACGCGTGAGCGCCATCAACTGGAACAAGATTCAGGATGATAAAGACCTGGAAGTGTGGAACCGCCTGACCAGCAACTTCTGGCTGCCGGAAAAGGTGCCGCTTTCCAATGATATCCCCGCCTGGCAGACGCTAAGCGCCGCCGAGCAGCAGCTTACCATCCGCGTGTTTACCGGATTAACGCTGCTCGACACCATTCAGAATATCGCCGGGGCCCCCGCGTTGATGCAGGACGCGCTGACGCCGCATGAAGAGGCGGTGCTGTCAAACATCAGCTTTATGGAAGCGGTACATGCCCGTTCGTACAGCTCGATTTTCTCTACGCTTTGCCAGACGAAAGACGTAGACGCGGCCTATGCCTGGAGTGAGGAAAATGCGCCGCTGCAACGCAAGGCGCAGATTATCCTGCAACATTACACCGCCGACAATCCGCTGAAAAAGAAAATCGCCAGCGTATTCCTGGAATCTTTCCTGTTCTATTCCGGCTTCTGGCTGCCAATGTATTTTTCCAGCCGGGGCAAGCTGACCAACACCGCCGACCTGATTCGTCTGATTATTCGTGACGAAGCGGTACATGGTTATTACATCGGCTATAAATACCAAAAAGGGCTGGAGAAACTGTCAGAATCCGAACGCGACGAATTGAAGCATTTCGCCCTTGATTTGCTGATGGAGCTTTATGACAACGAGTCTCGCTATACGGAAGAACTGTATGCCGAAACCGGTTGGGTGGCAGACGTTAACGCCTTTCTCTGTTACAACGCCAATAAAGCGTTGATGAACCTGGGCTACGAAGCGTTATTCCCCGCAGAAATGGCGGAGGTCAATCCTGCCATACTTGCTGCGCTGTCACCGAATGCGGATGAAAACCATGATTTCTTCTCCGGTTCAGGCTCCTCCTATGTGATGGGAAAAGCCATCGAAACCGAAGACGAAGACTGGAATTTTTGACGGCGATTATCGCGGTAAATATCGATCACACTTCCGCGATAATATTTTAACGGGATCACGTTTTTATCACACAATTATTTCTGTGTGATCTACACTCAATATCTGCCACATTATTCGCCTGAATTTCAGCAATTCAGGCGCATTTTCGGTGGTCGTTACAAAAAATATCGCTCTCCCCCCACTCCCGCTCAGCCCTTATATCATGGGAAATCCCGGCAAATGGCCTCCGGCAATATTTGTGTCTGAGGAAAATTCAGGGTTGTCTCAGATTCTCAGTATGTTAGGGTAGAAAAAGGTGACTATTTCTATCAGGTATCGTATCGACATAATAAATAACAGGAATCTTTCTATTGCATGGCAATTAAATTAGAAGTTAAGAATCTCTATAAGATATTTGGTGAGCATCCGCAGCGAGCTTTCAAATATATTGAAAAAGGACTTTCGAAAGAGCAAATTCTGGATAAAACAGGGCTATCGCTTGGCGTTAAAGACGCCAGTCTGGCCATTGAAGAAGGCGAGATTTTTGTCATCATGGGATTATCCGGTTCGGGTAAATCCACAATGGTACGCCTTCTCAATCGCCTGATTGAACCCACCCGCGGGCAAGTGCTGATCGACGGCGTTGATATTGCAAAAATATCTGACGCCGAGCTTCGCGAGGTGCGCAGAAAGAAAATTGCGATGGTTTTCCAGTCATTTGCATTAATGCCGCACATGACCGTACTGGATAATACGGCATTCGGCATGGAATTAGCCGGCGTTGCCGCTGAAGAGCGCCGTGAAAAAGCGCTGGATGCCTTACGCCAGGTGGGGCTGGAGAATTATGCGCACGGCTACCCGGATGAACTCTCCGGCGGTATGCGCCAGCGTGTCGGTCTGGCCCGCGCATTAGCGATCAACCCTGACATTCTGTTAATGGATGAGGCCTTCTCGGCGCTCGATCCCTTAATTCGTACCGAGATGCAGGATGAGCTGGTAAAACTACAGGCAAAACATCAGCGTACCGTCGTTTTTATTTCCCACGATCTCGATGAAGCGATGCGTATTGGCGATCGTATTGCCATTATGCAAAACGGCGAAGTCGTTCAGGTGGGAACGCCAGATGAAATTCTGAATAACCCGGCGAATGATTATGTCCGCACCTTCTTCCGTGGGGTCGATATTAGCCAGGTGTTCAGCGCCAAAGATATTGCCCGCCGCAGCCCGGTGGGATTAATTCGTAAAACGCCAGGTTTTGGTCCGCGTTCCGCACTGAAATTATTGCAGGATGAAGACCGTGAATTTGGTTATGTGATTGAACGCGGTAATAAGTTTGTCGGCATTGTTTCCATCGACTCATTAAAAGCGGCATTAAGCCAGGCGCAAGGTATTGAAGCAGCGCTTATTGACGAGTCACTGGCGGTGGATGCGCAAACACCTCTTAGCGAGTTGCTCTCTCATGTTGGCCAGGCGCCTTGTGCGGTGCCGGTTGTCGACGAGGAACAACAGTATGTCGGCATTATTTCAAAACGCATGCTGTTACAGGCTTTAGATCGCGAGGGGGCAAACAATGGCTGAACAAACTAATCCGTGGGATACCGCGCCAGCGGCGGATAGCGCCGCGCAATCCGCCGACGCCTGGGGAACGCCTTCGGGCGCGCCTGCCGATGGCGGCGGCGCAGACTGGCTGACCAGCGCTCCCGCGCCTGCGCCAGAACATTTTAATATTATGGACCCGTTCCATAAGACGCTGATCCCGCTGGACAGCTGGGTCACTGAAGGGATCGACTGGGTCGTTACGCATTTCCGCCCCGTTTTCCAGGGCATCCGTGTACCGGTGGATTACATTCTCAATGGCTTCCAGCAGCTGTTGCTGGGTATGCCAGCTCCGGTGGCGATTATCATTTTCGCACTGATCGCCTGGCAGATCTCCGGTTTGGGGATGGGGGCCGCCACGCTGGTGTCCCTGATTGCCATCGGCGCGATTGGCGCCTGGTCACAGGCGATGATTACCCTGGCGCTGGTGCTGACCGCCCTGCTGTTCTGCGTGGTCATCGGTTTGCCGCTGGGGATATGGCTGGCGCGCAGTCCGCGTGCGGCGAAGATTGTCCGCCCGCTGCTGGATGCGATGCAAACAACGCCTGCGTTCGTCTATCTGGTGCCGATCGTGATGCTGTTCGGTATCGGTAACGTGCCGGGGGTGGTAGTGACCATTATCTTTGCCCTGCCGCCGATTGTGCGTCTGACCATTCTGGGGATTAACCAGGTTCCGGCAGATTTGATCGAAGCCTCACGCTCATTTGGCGCCAGTCCGCGTCAGATGCTGTTTAAAGTACAGCTACCGCTGGCCATGCCCACCATTATGGCGGGTGTTAACCAGACGCTCATGCTTGCCCTCTCCATGGTAGTGATCGCCTCTATGATTGCCGTCGGCGGGCTTGGTCAGATGGTGCTGCGTGGTATTGGCCGCCTCGACATGGGGCTGGCAACCGTCGGCGGGGTCGGTATTGTGATCCTCGCTATCATTCTGGACCGCCTGACCCAGGCCGTTGGTCGCGACTCGCGCAGCCGTGGCAACCGCCGCTGGTATACCACCGGTCCCGTTGGGCTTATCACTCGCCCTTTCGTTAAGTAATTCACCCGTTGCCCGGTGGCGCATTGCTTACCGGGTCTACAATTCATTAGCTTACACAAAATCGTTCAAGTTGCATCGCGGCGGCAAACGAATGTGTCCCCAGGAGCGTACACGCAGTACGTGACCGGGGTGCATGGGTGCAGCCAACAAAGAGGCAGCTTGAAAGATGAAGTGTAATAAGGAACAACGATGCGACATAACATTCTATTTGCCACAGCGTTTGCCACCCTTGTCTCTACCAGCGCATTCGCTGCCGACCTGCCGGGCAAAGGCGTTACCGTACAGCCGGTGCAGAGCACCATCACCGAAGAAACCTTCCAGACGCTGCTGGTCAGCCGCGCGCTGGAGAAACTGGGTTATACCGTTAATAAGCCAAGCGAAGTTGATTACAACGTCGGTTACACCTCCATTGCCTCTGGCGATGCAACTTTTACCGCCGTGAACTGGCAGCCGCTGCATGATGATATGTACGCCGCTGCGGGCGGAGACAAAAAGTTCTATCGCGAGGGGGTATTCGTGACGGGCGCCGCGCAGGGTTATCTGATCGACAAGAAAACCGCTGAGCAGTACAAGATCACTAACCTCGCCCAGTTGAAAGACCCGAAAATCGCCAAAATCTTTGACACCAACGGCGACGGCAAAGCTGACATGATGGGTTGTTCGCCAGGCTGGGGTTGTGAAGCGGTGATTAACCACCAGAACAAAGCGTTCGATCTGGAAAAAACCGTCGACGTCAGCCACGGTAACTATGCCGCGATGATGGCCGACACCATCACCCGCTTCAAAGAAGGCAAGCCGATTCTGTACTACACCTGGACGCCGTACTGGGTGAGCGACGTGATGAAGCCGGGTAAAGATGTTGTCTGGTTGCAGGTGCCGTTCTCTTCCCTGCCGGGCGAGCAGAAAGACATTGATACCAAACTGCCGAACGGCGCGAACTATGGCTTCCCGGTGAACACCATGCACATTGTCGCCAACAAAGCCTGGGCAGAGAAAAACCCGGCGGCGGCGAAGCTGTTCGCCATCATGAAGGTGCCGCTGGCGGATATCAACGCGCAGAACGCGATGATGCATGAAGGCAAATCGTCCGAGGCTGATGTTCAGGGTCACGTTGACGGCTGGATCAAAGCCCACCAGCAGCAGTTTGACGGCTGGGTAAAAGAAGCGCTGGCCGCGCAGAAATAACCCACTCGTCGGCCTTAAAGCTGCGCGCCATCAGGCGCAGTAACCACACCAATGCCGGATGGTGGCGCGATGCGCCTTATCCGGCCTATACGCCCTCCCCCAACCGCACAATCCATCACTCAACAAACCACTCACATTCATAAACATCCGCTATGATTGATACCCCAGGAAATCATATCTGACTCAAAATAATGACTAAATCCACTCACGGGCTTAGCCCGGCGCTGATTGTTTTAATGTCCGTGGCAACCGGTCTGGCCGTCGCCAGTAACTATTACGCCCAGCCGTTGCTCGATACTATCGCAAACAATTTCTCGCTTTCCGCCAGCTCGGCGGGCTTTATCGTTACCGCCGCTCAGTTGGGCTATGCCGCCGGATTGCTCTTTCTGGTGCCGCTGGGCGATATGTTCGAGCGCCGGACGCTCATCGTCTCCATGACGCTGCTGGCCGCAGGCGGCATGCTGATTACCGCCAGCAGCCAGTCGCTCGGTATGATGATTCTCGGCACGGCGCTCACCGGGCTGTTCTCCGTCGTGGCGCAAATCCTGGTGCCGCTGGCGGCGACGCTCGCCACGCCGGATAAGCGCGGCAAAGTGGTCGGCACCATCATGAGCGGCCTGCTGCTGGGGATTTTACTGGCGCGTACCGTTGCCGGATTGCTGGCGAATCTTGGCGGCTGGCGCACCGTCTTCTGGGTCGCTTCTGTGCTGATGGCGCTGATGGCCGTCGCGCTGTGGCGCGGTTTACCAAAGGTGAAATCAGAAACGCATCTTAACTATCCGCAGCTATTGGGTTCCGTGTTCAGCCTGTTTATCCACGACGGCCTCCTGCGCACCCGCGCGTTGTTAGGCTGCCTGACGTTCGCCAACTTCAGCATTCTCTGGACATCGATGGCCTTTTTACTGGCCGCGCCGCCGTTTAACTATTCCGAAGGGATGATTGGGCTGTTTGGTCTGGCGGGAGCCGCTGGCGCGCTGGGCGCACGTCCGGCGGGCGGTTTTGCCGATAAAGGGAAGTCTCATCTCACCACGACTTTCGGCCTGCTGTTGCTGTTGCTCTCCTGGCTGGCTATCTGGTACGGACACAGCTCGGTGCTGGCGCTGATTATTGGCATCCTGGTGCTGGATCTCACCGTGCAGGGCGTACATATCACCAATCAGACGGTGATTTACCGCGTCCACCCGGATGCGCGCAACCGGCTCACCGCCGGGTATATGACCAGCTACTTTATCGGCGGCGCCGCCGGTTCGTTGATTTCGGCATCGGCCTGGCAGCATGCCGGCTGGGCCGGCGTTTGTCTGGCCGGTACCACCGTCGCCGCGCTCAATCTGCTGGTCTGGTGGCGAGGTTTTCACCGACAAGAAGCCGCAAATTAAGCAGATGGCAAGCGTTTACCTTTGATTGAGCTCCCCAGGGTGTTAAGGCGTCCCCCACTCTGTTAAGGTTATATGATTCATTTATGCTGGTTATTTTAACATCGGTGACGAATCAGATAATCTTATGGAAAGCCCTGCACCCCAGTCTGAGCTCCGTCCGGCAACCTTAACGGAAGGATTCAAAGACAGTTTACCGATAGTCATAAGTTATATTCCGGTGGCGTTTGCGTTTGGCCTTAACGCCACCCGTCTGGGCTTTACTCCCCTCGAAAGCGTTTTTTTCTCCTGCATTATTTACGCAGGCGCCAGCCAGTTCGTCATCACCACCATGCTCGCGGCGGGCAGCACATTATGGGTCGCCGCGTTGACCGTGATGGCGATGGACGTGCGCCATGTGCTGTACGGCCCTTCCCTGCGTAGTCGCATCAGTCAACGGCTCAGTAAACCTAAAACCGCCCTGTGGGCATTTGGTCTCACCGATGAAGTGTTTGCTGCCGCCACGGCCAAACTGGTGCGGGATAACCGTCGCTGGAGTGAAAACTGGATGATCGGCATCGCGTTCTGCTCCTGGGCCTCCTGGGTGCTCGGCACGGTCATTGGCGCATTTTCCGGGAGCGGATTGCTGAAAGGCTTCCCCGCCGTTGAGGCGGCATTAGGTTTTATGCTGCCAGCCCTGTTTATGAGCTTTTTGCTCGCCTCTTTTCAACGCAAACAAACGCTGTGCGTCACGGCGGCGTTAATCGGCGCGCTGGCAGGCGTCACGCTGTTTTCCATTCCTGCGGCTATCCTGGCGGGTATCGCCAGCGGGTGTCTGACCGCCTTGATCCAGTCGTTCTGGCAAGGAGCGCCCGATGAGTTATGAGGTTTTGCTGCTGGGACTGCTGGTCGGCTGCGCCAATTATTGTTTTCGTTATTTACCGCTTCGTCTGCGAATGGGAAACACCCGTCCCGCCAGGCGCGGGGCAACGGGCGTGTTGCTCGACACCATTGGCATCGCATCCATCTGCGCCCTGCTGGTGGTGTCTACGGCTCCCGAGGTGATGCACGACGCCAGCCGGTTCATTCCGACGCTGGTCGGGTTTGCCGTCCTGGGCGTCAGTTTCTACAAGACGCGCAGCATCATCATCCCAACGCTACTGAGCGCTCTGGGCTATGGACTCGCCTGGAAGATAGGGGTCATTTTATAACCCAAAAGAATCATTTTAAATTAATAATACATTTACTTTATTTGTCACCGTCGTTACTATATCGGCTGAAATTAATGAGGTCATGCCCAAATGGATAGTTCGTTTACGCCCATTGAACAAATGCTAAAATTTCGCGCCAGCCGCCACGAAGAGTTTCCTTACCAGGAGATCCTTCTGACCCGCCTTTGCATGCATATGCAAGGCAAACTGCTGGAAAACCGCAATAAGATGCTGAAAGCTCAAGGGATTAACGAGACGTTGTTTATGGCGTTGATTACGCTGGAGTCTCAGGAAAACCACAGTATTCAGCCATCTGAACTGAGTTGCGCGCTGGGCTCGTCCCGTACCAACGCAACACGTATCGCAGATGAGTTAGAGAAACGCGGCTGGATCGAACGTCGTGAAAGCGATAACGATCGTCGCTGCCTGCATCTGCAACTGACTGAGAAAGGTCACGCGTTTTTGCGCGAGGTGTTACCGCCTCAGCATCACTGCCTGCACCAGCTATGGTCCTCTCTCAGCACCGCCGAAAAAGATCAACTTGAGCACATCACTCGTAAGCTCCTGACGCGTCTCGATCAGATGGATCAGGATGGCGCCGTTCTTGAGGCGCTACGCTAACGCGTCGACACGCTCAATCATCCAGATTTATAAAAGAAAAAACTGACAGGCCAGCACGTCATACTGCTGGCCTTTCTGACAAAAACGTCGGCTCAGCCGATATGAAAAATAAGATCGTGGAGAACAACATGAGCGCAAATGCGGAGACTCAAACCCCGCAGCAACCGGTTAAGAAGAATGGCAAACGTAAAAGCGCGCTAATCCTTTTAACCTTGCTCTTTATCGCAATTGCCGTGGCATATGGGATTTATTGGTTTTTAGTACTGCGTCATATCGAAGAGACGGATGATGCGTACGTGGCAGGGAACCAGGTTCAAATCATGGCGCAGGTATCAGGCAGCGTGACGAAAGTCTGGGCTGATAACACTGACTTTGTAAAACAGGGCGACGTGCTGGTCACGCTCGACCAGACGGATGCCAGACAAGCATTCGAAAAAGCGAAAACGGCGCTGGCCTCCAGCGTTCGCCAGACGCACCAGTTGATGATCAATAGCAAGCAGCTCCAGGCCAGCATTGAAGTGCAGAAAACCGCACTGGCGCAGGCACAAAGCGACTTTAATCGTCGCGTGCCGCTGGGCAATGCGAACCTGATCGGTCGCGAAGAGCTGCAACACGCGCGTGATGCCGTCGCCAGCGCGCAGGCGCAGCTGGATGTGGCAATTCAACAATATAACGCAAACCAGGCGATGATCCTCAGCAGCAAGCTGGAAGATCAGCCTGCCGTGCAACAGGCGGCCACGGAAGTGCGCAACGCCTGGCTGGCGCTGGAACGTACCAAAATCGTCAGCCCGATGACCGGCTACGTCTCCCGCCGCGCCGTACAGCCTGGCGCGCAGATTAGCCCGACCACGCCGCTGATGGCGGTCGTGCCTGCCACCAACCTGTGGGTGGACGCGAACTTCAAAGAGACGCAGCTCGCCCATATGCGTATCGGCCAACCGGCAACGGTCATCAGCGATATTTACGGCGATGACGTGAAATACACCGGTAAGGTTGTCGGCCTGGATATGGGGACAGGCAGCGCCTTCTCCCTGCTTCCGGCGCAAAACGCGACCGGCAACTGGATCAAGGTCGTGCAGCGCTTGCCTGTACGTATTGAACTGGATGCGCAGCAACTGGCGCAGCATCCGCTGCGTATCGGCTTATCAACCCTCGTCACCGTGGATACGTCGAACCGCGACGGACAGGTGCTGGCAAGCCAGGTTCGTAGTACCCCGGTTTCTGAGAGTAACGCACGAGAAATTAATCTCGCTCCGGTCAATAAGCTGATCGAAGAGATTGTGCAGGCCAACGCGGGATAATCCTGAGGTGCGTGTAATGCAACAGCAAAAACCGCTGGAAGGCGCGCAGCTGGTCATTATGACGATTGCGCTGTCGCTGGCGACATTCATGCAGGTGCTGGACTCCACCATTGCTAACGTGGCGATCCCCACCATCGCCGGGAACCTTGGCTCATCGTTGAGCCAGGGGACATGGGTTATCACCTCATTCGGGGTGGCGAACGCGATCTCCATCCCGATTACCGGCTGGCTGGCGAAACGCGTCGGGGAAGTGAAGCTGTTCATGTGGTCAACCGTCGCCTTTGCCATTGCGTCATGGGCGTGCGGGGTCTCCAACAGTCTGAACATGCTGATCTTCTTCCGCGTGGTTCAGGGTGTCGTCGCAGGGCCGTTAATCCCGCTCTCACAGAGCCTGTTGCTGAATAACTATCCTCCCGCAAAACGTTCTATCGCGCTGGCGCTATGGTCGATGACGGTGATTGTCGCGCCGATCTGCGGCCCGATACTGGGCGGCTACATCAGCGATAACTATCACTGGGGCTGGATTTTCTTCATCAACGTGCCGATTGGGGTTGCGGTCGTGCTGATGACGCTGCAAACCCTGCGCGGTCGCGAGACCCGCACCGAGCAGCGACGTATCGACGCTATCGGCCTGGCGCTGCTGGTGATTGGTATCGGCAGTCTACAGATCATGCTTGACCGCGGGAAAGAGCTGGACTGGTTCGCCTCGCAAGAGATTATCATCCTGACCGTGGTCGCCGTCATTGCCATCAGTTTCCTGATTGTCTGGGAGCTGACCGACGATAACCCAATCGTTGACCTCTCCTTGTTCAAGTCGCGTAACTTCACGATTGGCTGTTTGTGTATCAGTCTCGCCTATATGCTCTATTTCGGCGCGATTGTGTTGTTACCGCAGCTGTTGCAGGAGGTATACGGCTATACCGCGACGTGGGCCGGCCTGGCCTCAGCGCCGGTCGGGGTAATCCCGGTGATCCTGTCGCCGATTATCGGACGTTTCGCCCACAAGCTGGATATGCGCAGGCTGGTCACGTTCAGCTTTATCATGTATGCCGTCTGCTTTTACTGGCGTGCGTGGACGTTTGAACCGGGTATGGATTTCGGCGCATCGGCCTGGCCGCAGTTTATTCAGGGCTTCGCCGTAGCCTGCTTCTTTATGCCGCTCACCACCATCACGCTCTCCGGCTTGCCGCCTGAGCGTCTGGCGGCGGCGTCGAGTCTGTCTAACTTTACGCGAACGCTGGCGGGGTCAATTGGTACATCAATCACCACCACCATGTGGACCAACCGTGAGGCGATGCACCATTCGCAATTGACCGAGTCGGTGAATCCGTACAACCCCAATGCCCAGGCGATGTACGATCAGCTACAGGGGCTGGGGATGACGCAGCAGCAGGCGTCAGGCTGGATCGCCCAGCAGATTACCAATCAGGGGCTGATTATTTCCGCCAATGAGATCTTCTGGATGTCGGCCGGGATCTTCCTCGTGCTGCTTGGGCTGGTCTGGTTCGCCAAACCACCTTTCGGCGCGGGCGGCGGCGGTGGAGGCGCGCATTAATAAAAAAGCCAGTTCATGATGAACTGGCTTTTTTTTGCCGGATGGCGGCTGCGCCTTATCCGGCCTACAGAACGCGCACATTGTAGACCCGGTAAGCATCGCGCCACCGGGCATTGCATTCGACTAGATATGCAGTTCCTGCAATTTATCTTTCGGCAGGGCCAGCTCTTCGTTGCTGTTGATGCGAACGTCGTGTTCCAGAATATGACGTGCAATATCCTGCGCTTCGCTCAGAGAGTGCATCTGATACGTACCGCACTGATAAACGTTCAGTTCCGGGATCTGATTCTGCTCCTTCACTTTCAGCACGTCAGCCATCGCGGCTTTCCAGGCGTCCGCCACACGTTGTTCGTCAGGCGTACCGATCAGGCTCATGTAGAAACCGGTACGGCAGCCCATCGGGGAGATATCGATAATCTCAACGCCGTTGCCGTTCAGATGATTACGCATAAAGCCAGCGAACAGGTGCTCCAGCGTATGGATACCCTTCTCAGGCATCACTTCTTTATTCGGGATGCAGAAACGCAGGTCAAACACGGTAATGGTATCGCCATGCGGGGTGTTCATCGTTTTCGCGACCCGGACTGCTGGTGCTTCCATCCGGGTATGATCGACTGTGAAGCTATCTAACAACGGCATTTAGCCACCTCCGATAATATTTTTTAAAATAAACTGAACTCTTCGTTCCGGGGCGAGTCTGAGTATGTGAAAGACGCGCATTTGTTATCATCATCCCTGTTTTCAGAGATGAAATTTTGGCCACTCACGAGTGGCCTTTTTCTTTTCTGTCAGGTGTGCTTTTCCAGCCACGCATCAAACGGTTCGGTATCCGCCGCTTCAACCTCAAGCTGACGACGCGTTGACGCCTCACGCTCAGCAATGAAGTCCTCTTCACGCAAAATCTCCAGCGGTTCTTCGCGCAGCAGATTGCGATAAGCCTCGCCCAGCGCTTTGCCGGTGCCGCCAATCCCGGTATCAATCATCGATCGCAGAATACGCGCTGAGAACGTCAGTTCCGGGTTGTCGAAACAGGCAACCAGTTCATCACATACCTTCTGATAATCCTCTCCCCCGTGGATGCTGTCCAGCGTTTGCGCCACACGTTTCAGGTCGCGGAACAGATCTTTACCCACTTTCGGCAGCGGGAACTGCGCGGTTTCACAGCCAATCCCTAACGTCAGCCCCGGTTTACGCCCTTCCAGAATCACCCGATTCCAGTTCGTGCGCGTGCACAGCAGCTCGTCGCTGCTCATTTCCGGCGCATCGGCCAGTACGCACCAGACCATAAACAGATCCAGGAAACGCACCTGCTGCTCGTCCACGCCAATAGGCGAGAACGGGTTAATATCCAGCGAACGCACTTCGATATATTCAATCCCGCCGCGCAGAAGCGCATCTGACGGCGTTTCTCCGCTACGCGTCACGCGTTTAGGGCGGATCGGCGCATACAGCTCGTTCTCAATCTGTAGCACGTTGCTGTTGATTTGCAGGCGTTTACCGTCCTTCTCCAGACCGATCTCCGCATACTCCGTGGACGGCGTTTTGATCGCGCGCTTCAATCCTGCCACATATTCATGCAGATCGTTAAACGTAATTCCAAGATTGCTTTGCGACTTATTGGTATAACCCAGGTCGCTCAAACGCAGCGACGTTGCATACGGCAGGTAGTACATACCGCAGTCCGTTTTTTCAAACGGTAGCGTGGTGGGTTTGCCCTGCAAGAATGAGGAACAAATAGCCGGAGAGGCGCCAAACAGATACGGAATGACCCACCCAAAACGGTAATAGTTACGGATCAGGCGGAAATAACCTGCGGAAATTTTCTCTTTCGCATCTTCCCCGTCCACGACGCCACACTTCGCCTGCCAGAATGCCATCGGCAGCGAAAAATTGTAGTGTACGCCGGAGATGGTTTGCATCAACGCGCCGTAACGGTTTTTCAACCCTTCCCGGTAAAGCGTTTTCAAACGACCAATATTTGACGTACCGTACTGCGCCAGCTCAATATCCTGCCCTTCAGCAATATAGCAAGGCATACTCAGCGGCCACATTCGCTCATCACCCAAATTTCTGGCCGTATAGCGATGCAGGTCGCGCATCAATGTGAGCATATGCTGAATATCGCCGTCTACCGGGGTAATAAACTCCAGCAGGGCTTCAGCAAAATCTGTCGTGACCCATTTGTGCGTCAGCGCCGAGCCTAACGCGTCAGGATGACCCGTGGTTGCCAGCGTGCCATCAGCGTTAACACGCAGCGTTTCGCGCTCCAGCCCGCGTTGAATCCCCTTTAGTGCCTGAGGATGCCTTTCCAGCCAGGTCAGAGCCTGTGATACGTCCGGGATCAAATTGACCTCCCGCCTGTCAAAATCGTTTTAATTAGCATAATTGTAATGGTGACGGTAAATGTCTATCCCACAATTAGTGCCACCACATAATGCCCTGAACCGTAGCGGCTGCGACGATAACGTAACGCAACGCTTTACCAAGGCATAAAAAAAAGAGCACTGGCCCCCACGAGATGCGCATCCATCCCGCTAACAGGCACAGCAAATCACCGATAACCGGCGCCCAGCTTAATAATAGTGTGACTGCACCGTAGCGCTTAAGCCAGCCAGTGGCTTTTCCCTGCCAGCGCGATGTTTTGCGCAACGGAAAAAAACGCCCAAGGATAACGTTAGTTAACCCTCCAAGGCTATTACCCATTGTTGCTGTTAAGACTAAGACCCAGGGATGACTTACCCCGGAGACTAACATGGCAACTAAAACAACTTCGGAATTACCGGGCAACAGCGTGGCGCTGAGAAAACTGCTGGCAAACAGTGACAGGAGCGACAGCCCGTCACTCACAATAGTCGAACGTCCACGGCATCCATTCCCGCCGCGCGTGCTGCCTGCAAGCCGAAATCCGCATCCTCAAACACGACGCATTGCGTCGGCACAACGCCCATACGCTCTGCACACAGCAGGAACGTGTCCGGCGCGGGTTTGTGGTGCAGAACATGATCCGCAGCGACAACCGCATCAAAATAACGACGCAGCCCCAGATGGGTCAATAGCGCTTCGGCAATTGCGCTTTCGCTGCCCGTTCCCACCGACAGAGGTCGACGGCCATACCAGGCTTTGACCACCTCAACCAGCGGCAGAGGCTCTACGCTATCCAGCAACATGCTTTTCACTGCATCAGTTTTTTCTTGCGCCAGCACATGAGGGTCAAGATCGGCGTGATTCAGTTCGATAATCGACTGCGCGATACGCCAGGTTGGAGAACCGTTAAGCGCCACCATCGCTTGCAGATCAAAACGAAGGCCATAGCGCCCTAATACCTCGTCCCACGCCTTACGGTGCGTCGGCTCGGTATCCAGGATGGTGCCATCCATATCAAAAATCAAACCCGCATAACGTTCGTACATCGTGTTCTCACAAACCAAATGACCAGATGTTACTTTATCGTAATTGACTGATTTTGTCGCTGACAGAGAAATGAGGATTGTTCAGGGTAGAGAGGTAATGGAGGTATTCAGGAGAAGATGGTGGAGAAGAAGATGGTGCATCCGGGAGGATTACTCGGCTGCGCCTCGCCCTACGGGCCGTTGCTGAAGCAACGTTATCCTCCCTGGTGC
>NZ_JAOWFX010000022.1:0-30239 GCF_030333435.1 Citrobacter sp. CK191 | reverse complement strand
GCATTCGACCAGATCGATAACGCGCCGGAAGAAAAAGCTCGTGGTATCACCATCAACACTTCTCACGTTGAATACGACACCCCGACTCGCCACTACGCGCACGTAGACTGCCCGGGCCACGCCGACTATGTTAAAAACATGATCACCGGTGCTGCGCAGATGGACGGCGCGATCCTGGTTGTTGCTGCGACTGACGGCCCGATGCCGCAGACCCGTGAGCACATCCTGCTGGGTCGTCAGGTAGGCGTTCCGTACATCATCGTGTTCCTGAACAAATGCGACATGGTTGATGACGAAGAGCTGCTGGAACTGGTTGAGATGGAAGTGCGTGAACTGCTGTCTCAGTACGATTTCCCGGGCGACGACACGCCGATCGTTCGTGGTTCTGCTCTGAAGGCGCTGGAAGGCGACGCAGAGTGGGAAGCGAAAATCATCGAACTGGCTGGCTACCTGGATTCTTACATCCCGGAACCAGAGCGTGCGATTGACAAGCCGTTCCTGCTGCCGATCGAAGACGTATTCTCCATCTCCGGTCGTGGTACCGTTGTTACCGGTCGTGTAGAGCGCGGTATCATCAAAGTGGGCGAAGAAGTTGAAATCGTTGGTATCAAAGAGACTGCGAAGTCTACCTGTACTGGCGTTGAAATGTTCCGCAAACTGCTGGACGAAGGCCGTGCTGGTGAGAACGTAGGTGTTCTGCTGCGTGGTATCAAACGTGAAGAAATCGAACGTGGTCAGGTACTGGCTAAGCCGGGTTCCATCAAGCCGCACACCAAGTTCGAATCTGAAGTTTATATCCTGTCCAAAGACGAAGGCGGCCGTCATACTCCGTTCTTCAAAGGCTACCGTCCGCAGTTCTACTTCCGTACAACTGACGTGACTGGCACCATCGAACTGCCGGAAGGCGTAGAGATGGTAATGCCGGGCGACAACATCAAAATGGTTGTTACCCTGATCCACCCGATCGCGATGGACGACGGTCTGCGTTTCGCAATCCGTGAAGGCGGCCGTACTGTTGGCGCAGGCGTGGTTGCTAAAGTTCTCGGCTAATCGCTGATAACATTTGACGCAATGCGCAATAAAAGGGCATCATTTGATGCCCTTTTTGCACGCTTTCACATCAGAACCTGGCTCATCAGTGATTTTTTTTGTCATAATCATTGCTGAGACAGGCTCTGCTGAGGGCGTTTAGTCCGAAACGCAACACAGAGCATTTCGGTTTGGATTGCCTCGCATACGCGGGGTGAAAATGTTTGTAGAATACTTCTGACAGGTTGGTTTATGAGTGCGAATACCGAAGCTCAAGGAAGCGGGCGCGGCCTGGAAGCGATGAAGTGGGTCGTTGTTGTCGCATTGCTGCTTGTGGCTATTGTGGGCAACTACCTCTATCGCGACATGATGCTGCCGCTGCGTGCGCTGGCCGTAGTAATTCTGATTGCTGCAGCGGGTGGTGTCGCGCTGTTGACGACAAAAGGTAAAGCAACCGTTGCTTTTGCCCGTGAAGCGCGTACCGAAGTCCGTAAGGTCATTTGGCCGACTCGCCAGGAAACATTGCACACCACGCTGATTGTGGCTGCGGTTACCGCAGTAATGTCACTGATCCTGTGGGGACTGGATGGTATTCTGGTTCGCCTGGTATCCTTTATCACTGGCCTGAGGTTCTGAGATGTCTGAAGCTCCTAAAAAGCGCTGGTACGTCGTTCAGGCGTTTTCCGGTTTTGAAGGCCGCGTAGCAACATCGCTACGTGAGCATATCAAATTACACAATATGGAAGAGTTGTTTGGTGAAGTCATGGTGCCGACCGAAGAAGTGGTCGAAATCCGTGGTGGCCAGCGTCGCAAAAGCGAGCGCAAATTCTTCCCGGGCTACGTCCTGGTTCAGATGGTGATGAACGACGCAAGCTGGCACCTGGTGCGCAGTGTTCCGCGTGTGATGGGCTTCATCGGCGGTACGTCTGACCGTCCGGCGCCAATCAGCGACAAAGAAGTTGATGCGATCATGAACCGTCTGCAACAGGTCGGTGATAAACCGCGTCCGAAAACGCTGTTTGAACCGGGTGAAATGGTTCGTGTTAACGACGGTCCGTTTGCTGACTTTAACGGCGTTGTTGAAGAAGTGGACTACGAGAAGTCCCGCCTGAAGGTGTCTGTTTCTATCTTTGGTCGTGCGACCCCGGTAGAACTGGACTTTGCCCAGGTTGAGAAAGCCTAAGCAGCGATCAAAAAAGCGGCGATTTAATCGTTGCACAAGGCGCGAGATTGGAATACAATTTCGCGCCTTTTGTTTTTATGGGCCTGGCCCGTAAAACGATTTTTTTATATCACGGGGAGCCTGTTTTCAGGCGTTATACCCAAACGAGGAAATTGCAATGGCTAAGAAAGTACAAGCCTACGTCAAGCTGCAAGTTGCAGCTGGTATGGCTAACCCGAGTCCGCCAGTAGGTCCGGCTCTGGGTCAGCAGGGTGTAAACATCATGGAATTCTGCAAAGCGTTCAACGCAAAAACTGATTCCATCGAAAAAGGTCTGCCGATTCCGGTTGTTATCACCGTTTACGCTGACCGTTCTTTCACCTTCATTACCAAAACGCCTCCGGCAGCAGTTCTGCTGAAGAAAGCGGCTGGTATTAAGTCTGGTTCCGGCAAGCCGAACAAAGACAAAGTAGGTAAAATTTCCCGCGCTCAGCTGCAGGAAATCGCGCAGACCAAAGCTGCCGACATGACTGGTGCCGACATTGAAGCGATGACTCGCTCCATCGAAGGTACTGCACGTTCCATGGGCCTGGTAGTGGAGGACTAAGAAATGGCTAAACTGACCAAGCGCATGCGTGTGATCCGTGAGAAAGTTGATGCGACCAAACAGTACGACATCAACGAAGCTATCTCTCTGCTGAAAGAACTGGCCACTGCTAAGTTCGTAGAAAGCGTAGACGTTGCCGTTAACCTCGGCATCGACGCGCGTAAATCTGACCAGAACGTACGTGGTGCAACTGTACTGCCGCACGGTACTGGCCGTTCTGTTCGCGTAGCCGTATTTACCCAGGGTGCAAACGCTGAAGCTGCTAAAGCTGCTGGCGCTGAACTGGTAGGTATGGAAGATCTGGCTGAACAGATCAAGAAAGGCGAAATGAACTTTGACGTTGTTATTGCTTCCCCGGATGCAATGCGCGTTGTTGGCCAGCTGGGCCAGGTTCTGGGTCCGCGTGGCCTGATGCCGAACCCGAAAGTGGGTACTGTAACGCCTAACGTTGCTGAAGCGGTTAAGAACGCTAAAGCTGGTCAGGTTCGTTACCGTAACGACAAAAACGGCATCATCCACACCACCATCGGTAAAGTGGATTTTGACGCTGACAAACTGAAAGAAAACCTGGAAGCTCTGCTGGTTGCGCTGAAAAAAGCAAAACCGACTCAGGCAAAAGGCGTGTACATCAAGAAAGTTAGCATCTCCACCACCATGGGTGCTGGCGTTGCCGTTGATCAGTCCGGTCTGACTGCGACTGTGGCGAACTAATATTCGCCTTTACGTGGGCGGTGATTTTGTCTACAATCTTACCCCCACGTTTCTGTTGAAATAAACAGAACTCTATGCGAGTCATTTGAATTGTAGCAGCTAACGCGGCTACGGTTCAAAGGGCGAAGTCATAGACAAGATTTGTTCGTTGGAGCCTGGCCTATCCAGGCCTCCGTCGAAGACCGCAGGTGTTTCGTAAGAAACTTAATGCCCTGCGTAGACGGTGACAGAACGCTAAGATTATTTTTTATACTCTGGCTTGTTTCTGCTCACCGTATTAAGACGCTCTCCTCGTTGAGGAGAGTGAAGTGAGTTCCAGAGCATGAGCTCTGGCAAACATCCAGGAGCAAAGCTAATGGCTTTAAATCTTCAAGACAAACAAGCGATTGTTGCTGAAGTCAGCGAAGTAGCCAAAGGCGCGCTGTCTGCAGTAGTTGCGGATTCCCGTGGCGTAACTGTAGATAAAATGACTGAACTGCGTAAAGCAGGTCGTGAAGCTGGCGTTTACATGCGTGTTGTTCGTAACACCCTGCTGCGCCGCGTCGTTGAAGGTACTCCGTTCGAGTGCCTGAAAGACACGTTTGTTGGTCCGACCCTGATTGCATACTCTATGGAACACCCGGGCGCTGCTGCTCGTCTGTTCAAAGAGTTCGCGAAAGCGAATGCAAAATTTGAGGTCAAAGCCGCTGCCTTTGAAGGTGAGCTGATCCCGGCGTCTCAGATCGACCGCCTGGCAACTCTGCCGACCTACGAAGAAGCAATTGCACGCCTGATGGCAACCATGAAAGAAGCTTCGGCTGGCAAACTGGTTCGTACTCTGGCTGCTGTACGCGATGCGAAAGAAGCTGCTTAATCGCAGTTATCTTTATAACGCATCCGCTTACGTATAAACTTATTCTGATATTCAGGAACAATTTAAATGTCTATCACTAAAGATCAAATCATTGAAGCAGTATCCGCTATGTCCGTAATGGACGTTGTAGAACTGATCTCTGCAATGGAAGAAAAATTCGGTGTTTCCGCTGCTGCTGCTGTAGCTGTAGCTGCTGGCCCGGTTGAAGCTGCTGAAGAAAAAACTGAATTCGACGTAATTCTGAAAGCTGCTGGCGCTAACAAAGTTGCTGTTATCAAAGCAGTACGTGGCGCGACTGGCCTGGGTCTGAAAGAAGCTAAAGACCTGGTAGAATCTGCTCCGGCCGCTCTGAAAGAAGGCGTGAGCAAAGATGACGCTGAAGCTCTGAAAAAATCTCTGGAAGAAGCTGGCGCTGAAGTTGAAGTTAAATAAGCCAACCCTTCCGGTTGCAGCCTGAGAAATTAGGCTGATGGCTGGTGACTTTTTAGTCACCAGCCTTTTTGCGCTGTAAGGCGCCAGTAGCGTTTCACACTGTTTGACTACTGGTTGTCCTGACAATGCTTGTTTCTATCGACGACTTAATATACTGCGACAGAACGCCCGTTCTGTGTAAATCGCAATGAAATGGTTTAAGCGTGATAGCAACAGGCATTGCGGAAAGTATTCCATTTTCCGGTCAACAAAATAGTGTTGCACAAACTGTCCCTCCGCAGGACAGATGGGTCGACTTGTCAGCGAGCTGAGGAACCCTATGGTTTACTCCTATACCGAGAAAAAACGTATTCGTAAGGATTTTGGTAAACGTCCACAAGTTCTGGATGTACCTTATCTCCTTTCTATCCAGCTTGACTCGTTTCAGAAGTTTATCGAGCAAGATCCTGAAGGGCAGTACGGTCTGGAAGCTGCATTCCGTTCCGTGTTCCCGATTCAGAGCTACAGCGGTAATTCCGAGCTGCAATACGTCAGCTACCGCCTTGGCGAACCGGTGTTTGACGTTCAGGAATGTCAGATCCGTGGCGTGACCTATTCCGCACCGCTGCGCGTAAAACTGCGTCTGGTGATCTACGAGCGCGAAGCGCCGGAAGGCACCGTAAAAGACATTAAAGAACAAGAAGTCTACATGGGCGAAATTCCGCTCATGACCGACAACGGTACTTTCGTTATCAACGGTACTGAGCGTGTTATCGTTTCCCAGCTGCATCGTAGCCCGGGTGTCTTCTTCGACAGCGATAAAGGTAAAACTCACTCTTCCGGTAAAGTACTGTATAACGCACGCATCATTCCTTACCGTGGTTCATGGCTGGACTTCGAGTTCGATCCGAAAGACAACCTGTTTGTCCGTATCGACCGTCGTCGTAAACTGCCTGCGACCATCATTCTGCGTGCACTGCAATACACCACTGAACAGATCCTGGACCTGTTCTTTGAGAAAGTGATCTTCGAGATCCGCGACAACAAGTTGCAGATGGAACTGGTGCCGGAACGCCTGCGTGGTGAAACCGCCTCCTTTGACATCGAAGCCAACGGCAAAGTGTACGTCGAAAAAGGTCGTCGCATTACTGCGCGCCACATTCGCCAGCTGGAAAAAGACGATATCAAACATATCGAAGTTCCGGTTGAGTACATCGCGGGTAAAGTGGCGTCTAAAGACTACGTTGACGAATCAACTGGCGAGCTGATCTGCGCAGCGAACATGGAGCTGAGCCTGGATCTGCTGGCGAAGCTGAGCCAGTCTGGCCACAAGCGTATCGAAACGCTGTTCACCAACGATCTGGATCACGGCCCGTACATTTCTGAAACGGTACGCATCGACCCGACCAACGATCGTCTGAGCGCGCTGGTAGAAATCTACCGCATGATGCGCCCGGGTGAGCCGCCGACTCGTGAAGCGGCTGAAAGCCTGTTTGAGAACCTGTTCTTCTCCGAAGACCGCTATGACCTGTCTGCGGTTGGTCGTATGAAGTTCAACCGTTCTCTGCTGCGCGACGAAATTGAAGGTTCCGGTATCCTGAGCAAAGACGACATCATTGACGTGATGAAGAAGCTCATTGATATCCGTAACGGTAAAGGCGAAGTCGATGATATCGACCACCTCGGCAACCGTCGTATCCGTTCCGTAGGCGAAATGGCGGAAAACCAATTCCGCGTTGGCCTGGTGCGTGTTGAGCGTGCGGTGAAAGAGCGTCTGTCTCTGGGCGATCTGGATACCCTGATGCCTCAGGACATGATCAACGCCAAACCGATTTCTGCGGCAGTGAAAGAGTTCTTCGGCTCCAGCCAGCTGTCTCAGTTTATGGACCAGAACAACCCGCTGTCTGAGATTACGCACAAACGTCGTATCTCCGCACTCGGCCCAGGCGGTCTGACCCGTGAACGCGCAGGCTTCGAAGTTCGAGACGTACACCCGACTCACTACGGTCGCGTATGTCCTATCGAAACGCCTGAAGGTCCGAACATCGGTCTGATCAACTCCCTGTCCGTGTACGCACAGACTAACGAATACGGTTTCCTTGAGACTCCGTATCGTAAAGTCACCGACGGCGTGGTGACTGATGAAATTCATTACCTGTCTGCTATCGAAGAAGGTAACTACGTTATCGCTCAGGCGAACTCCAACCTGGATGACGAAGGCCACTTTGTAGAAGATCTGGTTACTTGCCGTAGCAAAGGCGAATCCAGCTTGTTCAGCCGCGACCAGGTTGACTACATGGACGTTTCCACTCAACAGGTGGTTTCCGTCGGTGCGTCCCTGATCCCGTTCCTGGAACACGATGACGCCAACCGTGCATTGATGGGTGCGAACATGCAACGTCAGGCGGTTCCGACTCTGCGCGCTGATAAGCCGCTGGTTGGTACCGGTATGGAACGTGCTGTTGCCGTTGACTCCGGTGTAACTGCGGTTGCTAAACGTGGCGGTACTGTTCAGTACGTGGATGCGTCCCGTATCGTTATCAAAGTTAACGAAGACGAGATGTACCCGGGCGAAGCAGGCATCGACATCTACAACCTGACCAAATACACCCGCTCTAACCAGAACACCTGTATCAACCAGATGCCGTGTGTTTCTCTGGGTGAGCCGGTTGAGCGCGGCGACGTGCTGGCTGACGGTCCGTCCACCGACCTCGGTGAACTGGCGCTGGGTCAGAACATGCGCGTAGCGTTCATGCCGTGGAACGGCTACAACTTCGAAGACTCCATCCTCGTTTCCGAGCGTGTTGTCCAGGAAGACCGTTTCACCACCATCCACATTCAGGAACTGGCCTGTGTGTCCCGTGACACCAAGCTGGGGCCGGAAGAGATCACCGCTGATATTCCGAACGTGGGTGAAGCTGCGCTCTCTAAACTGGATGAATCCGGTATCGTTTACATCGGTGCGGAAGTGACCGGCGGCGACATTCTGGTTGGTAAGGTAACGCCGAAAGGTGAAACCCAGCTGACGCCAGAAGAGAAACTGCTGCGTGCGATCTTCGGTGAGAAAGCGTCTGACGTTAAAGACTCTTCTCTGCGCGTACCAAACGGTGTTTCCGGTACGGTTATCGACGTTCAGGTCTTTACTCGCGATGGCGTAGAAAAAGACAAACGTGCGCTGGAAATCGAAGAGATGCAGCTGAAGCAGGCGAAGAAAGACCTGTCTGAAGAATTGCAGATCCTCGAAGCTGGCCTGTTTAGCCGTATCCACGCTGTGCTGGTTTCCGGTGGCGTTGAAGCTGAGAAGCTCGACAAACTGCCGCGCGATCGCTGGCTGGAACTGGGCCTGACCGACGAAGAGAAACAAAATCAGCTGGAGCAACTGGCTGAGCAGTACGACGAACTGAAACACGAGTTCGAGAAAAAACTCGAAGCGAAACGCCGCAAAATCACTCAGGGCGACGATCTGGCACCGGGCGTGCTGAAGATTGTTAAGGTATATCTGGCGGTTAAACGCCGTATCCAACCTGGTGACAAGATGGCAGGTCGTCACGGTAACAAGGGTGTAATTTCTAAGATCAACCCGATCGAAGATATGCCTTACGATGAAAACGGCACGCCGGTAGACATCGTACTGAACCCGCTGGGCGTACCGTCTCGTATGAACATCGGTCAGATTCTGGAAACCCACCTGGGTATGGCTGCGAAAGGTATCGGCGATAAGATCAACGCCATGCTGAAACAGCAGCAGGAAGTCGCGAAACTGCGCGAATTCATCCAGCGTGCGTACGATCTGGGCGCTGACGTTCGTCAGAAAGTTGACCTGAATACCTTCAGCGATGAAGAAGTTCTGCGTCTGGCTGAAAACCTGCGCAAAGGTATGCCGATCGCAACGCCGGTGTTCGACGGTGCGAAAGAAGCGGAAATTAAAGAGCTGCTGAAACTGGGTGACCTGCCGACTTCCGGTCAGATCACGCTGTTTGACGGCCGTACCGGTGAACAGTTCGAGCGTTCGGTAACCGTAGGTTACATGTACATGCTGAAACTGAACCACCTGGTCGACGACAAAATGCACGCTCGTTCCACCGGTTCCTACAGCCTGGTTACTCAGCAGCCGCTGGGTGGTAAGGCGCAGTTCGGTGGTCAGCGCTTCGGGGAGATGGAAGTGTGGGCGCTGGAAGCATACGGCGCAGCATACACCTTGCAGGAAATGCTCACCGTTAAGTCTGATGACGTGAATGGCCGTACTAAGATGTATAAGAACATCGTGGACGGCAACCATCAGATGGAACCGGGCATGCCAGAATCCTTCAACGTATTGTTGAAAGAGATTCGTTCGCTGGGTATCAACATCGAACTGGAAGACGAGTAATTCTCGCTCAAACAGGTCACTGCTGCCGGGGTAATACCCGGCAGCGGAATGTGCTAACTCCGACGGGAGCAAATCCGTGAAAGACTTATTAAAGTTTCTGAAAGCGCAAACTAAAACCGAAGAGTTTGATGCGATCAAAATTGCTCTGGCTTCGCCAGACATGATCCGTTCATGGTCTTTCGGTGAAGTTAAAAAGCCGGAAACCATCAACTACCGTACGTTCAAGCCTGAGCGTGACGGCCTTTTCTGCGCCCGTATCTTCGGGCCGGTAAAAGATTACGAGTGCCTGTGCGGTAAGTACAAGCGCCTGAAACACCGTGGTGTGATCTGTGAGAAGTGCGGCGTTGAAGTGACCCAAACTAAAGTACGCCGTGAGCGTATGGGCCACATCGAGCTGGCGTCCCCGACTGCTCACATCTGGTTCCTGAAATCTCTGCCGTCTCGTATCGGCCTGCTGCTCGATATGCCGCTGCGCGATATCGAACGCGTGCTGTACTTCGAATCCTATGTGGTTATCGAAGGCGGTATGACTAACCTGGAACGCCAGCAGATCCTGACTGAAGAACAGTATCTGGACGCGCTGGAAGAGTTCGGTGACGAATTCGACGCGAAGATGGGTGCGGAAGCTATTCAGGCCCTGCTGAAGAGTATGGATCTGGAGCAAGAGTGTGAAACTCTGCGCGAAGAGCTGAATGAAACCAACTCCGAAACCAAGCGTAAAAAGCTGACCAAGCGTATCAAACTGCTGGAAGCGTTCGTTCAGTCTGGTAACAAACCAGAGTGGATGATCCTGACCGTTCTGCCGGTTCTGCCGCCAGATCTGCGTCCGCTGGTTCCGCTGGATGGTGGTCGTTTCGCAACGTCGGATCTGAACGATCTGTATCGTCGCGTGATCAACCGTAACAACCGTCTGAAACGTCTGCTGGATCTGGCTGCGCCGGACATCATCGTACGCAACGAAAAACGTATGTTGCAGGAAGCGGTTGACGCCCTGCTGGATAACGGTCGTCGCGGTCGTGCGATCACCGGTTCTAACAAACGTCCTCTGAAATCTTTGGCCGACATGATCAAAGGTAAACAGGGTCGTTTCCGTCAGAACCTGCTCGGTAAGCGTGTTGACTACTCCGGTCGTTCTGTTATTACCGTAGGTCCATACCTGCGTCTGCATCAGTGCGGCCTGCCGAAGAAAATGGCGCTGGAGCTGTTCAAACCGTTCATCTACGGCAAGCTGGAACTGCGTGGCCTCGCCACCACCATCAAAGCCGCGAAGAAAATGGTTGAGCGTGAAGAAGCTGTCGTTTGGGATATCCTGGACGAAGTTATCCGCGAACACCCGGTACTGCTGAACCGTGCGCCAACACTGCACCGTCTGGGTATCCAGGCATTTGAACCGGTACTGATCGAAGGTAAAGCTATCCAGCTGCACCCGCTGGTTTGTGCGGCATATAACGCCGACTTCGATGGTGACCAGATGGCTGTTCACGTACCGCTGACGCTGGAAGCCCAGCTGGAAGCGCGTGCGCTGATGATGTCTACCAACAACATCCTGTCCCCGGCGAACGGCGAACCTATCATCGTTCCGTCTCAGGACGTTGTATTGGGTCTGTACTACATGACCCGTGACTGTGTTAACGCCAAAGGCGAAGGCATGGTGCTGACTGGCCCGAAAGAAGCTGAGCGTATTTATCGCGCTGGCCTGGCCTCTCTGCATGCGCGCGTTAAAGTGCGTATCACCGAATACGAAAAAGATGCTAACGGCGAATTCGTGGCGAAAACCAGCCTGAAAGACACGACCATCGGCCGTGCCATTCTGTGGATGATCGTACCGAAAGGTCTGCCTTTCTCCATCGTCAACCAGGCGCTGGGTAAGAAAGCCATCTCTAAAATGCTGAACACCTGCTACCGTATTCTGGGCCTGAAACCGACCGTTATTTTTGCGGACCAGACGATGTACACCGGCTTTGCTTATGCAGCGCGTTCAGGTGCATCCGTTGGTATCGACGATATGGTTATCCCGGAGAAGAAACACGAGATCATCTCCGAAGCGGAAGCCGAAGTTGCTGAGATCCAGGAACAGTTCCAGTCTGGTCTGGTAACAGCGGGCGAACGCTATAACAAAGTTATCGATATCTGGGCTGCGGCGAACGATCGTGTATCCAAGGCGATGATGGATAACCTACAGACTGAAACCGTGATTAACCGTGACGGTCAGGAAGAGCAGCAGGTTTCCTTCAACAGCATCTACATGATGGCCGACTCCGGTGCGCGTGGTTCTGCGGCACAGATTCGTCAGCTTGCTGGTATGCGTGGTCTGATGGCGAAGCCGGATGGCTCCATCATTGAAACGCCAATCACCGCGAACTTCCGTGAAGGTCTGAACGTACTCCAGTACTTCATCTCCACTCACGGTGCGCGTAAAGGTCTGGCGGATACCGCACTGAAAACAGCGAACTCCGGTTACCTGACTCGTCGTCTGGTTGACGTTGCGCAGGATCTGGTGGTAACTGAAGACGACTGCGGTACTCACGAAGGTATCCTGATGACTCCGGTTATCGAGGGTGGCGACGTTAAAGAGCCGCTGCGCGATCGCGTACTGGGTCGTGTGACTGCTGAAGACGTACTGAAGCCGGGCACCGCAGATATTCTGGTTCCGCGCAACACGCTGCTGCACGAACAGTGGTGTGACCTGCTGGAAGAGAACTCTGTTGACGCCGTTAAAGTGCGTTCCGTTGTATCCTGTGACACCGACTTTGGTGTATGTGCGCACTGCTACGGTCGTGACCTGGCGCGTGGCCACATCATCAACAAAGGTGAAGCTATCGGCGTTATCGCGGCACAGTCCATCGGTGAGCCGGGTACACAGCTGACGATGCGTACGTTCCACATCGGTGGTGCGGCATCTCGTGCGGCTGCTGAATCCAGCATCCAGGTGAAAAACAAAGGTAGCATCCGTCTGAGCAATGCGAAGTCGGTTGTGAACTCCAGCGGTAAACTGGTTATAACCTCCCGTAACACCGAGCTGAAACTGATCGACGAATTCGGTCGTACCAAAGAGAGCTATAAAGTGCCTTACGGTTCTGTTATGGCGAAAGGTGATGGTGAGCAGGTTGCCGGCGGCGAAACCGTTGCAAACTGGGACCCGCACACCATGCCGGTTATCACCGAAGTAAGTGGTTTCGTCCGCTTCACTGACATGATCGACGGCCAGACCATTACTCGTCAGACTGACGAGCTGACCGGTCTGTCTTCTCTGGTGGTTCTGGATTCCGCTGAGCGTACTACGGGTGGTAAAGACCTGCGTCCGGCGCTGAAAATCGTTGATGCTCAGGGTAACGACGTTCTGATCCCTGGCACCGATATGCCTGCGCAGTACTTCCTGCCGGGTAAAGCGATTGTTCAGCTGGAAGATGGCGTACAGATCAGCTCTGGTGACACCCTGGCGCGTGTTCCTCAGGAATCCGGCGGTACCAAGGATATTACCGGTGGTCTGCCGCGCGTTGCTGACCTGTTCGAAGCGCGTCGTCCGAAAGAGCCGGCAATCCTGGCTGAAATCAGCGGCATCATTTCCTTCGGTAAAGAAACCAAAGGTAAACGTCGTCTGGTTATCACCCCGGTAGACGGTAGCGAGCCGTACGAAGAGATGATTCCGAAATGGCGTCAGCTCAACGTGTTCGAAGGTGAACGTGTAGAACGTGGTGACGTGGTTTCCGATGGCCCGGAAGCGCCGCACGACATTCTGCGTCTGCGTGGTGTTCATGCTGTTACTCGTTACATCGTTAACGAAGTACAGGACGTATACCGTCTGCAGGGCGTTAAGATTAACGATAAACACATCGAAGTTATCGTTCGTCAGATGCTGCGTAAAGCCACCATCGAAAATGCAGGTAGCTCCGACTTCCTGGAAGGCGAGCAGGTTGAATACTCCCGCGTCAAGATCGCTAACCGCGACCTGGAAGCGAACGGCAAAGTGGGTGCAACGTTCTCCCGCGATCTGCTGGGTATCACCAAAGCGTCTCTGGCAACCGAGTCCTTCATCTCTGCGGCATCGTTCCAGGAGACCACGCGTGTCCTGACCGAAGCAGCCGTTGCGGGTAAACGCGACGAACTGCGTGGCCTGAAAGAGAACGTTATCGTGGGTCGTCTGATCCCGGCAGGTACCGGTTATGCGTACCACCAGGATCGTATGCGTCGCCGTGCTGCGGGTGAACTCCCGGCTGCACCGCAGGTGACTGCTGAAGATGCGTCTGCCAGCCTGGCAGAACTGCTGAACGCAGGCCTGGGCGGTTCTGATAACGATTAATCGTTGCTGACCATAATAAAAAAACCCGCTTCGGCGGGTTTTTTTATGCCTGATGGCGCTTTGCTTATCAGGCCTACGGATTACGGGGTGAACTTGTAGGCCGGATAAGGCGTAGCCGCCATCCGGCAACGGGTCTGCGGTACGCTTTAATTCACCAGCGGCAACCGACGGTAAAGCTCAATCATATCCCCCGCCAAATCCTGAATAACCATTGCGTTCATCAGATGATCCTGGGAATGAACGGTGATCAGATTAACAGGCAGTTTTCCGGTTCCTTCATCAATCCCAATCAGCTTTGTCTGGATGCCGTGTGCCAGTTTGACAAACTCGCGCGACTCTTCCATCGCTTTCTCGGCGCCAGCAAAATCGCCTTTTCGCGCCAGTTGCAGTGCGGTCAGTGCCGAACTACGGGCTGCGCCTGCGTTGACCAGCAGCTCCATGATGATCGTCTCTAACTCTTCCATGCTATTACTCCATGAGCTTGAGGGCTTTTTCCAGCACGGCATCGCCTTTCATCATGCCGTAATCCATCATGTCGATAACCGCGACCTTTTTACCTAAGGGGTCGGCAAGCGCCTGCAATTTCGCCTGTTCATACTTGACCTGAGGGCCAAGCAAAACAATATCCGCAGTGGCGATGTTTTCTTTAAATTCAGCCACCGGAACAGCTTTGATACTGACTTCAACCCCTTTCTTCTGAGCGGCGTCTTTCATCCGTTGCACCAGCATGCTGGTGGACATCCCGGCGGCACAGCATAAAACGATATTCTTCATAATCGGCTCTCACGGTTCCCTTGGTTCTTCATCTTTAGCCTGTGGCCGGGGGGAGAACAACCGTCTTAAAGTGAATGTGTGTAAAGCATCACACAAAAACTGAAACCGGTTGCAGTAATCCGATGAGGTCTGCAAAGACCGTCTGACCAGATGTGAAGGCAGGGCGAAATGAGGAAGGAATTTTTCGCCCTGGTCAGCGTCCGCTGCCGACCATAACAACATAAAAAAACGGGAGCCTGACGACAATCTCCCGTTTTTTGTATTACGCACCGGCGCGCAAAAAAATTACGCCGTGTCACGTTCGTGCATTATGTTTGCGAAGCACGCCCCAGATAACTATCCCAGTCTTTCCAGACGGGCTGTAACCCCTGTGCGGTCAGTGCATTAGCAACGGCTTCTGGTCGGCGATCGTCATGAGGAGAAAACTGCTCCAGCTCGGGATGATTATCGGCATAGCCGCCTGGCTGCGTTTTTGAAAATGCGCTGACGTTATTAATCGCCAAAGGAATAACGTGATCGCGAAACCACGGCGATTCGCGCGTTGAGAGCGACAGCTCAATCTCCGGCGCCAGCAGACGAAATGCGCAAATGGTTTGCACCAACTGGCGCTCATCCATGATGGAGGCGGGTTCGACGCCGCCAGTACACGGGCGCAGACGCGGGAAGGAGATAGAGTAGCGGCTCTGCCAGTAATGCTTCTGCATCCAGAGCAGATGCTCGGCTACCATGTAGCAGTCCACACGCCAGCTATCAGACAGCCCAATCAACGCGCCGAGACCAATTTTGTCGATACCTGCCCGACCCAGCCTGTCCGGGGTTTCCAGCCGCCAGAAGAAATCCTGCTTTTTCCCTTTCAGATGGTGTTGTGCGTAAATCGCCTCATGGTAGGTCTCCTGGTAGACCATCACGCCGTCAAGCCCCAGCGTTTTTAACTCGCTATACTCTTCTTCCGCCAGCGGCTGCACTTCCATCTGGAGTGAAGAAAACTGGCGGCGGATAGCGGGCAAATGACGACGAAAATAGTCCATGCCGACTTTGGCCTGGTGCTCGCCAGTGACCAGCAGGAGATGCTCAAAACCCAGCTCGCGAATCGCCTCGCATTCACGGCCTATTTCTGTTTCATCCAGCGTCTTGCGCTTAATGCGGTTACTCATGGAAAAGCCGCAGTAAGTGCAGTCGTTGGCGCACAGATTGGAGAGATACAGCGGCACGTAAAAGCTGACGGTATTGCCAAAGCGCTGACGGGTAAGGCGCTGCGCACGTTGGGCCAACGGCTCCAGATAGTCGCTGGCGGCGGGTGAAAGCAGCGCCATCATGTCGTCGCGACTAAGTTGCGTGGCGTTAAGCGCCCGTTCCACATCGGCGGCGGTTTTGCTGTTGATGCGCAGGCGAATATCGTCCCAGTCCAGCTGTTGCCAGCGGTCGGTGAACGTTTTCATGCCGAAGCCTCCAGAAATCCGGTGAGCGGGCTGGTGGCCTGAGCGTAGCTGCTGCGCGTTCCGGGTACGGCCCGACGCGCCATAACTCCGGCTTCAACCGCCAGGCGAAAAGCCTGCGCCATCATCACCGGATCATCCGCTACCGCAATCGCCGTATTCACCAGTACCGCGTCGGCGCCCATTTCCAGCGCCTGTGTGGCGTGGCTGGGAACGCCGATCCCGGCATCGACCACCACCGGAACGGTGGCCTGTTGGATGATGATCTCCAGCATCGCGCGCGTCTCCAGCCCCTGATTTGAACCAATGGGCGCACCGAGCGGCATGACGGCGGCGCAGCCAACCTCCTCAAGACGTTTGCACAACACCGGGTCGGCGCCGCAGTAGGGCAGCACGACGAACCCCTGTTTTACCAGCGCTTCTGCGGCTTTCAGCGTTTCGACAGGGTCCGGTAGCAGCCAGCGCGCGTCGGGGTGAATCTCCAGTTTCAGCCAGTGTGTGCCCAGGGCTTCCCGCGCCAGTTGCGCGGCGAAGATGGCTTCTTCCGCTGTTTTCGCACCGGAGGTATTGGGAAGCAGCGTTACCCCGGCATCAATAAGCGGCGCCAGAATCGCGTCATTGTGCTGGCGTAAATCCACGCGTTTCATCGCCAGCGTGACCAGTTGGCTGCCGGAAGCGCGAATCGCCTCGACCATCAGCTGTGAAGAGGCAAATTTCCCCGTGCCGGTGAACAGATGTGAATCAAACGTTTTATCTGCAATACGTAACATATCAACCCCCTGCAATAACCTGAAAAAGCAGGATCTGGTCGCCTTCCTGCACGATTTGCTGTTCCCACTGTTCACGCGGCAGGATCTGTTGATTCAGCGCCAGCGCCGCCCCTGGTTTCAGTTGGTTAAGCTGAGTGAGCAGATCGATAACGGACAGGCCGTCAGCGCACTGCATAGGTTCATCATTGAACTGAATCTGCATGATGCCCTCCGCATACCGGACAACCGCTGGCGCGATGCAATGCCAGACTGCGCCACTGGCTGGTTTTGGCATCGAATAACCGCAACTCGCCGCCGGGGATGTCCATCCCGCTCAGTAACTTGATGGCTTCCAGCGCCTGCAATGTTCCCATCACGCCGACAACGGGGCCGACGATCCCTGCTGTGCGGCAGTTGCGTTCCGGTTCTTCATCATCCGGCCACAGGCAGCGGTAGCAGCCCTGCTCCCAGGGCGGCGTCAGCACCATCAACTGGCCGCCAAAGCCGACGGCGCTGGCGGTAATAAGTGGAGTATCCAGCGCGACGCAGGCGGCGTTGATCTCCTGACGGGTCGCCATGTTGTCGGTACAGTCGAGTACCACATCGGCGCGCTCAACCGCATGGCGGAGCGCATCGCCAGTGAGGCGCTGCTGTAACGCCAGCAGTTCAATATCCGGGTTCAGCCGCGCCAGCCGCTGCTTTGTCACCTGGGATTTAGGGCGGGCAATATCATCTGTGGTGAACAGGATTTGCCGTTGCAGATTGCTCAGATGCACTTCGTCATCGTCGGCTAAAACCAGCGTACCGATGCCAGCGCCCGCCAGATAGAGCGCCGCAGGGGAACCCAAACCGCCCAGACCGACAATCAGAACCCGGCTGGCGAGCAATTTTTGCTGCCCTTCAATGGCGATATCGCCGAGCAAAATTTGTCGGCTGTAGCGCATAAAGTCGCGATCATTCATCGCCAGCCCCCGCGATTGCCAGTAACTGCGCCGTTGCTTCGCGCCAGTCTTCCGCTTGGGTAATGGCGCTGACGACGGCAATACTGCCCACACCGGTTTCCAGCACCGGCGAGGCGCGTTCGAGGCTGATCCCGCCGATGGCAACGGTGGGGTAATCGCCAAGACGTTCAATATGGCGCGCCAGCTGCTCCAGTCCTTGCGGCGCGGACGGCATCTGTTTGGTTTGCGTCGGGAATACGTGGCCGAGTGCGATATAAGACGGTCTGGCCGCCAGCGCTATGTCGATTTCCATGTCATCGTGGGTGGAAACGCCTAAGCGCAGCCCGGCAGCCTGAATCGCCTTAAGGTCGGTGGTTTCCAGATCTTCCTGACCGAGATGCACCCCGTAAGCGTTGTGTTTGATCGCCAGTCGCCAGTAGTCATTGATGAACAGGCGGGCATTGTAGCGGCGGCCCAGCGCGATAGCGGCTGATACGTCGTCCTCCACCTCTTCGTCGCGCTTGTCTTTGATACGTAGCTGGAGGGTGCGGACACCCGCTTCCAGCAAGCGTTCGATCCATTGCACGCTATCAACGACCGGATAAAGCCCCAGGCGGAAAGGCACCGCCGGAAAATCGGGCTGATACATTATGCCTCCTCCTTCCTGAGATAGATTTCACCGCCTTTAGCGCGGAAGTTTTCTGACATATCCGCCATTCCTACCTCGATGGTCTGCGCCGCCGCGTAGTCGCGGACTTCCTGGCTGATCTTCATTGAACAGAATTTGGGGCCGCACATGGAGCAGAAGTGCGCCACTTTACCGGACTCCTGCGGCAGGGTTTCGTCGTGGTAGGCGCGGGCGGTGAACGGATCAAGCGCCAGGTTAAACTGGTCTTCCCAACGGAATTCAAAGCGGGCTTTCGACATGGCGTTATCGCGGATTTGCGCGCCAGGATGGCCTTTTGCCAGGTCGGCGGCATGCGCCGCGATTTTGTAGGTGATCAGCCCCTGTTTCACATCCTCTTTGTTCGGCAGGCCGAGGTGCTCTTTTGGCGTTACGTAGCAGAGCATGGCGCAGCCAAACCAGCCAATCATTGCCGCGCCAATGCCGGAGGTGAAGTGGTCGTAGCCCGGCGCAATATCGGTGGTCAGTGGCCCTAAGGTGTAGAACGGCGCTTCGTGGCAGTGTTCCAGCTCTTCGGTCATGTTACGGCGGATCATCTGCATCGGTACGTGGCCAGGGCCTTCAATCATCACCTGCACGTCGTACTCCCAGGCAATTTTGGTCAGCTCGCCCAGCGTGTGCAGCTCGGCAAACTGTGCTTCGTCGTTCGCATCCTGAATCGATCCCGGACGCAGACCGTCGCCCAGCGACAGCGAGACATCGTAAGCGGCGCAGATCTCGCAGATTTCGCGGAAGTGCTCGTAGAGGAAGTTTTCTTGATGGTGAGAGAGGCACCATTTCGCCATGATCGAACCGCCGCGCGAGACGATACCGGTCAGACGTTTTGCGGTCATTGGCACATAGCGCAGTAGCACGCCCGCGTGGATGGTGAAGTAGTCTACCCCTTGCTCGGCCTGCTCCAGCAGCGTGTCGCGGAAGGCTTCCCAGGTGAGATCTTCGGCGATCCCGTTCACTTTCTCCAGCGCCTGATAGATCGGCACGGTGCCGATCGGTACCGGGCTGTTACGCAGGATCCACTCGCGAGTTTCGTGAATATAGCGACCGGTTGAGAGGTCCATCACCGTATCTGCGCCCCAGCGCGTCGACCACACCAGTTTTTCCACCTCTTCTTCAATGGAGGAAGTGACCGCTGAGTTGCCGATATTGGCGTTGACCTTCACCAGGAAGTTGCGTCCGATGATCATCGGTTCGGATTCCGGGTGGTTGATGTTGGCCGGGATAATCGCGCGACCGGCGGCCACTTCGTCACGAACAAATTCCGGCGTGATGTTTTCCGGCAGGCGCGCGCTAAACCCAACGCCTGGATGCTGCTGGCGTAACACATCGCCGCGAATGCGCTCACGACCCATGTTTTCACGAATAGCGATGAACTCCATTTCCGGGGTTACAATCCCCTGACGCGCATAATGCAGTTGCGTTACGCACTTGCCCGCTTTGGCGCGCTTCGGCGTGAGCAGCCCCGTAAAACGCAGCTCGTCCAGTCCATCATCGGCCAGACGTTCTTTGGTGTACGCCGAGCTACGGTCGGTCAATTCTTCGCTGTCTGCACGAGCCTCAATCCAGGGCTGACGCAGTTTTGCCAGCCCCTGCTGAACGTTAATGGCGACATCAGGATCGCCATAGGGGCCAGAGGTGTCATAGACCGGGATGGCTTCGTTCTCTTCGTATTGCGGATTATCTTTGCCGCCGCCGATGAGCGTGGGGCTTAGCTGGATTTCACGCATCGGAATGCGGATGTCCGGTTGTGAGCCGGTAATATAAATACGTTTTGAGTTCGGAAAGGCGGTGCCTTCCAGGGTGTCGATAAAGTGTTGGGCCTGGGCGCGTTGTTCGCGGCGAGTCAATTTTGTTGCAGACATAGCTCATTCCAAAAAGTGAAGGACGTGGCTTGTCAGACGACGGATGGAGTAATGGATGCGCGTTGCCCGTACAGGCTGACGCATAAAGCAGTTTACTCTTGTTCCCTTCGCAGGTATTAGCCTGATCAGGTTCCGCGGATCCCGAATTAACGGTCTCAGCCTGTGTTTTCACACACGGCACTCCGACAAGATGTAACCCCGGCGACGGGGCAATGGATGTAAATTACTCGTTACTGATTCATAACTCAAGCAGGCCGTGCAATTCCGCTTTCATCCTGGGCATTAAGCGTTAGATTATTGTCGAAGGCCAGCAGGATGAGTTTATCTTCCAGCGTAAACCGCGCTTCCAGCGCTTCGCCGATGTCGGAGAGCACTTGCTGAAATTCCGCATAATTATCGTGATCGATCGCGTTCTCCAGGCTGGAGTCGTAATATTCCATGATCTGTTGAGTATTGGCTTCCAGCAATGAATGGAGGCGCGTTGCGGTTGAACGCGGGTTTCCCTCTTCCATTTCACGGATAATGTGTTCATAAATACTGAAGTGTCCGGCGGAAAGGTAGTCGACCAGGCCCTGACAAAAATCATCCAGCGCTTTTTCATTCAGCCGCATGTACGATTCTTTGCCAGGCTTAATACCAACCAGATTGTAGTAAGCCACGAGCAGGTGCTTACGTACATGTAGCCAGCGATCAACCAGTTTATTACTTCCTTCGACGTGTTCCGTCAGGCTTTCCAGCTGGTTTAGCATGATTGACTCCGCAAGTTTAGATTTAAAACTGCTCACCTGAAAAATGTAAATATAATGTTAACAACATGCCAGTGAAGCAAAGGTAGTGCAAGAGCTATGGATCGTATTATTGAAAAATTAGATCACGGTTGGTGGATCGTCAGTCACGAGCAAAAATTATGGTTGCCTCGTGGAGAATTGCCATATGGCGAAGCGACAAATTTCGATCTTGTGGGGCAGCGCGCACTCCTGATTGGCGAGTGGGAAGGGGAGCCTGTCTGGCTGGTGTTACAGCATCGTCGGCATGATATGGGGTCGGTACGGCAGGTTATCGATCGGGACGTTGGCCTGTTTCAACTGGCGGGGCGGGGCGTGCAGCTGGCGGAATTTTACCGTTCGCACAAATTCTGCGGTTACTGCGGCCACCCCATGTACCCAAGCAAGACCGAATGGGCGATGCTGTGCAGCCACTGCCGCGAGCGTTACTATCCGCAGATTGCTCCCTGCATTATTGTCGCCATCCGGCGCGCCGATTCCATTTTACTGGCCCAGCATACGCGCCATCGCAACGGTGTTCATACGGTGCTGGCCGGGTTTGTGGAAGTGGGGGAGACCTTAGAGCAGGCGGTCGCGCGCGAAGTGATGGAAGAGAGCGGCATCAAAGTGAAAAATTTGCGTTACGTGACCTCACAGCCCTGGCCGTTCCCGCAATCGCTGATGACGGCGTTTATGGCGGAGTATGACAGCGGCGAGATTGTCATCGACCCGAAAGAGCTGCTGGAAGCGGGCTGGTATCGCTATGACGATCTTCCGTTATTGCCGCCGCCGGGCACGGTGGCGCGTCGTTTGATCGAAGATACTGTGGCAATGTGTCGGGCTGAGTATGAGTGATGGTACACTGGCACCCTGACGCAATGAAGGAACTGCAAAATGACCGAACTGAAGAACGATCGTTATCTGCGTGCGCTGCTGCGCCAGCCCGTTGATGTTACCCCGGTATGGATGATGCGCCAGGCAGGCCGCTATCTGCCGGAGTACAAAGCCACCCGCGCACAAGCAGGCGATTTTATGTCGCTGTGCAAAAATGCTGAGCTGGCGTGCGAAGTCACGCTACAACCGCTGCGGCGCTACCCGCTTGATGCGGCGATCCTCTTCTCGGACATTCTGACCATCCCGGATGCGATGGGGCTGGGACTCTATTTTGAGGCCGGGGAAGGCCCGCGCTTTACTTCGCCAGTCGCCTGTAAAGCGGATGTCGATAAGCTACCGATTCCTGACCCGGAAGACGAACTGGGCTACGTGATGAACGCGGTGCGTACGATTCGCCGCGAGTTGAAAGGTGACGTTCCGCTGATCGGTTTTTCCGGCAGCCCGTGGACGCTGGCGACTTACATGGTGGAAGGCGGCAGCAGCAAAGCCTTTACCGTCATCAAAAAAATGATGTATGCCGATCCGCAGGCGCTGCATGCGCTGCTCGATAAGCTGGCGAAAAGCGTCACTCTGTATCTCAACGCGCAGATTAAAGCGGGCGCGCAGTCGGTCATGATTTTCGACACCTGGGGCGGCGTGCTGACGGGGCGCGATTACCAGCAGTTCTCGCTGTATTACATGCATAAAATCGTTGATGGTCTGCTGCGGGAAAACGACGGTCGCCGTGTACCGGTCACGTTATTCACCAAAGGTGGCGGCCAGTGGCTGGAGGCGATGGCGGAAACCGGGTGTGATGCGTTAGGTCTCGACTGGACAACCGATATTGCCGACGCGCGCCGTCGCGTGGGCCATAAAGTGGCGCTACAGGGCAATATGGACCCGTCCATGCTCTATGCGCCACCGGCGCGCATTGAAGAGGAAGTGGCGACGATTCTCGCCGGATTCGGCCAGGGTGAAGGCCACGTCTTTAATCTTGGACACGGCATCCACCAGGATGTACCACCGGAGCACGCGGGCGCATTTGTTGATGCGGTACACCGCTTGTCCGAACAGTACCACCGCTAAGGAGTCATTATGGATCTCGCGTCGCTACGCGCTCAACAAATTGAACTCGCCTCGTCGGTGATCCGCGAGGATCGCCTTGATAACGATCCGCCGGATCTGATCGCCGGGGCGGATGTTGGGTTCGAGCAGGGCGGGGAAGTGACGCGAGCGGCGATGGTGCTGTTGACGTATCCAGCGCTTGAACTGGTGGAATACAAAGTGGCGCGTATCGCCACTACCATGCCGTATATCCCCGGCTTCCTCTCCTTTCGCGAGTATCCTGCGCTGTTGGCGGCGTGGGAACAGCTGTCGCAAAAACCGGATTTAGTCTTTGTCGATGGGCACGGTATTTCCCACCCGCGTCGTCTGGGGGTGGCAAGCCACTTTGGATTGATGATGGATGTACCCACCATCGGCGTAGCGAAAAAACGGCTGTGCGGCAAGTTTGAGCCGCTTTCCGCCGAACCTGGCGCGCTGGCTCCGCTGATGGACAAAGGCGAGCAGTTAGCCTGGGTCTGGCGCAGTAAAGCGCGCTGTAACCCGCTGTTTATCGCGACCGGACATCGCGTGAGTACCGACAGCGCGTTGGCGTGGGTGCAGCGCTGTATGCAAGGCTACCGTCTGCCGGAACCGACGCGCTGGGCGGATGCGGTGGCATCAGAGCGTCCGGCGTTTGTGCGCTGGCAAGCAAATCACCGCTGATTCAGGTACACTGCGGCTCATTTCTGATTTCGAGAATTCAACATGTTACAAAACCCGATTCATCTGCGTCTGGAACGCCTGGAAAGCTGGCAGCACGTCACCTTTATGGCTTGTTTGTGCGAGCGTATGTATCCGAACTATGCCATGTTCTGTCAGCAGACGGGTTTTGGCGATGGGCAGGTGTACCGCCGAATCCTGGATCTCATCTGGGAAACGCTGACGGTGAAAGATGCGAAGGTCAATTTTGACAGCCAGCTGGAAAAGTTTGAGGAAGCGATTCCGGCTGCTGACGATTTTGATCTGTACGGCGTTTACCCGGCGATTGATGCCTGCGTTGCATTAAGCGAGTTAATGCATTCTCGTCTCAGTGGCGAAACGCTGGAACATGCCATTGAGGTCAGTAAGACATCCATTACCACGGTTGCGATGCTGGAAATGACTCAGGCTGGTCGAGAAATGACCGATGAAGAGCTCAAAGAAAACCCGGCTGTTGAACAGGAATGGGACATTCAGTGGGAAATATTCCGACTTTTGGCCGACTGCGAAGAACGCGATATTGAGCTGATAAAAGGGCTTCGGGCAGACCTGCGCGAGGCCGGTGAGAGCAATATCGGTATAAATTTTGAGCAATGACACCAGAAAACGTGATTTAACGCCTGATTTGTCGTGCCTGGAGGCTTCCCTTCCGCCCCCCGTCTGGTCTACATTTGGGGGGCGAAAAAAAGTGGCTATCGGTGCGTGTATGCAGGAGAGTGCTTTTCTGGCATTTCCGTCGCACTCGATGCTTAGCAAGCGATAAACACATTGTAAGGATAACTTATGAACAAGACTCAACTGATTGATGTAATTGCAGACAAAGCAGAACTGTCCAAAACCCAGGCTAAAGCTGCTCTGGAATCCACTCTGGCTGCTATTACTGAGTCTCTGAAAGAAGGCGATGCTGTACAACTGGTTGGTTTCGGTACCTTCAAAGTGAACCACCGCGCTGAGCGTACTGGCCGCAACCCGCAGACCGGTAAAGAAATCAAAATCGCTGCAGCGAATGTACCGGCGTTTGTTTCTGGTAAAGCACTGAAAGACGCAGTTAAGTAATTCGCGTGGCAGTGAACAGTTTTAATGAAGGGGCGCTCTCGCCCCTTTTGTCTGTCTGGCGTCGTATGCTGACGCTGGCAGGCGCGCTGTTGCTGTCCGCTTGTAGCCATAACACGACGCTTCCACCGTTTACGGCCAGCGGTTATGTTGACGACCAGGGTGCGGTACGCATCTGGCGTAAAGATTCCAGCGATGGCGTCCATCTGCTCTCGGTCTTTAGCCCGTGGCGTAACGGCAGCACCACAACCAGCGAATACCGCTGGCAGGGCGACATGCTCTCCCTGATTGAACTCAATATTTACAGCAAACCTTCTGAACATATTCGCGCACGCTTCGACGATCATGGCGAGCTCAGTTTTATGCAGCATGAAGTCGACGGGCAGAAGCAGCAGCTTTCCAGCGACCAGATCGCCTTATACCGCTATCGCGCCAATCAGATCCGCCAGACCAGTGACGCATTGCGTCAGGGGCGCGTCGTGCTGCGTCAGGGACGCTGGCATGCAGACCGTACGGTAACTACCTGCGAAGGCGAAACGTTGAAACCAGACCTGGATGCGTGGGCTATCAGCCACATAGAGCGACGTCAGCAGCGTTCATCGATAGAGGTGAGTGTGGCATGGCTGGAGGCGCCTGATGGCTCTCAGCTGCTGCTGGTGGCCAATGAAGACTTCTGCCACTGGCAACCTATAGAGAAGACGTTCTGATGATTGCCGGATGGCGGCTTGCGTCTTATCCGGCCTACAGTTGCTCTCCATAGGCCGGATAAGAGGTGTCAGCGTTAGTTTTGCTCGCGTTCGATCGCGCGCCAGCCGATATCTTTGCGGCTAAAGCAGTTATCCCAGCGGATATCTGCCATCAGCGCGTAGGCACGCTGCTGTGCTTCGGCAACGGTATGGCCTAGCGCAGTGGCGCACAGTACGCGACCGCCGCTTGTTACGACCCGGTCATCTTCCGCCAGTTTGGTGCCGGCATGGAATACCTTACCGTCCGCCACCTCTTCCAGCGGCAGACCGTGGATCACATCGCCTGTGCGGTAGTCGCCCGGATAACCGCCAGCCGCCATCACCACGCCGAGCGATGCGCGCTCATCCCACTCAGACGTTTTCTCGTCCAGCTTACCGTCGCAGGCAGCCAGACAAAGTTCAACCAGATCGGATTTCATACGCAGCATGATTGGCTGGGTTTCCGGGTCGCCAAAGCGGCAGTTGAATTCGATAACTTTCGGGTTGCCCTGCTTATCGATCATCAACCCAGCGTACAGGAAGCCGGTATAAGTATTGCCTTCCGCCGCCATGCCTTTTACGGTTGGCCAAATGATGCGCTCCATCGTGCGCTGATGAACCTCGTCGGTCACCACCGGCGCCGGGGAGTAAGCGCCCATACCGCCGGTATTCAGCCCGGTATCGCCATCGCCGACGCGTTTGTGATCCTGGCTGGTGGCCATTGGCAACACATGCTCGCCATCGACCATCACGATGAAGCTCGCTTCTTCACCGTCGAGGAACTCTTCGATCACGATACGGTGTCCCGCGTCGCCAAACGCGTTACCTGCCAGCATGTCATGAACGGCGGCTTCGGCCTCGCTCAGCGTCATCGCCACAATCACGCCTTTCCCGGCAGCCAGTCCGTCGGCTTTAATGACGATCGGCGCGCCTTTCTCACGCAGGTAAGCCAGCGCGGGTTCGATCTCCGTGAAGTTCTGGTATTCCGCCGTCGGAATCTGGTGACGAGCGAGGAAATCCTTGGTGAAGGCTTTGGAGCCTTCCAGCTGCGCGGCGCCTTCGGTTGGGCCAAAGATTTTCAGGCCAGCGGCGCGGAAAGTATCCACCACGCCTTTCACCAGCGGCGCTTCCGGGCCGACGATGGTCAGATCGATCTTCTCGTTCTGGGCAAAGCTCAGCAGTGCCGGAATATCCGTGACGCCAATAGCGACGTTTTGCAGCGCCGGTTCCAGCGCTGTTCCGGCGTTACCTGGCGCGACATACACGGTTTCAACCTGCGGTGATTGTGCCGCTTTCCACGCCAGGGCGTGTTCGCGCCCGCCGTTGCCGATTACTAATACTTTCATTGTCTGCTCCGTGAATTAATGGCGGAAGTGACGCATGTCGGTGAAGATCATCGCAATGCCGTGTTCATCAGCGGCGGCAATGACTTCATCATCACGGATGGAGCCACCGGGCTGGATCACGCAGCTCACGCCAACAGCGGCAGCAGCATCAATACCGTCGCGGAACGGGAAGAACGCGTCAGATGCCATTGCGGAACCTTTTACTTCCAGTCCTTCATCGCTCGCTTTAATACCGGCGATCTTCGCGGAATAAACGCGGCTCATCTGGCCCGCGCCAATACCGATAGTCATATTCTCTTTCGCGTACACAATCGCGTTGGATTTCACAAACTTCGCTACTTTCCAGCAGAACAGCGCGTCACGCAGTTCCTGCTCGCTCGGCTGACGTTTGGTTACCACGCGCAGTTCGCCTGCCGTTACCATACCCAGGTCACGATCCTGAACCAGCAGGCCGCCGTTAACGCGTTTGAAGTCCAGGCCCGGCACACGCTGTGCCCACTGGCCACAGGTCAGTACACGCACGTTCTGTTTGGCGGCGGTAATCTTCAGGGCGTCTTCAGATGCGGAAGGCGCAATGATCACTTCGACAAACTGACGGGAGATGATGGCCTGTGCCGTTTCGGCATCCAGTTCGCGGTTAAACGCGATGATGCCGCCGAATGCGGAGGTCGGGTCAGTCTTGTATGCGCGATCGTAGGCGTCGAGAATAGAAGAGCTTACCGCCACGCCGCACGGGTTAGCGTGCTTCACGATGACGCAGGCGGGCTCGCTGAACTCTTTCACACACTCCAGCGCCGCGTCGGTATCGGCGATGTTGTTGTAGGAAAGCGCTTTGCCCTGTACCTGCTGCGCGGTCGCAACAGATGCTTCTTGCACATTCTCTTCTATATAGAAGGCTGCCTGCTGGTGGCTGTTTTCGCCGTAGCGCATATCCTGCTTCTTAATGAAGTTCAGATTCAGGGTACGCGGGAAGCGGCCAGCGGCCTCTTTGCTTTCACCGTGATATGCCGGAACCATGCTGCCGAAGTAGTTGGCAATCATGCTGTCGTAGGCAGCGGTGTGTTCGAAGGCTTTAATGGCGAGATCGAAGCGGGTATCAAGGGTCAGTGAACCGTCGTTGCTATCCATCTCTTTAATAATGGCGTCGTAGTCGCTGCTCTTTACAACGATAGCGACATCTTTATGGTTCTTGGCAGCGGAGCGCACCATGGTCGGGCCGCCGATATCAATGTTCTCTACGGCATCTTCCAGCGAGCAACCTTCACGAGCGACAGTCTGGGCGAACGGGTACAGGTTAACAACAACCATATCGATTGGCGCGATACCGTGTTGTTCCATAATTCCGTCATCCTGACCACGGCGACCGAGAATACCGCCGTGTACTTTCGGATGCAGGGTCTTCACGCGTCCATCCATCATTTCCGGGAAACCGGTGTAATCGGAAACTTCGGTCACCGGCAGACCTTTATCTGCTAACAGACGGGCAGTGCCCCCTGTAGACAGCAGCTCCACACCGCGTGCGGAAAGTGCCTGGGCGAATTCGACGATACCGGCCTTGTCAGAAACACTGAGCAGAGCGCGGCGGACTGGACGACGTTGTTGCATGGTAAATCCCCTGGATTTGACTATTACAGAGAGCGTTAGCTGAATTTTTCGTGAAAAACTCAGCTAACGCCCCTTACGGGGCATCCTTGTTTTGCGGTGGCATTGTAACGAAAACGTTTGCGCAACGCTCGCGAATTTTTCTTTTTCCATTCGATACCCTTTTATTCCTGTATTGAGCGCGTCTTTATTAAGGAGAGATTCAGGAAATGATCGCCAGGATTGTGGATAACTCTGTGTGTAAAAGGGTATAAGGCGGGGTTTTGCTGGGGAATGCAGCAGTCAGTCATTTTTCTGTCATTTTTCTATTGCGGCCTGCGGAGAACTCCCTATAATGCGCCTCCATCGACACGGCGGATGTGAATCACTTCACACAAACAGCCGGTTGATTAAAGAAAAAAATCCTGAAATTCAGGGTTGACTCTGAAAGAGGAACGCGTAATATACGCCACCTCGCGACAGAGCGCTAAAGCGCGTCGCAACTGCTCTTTAACAATTTATCAGACAATCTGTGTGGGCACTCAAAGTGACATGGATTCTTAATGTCTTCGGACAATAAATGAATACCAAGTCTCTGAGTGAACACGTAATTCATTACGAAGTTTAATTCACGAGCATCAAACTTAAATTGAAGAGTTTGATCATGGCTCAGATTGAACGCTGGCGGCAGGCCTAACACATGCAAGTCGAACGGTAACAGGAAGCAGCTTGCTGCTTCGCTGACGAGTGGCGGACGGGTGAGTAATGTCTGGGAAACTGCCTGATGGAGGGGGATAACTACTGGAAACGGTAGCTAATACCGCATAACGTCGCAAGACCAAAGAGGGGGACCTTCGGGCCTCTTGCCATCAGATGTGCCCAGATGGGATTAGCTTGTTGGTGGGGTAACGGCTCACCAAGGCGACGATCCCTAGCTGGTCTGAGAGGATGACCAGCCACACTGGAACTGAGACACGGTCCAGACTCCTACGGGAGGCAGCAGTGGGGAATATTGCACAATGGGCGCAAGCCTGATGCAGCCATGCCGCGTGTATGAAGAAGGCCTTCGGGTTGTAAAGTACTTTCAGCGGGGAGGAAGGTGTTGTGGTTAATAACCGCAGCAATTGACGTTACCCGCAGAAGAAGCACCGGCTAACTCCGTGCCAGCAGCCGCGGTAATACGGAGGGTGCAAGCGTTAATCGGAATTACTGGGCGTAAAGCGCACGCAGGCGGTCTGTTAAGTCAGATGTGAAATCCCCGGGCTCAACCTGGGAACTGCATCTGATACTGGCAGGCTTGAGTCTCGTAGAGGGGGGTAGAATTCCAGGTGTAGCGGTGAAATGCGTAGAGATCTGGAGGAATACCGGTGGCGAAGGCGGCCCCCTGGACGAAGACTGACGCTCAGGTGCGAAAGCGTGGGGAGCAAACAGGATTAGATACCCTGGTAGTCCACGCCGTAAACGATGTCGACTTGGAGGTTGTGCCCTTGAGGCGTGGCTTCCGGAGCTAACGCGTTAAGTCGACCGCCTGGGGAGTACGGCCGCAAGGTTAAAACTCAAATGAATTGACGGGGGCCCGCACAAGCGGTGGAGCATGTGGTTTAATTCGATGCAACGCGAAGAACCTTACCTGGTCTTGACATCCACAGAAGTTTTCAGAGATGAGAATGTGCCTTCGGGAACTGTGAGACAGGTGCTGCATGGCTGTCGTCAGCTCGTGTTGTGAAATGTTGGGTTAAGTCCCGCAACGAGCGCAACCCTTATCCTTTGTTGCCAGCGGTTAGGCCGGGAACTCAAAGGAGACTGCCAGTGATAAACTGGAGGAAGGTGGGGATGACGTCAAGTCATCATGGCCCTTACGACCAGGGCTACACACGTGCTACAATGGCATATACAAAGAGAAGCGACCTCGCGAGAGCAAGCGGACCTCATAAAGTATGTCGTAGTCCGGATTGGAGTCTGCAACTCGACTCCATGAAGTCGGAATCGCTAGTAATCGTGGATCAGAATGCCACGGTGAATACGTTCCCGGGCCTTGTACACACCGCCCGTCACACCATGGGAGTGGGTTGCAAAAGAAGTAGGTAGCTTAACCTTCGGGAGGGCGCTTACCACTTTGTGATTCATGACTGGGGTGAAGTCGTAACAAGGTAACCGTAGGGGAACCTGCGGTTGGATCACCTCCTTACCTTAAAGAACCTGCCTTTG
>NZ_JAOWFX010000021.1:0-240355 GCF_030333435.1 Citrobacter sp. CK191 | reverse complement strand
GTACGGCCGCCTTCACGGATTGCGAAACGCAGACCGTCGTCCATCGCGATCGGGTGGATCAGGGTAACAACCATTTTGATGTTGTCGCCCGGCATTACCATCTCTACGCCTTCCGGCAGTTCGATGGTGCCAGTCACGTCAGTTGTACGGAAGTAGAACTGCGGACGGTAGCCTTTGAAGAACGGAGTATGACGGCCGCCTTCGTCTTTGGACAGGATATAAACTTCAGATTCGAACTTGGTGTGCGGCTTGATGGAACCCGGCTTAGCCAGTACCTGACCACGTTCGATTTCTTCACGTTTGATACCACGCAGCAGAACACCTACGTTCTCACCAGCACGGCCTTCGTCCAGCAGTTTGCGGAACATTTCAACGCCAGTACAGGTAGACTTCGCAGTCTCTTTGATACCAACGATTTCAACTTCTTCGCCCACTTTGATGATACCGCGCTCTACACGACCGGTAACAACGGTACCACGACCGGAGATGGAGAATACGTCTTCGATCGGCAGCAGGAACGGCTTGTCAATCGCACGCTCTGGTTCCGGGATGTAAGAATCCAGGTAGCCAGCCAGTTCGATGATTTTCGCTTCCCACTCTGCGTCGCCTTCCAGCGCCTTCAGAGCAGAACCACGAACGATCGGCGTGTCGTCGCCCGGGAAATCGTACTGAGACAGCAGTTCACGCACTTCCATCTCAACCAGTTCCAGCAGCTCTTCGTCATCAACCATGTCGCATTTGTTCAGGAACACGATGATGTACGGAACGCCTACCTGACGACCCAGCAGGATGTGCTCACGGGTCTGCGGCATCGGGCCGTCAGTCGCAGCAACAACCAGGATCGCGCCGTCCATCTGCGCAGCACCGGTGATCATGTTTTTAACATAGTCGGCGTGGCCCGGGCAGTCTACGTGCGCGTAGTGGCGAGTCGGGGTGTCGTATTCAACGTGAGAAGTGTTGATGGTGATACCACGAGCTTTTTCTTCCGGCGCGTTATCGATCTGGTCGAATGCACGAGCAGCACCGCCGTAGGTTTTAGCCAGTACGGTAGTGATTGCAGCAGTCAGAGTAGTTTTACCATGGTCAACGTGGCCGATGGTGCCGACGTTAACGTGCGGTTTTGTACGTTCAAATTTTTCTTTAGACACGGCTATATTCCTTACTATAGTGCTCTCCCCTTCAGGAGAGAGCACGGGACTTAGGTTTTAATCCTGTGGATTATTTACCACGGGCTTCAATAACGGCCTGAGCAACGTTGCTCGGTGCATCATCATACTTCAGGAATTCCATAGTGTATGATGCGCGACCTTTGGTCAGAGAACGCAGCTGAGTTGCATATCCGAACATTTCAGACAGCGGTACTTCAGCGTGGATCTTAACGCCAGTAACTTCGGATTCCTGACCGCGCAGCATACCGCGACGACGGCTCAAGTCACCAATTACGTCACCGGTGTTCTCTTCCGGCGTTTCTACCTCAACCTTCATGATCGGCTCAAGCAGAACAGGTTTCGCTTTCTTAAAGCCTTCTTTAAAGGCAATAGACGCAGCCAGTTTAAACGCCAGTTCAGAGGAGTCAACGTCATGGTAAGAACCGAAGTGCAGACGGATACCGATGTCAACAACCGGATAGCCAGCCAGCGGGCCTGCTTTCAGCTGCTCCTGGATACCTTTATCAACGGCCGGGATGTATTCGCCAGGGATTACACCACCCTTGATGTCGTTGATGAACTCGTAGCCTTTCGGGTTGGAACCCGGCTCCAGCGGGTACATGTCGATAACAACATGACCGTACTGACCGCGACCACCAGACTGCTTGGCGTGTTTACCTTCGATATCGGTAACTTTCGAGCGAATCGCTTCGCGGTAAGCAACCTGAGGTTTACCGACGTTCGCTTCAACGTTGAATTCACGCTTCATACGGTCAACGATGATGTCGAGGTGCAGCTCACCCATACCGGCGATAATGGTCTGGTTAGATTCTTCATCAGTCCATACGCGGAAAGACGGGTCTTCTTTAGCCAGACGGCCCAGAGCCAGACCCATTTTTTCCTGGTCAGCTTTGGTTTTCGGTTCTACTGCGATGGAGATTACCGGCTCAGGGAATTCCATACGTTCCAGAATGATCGGCGCGTCCGGGTCACACAGGGTGTCACCCGTAGTTACGTCTTTCAGACCGATAGCAGCAGCGATGTCGCCCGCACGAACTTCTTTGATCTCTTCACGTTTGTTAGCGTGCATCTGAACGATACGACCGAAACGCTCACGTGCAGATTTCACGGAGTTCAGTACGGTATCACCAGAGTTAACCACACCAGAGTACACACGGAAGAAGGTCAGGTTACCCACGAACGGGTCGGTAGCGATTTTGAATGCCAGTGCAGAGAAAGGCTCATCATCGCTAGCATGACGCTCAGCCGGAGTATCTTTACCGTCGTCCAGGATACCGTTGATCGCAGGTACGTCAACCGGGGATGGCAGGTAATCAATTACCGCATCCAGCATCGCCTGAACACCTTTGTTCTTAAATGCAGAACCACAGGTTACCAGGATGATTTCGTTGCTCAGAACACGCTGACGCAGAGCTTTTTTGATCTCTTCTTCAGTCAGTTCTTCGCCACCCAGGTATTTTTCCATCAGCTCTTCAGAAGCTTCCGCAGCGGACTCGATCAGGTTCTGGTGCCATTCTTCAGCCAGTTCCTGCATGTCAGCCGGGATATCTTCGTAAGTGAAGGTAACGCCTGCATCTGCTTCGTTCCAGTTGATGGCTTTCATTTTCACCAGGTCAACAACACCGGTGAACGCTTCTTCAGCGCCAATCGCCAGTTGCAGCGGAACAGGGTTCGCGCCCAGACGGCTTTTGATCTGACCAACAACTTTCAGGAAGTTCGCACCCATACGGTCCATTTTGTTAACGAACGCAATGCGCGGAACTTTATATTTGTTTGCCTGACGCCATACGGTTTCAGACTGCGGCTGAACACCACCAACTGCGCAGTAAACCATTACTGCACCATCAAGAACACGCATGGAACGTTCTACTTCGATAGTGAAGTCAACGTGCCCCGGGGTGTCGATGATGTTTACGCGATGCGGTTCATACTGCTTAGCCATACCAGACCAGAATGCAGTAGTCGCTGCGGAGGTGATGGTAATACCACGCTCCTGCTCCTGCTCCATCCAGTCCATGGTAGCTGCGCCGTCATGAACTTCACCGATTTTATGGTTTACACCGGTGTAGAACAGAATACGTTCGGTAGTAGTGGTTTTACCGGCGTCGATGTGCGCACTGATACCGATGTTACGGTAGCGTGCGATGGGTGTTGTACGAGCCATTTGATTCCTCGTTTTATCTTCTAGGCGTTCAATTTAAGTAGCCCAAAGCGGGCTGCTTGCTGGAAGCGCCCGCCTGGTGACTAAAATTCCGAAGGGATTACCAACGGTAGTGTGCGAACGCCTTGTTGGCTTCTGCCATACGGTGAACGTCTTCACGTTTCTTAACTGCAGTACCTTTGTTGTCTGCAGCATCAGTGAGTTCGTTCGCCAGGCGCAGAGCCATGGATTTATCACCGCGTTTACGAGCAGCTTCAACGATCCAACGCATTGCCAGAGCATTACGACGAACCGGACGGACTTCAACTGGTACCTGATAAGTAGAACCACCAACGCGGCGAGACTTAACTTCGACAGTCGGGCGCACGTTTTCGAGAGCTACTTCGAAAGCTTCCAGTTCAGATTTACCAGAACGCTGAGCCAGGGTCTCCAGCGCGCTGTATACGATAGTTTCGGCAGTAGATTTTTTACCATCTACCATCAGGATATTTACAAATTTAGCCAGCAGTTCTGATCCGAACTTCGGATCCGGAAGAATTTTACGCTGACCAATGACGCGACGACGTGGCATGGAAATACTCCGTTGTTAATTCAGGATTGTCCAAAACTCTACGAGTTTAGTTTGACATTTAAGTTAAAACGTTTGGCCTTACTTAACGGAGAACCATTAAGCCTTAGGACGCTTCACGCCATACTTGGAGCGAGCTTGCTTACGGTCTTTAACGCCGGAGCAGTCAAGCGCACCACGTACGGTGTGGTAACGAACACCCGGGAGGTCTTTTACACGACCGCCACGGATCAGGATCACGGAGTGCTCCTGCAGGTTGTGACCTTCACCACCGATGTAGGAAGTCACTTCAAAACCGTTAGTCAGACGAACACGGCATACTTTACGTAGCGCGGAGTTCGGTTTTTTAGGGGTGGTAGTATATACACGAGTACATACGCCACGTTTTTGCGGGCATGCTTCCAGCGCAGGCACGTTGCTTTTCGCAACTTTGCGAGCACGTGGTTTGCGTACCAGCTGGTTAACTGTTGCCATTAAATAGCTCCTGGTTTTAGCTTTTGCTTCGTAAACACGTAATAAAACGGCCTCACACAATATGAGGACGCCGAATTTTAGGGCGGTGTCGAAAAGGTGTCAAGAAATATACAACGATCCCACAATCACCAGGCCATCTGGCTGGGATGCTTAACCGCAAGTCTGACGAAGTCAGTATAGTCAACCCTGACGACACTGTCTGAAATTTGACCGCTCAAACCGCGAGCATCGATATCTTCTTTCAGTGCGTAAACCGTTATGGGGGCGTTACGCAAACTTTCAAGGAAACGGCTACCTTCGATGGCTGCCGTAACGCCATCCTGTAGCAATAAAAGCGCATCGCCTTCTTTGCACGCGCGAAGAAGCGCGGAAACGTCACTGAGCCATGCGGAACGATGTAATGTATGCAGGATAGTCACGTCAGAACCTCAGGATAACATCATAATTGTCCAGTTCACCGCGCAACGCTTCAGGTTCAAGCGGCGTCGCATCCACGATGAAACTCGCCCCCGTCTCCAGACCGCGCTCACGCAACGAAGCGGCGCACAGCCAGCATTGCTCGATATCGTACAGCCCCAGCAGTTTGAAGGTGGCGATGTAATCCCGCGCCAGCACGACGTCAGGCGTTTGTCCCAAAAGGATCTGAAAAACGCCGTCGCCGATAAAAAAGACGCCAATCTCTTCCGTCAGCGCCGACGTCGCCAGTAACGCATCCAGTCCTTCGCGGCCCGACGCGCTGCCGTGCGGCGTGGTGGAAAATACAAAAGCAATACGTTTCATCAAAACTGCACCACGCGATCGCAGGTCAGGGAGGCTTCCGCCAGCGCGCCAAGCCCGCTCAACGAAAACCCTGGCTGTAAGTTGGCTGATGCCAGCGCCAGCCTTTTTGCTTCGGTCTCATCCACAATGCCGCGACGCAGCGCCGCCGCAACGCAGATATTCAACGCGACGCCATGCTGCGCGCCTAACTGTTGCCATGCGCGCACCAGGTCGAATTCATCGCTGGCCGGAGAGGTCAACTGGTTGGCGTTATACACGCCTTCCCGGTAGAAAAAGACGCTGCTCAGCTCATGCCCTTCGTTAACTAAGGCATGTGCAAACTGCAACGCGCTGCTCGCTTGCTGCGTTCCGTACGCTGGCCCCGTCACCACAATGGCAAAACGCATTACTTATCTTGCCCCTGGAAGTCGCCGCTTTTGAACTGACGAATATAGAGGTAGACCGTATGTTTGGAGATGTTCAGGCGGTCAGCCACCTGGTTAATCGCATCTTTAATATCGAAGATCCCCTTCTCATACAGATTCAGCACAATCTGACGATTCTTCGCGTTATTAGAGACATTGCGATCGGCATTCACCTCTTCAATGGTGAATTCCAGCGTCTGAGTGACCAGATCCTCCACCGAGGAGGCAAAGTTCACGGCGGAACCCACTTCCGGCGTTTCCGGCGGAATAAAGGTATTCATAATCTGCGAGAACGGCACATCAAGGTTCATGTTGATGCACAGCAGACCAATTACGCGATGCTCGCGGTTGCGAATGGCAATCGTCACTGACTTCATCAGGACACCGCTTTTCGCGCGTGTGAAGTAACACTTCGATACGCTGCTATCCGCACCCGTCATATCATGCAGCATGCGCAATGCAAGGTCAGTGATCGGCGAGCCAATTTTGCGCCCCGTGTGTTCACCGTTGGCAATGCGAATGGCTGAGCATTTCAAATCCTGCAAAGAGTGCAATACGATTTCACAATGGGAACCAATGAGCATCGCTAACCCGTCCACCACCGCTTCGTAGGATTTCAGAATATCAAAGTCGGTTTGATCGAAAGGACGTTGATCCAGTAAGTCAAGCTCACTGGTTTCGTTGGTTAAAAGCGACCTGGACATGAAAAAAAACACTCCTTTTCAGGAGCCTGTCGTTATGTTTTCAGGGCAGGCTCATTATTTACGCGGATGATTAAATTAATACAGCGGGGGTTCCGCTTTCCAGTATTAATTATATCCGGCCTGCAATAAAAAAACCGCCGCCATGACAGGCGGCGGTTCTCAGTTTTTATTTTTTAGCAGCATCTGCCGATTTAGCGTCGGCCGCCGCGTCTGGTTTCGCATCGGCTTTCGGCGCCGGTTTGATGTCCAGCAGCTCTACATCGAATACCAGCGTGGAGTTAGCCGGAATACCCGGAACGCCCGTTTTACCGTAGGCCAGATCCGGTGGGATAACCATCTGGATCTTACCGCCTTTCTTAATGTTCTTCAGGCCTTCAGTCCAGCCCGGGATCACGCCGTCCAGACGGAAAGAGAGCGGTTCGCCACGGGTGTAGGAGTTATCGAACTCTTTACCGTCGATCAGCGTACCTTTGTAGTTAACCACAACGGTGTCGCTGTCTTTTGGCGCTTCGCCAGTACCGGCTTTCTCTACTTTATAAACCAGACCTGTTGAAGAGGTTTTCGCCCCTTTCTCTTTAGCAAATTTCTCGCGGAACGCTTTACCTTTCGCTTCGTTATCAGCGGCGTCTTTTTCCATCTTCGCCTGAGCGGAGGTCTTCACGCGCGCTTCAAATGCCTGCAAGGTCTGCTCGATTTCCTGGTCAGACAGTTTGCTCTTGTCTGCAAATGCATCCTGGACACCCGCGATCAGCTGATCTTTATCCAGTTTGATCCCCAGTTTTTCTTGTTCCTTCAGGGAGTTTTCCATGTAACGACCCAGCGAAGCGCCCAGCGCATAAGCAGATTTCTGGTCGTCATTCTTGAACGCGGCTTTGCTGTCAGCAGTTGCAGCTGGTTTCGCGGCGTCCGCAGCGAAAGTGAGCGGTGCATGCAGAGCAACGGCCATCGTGGTCGCCAGCAGCGTTACTTTAAACAGTGATTTCATCCATATCTCCAGGGCCGGGGCATCTCACCCCAGGGTTAACTTACATGAGAAGCGTACTATAAAACGTTGTAGAACAAATCAACATACGGACACGCCCTATTATCACCCCTTTTCAGACTCTTTTTGTTTAAATTAGTTTCGTAGAGGGCGAATGAGTGCTGTGTAATCCGATAAAGTTCAGTAGAATCCGCCGCGACCCAAGAAGTGCCGGAGACAACAAGAGAGGTGAATCATGCAAGATATAACGATGGAAGCTCGCCTGGCTGAACTGGAGAGCCGTCTGGCGTTTCAGGAGATCACCATTGAAGAACTCAACGTAACGGTGACCGCGCACGAGATGGAGATGGCGAAACTACGCGATCATCTGCGCCTGCTGACGGAGAAGCTTAAAGCCAGCCAACCGTCGAATATCGCCTCGCAGGCCGAAGAGACGCCGCCACCGCATTATTGAGACGTAAAAAAAGCGGGATATTCCCGCTTTTTTGTGCCAGATGACGGCGTAAACGCCTTATCCGGCCTACTGTAGCCCTGATAAGCGCAGCGCCATCAGGCATTACAGACGATTAATGGCAACCGCAGCCGCCGTTACCGCCACAACCACCTTTGCCATGCTCATGACCGTGGTCATGATCGTGGCCGTGGCCGCCGCAGCAACCGTCGTGACCGTGGTCGTGGTCATGGTCGTGACCGTGCGCGCCGTGAACGTGGCCATGAGCCAGTTCTTCTTCGGTCGCTTCGCGGATCGCCACAACTTCCACGTTAAATTTCAGGTTCTGGCCAGCCAGCATGTGGTTACCGTCAACCACAACGTGGTCGTCTTCCACTTCGGTAATTTCTACCGGTACCGGGCCCTGGTCAGTTTCCGCCAGGAAACGCATGCCAACCTGCAACTCGTCAACGCCCATGAAGACGTCTTTAGGCACGCGCTGCACCAGGTTTTCGTCATACTGACCGTAAGCGTCGTTCGCGCCAACAGCCACATCGAATTTGTCGCCAACGTCGTGACCTTCCAGCGCTGTTTCCAGGCCAGAGATCAGGGAACCGTGACCATGCAGGTAGTCCAGCGGCGCACTCACCGGAGACTCATCAACCAACACACCGTCTTCTGTACGTACCTGATAGGCCAGGCTGACCACCAGGTCTTTTGCTACTTTCATGATATCTCCTGAGCATGGGAAGAATAGTGGCGCAGATTGTAGCGGAATTCTGCACCCGTGTACCCACTAGCTTAAAAAAACCTGCGGCATATCGCTAGTCTGGATGAAAAATCCCGATCACTTGCTCTTCTTTGCGAACGTGCTCGCGGGCCGCTTTATCGGCTTCACGCATCTGATGGCCGCACTTAACACACTCAACAATATCGACATTATTTTCGCGCCACATCGCCATTGAATCCTGCGCCTGGCAGGCCGGACACGTCGCCCCTGCAATAAAACGTTTACGAATCGCCATACCTACCCTCTACTCAAACTCATCCCAGCCATCCAACTGGCGCCGCTCTTGCTGCATCTCTCGCTGGAAAATCTCCTCCAGTTCGCGTCTGGCCTCTCTGGCACGAGAAATTTGCACCATGTCGGTATGCATCGGAATAAGCTCCCGTAGCATACGCATATCCAGCCGACGGAAATGCAGTTGCGCACGCTGCGCCTGGTGTGGGTGCATCCCTAACGACACCAGCGTCTTACGCCCCAGCTCCAGCGCGCTGGAAAACGTCTCGCGGGAAAACTGCGTGACACCCGCCTGTAATAACTCATGCGCTTCCACACGTCCGCGCGCTCGCGCAAGAATATGCAAATGCGGGAAATGCTGCCGGCATATCTCCACCAGCTTCATGGTGTCTTCCGGTTCATTACAGGTAATGACGATAGACTCCGCCGCTTCCGCTCCTGCCGAACGCAGTAGCTCCACCTGAGTCGCATCGCCGTAATACACTTTGTAGCCGTATTTTCGCATCAGGTTAACGGCGCTGATATCGCGCTCCAGTACGGTGATGCGCATTTTATTCGCCATCAACAAACGGCCAATTACCTGACCAAAACGCCCGAATCCCACGACAATCACCTGCGGTTTATCATCATCCACCCAGGGCTTTTCATCTTCCTCTTCCGGGCCGTTAAGCTGTCTGGAGAGCCATTTATCGACGAGCTTCATCAGCAGCGGCGTGGTCATCATCGACAGCGTTACGGTGACCAGCAGCAGCGACATCTGGTCGCCCTGAAACAGCCGCTGGGACGAGGCGGTGGAAAAGAGCACAAACGCGAACTCGCCCCCCTGACTCAGCACGCCCGCAAACTGCATCCGCTCCGAACTCCGAATCCCGTACAGACGCGCCAGCAGATAAAGCACCAGCGTTTTCACCGCCACCAGCACGACGACGCTCACCGCCACCCACAGCAGGTGGGTATAGAGCACGCCAAGGTTTAACGACATCCCCACGGAGATAAAAAACAACCCCAGCAGCAGCCCTTTGAACGGATCGATGGCCGTTTCCAGCTCATGACGGTATTCGCTTTCCGCCAGCAGCACGCCTGCGATAAACGTACCGAGCGCCATCGACAGCCCCAGCGCATCCATAAATAAAGCAGACCCCAGCACCAGCAACAGAGTGGCGGCGGTAAACACCTCGCGCACGCCGGAATCGGCGATAAAACGGAACACCGGGCGCAGCAAATAGCGACCGCCAATCAGCATCCCGGCAAAGGCCAGCACCTTCATGCCGACCTTAATCCAGTCAAAATGTTCATCTGCCGAGCCAGCCAGCAGCGGCACCAGCGCCAACGCGGGGATCACCGCCAGATCCTGAAACAGCAGCACCGAAAAACCCAACTGGCCGGATTCGCTGCGGTTCATCCCCTTTTCCCGCATCAGTTGCAGCGCCATCGCGGTCGATGACATCGCCAGACCAATCCCGCCGATCACCGCCGCCTGCCACGAGAAATCGGTAAGCATCAGCAGCCCGGCCAGCACGACAGCGCTCAGCATCACCTGGGCCGCCCCGACGCCAAAGATAGAGCGACGCAGTTGCCAGAGTTTGGAAGGGTTGAGTTCCAGGCCGATGATAAACATCAGAAAGACAACGCCCAGCTCAGAAAAGTGGAGGATTTCATCAACGTCGCTGATAAATCCCAGCCCCCAGGGGCCAATCGCAATCCCTGCCAGCAAATATCCCAGAACCGCGCCAATACCCAGCCGCGATGCCAGTGGCACCGCAGCGACCGCCGCGAAGAGGAACATCACCCCCGCCGTCAATAAATCAGAACCTTCCATTAGCGACCTCCCGCCAGAACAGGGTTTGCCAGCCATTCGCCGTAGGCTTTCGCGTGGCTGGCCAGTTCCTGCTCACTTTGTCGCCTGGCCCAGTAGATAATAATCGGACTCATCCAGTGCATCCGGCACATCGCCGCCGTCAGCTCAAATGGCCGCAGCACATCGGTCATCGGATAGCGGTTCAGCGCATCGTAGCGATACGCGCTTTCCGGCTCGCCGGTGGTAATCACGCTCCGCCAGTACTTTCCCGCCAGTTGGTTCCCCCCTGGGCCACTGGCGAAACCACGGCTGAGCACGCGGTCTAACCACTCTTTAAGCAGCGCCGGACAGCTATAGGTATACAGCGGATGCTGGAAAACAATCACGTCATGTTCACGCAATAGCGCCTGCTCATGCGCGATATCGATAAAAAAATCAGGGTAGTGCGCGTAGAGATCGTGCACCGTCACATTACTGAGTTGCATGGCCGGTTTAAGCAGCACCCGGTTCGCGACCGAGTCCTGAGATTCTGGATGGGCATACAGCAGCAGTACCTTTGCTGGCTGGGACATCATCCCCCTCCCGGTTATTTTGTGTATCGTTATTGTTTTGGGCTACCATTGCGCTCCGGCGCGGCAGAATGCCCGCATATTACATTATCATAATGATAAATTAACATAGTCTGAACATACGGCGCCTTATGATTGTTTTCTCCTCGTTACAAATTCGTCGCGGCGTGCGCGTCTTGCTGGACAATGCCACCGCCACCATCAACCCGGGACAGAAAGTCGGCCTGGTGGGTAAGAATGGCTGCGGTAAATCTACCCTGCTGGCATTGCTGAAAAATGAAATCAGCGCCGATGCAGGCGGCGTGACCTTTCCCGGTAACTGGCAACTGGCGTGGGTGAATCAGGAAACACCCGCGCTTGCGCAGCCCGCGCTGGAGTACGTGATTGATGGCGATCGCGAATACCGCCAACTGGAAGCGCAGTTGCACGACGCCAACGAACGTAACGACGGGCACGCCATCGCCACCGTACACGGCAAGCTCGACACCATCGACGCCTGGACCGTGCGCTCACGCGCCGCCAGCCTGCTCCACGGCCTCGGTTTTAGCAACGAACAGCTTGAACGCCCGGTCAGCGATTTCTCCGGTGGCTGGCGCATGCGCCTTAACCTGGCCCAGGCGCTGATTTGCCGTTCTGACCTGCTGCTGCTCGATGAACCGACCAACCACCTCGATCTTGATGCCGTTATCTGGCTGGAAAAATGGCTGAAGAGCTATCAGGGCACTCTGATTCTGATTTCGCACGACCGCGACTTCCTCGATCCGGTGGTAGACAAAATCATTCATATCGAACAGCAAACCCTGTTCGAATACACCGGCAACTACAGCGCATTTGAAGTGCAGCGCGCGACCCGGCTGGCCCAGCAGCAGGCGATGTACGAGAGCCAGCAGGAGCGCGTGGCGCATCTGCAAAGTTATATCGACCGTTTCCGCGCCAAAGCGACAAAAGCGAAGCAGGCGCAGAGCCGTATCAAAATGCTGGAGCGTATGGAGCTTATCGCCCCCGCGCATGTCGATAACCCGTTCCACTTCAGCTTCCGCGCGCCGGAAAGCCTGCCCAACCCGCTGCTGAAAATGGAGAAAGTGAGCGCCGGGTATGGCGATCGCATCATTCTGGACTCCATTAAGCTGAATCTGGTGCCCGGTTCACGCATCGGGCTGTTGGGGCGCAACGGCGCCGGTAAATCAACGCTCATCAAGCTGCTGGCGGGCGAGCTTGCGCCTGCCAGCGGTGAAATCGGTCTGGCGAAGGGCATTAAACTCGGTTACTTCGCTCAGCATCAGCTGGAGTATTTGCGAGCGGATGAATCGCCGCTGCAACATCTGGCGCGGCTGGCGCCGCAGGAACTGGAGCAGAAGCTGCGCGATTACCTCGGCGGGTTTGGCTTCCAGGGCGATAAGGTCAGCGAAGAGACCCGTCGCTTCTCCGGTGGTGAAAAAGCGCGCCTGGTGCTGGCATTGATCGTCTGGCAGCGCCCTAATCTGCTGCTGCTTGATGAACCGACCAACCACCTTGACCTCGATATGCGCCAGGCGCTGACCGAAGCGCTCATCGAATTTGAAGGCGCGCTGGTGGTCGTCTCGCACGACCGTCACCTGCTACGCTCCACCACCGACGATCTCTATCTGGTTCACGACCATAAAGTCGAGCCGTTCGATGGCGATCTGGAAGACTATCAGCAGTGGCTGAGCGACGTGCAGAAACAGGAAAACCAGCCTGATGACGCCCCGAAAGAGAACGCCAACAGCGCCCAGGCGCGTAAGGATCAGAAGCGTCGCGAAGCCGAACTGCGTGCCCAGACCCAGCCGCTGCGTAAAGAGATCGCCCGTCTGGAAAAAGAGATGGAAAAGCTGAACGCGAAACTGGCGCAAGCGGAAGAAAAACTGGGCGACAGCGAACTGTACGACCAGAGCCGCAAAGCGGAACTGACAGAATGCCTGCAACAGCAGGCCAGCGCCAAATCCGGGCTGGAAGAGTGCGAGATGGCCTGGCTGGAAGCGCAGGAACAGCTTGAGCAGATGCTGGCCGACTAACTTCGGGAATATGACGATGAATCCGCTGATAACCAACGATATCACCTTTCGCAAGTTAAGCATCTTCATGACGTTTATGGAGAAAGGCAATATTGCCCGGACGGCGGAGGCGCTGGATATCAGCGGGGTCAGCGTTCATCGCGCACTGCATACGCTGGAAGAGAATGTACGCTGTCCGCTGTTCGTGCATAAAGGACGTAATCTGATCCCGCAACCGGCGGCGTGGACGCTGCTGGAGTATTGCCAGGAGGTCAGCCAGTTGATGGCGCGCGGGCTGGAAGAGGCGCGCAAAACGGCAGGGATCGGCCAGGGGCGTCTGCGCGTGGGTACGCTCTACTCTCTGACGCTGGAAACCGTCCCGCATCTGATCATGGGGATGAAACTGCGCCGACCGGATCTCGAACTGGATCTGACGATGGGCTCCAACGAAGCGCTGCTGAGAATGCTGGAAGACGGGATGCTGGATGCGATCCTGATCTCCATTTCGGAAAGCGCTATCGATCGCAACAGTCTGGAAGTGCTGCCGCTGTTTCATGACGATATTTATCTCGCCGCACCGGCGACGGCAACGCTTGACACCTCCTCGCCCGCCGATCTGCGTGATTACCGGGATCAGAAGTTTGTCTCACTGGCGGAAGGCTTTGCCACCTATGCGGGCTTCCAGGAAGCCTTTCATATTGCCGGGTTTGAACCAGAGATTGTCACCCGTGTGAACGACATCTTTTCGATGCTTAGTCTGGTGCAGGCAGGCGTCGGTTTCACTCTGATGCCGGGACGCATGAAGAAGATGTACGAGAATTCCGTACAGTTGCTGAAGTTGTCGCAGCCGTACCAGATGCAGCAGCTCATCGCCATTGTCTTTGCCCGCAACCGCGAGCGCGACCCTAATCTGCTGGCGCTGGCCGCCGAAGGGCGCATGTACGCGCGTAGCCTTAATCCGGGCGCCTGATCGCCGGATGGCGACGCTGCGCGCCTTATCCGGCCTACAACTACAACGGGTGCGAGCCGTAGGCCCGATAAGCGCAGCGCCATCGGGCAACCGCACTAGCCTCTAAGCCGTTTTGCCAGATGCACCGCGACATCCACCCCGCTGCGCTCCAGCGAAACAGACTCACCTTCCCACTCCGCCTGTCGCGTTAAGCAGGTCAACACGCCGCCGGGCGGCATTTCAATCGCCAGCCGCGCCTCGCGCTCGTTGGCGGAGATCGCCGCGTCCTGCCAGCGCACCGTCCGCGCCATGTTCATCGCCAGGTCGTCAGCAATACGTTCCGGCTGCCACAGCACGCGCCCGGTACTACCGCTGAGGTATGCACAGCGCGGACGGGAGAGCGTCACATGACGGAACGCCTCCACCAGCCGCTGTGCCGGTTCCGCCAGCAGAGCGCAGTGCGACGGCACGCTCACCGCCAGACGGTGGGCTTTACTCGCGCCTTTATCCAGCGCCCGCTTCGCAACATCCGCCATCGCCTCATCGCTACCGGCAATCACAATCTGGGTTTCCGCATTCAGGTTAGCGATAAAGGTTCCACTGCCTGCAACCAGCGACTCCACCTGCGGCAAGGTCAGCCCCATAATCGCCGTCAGGCCGTAACCGTGCGGATACGCCTGCTCCATCAAATCACCGCGCAGGGCCACCAGCGTCAGCGCGTCGGTAAACTCCAGCGCTCCGGCGATCACCGCCGCTGGATATGCGCCGATGGACAGGCCGCTGACAATATCCGGCGCAACGCCGCGACGTTCCAGCTCGCGCGCCCACGCCACCCCGGCAATCAGCAGAGCAAGCTGTACCGCCCGGGTGTGTTGCAGCGCGTCCGGGGTATCAAGCGTATTCGCCTCCGCCCCCAGCACCTCGCGCGCCAGCGCTAACTCCGTTCCCGGAAGGTTTTGCAGCATACCTGCATGCTGCGTCCCCTGTCCCGGAAAGGTAAACAGGATTTTCATTTACTCCTCCCTGTGCCACGGGTCGCTGACCAGCCGCGGCCCCTGCGACGTTTTTAACAGCGCTTTGCCATCGCGCAGCCATTCGTTCAGCGCAAACGCGCCGTGCGGCGTTTCCACCTGGGTATCCGCACGGCAAAGCCCGCCCGTCAGTTGCTGCCGCCATTTCTCCAGCAGCTCGCGAGAGAGCGGCTGCCGGGCGCGAATCAGCAAATCCAGATCGCTTGCGGCGTGGATCACCGGGAGCCCGGTCGCCAGCGCGTAGCCGGTACTGCCGGTAATCCCCCACGTCCACGGCCATGCCTGTTGCGTCAGTAATAACGCCACCTGAACCGGTGGCTGCGAGATAAAGGGCGAGCGCAGCAGCATCTGTGGGTCAACCAGCGATTCCGGCGTACAGACGCGGGTAATGGCGTCCGATTGAGCCCAGCCCGCCGCGCGCTGGTCGCGCTTTATGCCGCGAACGCCGACGGGAATGCGCCCCTGCGCATCAACATCACGCCGTACCACCACCGGCAGGCGGGTATGCCAGACGTCATCCACCCAGGATTCCGTGACACCTTCCAGCGCGCTCCGCGCGTTAAGCCAGATAAGATCGTGGGGGCGTAATGTTGTGTTCATGCTTTAGAGTCCTGAAGTCAACGAGATAAACAACGGCAGCGACAGGATACACAGGACCGAGCTTAACAGCAGCACGGCTTCTGCATCCGGCGACTGCACGCCGAAGCGATTACCGAACACCACGCCGAAGAAACCGGCAGACAGCGCAATCATCAGGATAGCGGTGATCGCCACCGAGCCATGCAGGCCGAAAATCAGCACGATCCCCCAGGCAATCGCCGGTTGAATCAGCAGCTTGGCAATGGTGGAGGTAATAACCATCGTGTTGATCTGCAACTTACGCGCAGAAAGGATCACCCCGGTCAGGAACAGCGCCGCCGCAGTGGCGGCCAGGCCCAGCGGTTTAATCGCCGCCAGCACCAGCTCCGGCATCTTGATACCGATAGCGGAGAGAACAACCCCCAGCAGCGGCCCCATCACGATCGGTTTCTTGATTGAACGCCACATCAGCACCGGCAGCATCGACAGGGTAGAACCCGAGTTGCCGCCTTCCGCACGCGCTTTCTCACGCTCCAGAATCAGCAGGCAGAACGGCGTCATCAGCACGGAACCGCAGGCGATGGAAACCGCGACGGAGAGCGACGTTGACGGCCCTTCGCCCAGCACGCTACCGAGAATCGGCAGGCCAAGCGCGGCGTAGTTTGGCAGAGCGACGGTCAGGGTCAGCACGGCCGCATCCTGCGGTGATTTTTTAAATACCTTCGTTGCCAGAAAATAGATAGCGGCGTAGGTGATCCACATCGCCAGCGTCAGCACCAGAATCAGCGGCGACTGCGCGACAATACCCGTCCAGGGCGTTTGTACCGTGGCGCTAAACAGCGCAGCGGGGAGTGCAAAATCCATGACGAAAATGTTGAGCAGGGAAACATTCTTGTTATCAACCATTTTGGCCTTCCCGGCCCAAAACCCCAGCAACATGATGACAAAAATCGGTGCAAGAGCATGAACAATCACGTAAGTCATAAATCACCTGTAATGAATAAAAGAGTTAGCACGGACGCGATGATTATTATTTTCAGGGTGCAGGTCGCCTCACGGACGCAACGGGCGCGCCCGTGGGGTTATGCATCTGGCAGGTCTCTTTTACTTACCAGCTCGCCCGCATGCGTTCGCGTACAAGAGCAGAACTACGACGATTGTCGGCACCCAGACGGTTTTTCAGCGTCGGCTCCTGACGAGCATCGCTGATGGCCTGTTGCAGAGTGGCCGTCACCAACGTCAGATCGTTTGCCGAAGGAGCATCTGGATTACTGATATCCAGCAGACTGGAGAGCAGTCCCAGCGTGGCGTAGTTACTGATGTCGTACGCCATCGGCGGAATGGTGGCCGCCAGTTTTTCCAGCGACTCGACGGTACGCAGGGTGATACGTGCCGCAGACTCTTTACCCATCGCGTGGATCAGCACGCCTTTGTCGTTGAAGGCAATCAGGCGGTTGGCCTGATAACCGTGCGCCAGAAACGCGCCGGACATCGCCTTGCCGACGATAAGGCCAATCACCGGATGCCCTGCCAGACGCGCATTGGCATACGCCGCTGCCGCACCGGCCAGCGCCTGGTGAATACCAAATCCCTCTTCACGGCGACCGTAGGCCTGGCTGGGCACATCAATCACCGCCACGATCGGGCGCTTAACAGTGTTATCAGCATCGGCAGCCACGGTTTCGCTGACCACTTTTGCAAGCGTCCAGCCTTCCAGCAGACCAACCTCGCCTTTTGCGGCGCGTGGGTAATGGTTGTTAGCATCCGGCACTACCGCGATAAAGCGCGCCGTTTCACCGTTCAGCTCACCGTCTGCGGCCTGCACGGAGGGGCACAGCCCTTCGAGCCGTCTGGCGTTCGGTACGAGGGCTTGCAGCCATAACTCGCCACGGCTTATTGCGTTACTCATCATTTCACCTCCCGGGCAAAGAGCGCGTTAATCTGTTCTGAATCGGCCTGTTTGCGGGTGTCGAAATGGCTCAGACGGTTCAGATAATCGTCGTAGTTATCGGTGCGGTGTTTTGCCGGAACGCCTTTCGCCAGCGCATCGTTCATCGCCGCTTTCACCGCGTTGATGCCATCGCCAACCAGCGCATCCACCAGCCCGCTTTGATAGCGCACTTCGCCACCGGTCATGCTCCAGATAAACGGGCGGTCACGGGAGTCATACTCTTCAATCCCGGCTTCCTGTTCGATAACCTGCGGGCCGTTCAGACCCAGACGCGCTTCGCGGGTGACAATCAGATAGCTACACAGCGCAGCGGCGATAGACATCCCGCCGAAGCAGCCGACAGTCCCGGCCACAATGCCGACCACCGGGGTGTAACGACGCAGGTCAACAATCGCCGCGTGGATGTCGGCAATCGCCGCCAGGCCGAGGTTGGCTTCCTGCAAACGCACGCCACCGGTTTCCAGACTCAACACCGCCTGCGTCGGAATGCCGTTACGGTTATCTTCCGCCGCCAGCTCCAGCGCCGCCGCCATTTTAGCGCCGGACACTTCGCCCATACTGCCGCCCTGGAATGCGCCCTCAATCGCCACAACCACCGCCGGTTTGCCGTTAATAGTGCCTTTCGCCACGACCATGCCGTCATTGGCCTGCGGCACGATGCCCTGCGCGCCCAGCCACGGCGACATCACGCCTTCAAACGGGTCGAGCAGTTCGCGGTAGCTGCCTTCATCCAGCAGCGCATGGGCGCGCTGACGCGCTTTTAATTCGATAAAACTGCGGTCATCACGCATAGCTCACCTCTTCAAATACCTGTTCGATACGAATGCGCGCTACGCCCGGCGTCGCGCCGAAGTCGTGGATGGTCAGTTTGCCTGCCGGCAGGCTGCTGACCGTTTGCAGACGGGTAAACAGCGCTTCCCAGCGGCTGCGGCTGTTATCGACGGAAGTAGTGATATCAATGGTTAACGTCTGGCCCTGGTCGGCGGTGAATAACACCTCCATATCCCCGGAGCCGACAACCCCTACCAGCGCCCTGCCGCGTAACGCGCGGCTGGCTGGCACGGTCAATGTGATTTTTTCCATAACATCCTCTTAATGCTTTGAATAAGACGTTTCGACGCGATCGAGAAACAGGGTGGCGGCGAGCAAGTCCGCCGCGCCGCCCGGCGAGGCGTTCAGCGCCAGCATCTGACGGTCTAAACGGGCCAGCGCCTGCGCCCCTGCCGGGTGCGCGCTGCCGCCCGCATGGAGAACGGCGCGCGCGCCGTGCTGCATGGCATCCAGCCCCTCCATCCCGGCGCGAGAAAGTACGCAGGTGTCGGTCAGCGAGGTCATGATGGCCATCAGCGCATCCAGCCGGGCGTGCATTTCGCTGCTGCCGTTCTGTCGGCTTAGCCGAAGCTGCGGCAGCGCACGCTGCATAATGTGTGGAAACGCCTGCTGTGCCTCTTCTCTGGCGCCCGGTACGCGATAACGGTGGGTGGCGCGCAGCCCTTTACTGAAGACTTTCGGCGCGGCGTCATCCGGCAGTTTTGCCAGTTCAGCGGCGGTTGCCGTCACCTGCTGCGCCCTGCCCGCGCCGCCGTGCATCGCCACGGCGCTCACCAACAGCCCCAGCGCCCAAATCGCGCCACGGTGGGTGTTCACGCCGCCCGTTGCCGCCATCATCAGTTGCTCGCCTTCGCGACCGAGTCGCCCTATGGTTTGTCTGAGCGCAATATCAGCCGGACGCCGCCAGCTTTGTTGCGCCAGCGCCTGAAACGTGGAGGTCAGGCTGTGCGCCGAGCGCTCCATCAGCGCAAGCGATAAATCGTGGTGCGCGCCGTTCCCCCGACTGTCCACCAGACCGGGTTTCGGGCTTAATCGTGCTTCGTCGATCAGACACTGCGTGGCGGTTCGCGCTAGCCATTCGGCACCGCCTTCAACCTGAATCCGGGGCAGAAGTTTCATTACCAGCTCCGAAATTTCACAGGTGGGTTGTAGAGCCCCCCGGACCATTCCACCAGGTCGGCAACGCTACCGGCCGCCAGCAGAGAACGGGTGGCGTCGGTACGACGAATGCCCATATCTTCCGGGTAAACCACCTTGCCGTTCTGACGCAGTTCGGCGACGCGCCGGGCGTCTACACCCAGACCGATATCGGTAATACCAGCCACCGCCGCAACCATCGCGCGGCGCTCTTCCAGACTTTCCGCCCGGTAGAGATAAGCGATACCTTCTTCGGTCAGAACGTGGGTCACGTCGTCGCCGTAGATCATCACCGGCGCCAGCGGCATACCGGAGGCTTTCGCCACGTCAACCGCGTCCAGTTTTTCCACGAAGGTCGGTTTCACGCCTGCCTGGAAAGTTTCCACCATCTGCACCACCAGCTTTTTACCGCGCTGCATGGGGTCAGGTTCGGTGATCATGTTCAGCCAGGCCGGGGTAGCATGACGGCGACCGTGCGGGTCGTGGCCCATGTTTGGCGCGCCGCCGAAGCCGGACAGACGACCGCGAGTCACCGTTGAGGAGTTAGCCAGGCCATCAACCTGCAACGTGGAGCCGATAAACATATCGACCGCGTACTGACCCGCCAGCTGACAGAAGGCGCGGTTAGAACGCATGGAGCCGTCGGCGCCGGTAAAGAACACGTCAGGACGGGCGCGGATGTACTCCTCCATCCCCAGCTCGCCGCCGAAGCAGTGCACGCTTTCCACCCAGCCGCTTTCAATCGCCGGGATCAGCGTCGGATGCGGGTTCAGCGTCCAGTGTTTACAGATTTTGCCGCGCAGACCGAGTTGCTCGCCCCAGGTGGGCAGCAGCAGTTCAATAGCGGCGGTGTTGAAGCCGATACCGTGGTTCAGCGACTGCACCTGATGCTCTGCGTAGATGCCTTTAATGGCCATCATCGCCATCAGGATATGTTCCTGTTTGATCAAGCGCGGGTCGCGAGTGAACAGCGGTTCGATAAAGAACGGTTTGTCGGCAACCACCACGTAGTCGATCCACGAGCCCGGAATATCGACGCGCGGCAAGTCGCACTCGTCATCCACCAGTTCGTTCACCTGTGCGATAACGATGCCATCGTGGAATGCGGCGGCTTCCACCAGCGCCGGGGTATCTTCGGTACTCGGCCCGGTGTAGAGGTTGCCTTTGCGGTCAGCTTTGTAACCGGCAATCAGCGCCACGTTTGGCGCCAGGTCGACGTAAAGACGGGAATAAAGCTCGATGTAGGTGTGGATGGCGCCAATTTCCAGCAGGCCATCTTCCAGCAGTTGCGAGATGCGCAGACTTTGGGTGCCGGAAAAAGAGAAGTCCAGCTTGCGGGCGATACCCTTTTCGAAGATATCGAGATGCTCGCTGCGCCCAACGCTTGGCATGATCATATGCAGGTCATGCACTATCTGCGGGTTGACCTCCGCCAGCATGCGGGACAGGAAATCTGCCTGCTTCTGGTTATTCCCTTCTAATACCACGCGGTCACCCGGCGCGATCAGTTTTTCCAGCATTGCGGTCAGGTCTGCGGTTGGCAGCACCTTGCCCTGCACCGGAACAGAAGCCAGACGCCGCTGCTTCTCGGTGCGGCGCGTGTTCCAGACTCGTGCTGGCGTTTGCCCAGATAACATTATTAACCTCCTGATTCAGCTAATCATTTTGATTGCTTAACACTGGAAAGAGTGTGCGCCCTGGTGAGAAAGTCATCAATTAAGCGTAGAGAGGAATCATTAGCCTGAGAGTAATAATTTGAGTAATGAATTGTGATTAAGATCAGCGTCAGGAAGGTGTAAATCCGCTCCCCCTGCCTCATTTTCATAAACACCAGGGGAAAGTGACGGTATAGTAGGCGGCAGATTTAAAAAAACATCGCATAATTTATGACTCAAATAACCTCCCCCGACCTTGATATCACTGGTCACGATAGTGCGGAGTTCGTGCCAATGCGCGGTATCCGCAACCGCCACCTGCAAACCATGCTGCCGCGACTCATCCGCCGCAAGGTGAAGTTCGATGCGCACTGGCAACGTCTGGAATTACCGGACGGCGATTTTATCGATCTGGCCTGGAGTGAAGATCCACAGCACGCGAAGCACAAACCGCGTCTGGTGGTTTTTCACGGCCTGGAAGGCAGCCTGAACAGCCCGTACGCTCACGGGCTGATTGAAGCGGCGCAAAAGCGTGGCTGGCTGGGCGTGGTCATGCACTTTCGCGGCTGTAGCGGCGAACCGAACCGGCTGAACCGCATTTATCACTCCGGCGAAACGGAAGACGGCACCTGGTTTTTACACTGGCTACAGCGTGAGTTTGGCGCCGTCCCCACCGCCGCCGTCGGCTATTCGCTTGGCGGAAATATGCTGGCGTGTCTGCTGGCGAAAGAAGGCCGCGAGATCCCGATTGACGCGGCGGTCATCGTTTCCGCCCCCTTTGTGCTGGAAGCGTGCAGCTATCATATGGAAAAAGGGTTTTCCCGCGTTTATCAGCGCTATCTGCTCAATCTGCTGAAGGCCAACGCCGCGCGCAAGCTGGCGGCATACCCCGGCACACTGCCGATTAATCTGGCACAGCTCAAATCCGTGCGCCGGCTCCGTGAATTTGACGATCTGATCACCGCGAAAATTCACGGCTTTGCCGACGCGATAGACTATTATCGTCAATGTAGCGCCATGCCGATGCTCAACCAGATCGCCAAACCGACGCTCATCATCCACGCGAAAGACGATCCGTTTATGGATCATCATGTGATCCCGAAACCGGAAAATCTGCCGCCGCTGGTGGAGTATCAGCTCACCGAGCATGGCGGGCATGTTGGATTTATCGGCGGGACGCTGCGTCGCCCGGAAATGTGGCTGGAGTCGCGGATTCCCGACTGGCTGACAACGTATCTGGAGGCGTCATCATGATGATCCCCTGGCAAGAGCTGTCTTCTGAGACGCTGGACAATTTGATCGAAAGCTTTGTGTTGCGTGAAGGCACCGATTATGGTGAACATGAACGTTCGCTTGAGCAAAAGGTCGCCGACGTCAAACGACAGCTACAGTGCGGAGAAGCTGTTCTGGTGTGGTCTGAACTGCACGAGACGGTCAACATTATGCCGCGTGGACAGTTTCGCGAATAATCCGCCGCTGACGGCCGACTATACTAAAACTTTTGTTGATTCATGGAGTTGTTATGTCTGCCAAACATCCGGTGATTGCGGTAACAGGGTCCAGCGGCGCGGGGACCACGACCACCAGCCTCGCGTTTCGAAAAATTTTCGCGCAGTTAAATCTGCGCGCAGCCGAGGTGGAAGGCGACAGTTTTCATCGTTACACACGCCCCGAAATGGACATGGCGATCCGCAAAGCGCGCGACGCCGGGCGGCATATCAGCTATTTCGGCCCTGAAGCCAACGACTTCAGCCTGCTGGAACAAACTTTTATTGAATACGGACAGACGGGCAAAGGCCAGGCGCGTAAGTATCTTCATACCTACGATGAAGCCGTGCCGTGGAATCAGGTGCCGGGGACGTTTACCCCGTGGCAACCGCTGCCGGAACCCACCGATGTGCTGTTTTATGAAGGGCTGCACGGCGGCGTGGTAACGCCGCAGCATGATGTCGCGCGTCATGTCGATCTGCTGGTCGGCGTAGTGCCGATCGTCAACCTGGAGTGGATTCAAAAGCTGATTCGCGATACCAGCGAGCGCGGCCACTCCCGCGAGGCGGTGATGGATTCCGTTGTCCGCTCAATGGATGACTACATTAATTTCATTACGCCGCAGTTTTCCCGCACCCACATTAACTTCCAGCGCGTGCCCACCGTCGACACCTCCAATCCCTTCGCCGCGAAAGGCATTCCTTCGCTGGACGAAAGTTTTGTGGTCATTCATTTCAGAAATCTGGAAGGGATTGATTTCCCGTGGCTGCTGGCGATGTTGCAGGGGTCGTTTATTTCCCATATCAATACGCTCGTGGTGCCGGGCGGCAAAATGGGGCTGGCGATGGAGCTGATCATGTTGCCGCTGGTTCAGCGACTGATGGAAGGGAAGAAAATCGAATAATCTGTTCGATGTTTGCCGGATGGCGGCTGACGCCTTATCCGGCCTACAGAGTGCGTTTGATATATGCCGGATGGCGGCTGGCGCCTTATCCGGCCTACAGGGTGCGAATTCGTAGGCCTGATAAGCGTAGCGCCATCAGGCAACCGGCATCACGCCGCAATCACTTCATACGAATGGGTAATATTCACCGCTTTTTCCAGCATCAGCGCCACTGAGCAATACTTCTTAGCCGAAAGATCGACCGCCCGCGCAACCGCCGCGTCTTTCAGGTCATTGCCGGTCACAATGAAATGCAGATTGATATGCGTAAACAGGCGCGGCGCTTCTTCACGGCGTTCGGACGTCAGCTTCACTTCGCAATTCGTCACATCCTGACGCCCTTTCTGCAAAATAGAAACCACGTCGATTGCGCTACAACCGCCTGCGGCCATCAGCACCATTTCCATCGGGCTTGGCGCTTTATCACCGGAGTTGCCATCCATTAAAACCTGGTGGCCGGAGGCAGACTCTCCCAGAAAGGTTAACCCTTCAACCCACTTTACACGCGCTTGCATATTCGGAACTCCAATGTGTCAATTTTCCTGACAGATTACGCGCACATAACAAATCTCGCAACGGAAGGCGACCTGCGTCATGCTGAAGCGAGACACCAGGAGACACACGGCGAAAGCTATGCTAAAACAGTCGGGATGCTACAGTAATACATTGACGTACTGCATGTATGCAGAGGACATCACATTCAGGCTGCAGTACATTTTCGACAGCCCCCTTCCCAGGAATTCGGGAAACCTATTTTTGCAAACCCAGAGGCAGTGTCGTGTTCTGGCTCTGGAGACAGCTTATAACAGAGGATAACCGCGCATGGTGCTTGGCAAACCGCAAACAGACCCGACTCTCGAATGGTTCTTGTCTCATTGCCACATTCATAAGTACCCATCGAAGAGCACGCTGATTCACCAGGGTGAAAAAGCGGAAACGTTGTACTACATCGTTAAAGGCTCAGTGGCAGTGTTGATCAAAGATGAAGAAGGGAAAGAAATGATCCTTTCTTATCTGAATCAGGGCGATTTTATTGGCGAACTGGGCCTGTTTGAAGAGGGTCAGGAACGCAGTGCCTGGGTACGTGCCAAAACGGCCTGTGAAGTCGCTGAAATTTCTTACAAGAAATTCCGTCAGTTGATCCAGGTAAACCCGGATATTCTGATGCGCCTGTCTTCCCAGATGGCTCGCCGTCTGCAAGTGACATCTGAGAAAGTCGGTAACCTCGCCTTCCTCGACGTAACGGGCCGTATCGCTCAGACCCTGCTGAACCTGGCGAAACAACCTGACGCGATGACTCACCCGGATGGCATGCAGATCAAAATCACCCGTCAGGAGATCGGCCAGATCGTTGGCTGCTCCCGTGAAACCGTGGGGCGTATTCTGAAAATGCTCGAAGATCAGAATCTGATCTCCGCTCACGGTAAGACCATCGTCGTCTACGGCACACGTTAATCCCGTCGGAATGGCGCATTACCGGGTAATGCGCCATTTTTGTTTGCACCGATGTGGCGAAGACTGATTTACCATCCTGAGATCAACTACGCACTACGGCAAACGCTGGTGCTGTGCCTGCCTGTGGCTATCGGCCTGATCATCGGCCAGTTGCACCTGGGACTGCTGTTCTCGCTCGTTCCCGCCTGCTGCAACATTGCCGGTCTAGATACCCCGCATAAACGCTTTTTCAAACGCTTAATCATCGGCGGATCGCTGTTTGCCGGATGCAGCCTGATTACGCAACTGCTGCTGGCGCGCGACATCCCCCTGCCGCTGATCCTCACCGGGCTGACGCTGCTGCTCGGCGTCACGGCGGAAATCAGCCCACTGCATGCAAGGCTGCTGCCCGCTTCACTGATTGCCGCCATTTTCACGCTAAGCCTGGCGGGGAACATGCCGGTCTGGGAGCCGTTGCTCATCTACGCGCTCGGCACGCTATGGTACGGGCTGTTTAACTGGTTCTGGTTCTGGCTGTGGCGCGAACAGCCGCTGCGCGAGTCGCTCAGCCTGCTGTATCGCGAGCTGGCCGACTATTGCGAGGCCAAATACAGCCTGCTCACGCAGCATATCGATCCAGAAAAAGCGCTGCCGCCTCTGCTGGTGCGCCAGCAGAAAGCGGTGGATCTCATTACCCAGTGTTACCAGCAGATGCACATGCTGTCGGCCCAGCACAATAATGACTACAAGCGTCTGCTGCGCGCCTTCCAGGAAGCGCTGGACTTACAAGAGCATATCTCCGTCAGTTTGCATCAGCCGGAGGAGGTTCAGAAGCTGGTGGAGCGCAGCCACGCAGAACAGGTTATTCGCTGGAATGCGCAAACCGTCGCCGCCCGCCTGCGCATCATCGCGGATGACATTCTGTATCACCGTCTGCCCAGCCGTTTTTCGATGGAGAAGCAGACTGGCGCGCTGGAAAAAATCGCCAATCAGCACCCAGAAAACCCTGTCGGGCAGTTTTGCTACTGGCACTTTAGCCGTATTGCCCGCGTATTACGCACTCAGCGTCCGCTGTACGCACGCGACCTGATGGCCGATAAACAACGTCGCCTGCCGCTGCTGCCCGCGCTGAAAAGCTATTTATCGTTTAAATCGCCCGCGCTGCGCAACGCCGGGCGAATCAGCGTCATGTTAAGTATCGCCAGTCTGATGGGCAGCGCCTTACATCTGCCCAAGCCGTACTGGATTTTGATGACCATCCTGTTCGTCACGCAAAACGGCTACGGCGCGACGCGCGTGCGCATTCTGCACCGTTCAGCGGGTACGCTGGCCGGTCTGGTGGTGGCGGGCGTCACGTTGCACTTTCGCATTCCTGAAGGCTACACGCTGGCATTAATGCTGATCATTACGCTGGTGAGCTATCTGACCATTCGCAAAAACTACGGCTGGGCGACGGTTGGTTTTACGGTGACGGCGGTCTATACCCTGCAACTGCTGACGCTCAACGGCGAACAGTTCATCGTGCCGCGATTTATTGATACGGTCATTGGCTGCCTGATTGCTTTTGGCGGGATGGTCTGGCTCTGGCCGCAGTGGCAAAGCGGCCTTTTACGTAAGAATGCCCACGACGCGCTGGAAGCGGACCAGGAGGCCATTCGGCTGATCCTCAGCAACGACCCGCAGCCAACGCCGCTGGCGTACCAGCGAATGCGGGTGAACCAGGCGCACAATACGCTGTTTAACTCGCTGAATCAGGCGATGCAGGAACCGGGGTTTAACACGCACTATCTGGAAGATATGAAACTGTGGGTAACGCACAGTCAGTTTATCGTTGAGCACGTCAACGCCATGACCACGCTGGCGCGCGAGCATACGATGCTGACGCCGGATCTGGCGCAGCGCTATCTGGAATCCTGCGAAATTGCGCTCCAGCGCTGTCAGCAGCGGCTGGAGTATGACGCGCCGGGCGGTTCCGGGGATGTGAATATTCTGGAGTCATCGGAGATGCTCTCCCACGGGCCGCTCAGCACGCTGGAACAGCATCTGCAACGCGTACTGGGGCACCTGAATACCATGCACACCATTTCGTCAGTGGCATGGCGCCAGCGCCCGCATCACGGCATCTGGCTTAGTCGCCGGTTACGGGATATGAAGGGTTGACGTTGTTTGCTGTTTGTTGTTTGTTGTTTGCCGGATGGCGGCGCAAGCGCCTTATCCGGCCTACAGGGAAAACGCGATTTGTAGGCCGGATAAGCGTAGCGCCATCCGGCAATCAGCCAGCCACTTTCGCCACCGCCTGCGCAAAACGCTGCATCCCTTCGTCAATATCCGCCTCTTCCACCACCAGCGACGGAGCAAAGCGCATGACATCCGGCCCGGCATTCAGCACCATAACGCCTTCATGCGCGCCAGCGTAAAGGAAATCCCGCGCCCGGCCTTTATACTGCGGCTTCAGTTCCGCGCCAATCAGCAGCCCCATGCCGCGAATATCGCTGAAAATGTCATACTGCTCGTCAATCTTCTGCAAATGCTGAACAAACCGCTCGCGTTTAGTCTGAACGCCGCTCAGCACGTCAGACGTATTGATGATATCGAACGCGGCCCCGGCAACGGCGCAGGCCAACGGGTTGCCGCCGTAGGTGGAACCGTGCGACCCAACGTGGAACGCGGACGCAATCTCCTGCGTGGTCAGCATAGCGCTGACCGGGAAGCCGCCGCCCAGCGCTTTCGCACTGGTAAGAATATCCGGCGTCACGCCGTAGTGCATATAGGCGAACAGATCGCCGGTGCGCCCCATACCACACTGAACTTCATCAAACACCAGCAGCGCCTGATGCCGATCGCACAGCTCGCGCAGGCCTTGCAGAAACGCTGGCGTTGCGGCGGTGACGCCGCCTTCTCCCTGGATCGGCTCCACCACCACCGCGCAGGTATGGTCATCCATCACCGCTTTCACCGCGTGCAGGTCGTTGAAAGGAACATGGATGATATCCGCCGGTTTAGGGCCAAATCCGTCGGAATACTTCGGCTGACCACCAACGGAAACGGTAAACAGCGAGCGGCCATGAAAGGCGTTATGGAAGGCGATGATTTTGGTTTTAAACGGGCTATGACGCACACAGGCATAGTGGCGCGCCAGTTTGAAGGCGGTTTCGTTGGCTTCGGTGCCGGAGTTCATAAACAGCACGCGCTCGGCAAAGGTCGCGTCGATCAGTTTACGCCCCAGACGCAGCGCAGGTTCGTTAGTAAAAACGTTGCTGGTGTGCCACAGCGTTTCACCCTGCGTTTTCAGCGCATCCACCAGCGCCGGATGGCAATGCCCTAAGGCGGTAACTGCAATCCCACCCGCGAAATCAACGTACTCTTTACCCTGCTGATCCCAGACCCGGCTGCCCTTGCCTTTTACCGGAATAAACTCTGCCGGTGCATAAATCGGCAGGATAACTTCATCGAAAGTCGCGCGCGTAATTGCAGTTTGTTCAGTTGCCATCTTATGCCCATCCAGCTAAATGAAATTTCAGTCATAAAATATGCATAAAAAATCACTGGATGGCAACCACAAATCAGCGCGACAGGAAATTAGCCAGCAGTTGATGTCCCTGCTCGCTCAGAATACTTTCCGGGTGGAACTGCACCCCTTCCAGATCCCACTCCCGGTGGCGAATCCCCATAATTTCCTGCGTGTCGCTCCAGGCCGTAACGTCAAAGCAGGCGGGAAGCGTTGCAGGATCGATCACCAGCGAGTGATAGCGCGTGACGGTGAGCGGGTTCGATAGCCCCTGAAAAACGCCCTGGCCGTTATGGGTGACGGGAGAGGTTTTACCGTGCATCACTTTAGCCGCCCGCACGATCGTCGCACCAAAGGCCTGCGCCATCGCCTGGTGTCCAAGACAGACGCCGAGCATGGGAAGGCGTCCGGCATAATGGCGGATCACCGCCAGGGAGATGCCCGCGTCATCCGGCGTACAGGGCCCCGGCGAGATCACGATTTTTTGCGGATTCAGCGCGTCAATTTGCGCCAGCGTCAACGCGTCATTTCGCCTGACCAGGACATCAGCGCCCAGTTCGCAGAAATACTGATACAGGTTCCAGGTAAACGAATCATAGTTGTCGATCAGCAGAATCATGGCGGCTCCGGTACGTAAGAACCGCGCTATTCTACTCAGTTTCCTGGGCTTCGCTTACCCCTTTACGAAATATTGCCTGTAATCCCGACAGGTCGCCCATCGCGCCGCTCTGGTTCGCCTGGCTCCATTCGGCCACCTGAATGCCGCTCCAGCTCAGGATATAACCGGCGTGGAGCGCCAGTTGCTCAAAGAAGATGCGCTGCGCCAGTCCGCTGCCGATGCGAAAAGGATGCAGCACGTTAATTTCACAGTAGTAGTGCGCCAGACGATCGGCGAATTTCTCTTTCGTCAGCCCGACCAGATATCCCTCTTCTTCCAGATCCTGCATCAGGGCGTTGCCCTCTTTTTCGATGTAGGCAAAATGGCAAAAACGGGTATCTCCTTGATATATATCGACCTCGCGCAGTTGTCCGGCCCAGTCAAAAACATCCTGATACAGCTGACGATGAATGGCGCGAAGGTGAGGCAGTCCGCGCACCAGGGGGCCAGGTTCAATCGTCGCGGCACGCAGTGCGGTCAGTTCATACGCCGCCTGCTCCAGACGCTGAACCTGCCGGATGCCTAAGCGGTTACGCATGATATTCAGGCCGGGATACAGATAGGGGTCGCGTCCATCACCAAACTTATCGCTCATAGTGCCTCCTTAATTCTGCCAGGCGCACCAGTGCTTCTTCGGCGGTCAGGGTAACTAACGGGATATCCACCCCTTCCAGACGTCGACTCTCCTGGAAATTGATATTTCGTCGTTGTTCCCAGAGGCGAGACTTTTGTTTATCGGTGAGTTTTTTCACGAGACCTCCCTGAATGTGCCTGCACTTGCCACAAGTATAAGCAGCAAATTCAGGTTACGCAGAGGTCAGGAATCGCGCGGGCATTGCTGGCCCGCGCAGAATGCCATTACGGCAGGACTTTGGCGGAAAGGATAACTATCGGTTTTGAAGGAACATTTTGGTAAGGGCCGACATCGTGCGTCTGCACCTGAGAGATTTTGTCAGCGACATCCATCCCTTTCACAACTTTACCAAATACGGCGTAGCCAAAATCGCGCTGGCCGTGATCCAGGAAGGCGTTGTCGGCAACGTTGATAAAGAACTGGCTGGTTGCGCTGTCTTTATCTGCGGTACGCGCCATCGCAATGGTGCCACGGGTGTTGCGCAGCCCGTTGTCCGCTTCGTTCTTGATCGGCGGGTTAGGTTTCTTTTGCTGCATCTGCTCGTTAAAACCGCCGCCCTGCACCATAAAGCCGGGGATCACACGGTGGAACGTGGTGTTGTTATAGAAACCGCTGTTGACATAATCGACAAAGTTTTGCACTGAAACTGGCGCTTTCTGGCTATTCAGTTCCAGTTCAATATTTCCGGCGGAGGTCGTCAGCAGAACATGTGGGTCACCTTTCGCTGCCAACGCTACAGGAGAGAGAGCAGAAAGAGCGAGAACAGCTGCAACAGCCGCCAGAGTCGATTTGAGCATGAGATTTCCTTAACGAGAGCAGTAACAAAAGCAAGTAGATTGATTCTAAAGAGCCTTCAAGGAGCAGGCCAGCCCTTTACCTAATTTTACGTATCTGAAACAAATGTAACCTTACGATTTTGTTGTGCTTTTCGGCATATTAATGTGATCAATGTCACGTTAAAAAATGTAACGCTTACAGTAATTGCTAATAAACATTTAAATACATCACTAAAACGCCTAAAATCTGCCCGCTCACGGCGCTGTCAACGCGCTTTACACCTCTATACACAGGCCAGTCATGACTAACAGCAATCGCATCAAGCTCACATGGATTAGCTTTCTCTCCTACGCCCTGACAGGCGCGTTGGTAATTGTCACCGGGATGGTGATGGGAAACATTGCAGAGTATTTCAACCTGCCCGTTTCCAGTATGAGTAACACATTCACCTTTCTTAACGCCGGTATCCTGATCTCTATTTTCCTGAATGCCTGGCTGATGGAAATTATCCCGCTGAAAACGCAGCTGCGTTTTGGCTTTGTGTTGATGGTGCTGGCCGTGGCCGGGCTGATGCTCAGCCATAGCCTGGCGCTTTTCTCTGCGGCAATGTTTGTACTGGGTCTGGTGAGCGGTATCACCATGTCGATCGGTACTTTCCTGATCACCCAGATGTATGAAGGCCGTCAGCGTGGTTCTCGCCTGCTGTTCACCGACTCCTTCTTCAGTATGGCCGGGATGATCTTCCCGATGGTCGCCGCTTACCTGCTGGCGCGCAGCATTGAGTGGTACTGGGTATACGCCTGCATCGGTCTGGTCTACGTGGCGATTTTCATCCTGACCTTCGGCTGCGAATTTCCGGCGCTGGGTAAACACGCGCAGAAAACGGAAACGCCGGTGGTAAAAGAGAAATGGGGCATTGGCGTCCTGTTCCTGTCCATCGCCGCGCTGTGCTACATCCTCGGTCAGTTAGGTTTCATCTCCTGGGTGCCGGAATACGCCAAAGGCCTGGGCATGAGCCTGAACGACGCCGGTACGCTGGTCAGCGATTTCTGGATGTCGTACATGTTCGGCATGTGGGCCTTCAGCTTCATTCTGCGCTTCTTTGATCTGCAACGTATCCTGACGGTACTGGCGGGTCTGGCGGCGGTGCTGATGTACCTGTTCATTAAGGCCCAGCCGGAGCATATGGCGTGGTTTATTCTGACGCTCGGCTTCTTCTCCAGCGCCATTTACACCTCAATCATTACGCTGGGTTCGCAGCAAACCAAAGTGCCGTCGCCGAAGCTGGTTAACTTTGTGCTGACCTGCGGCACCATTGGCACCATGCTGACCTTCGTGGTGACAGGCCCGATCGTGGCGCACAGCGGCCCGCAGGCCGCGTTGCTCACCGCAAACGGTCTGTATGCCGTAGTGTTTGTGATGTGCTTTATCCTCGGGTTTGTTACCCGTCATCGCCAGCATAACGTGCCAGCAGCGCACTGATGATGATTTGCCCGGTGGCGCAAGCTTACCGGGCCTACATGTAACTTGTAGGCCGGATAAGACGCATAGCGTCGCCATCCGGCTTTTTAGCCCGGCTTTTTAATCCTGCTTTTTCGCGCAATTTCCCCCTCCTCCTGACGGCGTAGACCTCGCATTCTTTAGAGGTAGACCTTCTTACGCCAATAACCCCTCATTTTGTACGTTATTTGCACAACAACGAAATGTCTGACAATTCCGTGACTTATAAAAATGCTGACAAATCAGCAATATACCTCTTAAGGAGTATATAAGGCCGAATTTGATTTACATCAATAAGCGGGGTTGCTGAATCGTTAAGGTAGGCAGTAATAGAAAAGAAATCGAGGCAAAAATGAGCAAAGTCAGACTCGCTATTATCGGTAATGGTATGGTCGGCCATCGCTTTATTGAGGACCTTCTTGATAAATCCGACGCTGCCAATTTTGACATTACCGTGTTCTGTGAAGAACCCCGCAAAGCATACGACCGTGTCCACCTGTCTTCCTACTTCTCCCACCACACCGCTGAAGAGCTGTCTCTGGTGCGTGAAGGCTTTTATGAGAAGCACGGCGTTAACGTTCTGGTCGGCGAACGCGCCATTACGATCAACCGTCAGGAGAAGGTCATCCACTCCAGCGCGGGTCGTACGGTCTATTACGATAAACTGATCATGGCGACCGGCTCCTACCCGTGGATCCCGCCAATTAAAGGTTCCGAAACCCAGGACTGCTTTGTTTACCGTACCATTGAAGATCTCAACGCCATTGAAGCCTGCGCCCGTCGCAGCAAACGCGGCGCGGTGGTCGGCGGCGGCCTGCTGGGTCTGGAAGCCGCTGGCGCGCTGAAAAACTTAGGCGTCGAAACCCACGTTATCGAATTTGCCCCCATGCTGATGGCAGAACAGCTGGATCAGATGGGCGGCGAGCAGCTACGCCGTAAAATCGAAAGCATGGGCGTGCGCGTACACACCAGCAAAAACACCAAAGAGATCGTTCAGGAAGGCACCGAAGCGCGTAAAACCATGCGTTTTGCCGACGGTAGCGAGCTGGAAGTCGATTTCATCGTTTTCTCTACCGGTATCCGCCCGCGTGACAAACTGGCAACCCAGTGCGGCCTGGACGTCGCTCAGCGCGGCGGTATCGTGATTAACGACGCCTGCCAGACGTCTGACCCGGATATCTACGCGATTGGCGAATGCGCCAGCTGGAACAACCGCGTGTACGGTCTGGTCGCGCCTGGCTACAAAATGGCGCAGGTTGCCGTTGACCACATCCTCGAAACCGAAAACGTGTTTGAAGGCGCAGACCTTAGCGCCAAGCTGAAGCTGCTGGGCGTGGACGTCGGCGGCATTGGCGATGCGCATGGCCGCACGCCGGGCGCGCGTAGCTACGTTTACCTCGACGAAAGCAAAGAGGTCTACAAACGCCTCATCGTCAGCGAAGACAACAAAACCCTGCTCGGCGCGGTGCTGGTGGGTGATACCAGCGATTACGGCAACCTGCTGCAACTGGTGCTGAACGCGATTGAACTGCCGGAAAACCCGGACTCGCTGATCCTGCCGGCACATTCTGGCAGCGGTAAGCCTTCCATTGGCGTTGATAAACTGCCGGACAGTGCGCAAATCTGTTCCTGCTTTGACGTCACCAAAGGGATGCTGGTCGCCGCCATCAACAAAGGCTGCCACACCGTTGCGGCGCTGAAAGCGGAAACCAAAGCCGGTACTGGCTGCGGCGGCTGTATTCCGCTGGTTACTCAGGTTCTGAACGCCGAACTGGCGAAACAGGGTATTGAAGTAAACAACAACCTGTGTGAGCACTTTGCGTACTCGCGCCAGGAACTGTTCCACCTCATCCGCGTGGAAGGCATTAAAACCTTTGAAGAACTGCTGGCGAAACACGGTAAAGGCTACGGCTGCGAAGTGTGTAAACCGACCGTCGGTTCTCTGCTGGCATCCTGCTGGAACGAATACATTCTGAAGCCACAGCACACCCCGCTACAGGATACCAACGACAACTTCCTGGCGAACATCCAGAAAGATGGCACCTACTCCGTGATCCCGCGTTCTGCGGGCGGCGAAATCACGCCGGAAGGTCTGGTGGCCGTAGGTCGCATCGCGCGTGAGTTTAACCTGTACACCAAAATTACCGGTTCTCAGCGTATCGGTCTGTTCGGCGCGCAGAAAGACGATCTGCCGGAAATCTGGCGTCAGCTGATTGAAGCGGGCTTCGAAACCGGTCACGCGTATGCCAAAGCGCTGCGTATGGCGAAAACCTGCGTGGGCAGCACCTGGTGCCGCTACGGCGTGGGCGACAGCGTCGGCTTCGGCGTCGAGCTGGAAAACCGTTACAAAGGCATCCGTACCCCGCACAAAATGAAATTTGGCGTCTCCGGCTGTACCCGTGAATGTGCGGAAGCCCAGGGTAAAGACGTGGGGATTATCGCCACGGAAAAAGGCTGGAACCTGTACGTCTGCGGTAACGGCGGGATGAAACCGCGTCATGCGGACCTGCTGGCGGCGGATATCGACCGCGAAACGCTGGTTAAATACCTCGACCGCTTCATGATGTTCTACATCCGTACCGCCGACAAACTGACCCGTACCGCACCGTGGTTAGATAACCTGGAAGGCGGCATCGACTACCTGAAGTCGGTCATCATCGACGACAAACTGGGCCTGAACGCGCATCTGGAAGAAGAGATGACCCGCCTGCGTGAAGCGGTGGTGTGCGAGTGGACGGAGACCGTGAATACACCGTCTGCGCAGGTTCGTTTCAGACACTTTATCAACAGCGATAAGCGCGACCCGAATGTTCAGGTGGTTCCTGAGCGTGAACAGCATCGTCCGGCAACGCCGTACGAACGCATTCCGGTAACTCTGGTGGAGGAAAACGCATGAGCCAGTGGAAAAACATCTGCAAAATCGATGACATTCTGCCGGAAACCGGCGTCTGCGCGCTGTTAGGCGAAAAGCAGGTCGCCATTTTCCGTCCATATCACAGCGACCAGGTGTTCGCGATCAGCAACATCGACCCGTTTTTTGAATCCAGCGTGCTGTCGCGCGGGTTGATTGCCGAGCATCAGGGCGAACTGTGGGTTGCCAGCCCGCTGAAAAAACAGCGGTTCCGTCTGAGCGACGGTCTGTGCATGGAAGATGAAAGCCATTCCGTCGCGCACTACGAAGCTCGCGTGAAAGACGGCGTGGTGCAACTGCGCGGTTGATGAATTTGGGGAGGCGCAACGCCTCCCTTTTTGACGTCTTTGTAGGCCCGATTTTGTAGGCCTGATAAGCGTAGCGCCATCAGGCAAAACACACCGCCGGATGGCGGCATGAATGCCTTATCCGGCCTACAGTTTTACGATTTTTATTGTTTTTACTTCAAGGACAATCAAATGGTTACAGGCCCGATTTTGTAGGCCTGATAAGCGTAGCGCCATCAGGCAAACATACCGCCGGATGGCGGCATAAATGCCTTATCCGGCCTACGGCTTTACGATTTTTATTGTTTTTACTTCAAGGACAATCAAATGGTTACAGGCCCGATTTTGTAGGCCCGATAAGCGTAGCGCCATCAGGCAAAAACATACCGCCGGATGGCGGCATAAATGCCTTATCCGGCCTACGGTTTTACGATTTCTTTTTTAATTTTATTGTTTTTACTTCAAGGATAATCAAATGTTTACAGACACTATTAACAAGTGTGCGGCTAACGCTGCGCGCATTGCACGCCTGTCGGCAAATAATCCGCTCGGTTTCTGGGTGAGTTCCGCAATGGCCGGCGCCTACGTCGGTCTCGGCATCATTCTTATTTTTACCCTCGGCAATCTGCTTGACCCTTCCGTTCGCCCGCTGGTGATGGGCGCCACCTTCGGCATCGCCTTAACGCTGGTGATCATCGCCGGTTCTGAACTCTTTACCGGCCACACCATGTTCCTGACGCTCGGCGTAAAAGCGGGCACCATCAGCCACGGTCAGATGTGGGCGATTCTGCCGCAAACCTGGCTGGGCAACCTGGTGGGCTCCGTGTTCGTCGCGCTGCTGTATAGCTGGGGCGGCGGCAGTCTGCTGCCGGTCGATACCAGCATCGTTCACACGGTTGCGCTGGCGAAAACCACCGCGCCCGCCACGGTACTGTTCTTTAAAGGCGCGCTGTGCAACTGGCTGGTTTGTCTGGCGATCTGGATGGCGATTCGTACCGAAGGCGCGGCGAAATTCCTCGCTATCTGGTGGTGCCTGCTGGCGTTCATCGCGTCCGGCTACGAGCACTCCGTCGCCAACATGACGCTGTTCGCCCTCTCCTGGTTCGGCCATCACGGCGACACCTACACGCTGGCGGGAATTGGTCATAACCTGCTGTGGGTGACTCTCGGCAATACTTTGTCCGGTGTCGTATTCATGGGATTAGGTTATTGGTATGCTACGCCAAAAGCGGAGCGTCCGGCTCCGGCAAAAATCAATCAAACTGAAGCTACTGCCAATAATTAAGAGGTAATGTCGTGGACCATTTGCCTATATTTTGTCAATTACGCAATCGTGACTGTCTGCTCGTCGGCGGTGGCGATGTCGCAGAACGCAAAGCGCGGTTACTGCTGGAAGCAGGCGCTCGATTAACGGTCAACGCGCTGGCGTTTATTCCGCAGTTCACCGTGTGGGCAAATGAAGGCATGTTGACGTTAGTTGAAGGGGCATTCGAAGAATCCCTGCTCGACGGATGCTGGCTGGCGATCGCCGCGACCGATGATGACGCCGTGAACCAGCAGGTGAGCGAAGCCGCTGAGTCACGCCGCATTTTCTGCAACGTGGTCGATGCGCCAAAAGCCGCCAGTTTCATCATGCCCTCCATTATCGACCGCTCGCCGCTGATGGTGGCGGTCTCCTCCGGCGGCACCTCGCCCGTTCTCGCACGCTTGCTGCGCGAGAAACTGGAGTCCTTGCTGCCCCAGCACCTCGGCCAGGTCGCGCATTACGCCGGCCAGCTCCGCGCGCGGGTGAAAAAGCAGTTCGCCACAATGGGCGAGCGCCGTCGCTTCTGGGAAAAACTGTTCATCAACGACAGGCTCGCGCAGTCGCTGGCGAATGCCGATGCGAAAGCGGTGTCGGAGATCACCGAGCAGATGCTGAGCGAACCGCTGGATCACCGTGGTGAAGTGGTGCTGGTGGGCGCGGGCCCTGGCGACGCCGGGCTGCTGACGCTGAAAGGGTTACAACAGATCCAACAGGCGGATGTGGTGGTGTATGACCGCCTGGTCTCCGACGATATTATGAATCTGGTACGCCGCGACGCTGACCGCGTGTTCGTTGGCAAACGCGCGGGCTATCACTGCGTTCCGCAGGAAGAGATTAACCAGATCCTGCTGCGAGAAGCGCAGAAAGGCAAACGCGTGGTGCGTCTGAAAGGCGGCGATCCGTTTATCTTCGGTCGCGGCGGCGAAGAGCTGGAAACGCTGTGCCACGCCGGTATTCCGTTCTCGGTTGTTCCCGGTATTACCGCGGCCTCCGGGTGCTCGGCTTATTCCGGCGTTCCGCTGACTCACCGCGACTACGCGCAAAGCGTGCGTCTGGTCACCGGGCACCTGAAAACGGGCGGCGAGCTGGACTGGGAAAACCTGGCGGCGGAGAAACAAACGCTGGTGTTCTATATGGGGCTGAATCAGGCGGCAACCATTCAGGAGAAGCTGATCGCGTTTGGTATGCAGGCCGATATGCCTGTGGCGCTGGTTGAAAACGGTACGGCCGTCAAGCAGCGCGTGGTCAGCGGCGTTCTTGCGCAATTAGGCGAGCTGGCGAAACAGGTCGAAAGCCCGGCGCTGATTATTGTCGGTCGGGTGGTCGCGTTACGCGATAAGCTAAACTGGTTCTCAAACCATTAATAAATATAGATGCCCTATATCAGGGCATCTTTTTTTTAACACTTTAACGATCATTCATTCTTACATTACACTTTAAATAAGCTAAACCCATTCATTGCGTAAATATAAAAAAGAATAACGCCATAAAATACCGCACAAAACAGCCATTATCTCTTTTTTATTCGCCAAATAAATTCACCGCACAAATATCGACAGAATAAAGGCTGGATTGACGCCCCCTGGGTAGTCAGTGGCAAAATAGCGCCATTCATTAATTTTGCAAATAAAGGTTGTCTGTCAGGGCCGCCTTATATTTCTTATTTTATTTACAGGATGGCAACTATGTTTATGCAAAGGAAAAAACTCCTTGCAGTGGGTATTGCGATTGCACTGCAAACATATTACTGCCCGGCAATTGCGGCAGAGAATACAGAAGATGAGAAAGAATGTCCGGTAAATATTTCGTCGTTATCTCAGGCGGAACGCAATAAGTTACCGGCGAAATGTCTGACGGCAGAAGCCGGGCAGGATAACCATTGGGCATGGGTCGCCAGCGGCGTAGCGGCTCTGGCGGCGGGCATCGCCATTGGCAATCACAGCGACGGCGACTCTCACCACCATTCAACAACGCCAGTCCCGCCAGACGACGGGGGCGACGTTACCCCAACGCCGCCGGATGACGGCGGAGATGTCACCCCAACGCCTCCCGATGATGGCGGCGACGTCACACCGCCCGATGATGGCGGTGATACGCCAGTACCGCCTGACGACACGTCCGTGACGACCTTCAGCAATCAGGTGACGCTGGATAAAGGCACAGACACCCTGCACTTCGACGACATCAAACTGGATAACGGCGAGCACCTCGGCGAAGCCACGCTCAGTTATTCCGAACAAGACGCGCAGTGGCAGTTAACCACCCAGGACGGCAAAACGCTGGCGATTTCCGGCTGGAACGTTACCGACAGCAACGCGGCCGTGATTGAAGGCGCTCAGGCCAACGGCTTTTACTGGAAGTACGACAGCCGGGGCTATCTGATCCTCGCGGATAACAATACCCAGGTTGTCACCGGAGACGGCAAGACGCACACCACCGATCGCGAACTGGATATCGGCGGGAAAAATCGTACCGGCGTCATTATCTCGGGCGATAACACCCGTAATACGCTGAACGGGGATTCCACCGTGACCAATGGCGCAGTTGGCCTGGTTATTAGCGGCGACGGCACAACTAACGCTATCTCAGGCAAAAGTACGGTAGATGGCGCTACCGGGGCGTTAATTTCCGGCAATGGCACCTCGACCTCGCTCTCCGGCGATATCACCATCAGCGGCGGCGGTACGGGCATCGTTATCGATGGTGATAACACCCTCATTGATAATGCGGGGACTTCCAGCATTAGCGGCGCAGGCTCTACCGGTTCCATCATTAACGGCAATAACATTCGCCTCATCAACGAAGGGGAATTAAACGTTTCTGACGGCGGCACCGGGGCCAAAATCACCGGTGACGATGCTATCGTCGATAACAAAGGCCATTCGACAACCCGCGGTGCCGGCTCTACGGGGTTGTACATTGAGGGTGATCATGCGCTGGTGATTAATGAAGGTAATCAGCTCATCGCCGATGGCGCGACGGGCGTACGCATCAATGGCGACAACGCCCGCGTACTCAATACCGGTAATATGGCCGTCGACGGCGCTGGCTCAACGATCGCCACCATTACGGGCAATAACGCTGACATGACGCAGAATGGCGACCTGCTGGTTATGAATGGCGCGACGGGCCTGACCATCAACGGCGAAGAAAGCGAACTCATAAACAGCGGCACCACCACCGTGCGTAACGACGGCTCAGTGGGCTTCGTTGTTGCCGGTACACAAAACACCTTCAACAACAAAGGTAATATCAACACCAGCCTTAACGGTACGGGAACGCTGATCAGCGGTACTGAATCGCAGGTCAGTCTGACGGGCGATATTAACGTGACTGCGGCTCAGGACAGCAGCGGCGTATTTCGTGGGGCAACCGGTCTTAACGTTTCTGGCGACACGAATACGACAACCATTCTGGGTAATGTGAACATTGAGGCTGGTTACGCGCAAGACGCTCAAATTAAAAGCGATGAGCAGTTACAAGGCATTACCGTCAACGGCAATCAAAATACGGTCAATCTGGATGGCGCGATGAATATCCATCTTGACAGTTCTGATGTCAGCTCTGGGTATGCGAGCGTTACCGGCCTCAATATCAGCGGCAGCGGTAACGCCGTGAATGTCGCCGGTGGTATAAACATCGACTTTTCCCAAAACGAAGCGTCTATTGGCTCTGAAGCTATCGGTATCAACATTGATGGTGACAACACGTTAACGCTAAGCGGTAAATCTACCGTGGATATGACCACTATCACAGGTGGCCAGGCCACGCTGGCAAACGTTAATAATGGCGGCTCTCTGCTCATTACCGATGACGCCACGATTGAAGTGAACGCCGACTATCTGAACTTAAATTACTCCACCGGAAGTAATGCCCTGCTGTCAGCTCATGGCCAGGGCTCGACGATTGAAAATCAGGGCGATATTACCACCCACGGAACAGTCAACGTTCTCCTTGCCGATAAGGGAGCGGAAGCGAGCAACAGCGGCAATATTCTCATCTACGGAAGCAGTGGCGATACGGGAGATGACCGTTCTGCCATCACCCGTGCAAATGGCGAAGATACGGTCGTACACAACAAAGCAGGGGCCGATATCACCCTCTTTTCTAACCAAACGCCAGAGTTCATTAACGGTATCAATATCTACCCGGAAAGATGGTATACCCACACGCTTTACGCCATGCTGGCGACCCAGGGCGGCAGCGTCGTTAATGATAAAGGAGCGACCGTCCATTTACAGGGCGCGGGAGCATATGGCGTCAGTGCCAGTGTAGGGACGGCGTTAAACGAAGGCGATATTTATCTGGACGGTTTTATCCCGACGCTGGACGATGAAAACAATATCATCAGCACAGACTACTGGCAGCCGACATACCTCTATTTGACCAGCTCGGCAATGGTTGCCGGTTCCTCAGACATCGGCTACGGTGACGCCACGGCCATCAACACCGGCACCATCACCGTCAACAACGCCGGGTTCGGTATGATGGCGCTCAGCGGCGGCACGGCCGTTAACCAGGGTACTATTACGCTGACCGCTGATGAAGGTGTGACCGGCGAGGAAAACCAACTGGTGGGGATGGCCGCATTAAACGGCGGCACCGTCGTGAACGACACCACCGGCACCATCAATATTGATGCCGACTACGGTCAGGCGTTCCTTAGCGACAGCAACAGCTACATCATCAATAACGGCGCCATCAACCTGAACGGCAGCCCGATGGACGAAAACGACCCACATATGGGTTCCATGCCAACCGACAAAATCTGGATACGGTCGCTGCCCGGCAGCGGCGACAGCGATAGCCAAACTTCAGAAGCGGGCTTTTTCACCACCGGAGCGCTGGCGAATTACGGCAATGAAACGCTGAACGGCGATCTCGATGTTAGCGGCTGGCTGTACAACGAAGCAGGCGCCACGCTGACCGTCAACGGCGATATGGCGATTAATAACGCTGGCAATATGGAAAACCACGGGACGATGCATGCCGATACGATCACCACGTATCACAGCCTGTTCAACCGCGCAGACGGCAGCCTGACCACTGACCTCCTGACGCTTAATGGCGATATCACCCTGTTCAACGAGGGCAGCTTTACCGGCTCAATTGCAGGAACCTCTTACGCCCAGGAAGTCGTCAATACCGGCAATATGACGGTGGCGGAAGATGGCAAATCGCTCATCAACGGCAGCTTTGCGTTTTATAACCAGGAAGGCGCAACGCTTACCAACAGCGGCAGCGCGGTAGAAGGCGGCGAAAACACCATCATCAACATGACGCGTACCAGCAGTTCCATCGCTCAGGTGAACAGCGGCACCATTACCGCCACCAACGGTTACAGCGCCATCACCACCGCGAATGCCAGCAACTCCCCGATGTGGATCTGGAACACGGAAACCGGCGTGATTAATGGTATTAACCCGGACGCCCCCCTGATCAACCTCAGCCGTGGCTATAGCTTTGGCAACGAAGGGACCATTAACGTCCAGGGCGACAATGCCGTGGCGATCAGCGGCGGCACCAGCAGTTATATCATCGACCTGGTCAACAGCGGCACCATCAACGTCGGCACCGAACAGGGGCAAATAGACGGAACCAACGGCACCGGACTTATCGGTATCAAAGGTAACGGCAACGCCACCACCATCAACAACACCGCCGATGGCGTGATCAACGTGTACGCGAATGACTCTTACGCGTTTGGCGGCCAGAGCAAAACCATCATCAATAATGGCGAAGTGAATCTGCTGTGCGACACCGGCTGCGGCATCTACGCCCCTGGCACTACGGGTACGCAGAACGATCACAACGGTACGGCGGATATCGTGATCCCGGATGCGATTGTCGCGCCGACGCAGGGTGATATTCCAGCGCCTCCGGCCGATCCGAACGCGCCGCAGATGTTAAGCAACTACATTGTGGGCACCAATGCCGACGGCAGTTCCGGTACGCTGAAAGCGAATAACCTGATGATTGGCGACGACGTGAAGGTGAATACCGGCTTTACCGCAGGTACGGCAGAGACCACCGTCGTGGTCGATAACGCCTTTACCGGCAGTAATATCCAGGGCGCGGACAATATCACCTCCACCAGCGTGGTGTGGAACGCCCAGGGCAGCACCGACGGCGACGGTAACGTTGACATCACCATGACCAAAAACGCCTATGCGGATGTGGCGACGGAGAGTTCCGTCAGCGACGTCGCACAGGCGCTGGACGCCGGGTATACCAACAATGAGCTGTACAACAGCCTGAACGTTGGCACGACCGCAGAGCTGAACAACGCCCTGAAACAGGTCAGCGGCAGCCAGGCGAACACCGTCTTCCGCGAAGCCCGCGTACTCAGCAATCGCTTTACGATGCTGGCGGACGCCGCGCCGCAGGTGAAAGACGGTCTGGCGTTCAACGTGATGGCGAAAGGCGATCCGCGTGCCGAACTGGGTAACGACACCCAGTACGACATGCTGGCGCTGCGCCAGACGCTGGATCTGACCGCCAGCCAGAACCTGACGCTGGAATACGGTATTGCGCGTCTGGACGGCGACGGTTCGCAGAAAGCGGGCGACAACGGCGTGACCGGCGGCTACAGCCAGTTCTTCGGCCTGAAGCACAGCATGACCTTTAATGAGGGTCTGGCCTGGAACAACAGCCTGCGTTATGACGTGCATAACCTCGACAGCAGCCGCTCTGTCGCCTATGGCGATGTCAATAAAATGGCGGATTCTGACGCCCGTCAGCAGTACATGGAGTTCCGCAGCGAAGGGGCAAAAACCTTTAACCTGATGGACGATGCGCTGAAAATCACGCCGTATGCGGGCGTTAAGCTGCGTCACACACTGGAAGAAGGTTACAAAGAGCGCAGCGCCGGGGACTTCAACCTGTCGATGAACAGCGGCAGCGAAACGGCCGTAGATTCCGTGCTTGGCCTGAAAATGGACTACGCCGGGGAAAACGGCTGGAGCGCAAGCGCCACGCTGGAAGGCGGCCCTAACCTGAGCTACACGAAAAGCCAGCGTAGCGCCACGCTGGCGGGTGCAAGCGACCAGCGCTTTAGCGTTGACGACGGTCAGAAAGGCGGCGGTCTGAACGGTCTGGCAACGATGGGCGTGAAGTACAGCGCCCAGGACAGCAGCCTGCATCTCGACGCTTATCAGTGGAAAGAGGATGGCATCAGCGATAAAGGCTTTATGCTGAACTTTAAGAAAACATTCCGTTAATTAAATAAACGCCACGGCCTGGAGAATATACATCATCTCCAGGCCGTTTTTTATTATGCTGAATCTACGCAAAGCATATTACCCGCAGAATAAGAAGTCCTTATCTGGACTACCTCGCTCCCTTATTAATTGATATGGTAACGTCCGCAAAATGGATTTTTCCATTTATCTCATACAATTAAAATTGTTTTATTTACAAGGATTTTGTCATGTTTAAAATTGCAAAGATTGCCGTTGTGGCAGGGATGCTGGCTACGCTCACCGCGTGTACGGGTCATATCGAAAACAAAAAGAATGATTGCAGTTACGATTATTTACTTCACCCGGCAATTTCTATTTCAAAAATTATTGGTGGTTGCGGCCCAGCCGCGGATCAATAATCGAAACCGTTGTCGCACGATACAAAAAAACCGGGGATTCCCCGGTTTTTTCATGTGTATCATTGTAGGCCTGATAAGCGCAGCGCCATCAGGCTTTCCCGCAAAATACGTAACACCGTTTCTTCGCCGCTGCGGTTGGGATTAATACGAATCGCATAACGCGCCAGACCCGGACGGGCCGCACGAAACGTACCGGAAAGGCGATAAAACAATGGCGGGATTTCATATTTGGACTCCGCGCCTACCGGGTAAGGCAACGCCCCGCGCTTTTGCGCCTCCTCCAGCACCTTTTCGGCAACGGGCTGGTGAAACTCCACAATCAACACTTTCGATTGCGCATTCGCAATCACCGCCTGCTTCACTTCCGGCACGACTCCACTGTTTAACAAGGCGAGTAAACGTTCCGTCACCCCGGCCTGCACTGCGTGCATCACTGGCGCGAAAACCAGGCCACGAAGCACCGCCAGCGCCTGTGCGCCCTGAATCTGGCTGCCGCCGGAATACATCGTCGCACGTATTCTGGCGATGGCTTCCGCCTCCCCCACCACCGCGCCGGTGCCTTCAGGCCCGAAGAGTTTAAAACAGGAAAACGTGGACAGCGTGGCCCCACATTCACAGCCAATACGCGCCACTTTCATCACCGCATAATTATCGTCGGTCAGCGTGGGGACGACGCATCGCGCAAGCTCCGCCAGCACCCCAGCCAGAGAATAGCAATCCTGCGGTTGCTGACGCGTATGTTGCACCAGCGCCGCATGGGGCCGATGCTCTGCGATAACCTGCGTTATCGTCGCCAGATCGTTGAAATCCGCTCTGACAAGCACAATCCCCATCTGCTCGACGATCCCCTGCGTTGTGGGATAAACCGGCGCATCATGCACCAGAAGGCGTTGCCCCGGTTTCAGCAGCACAGCCAGCCCGGCCCGAATCGCGCCGGTTCCCGCGCCCTGCACCAGCACCGCGTCCTCAGCATGAAACGCCTCCGCCAGCACCTTTTCCACTTGTCGGGTGGTTCCCGGCTGGTTAAGCCCCGGACTTAACCCCAGATCGCCACCCTTTAAAAAATCCGCGCCCGGAAAATAACGACACACCGTGTCCACCAGCGCAAACTGCTTCTGCTGCGCCTCGGCGAGCGTCAGGCTTTGCAGGGGGAAGGTTTTCATTTAGACGCCTCCTCAGGCCGGAATAAACAGACCGAACCAGTAGAGAATATTCAACAAGATACCGGTAATCATCACGGCCACGACCGGCGCGGCCATCTTCTGCACCGGGCGCCCCAGCGACTCGTTGAGGAAGTAGATAGCAATCGCAATCGAGAAGCCGGTATAACCCGCCATCTTGATCGCCGCAAAAATAGAGCCGATCAGTAGCGCGGTTTCCATCAGCATATTCATCGCGTTACGGATATTGTCCGACGCATTGCGCACCGACGGGTAGCGTCCGAGCCACTTCCCAATTGAGCGCAACAGCAGCACTTCCGCAGAAATCACGACCGCCCCCAGGATGGCGGCAATCCACGGATTCGGCGCCAGATAGCCCACGGAATACACAAAGGTAAAACCGGCCACCGCATACACGCCCGTCGCCAGCGCCGTTGTGGCGATCATCGGCACGAAGCCGAGCCCACGCATGAACTCCGCCAGCGCCGCCTGATGAAGCAAGGTCTGCGACTCTTCAGGCGTAACGCCAGCGGAATAGGCTTTCTCAAGGGTAAAGATCGACACCTCGCTGCCGGCAAAAATATTCATACTGGCAACCGCCGCAATCAACGCGCCGACGATTGCGATATACGGTAAGTTTTTAATAATGCGGGAGGTGCGCTCCTCAAAGACGGATAACCCACTGGTATCCATCTCCTCATCGCCACGGTGGCGCAGGTCGTGCGTAATCGCAATCGCCAGCAGCATCACCATGCCGATAAAAATCTCAATCGATTCCGGGTTCAGATGCGGGAAGTAGCGCACCACCAGGACACGCGCCATCAGCACCACAACCGCAGCGATAAGACTGTGTTTCCAGCCGAATTGATAAAAAATCGCCACCAGCGGGAACAGCGCAAAACCGGCGACAACCGGGGAACTCAACTCGCCAAGGCTCCCCAGCACGTCAACCGGCAAGGCGGTAAGCAGATGGTTCACCGGCAGCAAACAGGTCAGAATCAGCACGCCCCAGGCGGCGCCAAGCCCAAACGCCAACAGGCTATTGATCGCCAGTACGCCAAGAATATCGGTAGGTAAAAACAGCAGCCAGGCGTTAAGCAGCCCCGTTTTGAGGGTAAATGAGATCCCCACCGACGCCACAAAACCGATACTCAAACCAAACGCGATACTCCCCGCCTCCCGGCGGTTCATATAGCCTTCGATCAGTTGCGGTAAGATCGGGCGAATCCCGTCATGGAAAACGGCGGCTGAGCGATGCGCCAGTAGCGACGTCATCCCCGTCAGGCAGGCCACCACCAGAATCTGAATATACAGCTCCATAAGCATGCCTTTTATTTCAAGTGGTTAACCAGCATGGGAATCGCATGCTCAACATGTTCGACAGAGAGGCCAAACGCCACTTTCCCTTCCGCGACCATCTTTGCGATATGCTCGTCTTTCGCTTTGATACCCGGCTTAGCGATGGTGCAGCTTTTGTTGTAGCCAATCACCGCAATCGCTATCGACAACGCCGCGCCAGCGCCGGTATTACACGCGCCGATGTAATAATCCAGTTGCCCGGACTTCACTTTCATCGCCGCGTCCATATCGTTGTGAATGGACACGTCAAAGCAGCCGGGCGCCACGGTCTCGATGGTTTTTTTAATCTGCTCACGCTGTAAGCCAGCAACACCAATCTTTTTCATCTTTCTGTCCTTATTGGAAAAATTGTGAGGGGTTATCACGCAACATCGTGTCCACATCGGCCTGACTGAATCCTGACTGGCGCAGCTGTGGGATAAAGGTGGTTAACAGGTAGTCGTAGCCATTGCCGCCATTGGCTTTTAGATGGGAGCGGCGGGTAATATCCATCGAAAGCATCACGCGGTTGAGCAAACCACGCTGGCGCAGCGCATTCAGCATGTCGATGCGCTTTTCATCCGGGTAGTAGTTGTTTTTGCCGATGGTGTCGAACTGCACGTACGCGCCGAGATCGATCATCTGCAAAATGCCGTCGAGGTTATCTTTCAGATCGCAATGACCAATCACCACGCGGGAGAGATCGACGCCCTGCGCCTGCAACAAGGCCAGTTGCTCCAGCCCCATCGTACTGAACGAGGTATGGGTAGAGATGGGGCGTCCGGTTTCATTGTGGGCGCGCGCAGCGGCGATAAACACCTTCTCTTCCAGCGGCGTAATCACCCCTTCACTGGAGCCGATTTCCGCAATAATTCCGGCTTTCAGCGTCGTGTTATCAATACCGATGACAATCTCATCGATCATCTCCTGCGCAAGCTGCTCCACACTGCGGGTCGCGACATGCTCAGGGAAAAATGCGTCCTGGTAGTAACCCGTGCAGGCCACCACGTTTATCCCGCTATCCCGCATCAAATCGAGCATGAATTGCGGGTTGCGCCCCATATAGCGGTTAGTCATTTCAATGATGTTGCGCACGCCCAACGCCCGCAGATCTTTCATCTCCTGACAAATGAGATCGTACTGATCTAACCGGCAGTCGAGGTTATTTTTGAACCCGGAGAGATCGATGTGCAGATGCTCATGGGCCCAGGTGTAGCCTGACGTATCAAAATTCATACGGCGTCTCCTGTGAGCTGTAATGACGAAAAGAAAGAGGTGCCGTTTTGTGGCGCGGGCGCACCAAAGAACTCACAGACCGTCGCGCCCACATCCGACAGCGTGGCGCGAAGGCCTAACTGAACAGGCTTCAGCCCCTGCCGGTAGACCAGAATCGGCACTCTTTCACGGGTATGGTGACTGTGACCTATCGTCGGATCGTTGCCGTGGTCGGCCATCACCAGCAGACAATCATCGGGTGTCATCTCGCTTGTCAGCCGCGCAAGATTACGGTCAACTACCTGCAAACGTTCCGCATAACGTGCGACATCCTGGGCGTGCCCCGCCAGATCGGTTTCCTGGATGTTGGTGCAGATAAACGCGTGCCGGGCGGCACTGAATTCATCGCGCGTGATATCCATGATGCGCTGGCTGTCCACCAGGTTTTGCCAGCTACGTCCGTGAGGGTTCGCCACGATATCCGCCACTTTGCCGATCAGCACGGTCGGCACGCCAACCTCATGCAGTTTTTGCGGCACCTGAACCCGTTCATCCACGCCATAGCCCATATGAACAACCTGAAAACCGCTTTCATATGCGCCGGATCGCGGCGCATTGATGCCAATAAAACGCCCCTCTTTCGCTTCTGCGGCGTCCAGAATCCGCTGGCTGTCGTGAAGCGTGCCGCCGAATGCAATGACGCGCCCCACCTGCGCGTGTTCACGCACAATGCAGCCAATCTTCAGCACCTCGTCAAAGGCGATGGCGGAAAGGTTGGCGGTAATGTTGTAAACCTGCCCTAAATCCGCTTCGAGGTTATCGCCTATCGCCACCGACTCATTGACCCACAGGAACGCCAGTTCGCCGCCACGTCGCTCTACCTGCCAGCCCGCCGCCTTCAGCGCCAGCTCAACGCGATCAATCACCTCGCTAAACGGCATACGCAGCGGCGCCTGCGGACGCGTGCCTAAAATCTCCTGATGCCCCATGAAGGTATCCCCTCCTTCATGCTGCAATTCCGCGATCCCCCACACTGCCGATGCCGAGGGAGCCATAACGCCTGGCGCATAGCCCAGCGCGTTAATCAGCCCCAGTTTCTCCAGCGTCGGTAGATGTAGCTGCGGGAGCTGACGCAGAATATGTCCGCAGGTATTCGCCCCGACATCCTGCGGGCGAACCTCCGCCACATCCTTCATTGCGCCGACGCCGAAGCTATCAATCACCAGCACCACAAAACGAGCCATTACGCCTCCAGTACGTTTCCGAGACTGTCATAACGGGCGACGATTTCCGCCGCGCCGCGCTGAATGCCAGACACCAGCACCACGTCACTGCGCGTCACAAAAATTTGGGTACGAAAACAGAGCACCACGGCGCTGCTCACCGGAAACGTCCCTGCAAGCGGCAGGTAGTAGTCGATACTGCTGTCATCGACGGGTTCCAGCGTCGTTTTCGCGGGAACGTCGTTTTCCGGCGTAAAAACGAGCGCGTTGCGCGCATGTCCCCGGCGGTAATAGCCGCCGCCATAGCAGTAGCTGTTGCCACGAAAATGGTGCGAAATTTCACTCAGCCAGAGCATCGCAATGCGTTCAGGCTGATCGCCTTGCTGATTCGACGGAATGGTGCCGGTCAGCGCATGGCCCGGTTCGGCATGGGTGACGCCATACCGCGCCAACAGCGGCAAAGACGCGCAGCTGGTTGCAGAGGGCGCATTAAGCTGCTCAATGGCAATCTCCCGCTCTTCCAGTTGCTGCCTCGCCTTGACCAGGGAATGCAGATTGGGCGTCGGCCTGGTCTCACCTGATGCGTCATCCCACAGCAGGCAGGGGAAATGCGTTAACCCCGTGACATGGAGCCCCGGCAGACGGCGAATGTCATTCACAGCGTCATCAAGGCGCGCCAGCGGGAAGCCGCTCTCCTGCCCCGGATAAAGAAAATCCTGCTCGCCGTAAATCTTCAGCATTACCGCCTGTACGCGCCCGGCCTTCACCGCCGCCGCCGACACTTCACGCGCCTTCTCCAGCGAAAAGAGCGTAATCACGTCCGTCCCTTGCTCCACCGCTTCGTCAATCTGCCGGGAGGGGATCTGCACTAAATGCCCCTGATGCGCTACCGGCAATCCGGCGCGGCGCATGACCCTGGCCTCTTTGTAATCCACCGTGACAATTCCGGCATATCCCAGCGCCAGCAGCTTTTCCGCCAGCCAGGGATTGCGCCCAAGCTGTTTTGTCATCAGATACAGCGTGATGCCGTATTGATGAGCCGTATCAACCAGGCGCTTCCCGTTTTCCAGCACCTGATCAACATCAATCACCCAGCTGTCCGGGACGATCCTTCCCTGCTGCCAGAGTCGGATCGCGGCGGTAATCAGCGCCGGATTCTGGCGTTTCAATGCGTGTATAAACATCTTTGTGCCTCGGTTTCTAATCCCTGAATTAAATATTCATTTTTTTGAATATTTAAGGTGTGGTACGTTGATGTACGGTATTCCTCACGACGCTTCGTGCGCCGCCATCCACAGCCCATATAGATTTGCCAACAAATAGCCTTCCTCATTGGCATGAAGCGAAACCGCAAACTCCGCCAGCAGCGCCTGGTGCGCCAACAAAATCGCGGGCCAGTGGGGAGATTGCGTCAGTTCCGCCAACAGCTCGCGATCCAGCGCGTCAATCACCTCTCCCCGGCGACTGCGCATTAACGCGCTGGCCATGTGGGTTATCGCCATCGTCCCCTGCTCGGTATGCACCGGCAGCTTCCACTCCTCGTCCAGTCGTCTGACGACCTGCAACATGCCACGGCAAATATCTTCGTCGATAACCCCTGCGTCACACAGCAGGCTGAGTCTGTTTTCCATTTACAATGCCTTTGATTAACTTAGTAACTGGGTTCCTGTTCACCGCTGACCACACGTTGCTGATGGGCGAGCAGCGCCTGTTTGTCCACCACGGCGCGCAGCAGTTGCTGCATCGGGTAATCGTCCGACCGGGTCAGCACCACGGCTTCGGTGGCCTGCAAGAATCGAGGATCGCGGGTGAGCGGCGTCGCTTCTAACCCCAGCAATGCCAGCTCCGCTTCCGCCACCACATTCCAGATCACCGCATCCACATCACCTTTCACAATGCGCTGAAGACTTTCGTGATAAGAGAGGTCTATCAGCTCCACATCACTTTTGCCGAAACAGGCTTCGGTCATGATTTTCTGATCTGCCGAACGGTTATCCAGCCCCACTCGTTTCACCCGGTCGGATTCGCCTTTACGGCAGATCAACTGGTGCTCGCCGACATAGGTGTGGGGCCCCAGTTCCAGCGCGATGCGCAACCCGTTTTGCGCCAGGTAGCTCTCTGCGGCCAGACGCGACACCACGGCCATGTCGTAGACGCCATTCAGCAGGCACTCAACCCGGATGTCCGCCCCACGCATGTGTGCGTAATAAAATGGAATCCCTTCAAACTGCGCTTTCAGCCCGCTCGCCAGCCCTTCATACAGACGGGTGTACGGCAGCGGCATCGCGCAAACAACGTTGCTGATGTCCACATGCGACAGCAACGTTTTGTTATCCATCTCCACCAGGAAGCTGCCGTTGCGCCCACGACGCTCAATACGGATCGCCCCGGAAGACTCCAGCGTTTTTAATGCGGCCTGCGTTAACCCCACCGATGAGTGGCATTCGTTAGCCAGTTCATCTATCGTTTTCAAACGGTTACCGCATTTCTCACCAAGCAGGTAGCGGGCCAGGGTCGTCAGCACGACCCCCTCTTTTTTGATAAATGTTCGACGCATCATAAATTTTCAGTAAAGTGAATATTTATATATTCATTAAAATGAAGATATCGCGCAATGACGATGTGCGTAAATGGCGAGACGCCTCACAGTTTTTCGTCACGGGTACGCAGAGAGACAAAAAAACCGGGAAATCCCCGGTTTTTTAATGTGTGGTGTCGCATCACACTGTAGGCCTCGCCGTGTTTACGCCGGGTGGCGACGTAAACGCCTTATCTGGCCTATGGCGCGGTGCGCATTACGGCTTCGCGACAAAGCCGATCGCTTCGTAGACCGCTTTCAGCGTTTCGGAAGCACGGGCGCTGGCTTTTTCCGCCCCTTCTTTCATCACTTTCTGCAAGAAGGCTTCGTCGCTGCGGAAGCGATGATAACGCTCCTGCAACTCGGTCAGCATACCGGAAACGGCTTCAGCCACTTCACCTTTCAGATGACCATACATCTTGCCTTCGAAATGCTGCTCCAGCTCAGGGATGCTCTGGCCGGTTACGGCGGAGAGGATATCCAGCAGGTTAGACACCCCCGCTTTATTCTGGATGTCGTAGCGCACTACCGGCGGCTCGTCGGAATCCGTCACCGCACGTTTGATTTTTTTCACCACCGATTTCGGGTCTTCCAGCAGGCCGATGACGTTGTTACGGTTATCGTCCGACTTGGACATCTTTTTGGTCGGTTCCAGCAGTGACATCACGCGCGCGCCGGATTTTGGAATAAACGGCTCAGGAACGTTAAAGATATCGCCATACAGCGCGTTAAAACGCTGCGCGATGTCGCGGCTCAATTCCAGATGCTGTTTCTGATCTTCACCCACCGGCACCTGATTCGTTTGATACAGCAAAATGTCTGCCGCCATCAGAACCGGGTAATCAAACAGACCGGCGTTGATGTTCTCGGCATAGCGCGCGGATTTGTCTTTGAACTGGGTCATCCGGCTCAGTTCGCCGAAATAGGTGTAGCAGTTCAGCGCCCAGCCCAGCTGCGCGTGCTCCGGCACATGGGACTGAACAAAGATGGTGCTTTTCTCAGGATCGATACCACACGCCAGGTAGAGCGCCAGCGTATCCAGCGTCGCCTTACGCAACTGCTGTGCATCCTGACGCACGGTGATCGCATGCTGGTCAACGATGCAGTAAATGCAATGATAGTCATCCTGCATGTTCACCCACTGACGCAGCGCACCCATATAGTTGCCAATGGTCAATTCACCTGAGGGCTGTGCGCCACTAAAAACGATGGGCTTAGTCATTTTTCGATTCCTGATTTTCGCTATGCGGAAGCCCGAGAGCGGGCAGAAGGTCATTAATAGTGTCGTAAATCACATCCGGCTGGCTAAGAGCGATTGATTCGCCATAGTTGTAGCCGTACGTGAGGCCGACTGACGGGCAGCCAGCCGCTTTTGCAGCCTGAATGTCATTACGCGAATCGCCCACGAAGAGCATCTGTTCAGGCGCGACGCCCATCCGCTTTGCCACCAGCAGCAGCGGATCGGGATGCGGCTTTTTGTTCTGCACATCGTCGCCGCCAATAACCACGCTAAAGTATTTGGCGATATCCAGCGCTTCAAGCAGCGGCGCCACAAACGGCGTCGGCTTATTGGTCACCAGTCCAAGCGGCAGCCCTTTGGCATGCAGCGCGCCCAGCGTATCGGCTACGTGCGGGAACAGGAACGTCCCTTCTTCCGCCACATCGCCATAGTAGCGGTCGAACAGCTTACGCAAAATACGCACCTGCTCCTCGGCGGGGATCTCATCATCAACAGGCGGTTTGCCCATTGTTTTACGTAACGTAGCGCGTTCCTGTCGAGCCCAGGCGAGCGCACGCTCCATCAATACATCCGCGCCGTTACCAATCCAGGTAATTACGCGATCTTCGCCAGCGGTAGGCAGTTCCAGCGCGTATAACGCCATATCTACCGCAGCGGCTAATCCCGGCGCGCTGTCAACCAGCGTGCCGTCGAGGTCAAAGGCGACACCCCGAATATCCTGCAATTTATCCATGACTTACCTTTGCCAGTTCACTGCGCATTTCATCAATGACTTTTTTGTAGTCTGGTTGGTCGAAAATCGCGGAGCCTGCCACAAACATGTCTGCGCCCGCCGCGGCGATTTCGCCGATGTTGTTCACCTTGACGCCGCCGTCCACTTCCAGGCGAATGTCATAACCTGACTCATCAATACGACGACGCACTTCACGCAGCTTCTCCAGCGTGTGCGGAATAAAAGACTGGCCGCCAAAACCCGGGTTGACGGACATCAGCAGGATCACATCCAGCTTATCCATCACGTAATCCAGATAACTCAGCGGCGTGGCCGGGTTAAACACCAGACCCGCTTTACAGCCGTTTTCTTTAATCAGCTGCAAGGTACGATCGACATGCTCGGAGGCTTCGGGATGAAACGTAATGATGCTGGCGCCCGCTGCGGCGAAATCCGGCACGATGCGGTCAACCGGCTTCACCATCAAATGCACGTCGATGGGGGCGGTAATACCGTATTTGCGCAGGGATTTCAGCACCATCGGGCCGATGGTCAGGTTCGGCACATAGTGGTTGTCCATGACGTCAAAATGCACGACATCCGCACCAGCAGCCAGCACTTTCGCGGTGTCCTCACCCAGGCGGGCAAAATCAGCCGACAGAATTGAGGGGGCAATCAAATACTGTTTCATCCGCTTCTCCTTGAGAATTATTTTTTCGCAGGCGTTACGACTCCTGGTTGGTACAGAGCCAGCAGTTCGTCCACCTTTTTACGTGTGCCGCCATTGCTGCTTATACTGCGACGCACTTTGACCTGAAAATGTTTCGCCGCTTTGTACCACTCGCGGGTATCGGGCGTGTCATGGTTCGAAATTAACACCGGGATCCGCTTGCTGACCAGCTTTTCTGCCATCTCCGCCAGGCGCGCCTGCTCTTTTGGGCTGAAGCTATTGGTATGATAAGCGGTGAAATTCGCCGTCGCAGAAAGCGGTGCGTAAGGCGGATCGCAATAGACCACAGAATTGCTATCAGCACGATCCATACACTCTTCATACGAAAGGCAATGAAACTCTGCATTCTGCGCTTTTTTGGCAAAATGGTACAACTCCGTTTCCGGGAAGTAGGGCTTTTTGTAACGGCCAAACGGCACGTTAAACTCCCCACGCAAGTTATAGCGGCACAGGCCGTTGTAACCATAGCGGTTCAGGTATAAGAACAGGACCGCGCGACGGAACGGCTCCCGGCTCGTATTGAACTCTTCACGGAGTTGATAGTAAACCTCGGCCTGATTCGTCTCAGGCGTAAACAGCTCGCGGGAAGCCCGCACATACTCTTCAGTACGCGACTTCACGATGTTATAGAGGCTGATAAGGTCACTATTAATATCGGCAAGAATATAACGAGAAAAGTCGGTGTTAAGAAACACCGACCCGGCCCCCACAAAGGGTTCAACCAGACATTCACCTTTCGGTAAATGCCGTTTGATGTCATCAAGCAGGGGGTATTTCCCCCCTGCCCACTTCAGAAAAGCGCGATTCTTTTTCATGCTGACTAACTAATTACACCTTCTCCGGCTGTGGAGAAAGCTCCGACAGCATCCTGCGCTTTAACATGACTATTACTTCAGATCGGCCTGCACCTGATGCAACGGTTTTGCCCACGGGTTTTTCGCCTGCACATCGGCTGGCAACGTAGACACCGCACGTTTGGCATCATCTTTAGACGCATACACACCCGTTACCAGAACATACCACGGCTGGCCGTTACGCGTCGTCTGATACACCACATAGTTTTTCAGGTTTTCTTTCTTCGCCCAACCGTTCAGGTTGTCGTAGTTAGAAGAACTGCTGAGTTGCAGGGTGTAATGGCTGGAAGGCGCAGACTTCAGCGAACCCACGTTACCTGTGCTTTTCGTACCAGCCGCACTGCCGGCTGCCGCTGTGGTTTGCGCTGGCGCTGCGGTTTGTGCAGGCGCAGCGGTGGCTTTCGGCGCGGTCGTTGCCGCTGGCGCGGAAGTTGCTGGCGCTTTCGTCGTCGCGACCGGCGCGGCAGGTTCGCTACGTTTCGGCTGCGTGGTCGGCTTCGGTTCCGCTGGCGTCGCTTTCGCGGTGGTCTGCGGTTTCTTCGGCTCAATCACAACCTGCTTACGTTCCGGGCGCGTAGTGGCCTGACGCTCGCCCGATTGCGTCGCCGCCGTCTGACGCGGCGCATTGCCGTTGCGGATTGGCGCAACGGTGGCAGGTTCCGTCGGCAGCGTGGAGTTCGCCACCACATTGTTAACCTGTTCCTGGCCCTGCGGCTGAGTCAGCGCATTGTTCAGATCGCCCTGAACTTCCACACGCCGCTGGCCTTCGGTCGCGGCAGGCGCCTGACCCTGCGTTGGCGTTGAGGCGATCGGCGGCAGAGAAACATCCTGCTGCGTGTTTCCGGCGGTCTGTTCAGCGTCTGGCGCAGGCTGCGTGGCGCTCGCCTGATCGGTCGCGTTATTGCCGGAAAGATCGATGTTCTTCTCGGCAGACGCCGTTTGATCGCTGGAAGAGGAGGGTGAAGGGGCTTTCAGCGCGGAGCCAATACCGATGATCAGCAGCAGCAACACCAGAACGCCGACACCCATCATGATGTACTGACGGGAAGCGGGTTTGCTGGCGGCTTTCTTACGTTTGCGGGGACGACGCTCTACGCGCTCTTCATCCACTGCATCATCGGATTCATAATCGTCTTCGCTGTACTGCTCTTCCTCACGCGCCTTTCGCGCACGCCCTGGACGACGATCGTCCGTATCCAGGTCGACGTCATCGAAATTGATCTGTGGATCATTATCGCGTTCAGAAGATTGACGAGTACGACCAGTACGACGATCGCTGGGATCGGGTTTCAGCTCGTCTTCTGGTTTGAATTCATCCATTTAACACCCCACTCAAAGGTTAATGCTTACGACGTTGCAGTTAACCTGAATTTAAATGACCAATACCGTGCAGTATCAGTCCGACCTTTCTTGTTGTTACGCCTGCTGACAGTCAGCAATAGCGCTGAGAACGATTTCGTGCGGCACTCCGCCGCGTACTTCACTTTTCCCTATCGCCAGCGGGAGCACTAAGCGCATCTCGCCCGCCAGGACTTTCTTATCGCGCAGCATGTGTGGCAAATACGCCTGAGCAGACATCTCACGCGGCCCGTGTACAGGCAGACCTGCGCGCTGGAGCAGCGTAATAATGCGTTGCGTATCCGCAGCGCTAAACTGACCGAGACGCTCTGACGTACGCGCCGCCATCACCATACCAGCGGCGACAGCTTCACCGTGTAACCAATTGCCATAACCCATTTCAGCTTCAATGGCATGACCAAAGGTATGTCCCAGATTCAGTAAAGCACGTAAGCCCGTTTCGCGCTCGTCTGCTGCAACAACTTCGGCTTTCAGCTCACAACAACGGCGGATACAGTACGCCATTGCCGGACCTTCCAGACGTAATAACGCGTCCAGATTGTCCTCAAGCCAGGTGAAAAATTCACCGTCAAGAATGATGCCGTATTTGATCACTTCCGCCAGACCCGATGCCAGCTCACGCGCAGGAAGCGTTTTCAGACAGTCGAGATCCACCACCACAGAAGCAGGCTGGTAGAACGCGCCGATCATGTTCTTGCCGAGGGGATGGTTTACAGCGGTTTTCCCGCCTACGGAGGAGTCGACCTGCGACAGCAATGTCGTCGGGACCTGGATAAAACGCACGCCACGCTGATAGCTGGCGGCGGCGAAACCGGTAAGGTCGCCAATCACGCCGCCGCCGAGGGCAACCAGCGTGGTATCGCGACCGTGCGGTTTTTGCAGTAACGCGGTGAAAACCGTATCAAGTACCGTCAGGCTTTTATACTTTTCGCCATCGGGCAGGATAACGCTATCTACGTTAACCCCCGCCTGTTCAAGTACGCTACGGATCTTATCAAGGTAAAGGGGAGCCAGGGTTTCGTTGGTCACCAACATAACCTGATCGCCCGATTTCAGCGGTAAGAATGAAGCTGGTTCGTTAAACAAACCAGCCGCGATGGTGATAGGGTAACTACGTTCCCCGAGAGTAACTGTAATCCTCTCCATGACGCGACATCCACCTTAGTTACTTGTACCCGCTTACCGAGTATGTATTAAGCCAGAATCAGTTGCTTTCCAGCATATGAATAATCTGGTTTGCCACGACCTTAGCGCTCTGATCGTCGGTACGAATGGTCACGTCGGCAATCTCTTCATACAGAGGATTGCGTTCGTTGGCCAACGCTTCCAGAACTTCACGAGGCGGAGCTTCTACCTGCAACAGCGGGCGTTTCTTGTCGCGCTGCGTACGCGCAAGTTGTTTTTCGATTGTCGTTTCAAGATACACCACGACGCCACGCGCGGAGAGACGGTTACGCGTTTCACGTGATTTTACAGAGCCACCGCCGGTTGCCAGCACAATACCCTGTTTTTCCGTCAACTCGTTGATGACTTTTTCTTCGCGATCACGGAAGCCGTCTTCACCTTCTACATCGAAGACCCAGCCCACATCAGCTCCGGTTCGTTTCTCAATCTCTTGATCAGAATCGTAAAATTCCATATTGAGTTGTTGAGCTAACTGGCGCCCAATAGTGCTTTTTCCGGCACCCATAGGCCCAACCAGAAAGATATTGCGTTTCTCTGCCATTTTTTCGGTACTACTAAGACAATTCGTTAATGATAAACCCGCGTCGCAGACACCTTGCGCAGCAGGACATGAACTGAAACCTCATAAGATATTGCGAGAGTCAGACTGAAAATTATCTCAATACTCCAACGGGTTTGGCAACTGAATAAATTACCAAGACATATTGTAGACAACCCCGGAGGCAGCGTCGCCGGATAGCGACGAGAAGAACCAACTCTCAAATCGGTACTCCTTGTATGCTAAATACACCCCCACGTCAAATCCCTGAAACGTGTTCAGTGCAAAAACAGCGCGATTTCAGGCATAAATTATTCTGCCGCAACCAGTCTGGGGGTAATGAACACCACCAGTTCGCGCCGCTCGTTCTCTTTTCCATCATGGCTGAAAAGGGAACCAAGCCAGGGGATATCGCCTAACAGCGGGACGCTATCTTTAGCGGATTTGTTTTTGCGCGAAAAGATGCCGCCCAGCGCCAGCGTTTCGCCGCTTTTAACCTCGACCTGTGTGTCGATCTCCTGCTTATCGATCGCCAGCACTTCGCCATCCGCCTGCTGTAGCACCTGACCGGGAACGTTCTGGCTGATGTGAAGTTTCAGGCGAATGCGTCCCTTCGGCAAAACGGTGGGTGTCACCTCCATCCCCAGCACCGCTTCTTTAAACTCCACGGACGTCGCCCCGCTCTCGCCGCTGGAGACCTGATACGGGATTTCGCTCCCCTGCTTAATACTGGCGGGTTGCAGGTGCGAAGCCAGCAGTCGTGGGCTGGCGATAATATCAAGTTGCTGCTTCTGCTCCAGGGCGGAAAGCTCAAGATCCAACAAGCGACCGTTGATGCGCCCGATGTTAAACCCGACGCGAGACGTGGCGGCCGCGACGGACAGATCGCTGGCAAGCGACGTCACCTGCCCTGGCGACCCGGCCTGTTGCGCGTCCGCCAGCGTCCACTTTACCCCCAGCTCACGCAGGCTTTTTTCATTTATGGTGACGATATGCGCCGCCAGTTCAACCTGCTCAACGGGGAGATCCATTTGCGCCGCCCACTTTTCCAGCGCCGCCAGCGCGGCGTTGTTATCCCGAAGCAATAACCGGTTGGTGCGCTTATCTACCGTCATACTGCCTTTGGCGCTCAGCAGTTTTTCTCCCGCTTTTGCCAGTTCGGAGGCATCGGCGTATTGCAGAGAAATACTGCGATCCTCCAGCGGTAAGTTGGCCCGAAGCCTTGCCTGCTCGGCCTCCTGCCGCGCGGCGTTTTCGTTTTGCCAGTGAACCGAGTGAACATGCAGAATATTCCCCTCCTGGCGCAGCACCAGCCCGGCGCTTTTTATGACCGTCTGCACCGCCTGCTTCCACGGCACATTCGTCAGACTCAGCGACAGCGAACCGCTGACGTCAGGCGAGACCACCAGATTCTTCTTCTCCTGCGCGGCAAGCGCCTGCAACACCTGAACAACAGGAACATCATCCACCACCAGCGTCACGTTTTGCGCTTTCCCCGCCTGTACGGCGGGCATCACGGCGATCAACGCTGCGGCTATCCATCGCTTCATTCACTTCTCCTTGTCGTTGCCACCGCCACTGTGACGGTTCACAGCCTTTACCGGTCTCAAGCGTTATACTGTCTGCCGTCAGTCGGGAAATCGTCCAGCCGTTCTCCAGCACCTGATATTGTTCGACGCGCCGCCACTTCTGCTGGCTGTCTTTGAGAATGCCAGTCAGGCGCTCTCCCTGACTCACCACGCCCTGGTAACGCCACATCGGCAGTTCAGCGATCCGGCATCGGTCCTCCGGCGGTTTGAAGGGGTCGCGCATTCCGGTCAGCATCAGCAGGCAGCTACAGACCAACAGCCAGCGCTTAGTCATCAGTCAGCCGCTCCAGCTGTAGCGTCAACAGCAGCTCCGTCTCCTGCGGAACAAGCGAAAAGCGGTTAATGCGCATGCCACGCTCCGCCAGCCGACTGAACAGTTGCGGAACCGCCTCCCAGGTGGATGCCAGCGCCAGCTCGCCGCCCTGCGCGGAAGGCTGCCAGTGAAGAAGGCGTACCGGAGAGCGCTGAAAATCCAGAGGGGAAAAAGGCACGCGCTTGCTGGCCGACGCTAAACGAGACATATCCATTGATGCGGCGATCTGGCGCAGACCCCGCCACTGCCGGTCGATAGCCGCCCGCTGTTGCGCCAGCGCCGTTCGTTGCCGCTCCTGTTGCTGCGCGCCCGAAGAAAACGTGTATAAACAAACTAGTAATCCCAGCCCCAGGCTCCAGCCTAACCAGCAGAAGAGGCGGGTTCGCGGCAATAATCCGCACCAGAGGTCAAAAAGCGCGACCATCTGCGAGGCTCCTTTTTAACGGGTAATGAAATTGCCAGCGTCCCTGCGCATCCTGCTGCGTTGCCCCACTCCCGGCTAACGGGAAATCAGGATGATGACGCAACGCGGTTTCCAGCGTGTTTAACGCAAGAAATGTCGTCGCGTATCCCTCAAGTTCCAGCGTTCCCTGCTGCCAGGATAACCGGGTTAGCCACGCCTGCTCGGGCAACAGCGCCGCCATCCCTTCCAGCACGCTCTGCCAGCGCCGCGTCTGCTCATATTCCGTTTGCCGCTGCAACGCTTGCTGCCACGCGGTCTGCCGCTGCTGTAAGCGGGGTTGGATCGCCAGCAGCGCGGCGGCGCGCTCTTTTTCTGCGATCGACCACTGCGCATCCACCCGCTTTTGCGCCGTGAGCGTAACCTCATGGATGCACCCCAGCGCGATGGTCAGCAGCAGTGAACCGCTGAACATAACGCTCCAGAATCGCAGACATTCGCGCCGCCGGGACTGACGCCAGGGCAAAAAGTTGACCGGATGACTCATCAGCACGGCGCCCCCATTGCTAATCCCAGTGCGATGGCAAAGGTATGGCCTTCCGGCGGAACGGGAGGCTGGCGAATGGCAACCGCGCACCAGGGTTCGAAGCCGCCCGCGCCGCACACCGTCAGACTTTCCGGCTCAATGGACAACGTCGCGGCAAGACTGTCGGCGCAGGCCGCCTCTTGTAGCGGTTTTCGTCCCCACGCATAGCGCGTCGCCCACAGCCACTGTTCTTCGTCACGCCAGGCCAGACACTGCTGGTGCGCCAGCAGATAAGGAATAAAGCGCTGTAATGCGCAGGCATCCGGCGTAATCGCCGTCACCTGCATTTTCAGTTTTTGCGCCAGCGTTAATAAGGTCGCTACCTCCTTGCTTTGGGCGGCGGTCACGTTAAATGCCGGAGTCAGGGTATCTTCGCGATAGTCAAAGCACAGGGCGTCGGGGGGCATATCCAGCTCACGCGCCATCGCGCCGGTCAGCCACGCCGTTTGTTCACGTTCGCGCAGCGCCATTTCCGGGCGCGGAAAATGCTTTTGCAGCGTCCGGCAGGCAGGGAAAGAGAGATAAATATGATGCCGGTGAGGAAGCGAACGACGCCACGGAAGCAACGCATCGACGAGCTGTTCAGGCTCGCGAAGATGCCCGTCAACGAAGGTGCGTTCCGCCAGCGGCACCCGCCACCAGCGTTGTAAAGACCAGCCTGACGCGCCGCGAACCACGGCGACAGCCAGCGCCTCATGCTGCTGAATATGAAGGCCAATTTGCCAGAACCTGAAAGCCATTGCTTATGATCTCCTTATCAATGGTCGCTCTTACGGGTATATCAATGCGTCTGGCTTGCCTTTATACTACCGCGCGTTTGTTTATAAACTGCCCAAATGACACTAAATGGGAAATCTCCAGTGAAGTTCGTAAAGTATTTATTGATCCTTGCAGTATGTTGCATCCTGCTGGGAGCAGGCTCGATTTATGGCCTCTACCGCTATATCGAGCCGCAACTACCTGACGTCGCGACCTTAAAAGACGTGCGTTTGCAGATTCCGATGCAGGTTTACAGCGCGGATGGCGAGCTGATCGCGCAGTATGGCGAAAAACGTCGTATCCCGGTCACGCTTGACCAGATGCCGCCGGAAATGGTTAAAGCCTTTATCGCTACGGAAGACAGCCGCTTTTACGAGCATCATGGCGTCGATCCGGTAGGGATCTTCCGTGCGGCCAGCGTCGCGCTGTTCTCAGGCCATGCCTCACAGGGGGCAAGTACCATCACCCAGCAGCTGGCGAGAAACTTCTTCCTGAGCCCGGAACGCACGCTGATGCGTAAAATTAAGGAAGCGTTCCTGGCAATCCGCATTGAGCAGATGCTGAGCAAAGATGAGATCCTCGAACTTTACCTGAACAAGATCTACCTCGGCTACCGTGCCTACGGCGTCGGCGCGGCGGCGCAGGTCTATTTCGGTAAGACGGTCGATCAGCTCACCCTGAGCGAAATGGCGGTGATTGCCGGTCTGCCGAAAGCCCCTTCCACATTTAACCCGCTCTACTCGATGGATCGGGCGACGGCGCGTCGTAACGTGGTGCTGTCTCGTATGTTGAGCGAAGGCTACATCACCCAGGCGCAGTACGATCAGGCGCGCGGCGAAGCGATTGACGCCAATTACCATGCGCCGGAAATCGCGTTCTCAGCGCCGTATCTGTCGGAAATGGTGCGCCAGGAAATGTACAGCCGTTATGGCGAAAGCGCCTATGAAGACGGGTATCGCATTTACACCACGATCACCCGCAAAGTACAGCAGGCGGCGCAGCAAGCCGTGCGTAACAACGTGCTGGACTACGACATGCGCCACGGCTATCGCGGGCCGTCGAACGTGCTGTGGAAAGTAGGCGAAACCGCCTGGGACAACAAAAAAATCACCGACACGCTGAAAGCCCTGCCAACCTACGGGCCGTTGCTGCCCGCCGTCATTACCGGCGCGAATCCGCAGGAAGCCACCGCGATGCTCGCTGATGGCACCTCCGTGTCGCTGCGGATGGAAGGCGTACGCTGGGCGCGCCCTTACCGTTCGGATACCCAACAGGGCCCGACGCCGCGTAAAGTGACCGACGCCGTACAGACAGGCCAACAAATCTGGGTTCGCCAGATGGGTGATGCCTGGTGGCTGGCGCAAGTCCCGGATGTGAACTCGGCGCTGGTTTCCATCAACCCGCAAAACGGCGCGGTTCTGGCGCTGGTCGGCGGTTTTGACTTCAACCAGAGTAAATTCAACCGCGCCACGCAGGCGCTGCGTCAGGTCGGGTCGAACATCAAACCGTTCCTCTATACCGCCGCGATGGATAAAGGTCTGACGCTGGCGAGTATGCTGAACGACGTGCCGATTTCCCGCTGGGATGCTGGCGCCGGTTCCGACTGGCGGCCAAAAAACTCCCCGCCGCAGTATGCCGGGCCAATCCGCTTACGTCAGGGTCTGGGTCAGTCGAAAAACGTGGTGATGGTGCGGGCGATGCGCGCGATGGGCGTGGATTACGCCGCAGAGTATCTGCAACGCTTCGGTTTCCCGGCGCAGAACATCGTGCATACCGAATCGCTGGCGCTGGGCTCCGCGTCCTTCACCCCGATGCAGGTGGCGCGCGGTTATGCGGTAATGTCTAACGGCGGCTTCCTGGTAGACCCGTATTTCATCAGCAAGATAGAGACCGACCAGGGCGGCGTGATCTTCGAAGCGAAGCCGAAAATCGCCTGCCCGGATTGCGATATCCCGGTCATTTACGGTGATACCCAAAAATCCAACGTGCTGGAAAACAATAACGTTGAAGATGTCGCCATCTCTCAGGAGCAGCAAAACGCCACCGTGCCGATGCCAAAACTGGAGCAGGCTAACCAGGCGTTAGTGGCGCAAAGCGGAATGCAGGAATATGCTCCACATGTGATCAACACGCCGCTGGCCTTCCTGATTAAGAGCGCGCTGAACAGCAACATCTTCGGCGAACCCGGCTGGATGGGCACCGGCTGGCGCGCGGGTCGCGACCTGCAACGTCATGATATCGGCGGAAAAACCGGAACCACCAACAGCTCGAAAGATGCCTGGTTCTCCGGTTACGGCCCGGGCGTGGTGACTTCCGTGTGGATCGGCTTTGACGATCACCGTCGCGATCTGGGGCGCACTACCGCGTCCGGGGCGATCAAAGACCAGATTTCTGGTTACGAAGGTGGCGCGAAAAGTGCGCAACCCGCATGGGATGCTTACATGAAAGCCGTGCTGGAAGGGGTTCCTGAAGAGCCGTTGACGCCGCCTCCGGGCATCGTGACGATCAATATCGACAGAAGCACCGGGCAACTGGCAAACGGCGGTAACAGCCGCGCGGAATACTTTATCGAAGGCACTCAGCCAACGCAGCAGGCGGTGCATGAGGTGGGCACCACCATTATCGATAACGGTGAGACACACGAACTGTTTTGATCTTTTGCCGGATGGCGACGCCTGAGGCGTCTTATCCGGCCTACGTTTTGTTGTAGGCCAGGTAAAAGTCAGCCGCCATCCGGCAATATAAATTACAACCGCCCCTGCCCCTTCAGCCACTCACGGACCAGGAACAGCGCGCTGACGTTTCGCGCTTCACTGAAATCCGGTTCTTCCAGCAGATCCATTAAATGCGTCAGCGGCCAGCGCACCTGCGGCAGCGGTTCCGGCTCGTCGCCTTCCAGTGATTCAGGATAGAGGTCTTCCGCTATCACAATGTTCATTTTGCTGGAAAAATAGGACGGCGCCATGCTGAGCTTTTTGAGGAACGTCAGATCGTTCGCGCCAAACCCAACTTCTTCTTTCAGTTCGCGGTTCGCCGCTTCAAAAACGGTTTCGCCAGGGTCGATCAACCCTTTGGAGAACCCCAGCTCATAAGACTCCGTGCCCACGGCATATTCACGGATCAGAATCAGGTGATCGTCTACGATCGGCACAATCATTACCGCTTCACGAGTGGACGGACGCATACGCTCATAGACGCGGCGCACGCCGTTGCTGAATTCGAGATCCACACTTTCGACGTTAAACAGCCGGGATTTCGCGACAGTTTCAACTTTCAAAATGGTGGGTTTTTGTAATGATTTGCTCATCGTGAGAATCTATGCAGTGAAATCTGGTGCCATTGTGCGATATACAGCACGGTTTCGGCAATGTGAATTGCCGTTTATTTACATTTATGTAACGTAGCAAAAATTAATTCCCATTTAAAATTAAAAGTCAATAGGTTGAAATAACTCCAGGAATTTGCTGATATTCCGCTTTTGGTGGGTTTGCTATGATCCGCATTCACTGGGATGCGCGTAAAAATGCTCAAGTTCAACTCCACGCTTGCCGATAGCCAACCACAGCATCACATTTATTCGACAGGGTGCGACTGACCACGCCTGACAGACTTAGTAAGATGGGGAAAGCATGAGCACCATTTTGATTTTCTTAGCTGCTTTGCTGGCCTGCTCTCTACTGGCAGGATGGCTACTCAGAGTAAGAGCCAGGCGGCAGAATCTGCCCTGGATCAGCGCCTTTTCAGACGCCGCGACGCGCAAGCTAACGCCGGAAGAGCGCAGTGCGGTTGAAAACTATCTCGACAACCTCAGTCAGATTCAGCAGGTGCCGGGGCCGACAGGCGCCAGTACCGCTCCCGTGTCGTTAACGCTGAATGCCCAGAGTAATAACGTCATTATTCTGACCCATTCCATTACGCGTTACGGCATTACGACCGACGATCCCAATAAATGGCGATATTACCTTGATTCCGTTGAGGTTCATTTGCCGCCGTTCTGGGAACAGTACATCAATGACGAAAATAACGTTGAGCTGATCCATACCGATACGCTTCCTTTAGTCATCTCGCTTAACGGCCACACGTTGCAGGAGTACATGCAGGAGACGCGCGGCTATGCGCTACAGCATACCTCCTCCACCCAGGCGTCGATTCGTGGCGAAGAGAGCGAGCAAATTGAACTGCTGAACATTCGTCAGGAAACTCACGAAGAGTATGCGCTCAGCCGCCCCGCGGGGCTGCGCGAAGCATCGCTGATTGTGGCCTCATTCCTGCTGTTCTTCTGTTGCTTAATTACGCCGGATGTCTTCGTGCCGTGGATTGCGGGCGGCGCAATTCTGCTGCTCGCCGCAGGTCTCTGGGGGCTGTTCGCACCGCCATCTAAAACCTCGCTGCGAGAGATTCACTGCCTGCGGGGAACCCCGCGTCGCTGGGGGCTGTTTGGCGAAAACGATCAGGAGCAGATCAACAATATTTCGCTGGGAATTATTGACCTGATTTACCCTGCCCACTGGCAACCCTATATCGCACAGGATCTCGGGCAGCAAACGGATATTGATATCTATCTGGATCGCCACGTCGCGCGGCAAGGGCGTTTTCTCTCCCTGCATGACGAGGTGAAAAATTTCCCGTTGCAACACTGGCTGCGTAGCGCCGTTATTGCGGGCGGATCGCTGCTGGTGCTGTTTATGCTGCTCTTTTGGATCCCGCTGGATATGCCGATCAAATTCACCTTGTCGTGGATGAAAGGCGCGCAAACCATTGAGGCCACCAGCGTTAAACAGCTCCACGACGCCGGAGTTCGCGTGGGCGATACGCTGCATCTGAACGGCAAAGGCATGTGTAATATCCATCAGTCTGGTAGCTGGACTGCGCAGCCGAACTCCCCTTTTATGCCGTTTGATTGCTCGCAAATCATCTGGAATGACGCGCGGACGCTGCCGCTGCCCGAGTCCGATCTCGTCAACAAAGCCACAGCGCTGACCCAGGCCATCAACCGCCAGCTGCACCCGAAGCCGGAAGATGACTCCCGCGTTAGCGCGTCGCTGCGTTCGGCGATTCAAAAGTCCGGGATGGTATTGCTGGATGATTTCGGCGACATCGTATTAAAGACCGCCGATCTGTGCGCCGCCGAAGACGAATGCGTGCGCCTGAAAAACGCGCTGGTGAACCTCGGCAATAGCAAAAACTGGGCCGCGCTGGTCAAACGCGCGAATGCGGGCAAACTTGACGGCGTGAACGTTCTGCTGCGCCCTGTCAGCGCGGAGTCGCTCGATAACCTGGTGACGACCTCAACCGCGCCGTTTATCTCCCGTGAAACCGCGCGCGCCGCACAGGCGCTTAACAGCCCCGCGCCGGGCGGCTTCCTGATTATCAGCGATGAAGGCAGCGATCTGGTTGATCAGCCGTGGCCGTCGATGTCCCTGTACGATTACCCCGCGCAGGAACAGTGGGGCGCATTCCAGCGCCTGGCGCAGATGTTAATGCAAACACCGTTTAGCGCCGAAGGGATCGTCACCCGTGTCTACACCGACGCCAACGGCACGCAGCACATCGGTCTGCACCGCATCCCGGATCGTTCCGGTTTATGGCGCTACCTTGGCACGACGTTGCTGATGCTCACCATGCTGGGCTGCGCCGCTTACAACGGCATTCAGGCGTTCAGACGTTATCAGCGTAACCGCACCCGTATGGCGGAAATTCAGGAATATTATGAAAACTGCCTGAATCCAAAGCTGATCGCCTCCCCGGAAAGCCTCATCTGACAGCTCACGGTATGCTACCCTGTAGCGCATATCCGGCAAAAGCCGCCAGGATTTGGCGGCAATCTCATCTGGAGAATTCCCATGCATATTGATATTGCCTGGCAGGACGTCGATACCGTTTTGCTGGACATGGACGGCACGCTGCTCGATCTGGCATTCGATAACTATTTCTGGCAGAAACTGGTGCCGGAAACCTATGGCGCACAGCAGGGAATCACAGCACAGGAAGCCCAGGACTATATTCGCCAGCAGTATCATGCCGTGCAGCATACGCTAAACTGGTACTGTCTTGATTACTGGAGCGAGCGGCTGGGTCTGGACATTTGCGCTATGACGACGGCACAGGGGCCGCGCGCCGTGCTGCGCGAAGATACCGTGCCGTTTCTGGATGCGTTAAAAGCCCGCGGTAAACGCCGCATTCTGCTGACCAACGCGCACCCGCATAACCTGGCGGTGAAGCTGGAACATACCGGTCTGGCATCACACCTTGATTTATTACTTTCCACCCACACATTTGGTTATCCCAAAGAGGATCAGCGGTTATGGCACGCAGTGGCTGAAGAAACGGGAATAAGCGCAGAGAAAACGCTGTTTATCGACGACAGCGAACCGATTCTCGACGCCGCCGCCCAATTCGGCATTCGTTACTGCCTCGGCGTGACCAATCCCGACTCCGGCATTGCAGAAAAGCAGTATGCACGCCATCCGTCGTTGAATGATTACCGCCGGCTGATCCCCTCACTGATGTGAAGGAGACGCCATGAAAGAAAAGCCCTCTATTGAGGTCCGACTGGATAAATGGCTGTGGGCCGCACGCTTTTATAAAACCCGTGCATTGGCCCGCGAAATGGTTGAAGGCGGTAAGGTGCACTATAACGGGCAGCGCAGCAAGCCGGGCAAGATTGTCGAGCTGAATGCGACGCTGACCCTGCGCCAGGGCAACGACGAGCGGACGGTAATCATTAAAGGCATTACCGAGCAGCGCCGTCCGGCGAGCGAAGCCGTTACGCTGTATGAAGAAACAGCGGAGAGCGTGGAAAAACGCGAAAAAATGGCGCAGGCACGCAAACTTAACGCATTAACCATGCCGCACCCGGACAGGCGACCGGATAAAAAAGAGCGCCGCGACCTGTTACGATTTAAACACGGCGACAGTGAGTGACTGTCACCCGCAAGAGAGATGATTATGCCGCAACATGACCAATTACATCGTTATCTGTTTGAAAACTTTGCCGTGCGCGGCGAACTGGTGACCGTATCGGAAACCCTGCAACAGATCCTCGAAAACCACGCCTATCCGCAGCCGGTCAAAACCGTGCTGGCCGAGCTGCTGGTCGCCACCAGCCTGCTGACTGCCACGCTGAAATTTGCCGGTGACATTACCGTGCAGCTACAGGGCGACGGCCCACTGAGCCTGGCGGTGATCAACGGCAATAACAACCAGCAGATGCGCGGCGTCGCTCGCGTACAGGGCGAAGTGCCGGAAAACGCGGATCTGAAAACGCTGGTGGGCAACGGCTATCTGGTGATCACCATTACGCCGGAAGAAGGCGAGCGTTATCAGGGCGTGGTCGGTCTGGAAGGCGACACGCTGGCAGCGTGTCTGGAAGATTACTTCCTGCGTTCCGAACAGCTGCCGACACGCCTGTTCATCCGCACTGGCGAGGTGGAAGGCAAACCGGCGGCGGGCGGAATGCTGCTACAGGTAATGCCCGCGCAGAACGCGCAGGCGGACGACTTCGATCACCTGGCGACGCTGACCGGAACCATCAAAACCGAAGAGTTGCTGACTCTTCCGGCTAACGATGTGTTGTGGCGTTTGTACCATGAAGAAGAGGTCACGCTCTACGACCCGCAGGACGTTGAGTTCAAGTGTACCTGTTCTCGTGAACGCTGTGCGGGCGCGCTGAAAACGCTACCGGATGAAGAAGTGGACAGCATCCTGGCGGAAGAAGGCGAGATCGATATGCACTGCGATTACTGCGGCAGCCACTATCTGTTCAACGCGATGGACATTGCGGAAATCCGCAACAACGCCTCCCCTGCCGACCCGCAGGTGCATTAATCACTAGTAAAAAGCCTGATGGCGAATCGCTCATCAGGCTTACTCATTTACAGGTCAGATAAGACGCATCCGCGTCGTCATCCGGCCTGCTCCGCAAAATTCCGCACTTTTTGTTCATTTTTTCCTTCGTGGTGAATCGATATTTTATATGTAAGAGTTTCGTAAATTTCTTACATGAATGCGATTACACTCACAACATTCCCGCAGAATACACTCATTTTTAACGTTTTAAGAACATTTTCCACAACAAAAAAGGGTTCTCTGCCATAATAAGCGCCGCTTCGTGACAGGAGTCACAGCGTTTTCGGTCAATCGTGATTTTGTCCAGATACGTAAATCTATGAGCCTCGTCGCGGTTAACAAACCCTAAAAAACCCTACAATTTCAGGTAATACATATTGGCTAAGGAGTAGTGACATGCGCGTTAACAGCTTAACCCCGCAAGATCTCAAGGCTTATGGTATCAATGACGTTCAGGATATCGTTTACAACCCCAGCTACGACCTGCTGTACCAGGAGGAACTCGATCCTACTCTGGAAGGTTACGAGCGCGGCGTATTAACGAATCTGGGCGCCGTTGCCGTTGATACTGGTATCTTTACCGGACGTTCGCCGAAGGATAAATACATTGTCCGTGACGACACCACGCGTGACACGCTCTGGTGGTCCGACAAAGGCAAAGGCAAGAACGACAACAAACCGCTGTCCCAGGAAACCTGGCAGCACCTGAAAGGGCTGGTAACTCAGCAACTCTCCGGCAAACGCCTGTTCATCGTTGACGCCTTCTGCGGCGCTAACGCGGACACCCGTCTCTCCGTTCGCTTCATCACGGAAGTCGCCTGGCAGGCGCATTTTGTCAAAAACATGTTCATCCGTCCTGCGGACGAAGAACTGGTGGATTTCAAACCAGACTTTATCGTGATGAACGGCGCGAAATGCACCAACCCGCAGTGGAAGGAACAGGGGCTGAACTCTGAAAACTTCGTAGCCTTCAACCTGACTGAACGCATTCAGTTAATTGGCGGCACCTGGTACGGCGGCGAAATGAAAAAAGGGATGTTCTCCGTCATGAACTACCTGCTGCCGCTGAAAGGCATTGCCTCCATGCACTGCTCCGCCAACGTGGGTGAGAAAGGCGACGTCGCGGTCTTCTTCGGGCTTTCCGGCACCGGGAAAACCACCCTATCCACCGACCCGAAACGCCGTCTGATCGGCGATGACGAACACGGCTGGGATGACGACGGCGTGTTTAACTTTGAAGGCGGCTGCTACGCGAAAACCATCAAGCTGTCTAAAGAAGCCGAACCGGAAATCTACAACGCTATCCGTCGCGATGCGCTGCTGGAAAACGTCACCGTTCGCGAAGATGGCTCCATCGATTTCGACGATGGTTCCAAAACCGAGAACACCCGCGTCTCCTACCCGATTTATCATATCGATAACATCGTTAAGCCGGTATCAAAAGCGGGCCATGCAACCAAAGTCATCTTCCTGACTGCCGACGCTTTCGGCGTGCTGCCGCCGGTTTCTCGCCTGACGGCTGACCAGACGCAGTACCACTTCCTGTCTGGCTTTACCGCTAAACTGGCCGGTACTGAGCGCGGCGTTACCGAACCGACGCCAACCTTCTCTGCCTGCTTCGGCGCGGCGTTCCTGTCGCTGCACCCGACGCAGTACGCTGAAGTGCTGGTCAAACGCATGCAGGCATCCGGCGCACAGGCGTATCTGGTAAACACCGGCTGGAACGGCACGGGCAAACGTATCTCCATCAAAGATACGCGCGCGATTATCGACGCCATCCTGAACGGCTCTCTGGATAATGCGGAAACCTTTAATCTGCCGATGTTTGACCTGGCGATCCCGACCGAGCTGCCGGGCGTAGAGACACGTATTCTTGACCCGCGTAACACCTACGCGTCACCGGAACAGTGGCAGGAAAAAGCCACCGCGCTGGCGAAACTGTTTGTCGAGAATTTCGAGAAATACACCGATACCCCAGCCGGTGAAGCGCTGGTCAGCGCCGGGCCGAAGCTGTAAAAAAACACGCCGGATGGCGGCTACGCCTTATCCGGCCTACGGAGCACACGCTGTTGTAGGCCCGGTAAGCGTAGCGCCACCGGGCGCTGAGAAACGAAAAGGGAGGCATTTCGCCTCCCTTTTCTTATGCGTCTTTCGTCGAACCCGGTACGCGAGTGACCGGAATCGGCAGCCAGGCGCGAATAGAAAGCCCACCGCGCTCGCTGGAGCCAATCTCCAGCATACCGTTATGGTTATCCACAATACGCTGCACAATCGCCAGACCCAACCCGGTGCCGCTGGTGCTGCGCGCGCTGTCGCCGCGCACAAACGGCTGGAACAGGTGCTTACGCTGTTCCGGCTTAATGCCCGGCCCATCGTCTTCAACCTGGAACCAGGCGCGATGCGGTTCCGTACCGCTGCTGACCTTGATCCAGCCATTGCCATAACGGGCGGCGTTGACCACCATATTGGCGATCGCGCGTTTAATCGACAACGGATGCATTTTCACCTGAATACTGCCCGGTTGTAGCGCGGTATCAATTTCCCGCTCGTAGCCGCTTTCCGCCGCAATAACCTCACCCAACACGGCATTCAGATCGGCCATCTCCATTGGCATTTCCTGACCGGTACGCAGGTAATCGATGAATTGTTCGATAATGGCGTTGCACTCTTCTATGTCCTTATTAATGGACTCCGCGAGATAGCCGTCCTCTTCACCCATCATTTCGGTAGCCAGGCGGATACGCGTCAACGGTGTGCGCAAATCGTGGCTCACGCCCGCCATCAGCAAGGTACGGTCATCAGCCAGTTGCTTCACGCCCGCCGCCATATGGTTGAAGGCGCGGGTTACAGAGCGCACCTCCGACGCGCCATACTCGCGCAGCGGCGGTGGAATCATGCCTTTCCCCACCTGCAACGCGGCATGTTCAAGATCGACCAGCGGTCGGTTCTGGATACGAATAAACAACCATGCGCCGCCTATCGCCAGCAGCATAATCGCCAGCGTATAGCGGAACAGCGGGGAGAAATCGCCCTGATGGATTTCCGTCAGCGGCACGCGCACCCAGATATTGGGCGACAGCCAGGTTTTCAGCCAGACCACCGGCGAACTTTTGTTGACCTCAACGCGCACTTCCGTCGGGCCGCCCAGCTGCTGCGCCATCTGATGGCTTAAGAATTCATAGTGTTGCGCCCAACGCAGCCCGGCCTCTTCGGCAGCCTCGTTGGAATAGAGAGAAATCCCCAGCTCACGATAGATTTCCCGGCGGAACGCAGGCGGCACCACCAGTTGCGTGCCGTCCTCCAGTTGCAGCTTATCGGTCATCAGCATACGAACTTCGTAGGCCAGAACCTTATTAAACTGCTGGAGGCTCGGCAGAATCGCAAAGTTCAGCACCACCAGATAAGTCGTCACCAGGCTGACGAACAGCAAGGTGACGATGAGCAGTAGCGTGCGGGCAAATGAACTTCGCGGAGAGAAGCGCATTCGCCTCATGCTTTAGAACCGTCCGGTACAAAGACGTAGCCCAGGCCCCAGACGGTCTGAATGTAACGCGGATGCGCCGGATCTTCTTCCACCATGCGGCGCAGACGGGAGATCTGCACATCGATGGAGCGTTCCATCGCAGAGTATTCACGACCGCGCGCCAGGTTCATCAGCTTATCGCGGGAAAGCGGTTCGCGCGGGTGGCTGACCAGCGCTTTCAGTACCGCAAATTCACCGCTGGTGAGCGGCATCGGTTCGTCTTCGCGGAACATTTCGCGGGTGCCGAGGTTCAGCTTGAACTTACCGAAAGCGATTACCGCTTCTTCCTGCGAAGGCGCGCCCGGCAGTTCGTTCGCCTGACGGCGCAGCACAGCGCGAATACGCGCCAGCAGTTCACGCGGGTTGAACGGCTTCGGAATGTAGTCGTCGGCACCGATCTCCAGACCCACAATGCGGTCCACTTCTTCACCCTTCGCCGTCACCATGATGATCGGCATAGGGTTGCTCTGGCTGCGCAGACGGCGGCAAATTGACAGGCCATCTTCGCCAGGCAGCATGAGGTCCAGTACCATAAGGTGGAAGGACTCACGGGTCAGCAGACGATCCATTTGCTCGGCGTTTGCCACGCTTCGAACCTGGAAGCCCTGCTCGGTCAGATAACGTTCCAGTAGCGCGCGCAGGCGCATATCGTCATCCACCACCAGAATCTTATAATTCTCTTGCATTGTTTTACTCCCAAAGGTTCGCAACAATTGAATGTGTGTATTCTTAAAAAAGCTTACGTTCGTCACCAGCGAATTCTGGTATAAATTCCAGGCTAAATTGTTACAAAGCATATTTAACAGCAGCTTAAGTATACAATTAATCTTGCGACACATTATTTATTCTGCTGCGGCGATCACGTAATACGTATTGTGCGCATCGCCAAATAGTCAAAGGTAAATCAACGAGATGAAAACGCCCCTGATTACCCGGGAAGGGTACGAAAAACTCAAACACGAGCTGAATTATCTCTGGCGGGAAGAACGCCCGGAAGTCACCAAAAAAGTGACCTGGGCTGCGAGTCTTGGGGACCGCAGCGAAAATGCCGACTATCAGTATAATAAAAAGCGCCTGCGTGAGATCGACCGTCGTGTTCGTTATCTGACCAAATGCTTGGAAAACCTGAAAATCGTCGATTATTCCCCGCAGCAGGAAGGCAAAGTGTTCTTCGGCGCGTGGGTGGAGATCGAAAACGATGAGGGCGATATCCGCCGCTTTCGCATCGTCGGCTACGATGAAATTTTCGGTCGTAAGGATTACATCTCCATCGACTCGCCTATGGCGCGGGCGTTGCTGAAAAAAGAAGTGGGCGATCTCGCGGTAGTACACACGCCCGCTGGCGAGGCCAGCTGGTACGTTAATGAGATCGAATACGTAAAATAGCGCCGGAACAATCCGAAGCCCCCGCTGATGACTGGCAATTTTGCCAGTCAATCCGTATAACTATCCCCTGATTTTTTACTCAGATGAAACTAAATCCATGATGAATGATTCTTTCTGCCGCATTATCGCGGGTGAAATTCAGGCACGCGCCGAACAGGTAGACGCTGCCGTTCGCCTGCTTGACGAAGGGAACACCGTGCCGTTTATCGCACGTTATCGTAAGGAGATCACCGGCGGGCTGGATGACACGCAGTTGCGTAATCTGGAGACCCGTCTGGGATATCTACGTGAACTGGAAGACAGACGTCAGGCCATTCTCAAGTCCATTTCCGAGCAAGGCAAGCTGACCGATGAGCTGGCTAACGCCATCAACGGCACGTTAAGTAAGACCGAACTCGAAGACCTCTACCTGCCCTACAAACCCAAGCGTCGCACACGCGGGCAAATCGCCATCGAAGCCGGACTTGAACCGCTGGCTGACCTGCTGTGGTCAGATCCCTCCCACACCCCGGAAACGGAAGCGGCAAAATACATCGACGCTGACAACGGCGTGGCGGATGCCAAAGCAGCCCTTGATGGCGCACGTTATATCCTGATGGAGCGTTTTGCCGAAGACGCGGCGCTGCTGGCGAAAGTGCGCGATTATCTGTGGAAGAACGCCCATCTGGTCGCGACCGTCGTGAGCGGCAAAGAGGAGGAAGGGGCGAAATTCCGAGATTACTTCGATCATCACGAACCGATCGCCACCGTCCCTTCACACCGTGCGCTGGCGATGTTCCGTGGCCGCAACGAAGGCGTGCTGCAACTGTCGCTGAATGCCGACCCGCAATTCGATGAGCCGCCCAAAGAGAGCCACTGCGAGCAGATCATCCAGGATCACCTCGGCCTGCGTCTGAACAACGCTCCGGCGGATAGCTGGCGCAAAGGCGTGGTGAGCTGGACATGGCGTATAAAAGTCCTGATGCATCTCGAAACCGAACTGATGGGCACCGTGCGTGAACGCGCGGAAGATGAAGCCATTAACGTCTTTGCCCGCAATCTCCACGATCTGCTGATGGCGGCGCCTGCTGGCCTGCGCGCGACTATGGGTCTCGATCCGGGTCTGCGTACCGGCGTGAAGGTTGCCGTAGTGGACGGCACCGGTAAACTGGTCGCCACCGACACTATTTATCCACATACCGGTCAGGCGGCTAAAGCCGCGGTGGCGGTTGCCGCACTGTGCGAAAAACACAACGTTGAGCTGGTGGCGATTGGTAACGGCACGGCATCGCGCGAAACCGAGCGCTTCTTCCTCGACGTGCAGAAACAGTTCCCGAAAGTGACGGCGCAGAAAGTGATCGTCAGCGAAGCCGGAGCATCGGTGTATTCCGCTTCCGAGCTGGCGGCGCTGGAGTTCCCGGATCTGGACGTTTCGCTGCGCGGCGCAGTCTCTATCGCCCGTCGTCTGCAAGACCCGCTGGCGGAGCTGGTGAAAATCGATCCGAAATCCATCGGCGTCGGCCAGTATCAGCACGACGTCAGCCAGACCCAGCTTGCCCGTAAGCTGGATGCCGTTGTGGAAGACTGCGTAAACGCCGTCGGCGTCGATCTCAATACCGCGTCCGTACCGTTGCTGACCCGCGTGGCAGGCTTAACGCGCATGATGGCGCAGAATATCGTCGCCTGGCGTGATGAAAACGGTCAGTTCCAGAACCGCCAGCAGTTGCTGAAAGTGAGCCGTCTGGGGCCGAAAGCCTTTGAACAGTGCGCGGGCTTCCTGCGCATCAACCACGGCGATAACCCGCTGGATGCCTCTACCGTTCACCCGGAAGCCTACCCGGTGGTCGAGCGTATTCTTGCCGCCACCCAACAGGCGCTGAAAGCGCTGATGGGCAACAGCAGCGAGCTACGCAATTTGAAAGCGGTGGATTTCACCGACGACAAATTCGGCGTGCCAACCGTTACCGACATCATCAAAGAGCTGGAAAAACCGGGCCGCGACCCGCGTCCAGAGTTCAAAACCGCGCAGTTTGCTGATGGCGTAGAAACCATGAACGATCTGCAACCGGGCATGATTCTTGAAGGCGCCGTAACCAACGTCACCAACTTTGGCGCGTTTGTGGATATCGGCGTACATCAGGACGGTCTGGTGCACATCTCTTCCCTGTCGAATAAGTTCGTCGAAGATCCACACACCGTGGTGAAAGCGGGCGACATCGTGAAGGTGAAAGTGCTGGAGGTTGACCTGCAACGTAAGCGCATCGCGCTGACCATGCGTCTGGACGAGCAGCCGGGTGAAACCAACGCCCGTCGCGGCGGCAGCAACGATCGCGCCCAGGGCAACCGCCCGGCGGCAAAAGCGGCGAAGCCGCGTGGTCGTGACGCGCAGCCTGCGGGCAACAGCGCCATGATGGACGCGCTGGCGGCCGCAATGGGTAAAAAACGCTAATCAAGCCTTATGCTTGTAGGCCGGATGAGGTATCTATACCGCCATCCGGCCGTTATATTTGAAATTAACAATTAAATCTTACGAATTAAATTGCTTAATTCATTACCCGCCTGTTGCCAGTACTGGTAATTATCAATTCATTAACAGATGAAACCTTAATTAAACATTAGCAACGCTGAATAATGTTTAAATCAACACGTTCTTTTTAAGACGAATAAATGTTGAGCCATGTCAAAACTGACTCAATTTATTATCCATTTCTACATTCCGTCACATTTTAATCATTGATGATAAAAACCATTCTCATTATCATTGTCTTGTTGATTATTTAATCTTTCTTTCGTTGGCTAATCATCTGGTCTTATGCCGCCTTCTGAGCGCGCATGAGGTATACGTCCAGTTAGCGAGAAACAAGTAGGCCCCCTATGCAATTCATTCCAGACACGGCGTGGAAAATTACCGGCTTTTCCCATGAAATCAGCCCGGCATACCGTCAGAAACTGCTTTCACTCGGCATGTTGCCAGGTTCTTCATTTAACGTAGTGCGTGTCGCCCCATTAGGCGATCCTATTCATATCGAAACTCGCCGCGTGAGCCTGGTATTACGTAAGAAAGATCTGGCGTTATTAGAAGTGGAAGCGGTTTCCTGTTAATTCGGTGAGTCTATAAAAATGAAAAAATTAACCATTGGTTTAATTGGTAATCCAAATTCCGGCAAGACAACATTATTTAACCAGCTCACCGGCGCGCGTCAGCGTGTGGGGAACTGGGCGGGTGTTACCGTTGAACGCAAAGAAGGTCAGTTCGCAACAACCGACCATCAGGTCACGCTGGTCGATTTACCCGGCACCTATTCACTGACCACCATTTCGTCAGAAACTTCCCTCGATGAACAAATCGCCTGCCATTACATTCTGAGCGGCGACGCAGACCTGCTGATCAACGTGGTGGATGCCTCTAACCTTGAGCGCAACCTCTACCTGACGCTGCAACTGCTTGAGCTGGGCATTCCCTGCATTGTGGCGCTCAACATGCTCGACATCGCGGAGAAACAGCAGGTTCGCATTGATATCGACGCGCTGTCCGCACGCCTTGGTTGCCCGGTTGTGCCGTTGGTTTCCACACGCGGCCGTGGGATTGAAGCCCTGAAACTGGCTATCGATCGCTATAAAGAAAACGAAAACGTTGAGCTGGTACATTATGCCCGGCCGTTGCTGCGCGAGGCCGAATCGCTGGCCGACGTCATGGCGGCGGATATGCCGGCGCAACAGCGCCGCTGGCTGGGCTTGCAGATGCTGGAAGGCGATATCTACAGCCGCGTTTACGCCGGTAATGCCGCGCAAAACCTTGAGGCGTCGCTCACTCGCCTGAGCAAAGAGATGGATGACCCGGCGCTACACATCGCTGATGCGCGTTATCAGTGCATCGCCGCAATTTGCGACGTGGTCAGCAACACCCTGACGGCGGAACCCAGCCGTTTCACCGCAGCGGTAGATAAGGTCATCCTGAACCGTTTCCTCGGGTTGCCGATTTTCCTGTTCGTCATGTACCTGATGTTCCTGCTCGCCATTAACATTGGCGGCGCGCTGCAACCGCTGTTCGACGTGGGTTCCGTGGCGCTCTTTATTCACGGCATCCAGTGGATCGGCTACACGCTGCACTTCCCGGACTGGCTTACCATTTTCCTCGCGCAAGGGCTGGGCGGCGGTATCAATACCGTTCTGCCGCTGGTGCCGCAGATCGGCATGATGTACCTGTTTCTCTCTTTCCTGGAGGACTCCGGCTACATGGCGCGCGCGGCGTTCGTTATGGACCGTCTGATGCAGGCACTAGGGCTGCCGGGTAAATCGTTCGTACCGCTGATTGTCGGCTTTGGCTGTAACGTCCCGTCCGTGATGGGCGCCCGTACCCTGGACGCGCCGCGTGAACGCCTGATGACTATTATGATGGCGCCGTTTATGTCCTGCGGCGCACGTCTGGCGATTTTCGCCGTGTTTGCCGCCGCGTTCTTTGGGCAAAACGGCGCGCTGGCGGTTTTCTCGCTGTATGTACTGGGTATCGTGATGGCGGTACTGACCGGCCTGATGCTTAAACACACGATTATGCGCGGCGAAGCCTCTCCGTTCGTGATGGAACTGCCGGTCTACCATGTGCCGCACATCAAAAGCCTGGTGATCCAGACCTGGCAACGCCTGAAAGGCTTTGTGCTGCGTGCCGGTAAGGTCATCATCATCGTCAGTATTTTCCTCAGCGCGTTTAACAGCTTCTCCCTGAGCGGAAAAATCGTCGATAACATCAACGACTCTGCGCTCGCGTCCATCAGCCGCGTGATTACGCCTGTCTTTAAACCGATTGGCGTTCATGAAGATAACTGGCAGGCGACCGTTGGCCTGTTCACCGGCGCAATGGCGAAAGAGGTGGTGGTAGGGACGCTGAACACCCTCTATACCGCTGAAAATATTCAGGAAGAAGAGTTTAATCCGGCTGACTTCCATCTCGGCGACGAGCTGCTGGGCGCGGTCGATGAAACCTGGCAAAGCCTGAAAGACACCTTCAGCCTTAGCGTACTGGCTAACCCAATCGAAGCCAGCAAAGGCGACGGTGAAATGGCGACCGGGGCGATGGGCGTGATGGACGCGAAGTTTGGCAGCGCCGCTGCCGCATACAGCTATCTGATTTTCGTTCTGCTGTATGTACCGTGCATCTCGGTGATGGGGGCTATCGCGCGTGAATCCAGCCGCGGCTGGATGAGCTTCTCGATTCTGTGGGGGCTGAATATCGCCTACTCGCTGTCTACCCTGTTCTATCAGGTTGCAAGCTTTAGCCAGCATCCGACCTATAGCCTGGTCTGCATTCTGGCGGTCATCCTGTTTAACATCGTGGTGCTGGGGCTGTTACGGCGCGCCCGTAGCCGGGTGGATATCGAACTGCTGGCGACGCGTAAAACGGCCAGCGCCTGCTGCGCAAGCCCTGCCGGCAACTGTCACTAAGGTTGAGAACAATGGCGTCACTTATTCAGGTTCGTGATTTACTGGCTTTGCAGGGGCGTATGGAGGCAATGCAGATTAGCCGCACGCTGCATACGCCGCAGCCGATGATCGACGCGATGCTGAATCAGCTGGAGAATATGGGCAGGGCCGTGCGGATTCAGGAAGATCCCGACGGCTGCCTGTCCGGTAGCTGCAAAAGCTGCCCGGAAGGAAAAGCCTGTCTCCGGGAGTGGTGGACGCTGCGTTAACGTTCTGCCGGATGGCGAACGGTAGCTAACATGTAGGCCGGATAAGGCATTTACGCCGCTATCCGGCACTGCATAGACAATAATTATATCTTCTGCTTTAACGCCATCAACGCCTGACAAAATTCGCCGGGATGCGAAATAAACGGCGCATGGGCGGCCTTTGCAAACACCTGCGATTCACTCTCAGGCCATGCGGCATCCAGCATCGGCACGACTTTGCGCGGCACCAGACCATCCAGATAACCATACAGACGCAGGAACGGCATGGTCAGCGATTTAAGCGGCTCGCGCAGGTCGGCCGTTTTCAATATCTCCAGCCCACCGTTCAGCACCGCAACCTCCGGCATCGGCAACGCCAGCACGGCACTTTTCAGCGTGCGGGCATCCTGACGCGCGGTTTCGGTGCCCAACGTTTGCAGCGCCAGAAAACGTTCCACCGTACGCTGGAAATCTTCGCTGAGCTGCTGTTGAAATCCCGCCAGGATATCCGGCTTAATACCCGGCCACGCTTCGCGAGCGCTGAAACAGGGCGATGACGCGACGGTCACCAGCGCCTGAACGCGTTCAGGATGAGTTAACGCCACCTGGCTCGCCACCAGCCCTCCCAGACTCCAGCCAAGCCAGACGGCTTTATCAGGCGCCTGTTTCAGCACATGCTCCGCCATCTGCTCCAGCGACATCGCGCCAAAACCCTGGCTGCGGCCAAATCCGGGTAAATCGACAAGATGCAGCGTGAAATGCGCGCTGAGTTCCTCACGAATGCAATTCCACACTTCCGCATTCAGTCCCCATCCGTGCAGCAGCACAAGATGGCAATTTCCCTGACCTTCAGTCTGCCACCAGATGTCATTCATCAGTTACTGTTCTCTTTTGGCTAACAAGGATGAACATATGCTAACAGTACCGGGATTATGCTGGCTATGCCGAATGCCGCTGGCGTTGAGTCACTGGGGGATTTGTTCGGTTTGCACGAGAGCGGCGCGTCGCCGCGTCAGCCTGTGCCCACAGTGTGGATTACCCGCTGCGCACGCCGCCATTCCCTGCGGGCGTTGTCTGCAAAAACCCCCGCCGTGGCAGCGTCTGGTGACGGTCAGCGACTACGTACCGCCGCTGAGTTTACTTATCCACCAGCTAAAATTCTCTCGCCGCAGCGACGTCGCCGCCGCCCTTTCACGCCTGCTGTTGCTGGAAGTCTTACACGCGCACCGCGCATCGACGCTTCCGCTACCGGATCGCTTAGTCAGCGTGCCGCTCTGGCAGCGCCGCCACTGGTGCAGGGGATTTAACCAAAGCGATCTGCTGTGTCGCCCCCTGGCGCGCTGGCTGGGCTGCGGCTGGGACAGCCGAAGCGTCACGCGCCTTCGCGCCACCGCCACTCAGCACCATCTCAGCGCCCGATTGCGCAAACATAACCTGAAAAATGCGTTTCGCCTTGAATTGCCGGTACAGGGACTCCATATGGTCATTGTGGATGATGTCGTCACTACCGGAAGTACCGTCGCGGAGATCGCGCAGCTGCTTTTGCGCAACGGCGCGGCGACTGTCCAGGTATGGTGCCTGTGTCGAACCTTGTAGAGCCTCGATGATGGGCGTATTATAACCAAGTAAAATAGTCAACTATTAGGCCATTACTATGATCCATATTTCCGATGCTGCACAAGCGCACTTTGCCAAACTGCTGGCAAATCAGGAAGAAGGGACACAAATCCGTGTATTTGTGATCAATCCCGGTACGCCTAACGCTGAATGCGGCGTTTCTTATTGTCCGCCGGACGCCGTGGAAGCAAGCGACACTGCCCTGAAATTTGACCTGCTGACCGCTTATGTTGATGAACTGAGCGCGCCGTATCTGGAAGATGCCGAGATCGATTTCGTCACCGATCAGCTGGGTTCTCAGCTGACGCTGAAAGCGCCAAACGCCAAAATGCGTAAGGTTGCTGATGATGCGCCGCTGATGGAACGTGTGGAGTACATGCTGCAATCGCAGATCAACCCGCAGCTTGCCGGTCACGGCGGTCGCGTCTCTCTGATGGAGATCACCGACGAAGGCTACGCCATTTTGCAGTTTGGCGGCGGCTGTAACGGTTGCTCGATGGTCGATGTGACCCTGAAAGAAGGGATCGAGAAGCAGCTGCTGAATGAATTCCCTGAGCTGAAAGGCGTTCGCGATCTGACCGAACACCAGCGCGGCGAGCACTCTTACTACTAAGATTCTGCCCGGTGGCGCGCCGCTTACCGGGCCTGCAATGCGTATCCCGTAGGCCGGATAAGGCGTTTACGCCGCCATCCGGCGTTTTGCCCGGTGGCGCGTCGCTTACCGGGCCTACAATGCATATCCCGTAGGCCGGATAAGGCGTTTACGCCGCCATCCGGCGTTTTGCCCGGTGGCGCGTCGCTTACCGGGCCTACAATGTATATCCCGTAGGCCGGATAAGGTGTTTACGCCGCCATCCGGCGTGATGATATCTTCCGCTTTTCTCCTCCGATAACATGACCTGCCTCTCATAATTTAAATTTTGCCTGCCAGGGTGATTCTCAATCGCTATATGTTACCCGTATCATTCATATGGGCACCAAACATCCCCATAACAGCTGACTAAACCAGATAGTGTTAAAGTCAATCAGTGTTGGTGCCGTTACGCTTCTGTTCCCGGTTGGGACAAGCGGAATTTTTCGTCGACACACCGACGTTACCCATAACAAATGAAAGGCCAGGTAAATCATGCCATTAGTCATCGTCGCTATCGGTGTAATTTTGTTATTACTCCTGATGATCCGCTTCAAAATGAACGGTTTCATCGCTCTCGTCCTGGTGGCACTTGCTGTTGGATTGATGCAAGGAATGCCGCTGGATAAAGTCATTGGCTCTATTAAAGCTGGTGTTGGTGGTACTCTTGGTAGCCTCGCCCTGATTATGGGTTTCGGCGCCATGCTGGGCAAAATGCTGGCAGACTGCGGCGGCGCACAGCGCATCGCGACCACGCTGATTGCCAAATTTGGTAAAAAACACATCCAGTGGGCAGTGGTATTAACCGGCTTCACGGTAGGTTTCGCACTGTTCTATGAAGTGGGCTTCGTGCTGATGCTGCCGCTGGTATTCACCATCGCAGCGGCGGCCAGCATTCCTTTGCTGTATGTCGGCGTACCGATGGCGGCAGCGCTGTCCGTTACCCACGGCTTCCTGCCTCCGCACCCGGGCCCGACCGCCATCGCCACGATCTTCCACGCCGATATGGGTAAAACCCTGCTGTTCGGTACGATTCTGGCTATCCCGACCGTAATTCTCGCAGGCCCGGTATTTGCCCGCTTCCTGAAAGGCATCGATAAGCCGATCCCGGAAGGTCTGTACAGCGCAAAAAACTTTACTGAAGAAGAGATGCCTGGCTTTGGCGTCAGCGTCTGGACTTCTCTGGTGCCGGTTATTTTAATGGCCATGCGCGCCGTTGCAGAAATGGTGCTGCCAAAAGGTCATGCCTTCCTGCCGGTTGCTGAGTTCTTTGGCGACCCGGTAATGGCAACGCTGATTGCGGTACTGATTGCGATGTTTACGTTCGGTCTGAACCGTGGCCGCTCAATGGATCAGATTAACGACACGCTGGGTTCCTCAATCAAAATCATCGCGATGATGCTGCTGATCATCGGCGGCGGCGGCGCATTCAAGCAGGTACTGGTTGATAGCGGCGTAGACAAATACATCGCGTCCATGATGAACGAAACCAACGTTTCTCCGCTGTTCATGGCATGGTCCATCGCAGCCGTACTGCGTATCGCGCTCGGTTCTGCCACCGTGGCCGCGATTACCGCGGGTGGTATCGTGGCGCCGCTGATTGCGACGACGGGCGTAAGCCCTGAGCTGATGGTTATCGCCGTCGGTTCCGGTAGCGTCATTTTCTCTCACGTAAACGATCCAGGCTTCTGGCTGTTCAAAGAGTATTTCAACCTGACCATCGGCGAAACCATCAAGTCCTGGTCAATGCTGGAAACCATTATCTCCGTCTGCGGCCTGATTGGGTGTCTGCTGCTGGGAATGGTGGTGTAACCGAGACGGCCTGTAGGCCGGATAAGGCAAAGCTGCCATCCGGCAATGTGCGCCAGAATTGTCTGATGGCGCTGCGCTTATCAGGCCTACGTGTTGTCACCATAAAAAAGCCGGGAAATTCCCGGCTTTTTTTACTTCTTCTTCGCGGTCGCTTTTCGCCGCTTGTCCAAATCCTTAAGCAGTTTATTCACCTTGTCATCGGCAAACATCTTCTCAAGCGTCGTGGACAACTTGCGCCGCCAGTTCTTGTACTGGTCGCTGGTGCCTGGAATATTGACCGGCTCCGCCATGTCCAGCCAGTCTTCCGGCTGCAACCCCAGCAATGCGCTATGGCTGTCCGCGATGTAACGCTGCATTCCACGGTTGAGGATCGGCGTCATCGACATCAGCGACGCCTTATGCCCGGCGCGTTTCGGCAGGCAACCGTATTTGTGCAACGCGTCCAGCAGACCCTGCTTCGCCAGCTCACGATCCTGATACAGCCCACGCAATATCACTTCATCCGGGTAAAGCCCCAGCGTTTTGCCGAGCGTCAGGTCGCCGCTGTCCCAGTAGCCACGCAGCGTAGGAAGGTCATGCGTCGTCGCGACTGCCATTGATTGTTCCGGGTACGCTTTCGGCGCGCGGAAGTTCTTCTCATGATCATTCTCGAAATAGAGCACTTTATACGAGTAAACGCCGCTGTCACGCAGTTTACCCACGATTTCCACCGGCACCGTCCCCAGATCTTCGCCAATCACCATGCAGCGATGACGTTTACTTTCCAGCGCCAGAATAGAGAGCAGGGCGTCCACCGGGTAATGCACATATGCCCCGTGATCCGCCGTTTCACCGTAAGGAATCCACCACAGACGCAGCATCGACATAACATGATCGATACGCAAAGCGCCGCAGTTCTGCATATTGGCGCGCAGCAGTTCAATAAACGGCTCATAGGCGCGAGCGGCGATGATGTGCGGGTCCATCGGCGGCAGTCCCCAGTTCTGCCCCAGAGGGCCGAGGATATCCGGCGGCGCGCCCACCGACGCTTTCAGGCAATACAGCTCACGGTCGCACCAGGTTTCCGCCCCACCTTCCGCAACCCCTACCGCCAGATCGCGATACAGGCCAATCGGCATATCATAACCCTGGCATACCGCCCAACAGGCGGCAAACTGGGTATACGCCAGCCACTGTAACCAGAGGTAAAAGTCCACCTCATCGCGGTGATCTTCACAGAACTGTTTCACTTCCGGCGAGTTCACTGACTGATACGCTTCCGGCCAGACCGGCCAGCCCCAGCGCAACTCATCCTCCTTCACCTGATGCGCGTGCAGCGCGTCAAATGCCGCCTGCCAGTACAGGCTGTCGCCTTCCTGGGCGACAAAGTGGCGAAACGCCGCCATCTGTTCGTCATCACGAAGCGCAAAACCTTTCCATGCCATCCGCAGGGCGGTCATTTTCAGCGCGGTAACAGCAGAATAATCAACCCATTCGGCATCCCGTGCGCGCTGCAATGTCTGCTGCGTCGCCGGCATGTTCCACCAGGCCTGCGCCTCTTTGCTCAACCGGAAATCGTCAACGGCATTCACGTCGATATAAATGACATTCAGCCAACGGCGGGATGAGGGGCTGTACGGGCTGGCGCTCTCCGGGTTTGCCGGGTAGAGGGCGTGAATCGGGTTCAGGCCAATAAATGCGCCGCCGCGTTTCGCAACATCCGTCAGCATCGACTGGAGATCGCCAAAGTCGCCAATCCCCCAGTTTTTTTCCGAACGCAGGGTATAAAGCTGAACGCACGCCCCCCACAGCTTCTGTCCGGTCAGCAGCGCCTGCGGCTCATAGCAGCGTTTCGGCGCCACGATGATCCGGCAGTGCGTGCGCTGTTCGCCCTGAGTCAGGGTCAGCGTGTGATACCCCTCCGGCAGCTTTGCCGGAAGCGTAAAGGCTTTACCACCGGTGGCGTGCCCCTTGTGCTGTACGCCCTCCTCGGTGGTCAGCAGCCAGCTAAAATCGCCGCTGCCTTCTACCGCCAGCGGCATCTTCTTGCCTGCGGTATACACCATCACATTCGGCACTGCCGTCACCGCCACCTTCGTGGCGGCGGTGGCGCGGTGCATCGCATCAAGCAAACGCCGTTTGGTTTCGGCGCCAATCGACTGCGGTTTACCGTGGGCATTGATGTAATTGGGGCTGATCCCCGCCGCCAGCGCGGCATTATCCAGACGTTTGCGTTCCATGGCGCTTCCTTAGCGTTTTGCCTGCCAGATACGAGCCTGATAATCGCGGATGGAGCGATCCGAGCTGAACATCCCGCAACGCGCGGTGTTCAGGATCGTCGCCCGGGTCCAGGCATCCTGGTCGCGATACAGCACGTCCACCTGCTTTTGTGCCGCAACGTAGGCGGCAAAGTCCGCCATCACCAGGTACGGATCGCCCCCCTGTTTGCCAATGCTGTGCAGCATCTGATCAAAAGCGTGCTTGTCGCCGTTGCTGTATTTGCCGCTTTCCAGCTCCTTCAGCACCGCATCCAGCACTTTGTCTTTCTTACGCCATTTCACCGGGTCGTAGCCCTTGGCCTTCAGCCGTTTCACCTCTTCCACGGTATGACCGAAGATAAAGATGTTCTCGTCCCCGACCTGTTCGGCGATCTCAACGTTCGCCCCATCCAGCGTACCGACCGTCAGCGCGCCGTTCAACGCCAGCTTCATATTGCCGGTGCCGGAGGCTTCTTTACCGGCAGTAGAGATCTGCTCAGAGACGTCCGCCGCCGGGATCAGCATTTCCGCCGCCGAAACGCAGTAGTCCGGCAGGAAGACCACTTTCAGCTTATCGCCGACTTTCGGGTCGTTGTTGATGGTTTCCGCCACCTTGTTAATGGCGAAGATGATGTTTTTCGCCAGATAGTAGCCCGGCGCCGCTTTTGCGCCAAACAGGAACACGCGCGGCACGCGGTCTGCTTTCGGATTTTCGCGGATCTCTTTGTACAGCGCCAGAATATGCAGCAGGTTCAGGTGCTGGCGCTTATATTCGTGCAGGCGCTTAATCTGGATATCGAAAATCGCCTGCGGGTTGATTTCAATCCCGGTGCGCATTTTCACAAATTCGGCCAGGCGGACTTTATTCGCCTGTTTAATCTCACGATACGTTTTGCGGAACGCCGCGTCGTCGGCGAATTTCTCCAGGTTGATCAGCTGATCGAGGTCGTTAGCCCACTCTTTCTTCAACGACTTATCCAGCAGCGCCGCAAGTGCCGGGTTGCACTGTTTGATCCAGCGACGCGGCGTAATGCCGTTGGTCACGTTGTGGAATTTGTTCGGCCACAGCTGGTGATATTCCGGGAACAGATCCTTCACCACCAGATCGGAGTGCAGCGCCGCAACGCCGTTGACCGCAAAGCCGCTGACCACGCACATATTGGCCATCCGCACCTGCTTGTCGTGCACTACCGCCAGCTTCGCCCACACCTGCTTATCGCCCGGCCAGGTTTTATCAACCTGTTTCTTAAAGCGGTCATTAATCTCTTTGATGATCTGCATATGGCGCGGCAGCAGCGCTTTCACCAGTTTCTCATCCCAACACTCCAGCGCCTCCGGCATCAGCGTATGGTTGGTGTAGGCGAACGTTTTACTGGTGATGGCCCAGGCGTCGTCCCAGCTTAGCTGGTGCTCATCGAGCAGCACGCGCAGCAGTTCAGGGATAGCGATGGTCGGGTGAGTATCGTTGAGTTGAATGACCTCATACTCCGCCAGCTCATGCAGTTTGCGCCCCGCCAGGTGGTGACGACGCAGAATATCCGCTACCGAGCAGGCGCACTGGAAATACTGCTGCATCAGGCGCAGCTTTTTGCCTGCGGTGTGGTTGTCGTTCGGATAGAGGACTTTCGTCAGTTTTTCCGCGTCGATACCCTGCTGCTCCGCACGCAGGAAATCACCGTCGTTGAATTTGGTCAGGTTAAACGGATGCGCATGCGCGGCCTGCCACAAACGCAGCGGCTGTGCGACGCCGTTCCGGTAGCCAAGCACCGGCAAGTCCCACGCCTGCCCGGTGATCACAAAACCCGGTTCCCAACGCCCGTCTTTCGTCACTTTACCGCCAATACCGACCTGAACATCAAGCTGTTCATTGTGACGGAACCACGGGTAGCTACCGCGATGCCAGTCATCCGGCGCTTCCATCTGTTGCCCATCGACAAAAGACTGACGGAACAGCCCATACTGGTAGTTCAGACCATAGCCCGTTGCGGACTGGCCTACCGTCGCCATAGAGTCCAGGAAACATGCCGCCAGACGTCCTAAACCACCGTTGCCCAGCGCAGGATCAACCTCTTCCTCCAGCAGGTCGGTCAGGTTGACGTCGTGCGCTTTCAGCACATCGCTCACCGCCTGATACCAGCCCAGATTCAACAGGTTGTTCCCGGTCAGGCGGCCAATCAGGAATTCCATCGAGATGTAGTTAACATGACGCTGGTTTTTAGCCGGTTTCGCCGCAGGTTGCGCGCTGAGCAATTCAGCCAGTGCGCCGCTAACGGCCTGCCACCACTGGCGAGATGTCATCTCATGAGCCGACAGTAAACCGAAACGCTGCCACTGACGCATCAGGGCAGCCTGAAAGTGATCTTTGTTGAAGGTAGGCTGTGACATAGAAATTCCGAATCCTCAGGTAATAAAACAACGTTATCGTTAGTTTGCCTGGCTCGATGTTGACCTTCCTCATCCCACCCGGGATTAGGCAGGGAGGAGTAGTGGGGATGAGCATAAAAGTGTGATCGCCGCCACTTTTTATCTTTAATACTGTCTACAGGTTGGTTAACTTCTTAGGTCCTACTTTATCCGATACTCATGATCTTTTATTAAAATATCGTAAATTTAATTTTAGGATGAAAACCCCTGTATCAGGGGGAGTTATTACAGCAATAACTAAAACCATCTCCATTAATAAAAACAAATCTATTGAAATAATAAAAACCCAAGAGCACACTGAAATAATAGCATCTCTAATACATTTACAACACAAATATTTCAAAAGAGAATAATATGTCAAATTTATCGTGGATTATACTTAAAGGCGAACTGCAAGGGGACATATCTACAAGTTGCGGCTCCAGAAACTCTATAGGAAATAAATCTCAGACGAATCATATCAATCAAATTATGATTTATGGTCTGGAGCATGAAACAACGCGTCAGCAGAACGTTAATCATCACGAACTTCAGATCATCAAACCCGTTGATCGTTCGTCCCCTTTGCTGAACAAAGCGATCAACGATAACGAAACGCTGGAGTGCGAAATATTCCTCTATCGCACCACACCTACAGGAATGCAAGAAGTCTATTATAAAATTAAATTATTCAAAGCACATATATCAAACATTAAACTAATAGTTCCTCACAATATTATTGAAAACGGAAACGAAGCACAAGAACGCGTTTCTTTTATTTATGAATCGATTAGTTGGGAACACTGCATGGCAAGTACCAACGCTTATAGTTTATGGAGTGAACGTACTTTCTGACGCCAGACATCTCTTAATAAGGAAATATCATGCGTAAACGTAATTCCATGTTAAATGGCAACTCACTCAGGTTTCGGGACGAAAGACCGCAGGCAAGTGATTTTAGTCGTTGGCATACCATGAATCCTGTGCAGCGCGATATGGCCTTTATGGACGGCTCATTTATCACACAAAGCCATCACATCTTGCTGCTCACGCTCGAAGAAGCACAGCAGGTGGCGGACGATTTAATGGGTGGAGTGGATAAATTTTTTTCTTACCGCGCAGCACCAGGTAATATCAAAGATGGCCTGGATGGCTTCCGCAGTCTCTCTAAGCTCACTACTTATTACAATTCCGCACAAAAGCTGGTCTTTAATTTCAGGGCAATCCGCATTCAAGCCATTGAATACAAAGTCGGCGGTAAAACCTATATCAAAATTACTGGATATCCTGCCCTGCGCCGGATTCTTAACGGAACCCGCTACGGGGCAAGCCATCCACAGATGCTGGAAATGGCATTGGGTAAACGTGGGCTTTATAACAATATCCGAAATGGTGTTAAATATTGCATCTACTTCTCACTTGCCTGGCGGGCAATTGAACTGATTTTTAAGTCTGATTATGATCTGGTGGATTTTTTGGTAGATATCTCAATGGATGCCGCAAAGGCGGTGGTGTCGGGGGTAGTGATTGGGGTAATTGGCGGGATAGCGATATTATTTAGTGCACCAATACTCTTTACTACTGTCTGCATCGTTATATCAGGATTCGTTCTTAATGCAAAATTAAACTCTCTTGATGAAAACGCAGGATTGTCAGATTCATTAAAAGAAAAATTGCGAAATTATATTTTTCATCACAAACATACAATTGAATATTATGATTTCAATTCACCATACTTTTACTCTTTTTAAGGAAATGATATGAATAATATCTATATGCGCTTGATAGCTATTCTTGTCATTGCTTTTTTCCTTTGGATTCTTGACACACAATTCTTTGGATACGTAATGACTGATTTTTTATCTATCATAAAAATGGGTGATATTGTTTCCTATAATCATACATTTGTACTGATAGGCGGAATACCTACGATGATTTTGATGACTATCAGTTTCGTCAGAATACTGTTCAGCAAAAGCTTAAAATATAAAAACTTTCCCAAATCGATTGAGACTTGGGTTACATGTGCCGTCATTATACCTTTTGCAATAGGTTTGATTGCTGACTGTATTGTACCTTTTTTTTTCTGGCATCGTCATACACCCGCTGCCCCCAGGAACATTTGGATGATTATCATGTCGTTGACATTTCACTCTGCGAAACCATCATAGATAACCGAAGATTTTGGTAATCGTCTCATGCAGATGCTTCTTTTGTGCATAACAATACCGATCTTTAAGTCTGATTATGATCTGGTGGATTTTTTGGTAGATATCTCAATGGATGCCGAAAAGGCGGTGGTGTCGGGGATAGTGATTGGCATATTTGCTGGAGGGCTTACGCTAGTGAGCGCGCCCATCATTGTGACTACTTTTGTCATCGTAGCCTTAGGTTTATTTCTTAATAATAGATTGAACTATATTGACGATGAAACCGGATTATCTACGGAGTTAAAAACCAGAATTCGTGATTATTTCCGCAAAATGGAAAGAAGAGGTCCTGATTATAGATTCAACTCTCAATACTTTTACTCATTCTAGCAAGAGATGGCATGAAAATAATATACGTACGAGCATGGATTTTTATTATGATAATTTCCCTAACAGCTGTGCTTTACAGCTTATTATTTGGCAGAACGATGACTGAGTTTTTATCGTTAATAAAAATTGACGATATTATACCTTATAACAAAACATGCGAACTGATAGGTTCAATACCATTAATAGGTTATACAGTAATTGCTCTCATCAGAGTTTTGCTTAGTCAAAATGTACAGTACCGTTCACTTCCCGATCCTTTTGAAAGTTTAGTACTCACTACTATCACTGTTTCCTTTGTTATTGGACTTATTGCAAACTGTATTATTCCTTTTTTTCTACTGGCATTCTCATACACATCCTGCCCCCAGAAGAAGCTTCATGATTTCTACGTTACAGATATCGAACTATGCAAAACTATCGTAGATAAACGCGGCTTGTGGTAACGGATTCATCATATTTTTATTCTTTTTAAGGAAGTGATATGAATAAAATCTATATGAGCTTGATAGATTCCATTCTCTCAACCCTAGTGATTTACATCCTAACATCTCATATCGGGTTCATTAATGAGTAATAGTTATCTCTAATAAAAATGGGTATAGAACTCTGCAAAAATTATAGTCACTAATGATTTACATTAAAAATTATCACTAACAGTAACAATTAAGATAATTCTATAAGCGCAAATCATGCCTCGTCAGAGGGTGTTCAATCACCGCCCCTGGTCAAACACTTCAACAGCAGCGCATCCTGACACCGGTTTCAGTACGTGTCTATCATCTTAAGATTTTGTGACCAAGTGCAAAATAAGACAGTCCAATGCCGGACATAACTTGCAATAAATCTTAATCTGTCCGACCTTATATCTATTAATTACGAAGCGCAAAAAAAATCGCATTTCCCCATTTCCTCACAGTGAAGTGATTACTATGTTGATTCCGTCTAAATTAAGTCGTCCGGTTCGACTCGACCATACGGTGGTTCGTGAGCGCCTGTTGGCTAAACTTTCCGGCGCGAACAATTTCAGGCTGGCCCTGGTAACAAGCCCTGCGGGCTATGGGAAAACCACGCTTGTTTCACAGTGGGCAGCCGGGAAAAACGAGTTAGGCTGGTTCTCGCTGGATGAAGGCGACAACCAGCAGGAGCGATTCGCCAGTTATTTAATTGCCGCGCTTCAGCAGGCAACGGGCGGGCATTGCTCCACCAGTGAAGTCATGGTGCAAAAACGCCAGTACGTCAGCCTGACCTCCCTTTTCGCGCAACTCTTTATTGAGTTGGCTGAGTGGCATCGCCCGCTTTATCTGGTCATTGATGATTACCATCTGATCACAAACCCGGTGATCCACGACGCGATGCGCTTTTTCCTGCGTCATCAACCCGAAAATCTCACGCTGGTCGTGCTGTCGCGTAATTTACCGCAGCTCGGCATCGCTAACCTGCGCGTTCGCGATCAGCTGCTGGAAATCGGCAGCCAGCAATTAGCCTTTAACCATCAGGAAGCAAAACAGTTCTTTGACCGCCGTCTGTCCTCGCCTATCGAAGCCGCCGAGAGCAGCCGGATGTGCGACGACGTCGCCGGTTGGGCAACCGCGCTACAGCTTATCGCCCTTTCCGCCCGCCAGAACAATAACTCCGCGCACCAGTCTGCGCGACGCCTGGCGGGAATCAACGCCAGCCATCTGTCCGATTACCTGGTCGATGAAGTGCTGGACAACGTGGACGTGAGTACCCGGCATTTTCTGCTGAAAAGCGCCATCCTGCGTTCGATGAACGATGCGCTGATCGTGCGCGTGACGGGCGAAGAGAACGGGCAGATGCGTCTGGAGGAGATTGAGCGTCAGGGGCTGTTCCTGCAACGCATGGACGATACGGGCGAATGGTTCAGCTATCACCCGCTGTTTGGCAGTTTCCTGCGTCAGCGTTGCCAGTGGGAACTGGCGACCGAGCTGCCGGATATCCACCGCGCTGCCGCCGAAAGCTGGATGGCGCAAGGTTTCCCCAGCGAAGCCATTCACCATGCCCTGGCGGCGGGCGATGCGCATATGCTGCGCGATATCCTGCTGAATCATGCGTGGGGGCTGTTTAACCACAGTGAGCTGGCGCTGCTGGAAGAGTCGTTAAAGGCCCTGCCGTGGGAAAGTTTGCTGGAAAACCCGCGGCTGGTTCTGTTGCAGGCATGGCTGATGCAAAGCCAGCACCGCTACAGCGAAGTGAATACCCTGCTGGCGCGCGCTGAGCAAGAAATTCAGGGCATGATGGACGGTACGTTGCATGCGGAATTTAACGCCCTGCGCGCTCAGGTCGCGATTAACGACGGCAACCCGGATGAAGCGGAACGGCTGGCAAAACTGGCGCTGGATGAGCTGCCGATCGCCTGGTTTTACAGCCGTATTGTCGCCACCTCCGTACACGGCGAAGTGCTGCACTGTAAAGGCGATCTCTCCCGTTCACTGTCGCTGATGCAGCAAACTGAGCAAATGTCGCGTCATCATGACGTCTGGCATTACGCCCTCTGGAGCCTGCTCCAACAAAGTGAAATTCTCTTCGCCCAGGGCTTTTTGCAGGCCGCCTGGGAAACCCAGGAGAAAGCGTTCCAGCTGATTAAAGAGCAACATCTCGAACAGCTGCCGATGCACGAGTTCCTGATGCGCATTCGCGCGCAGCTTCTGTGGGCATGGGCGCGTCTTGACGAAGCGGAAGCCTCCGCCCGCAGCGGTATTGATGTGCTTTCCGCATTCCAGCCGCAGCAGCAATTGCAGTGTCTGGCGCTGCTGGTGCAGTGCTCGCTGGCGCGCGGCGATCTGGATAATGCCCGCACGCAGTTGAACCGTCTGGAGAACCTGCTGGGCAACGGCCAGTATCACAGCGACTGGATTTCCAATGCCGATAAGGTTCGCGTGATTTACTGGCAGATGACGGGCGATAAGAAATCCGCCGCCAACTGGCTGCGTCATACGCCGAAACCAGAATTTGCCAACAACCACTTCCTACAAGGCCAGTGGCGTAATATCGCCAGGGCGCAGATCCTGCTGGGTGAGTTTGAATCCGCAGAGATTGTGCTGGAAGAGCTAAACGAGAACGCCCGTAGCCTGCGTTTAATGAGCGATCTTAACCGTAACCTGCTGTTGCTTAATCAACTGTACTGGCAGGCCGGACGTAAAAACGACGCCCAGCGGGTATTGCTTGATGCGCTGCAACTGGCGAACCGTACCGGTTTCATCAGCCACTTTGTGATTGAAGGCGAAGCGATGGCGCAGCAACTGCGTCAGTTGATTCAGTTGAATACGCTGCCGGAGCTTGAACAACATCGCGCACAGCGCATCCTGCGGGAAATTAACCAGCACCATCGACATAAGTTCGCCCATTTTGACGAAGGCTTTGTGGAGCGGCTGTTAAATCACCCGGACGTACCGGAGCTGATCCGCACCAGCCCGCTAACGCAGCGTGAGTGGCAGGTTCTGGGGCTGATCTATTCCGGCTACAGCAACGAGCAAATCGCTGGCGAGCTGGCGGTTGCGGCCACGACCATCAAAACGCACATTCGCAATTTATATCAGAAGCTCGGCGTCGCGCATCGTCAGGACGCCGTACAACATGCGCAGAGGCTTTTGAAAATGATGGGGTACGGGGTGTGATGATTGCCCGGTGGCGCTTACGCTTACCGGGCCTACAATCACGATGATCAGCACAACTCTAACTGAATATGGTGGTCGGTAAGCACCTGCAATACCCCTGCTGGCGGCGTCATATCGGTATAGACGGCATCCACCAGGCTAATGCTGCCCATATTCACCATCGCATTACGACCAAACTTAGAGTGATCCACAACCAGCATCACATGGCGTGAATTTTCAATAATCGCGCGTTTCGTGCGTACTTCGTGATAATCAAATTCCAGCAGCGACCCGTCGCTGTCGATACCGCTGATCCCCAGAATGCCAAAATCCAGGCGGAATTGAGAGATGAAATCGAGCGTCGCTTCGCCAATAATGCCGCCGTCACGGCTGCGAAGCTCACCGCCAGCGAGAATAATGCGAAAATCCTCTTTCACCATCAGCGTGTTCGCCACGTTGAGATTGTTGGTCACAATGCGCAGGTTACTGTGATCCAACAAGGCATGCGCCACCGCTTCCGGCGTCGTGCCGATATCGATAAACAGCGTTGAACCGTTGGGGATTTGCGTGGCGACTTTCCGCGCAATACGTTCCTTCTCCGCCGTTTGCGTCGCTTTACGATCGTGCCACGGCGTGTTTACCGAGCTGGAAGGCAACGCCGCGCCGCCGTGGTGGCGCAGGATCATATTCTGCTCCGCCAGGTCGTTGAGATCCCGACGAATGGTTTGTGGGCTGACGGAGAAATGTTCCACCAGTTCTTCAGTGCTGACGTATCCCTGCTTTTTTACCAGTTCGATGATAGCGTCATGACGTTGTGTCTGTTTCATTGTTATTCCCTGGAATTTTGCCGGATGGCGACGCCTGGCGTTTTATCCGGCCTACCGACCGTGCATTTTTAGTAGGCCGGATAAGGCGTTTCGCCGCCATCCGGCGCAACCCCAATCATGTTCGTTTTCGCGCATTCACCGTGTCAGCAAATGCCATCGCCAGCCCCACGGCCAGCCCGGCGATGTGCGCACCGTTCGCCATCGACATGCCAAACACATCAAACCACCCGGCAACAATCCAGATCAACGCAAAAGCAATAAGCCCACGCTGTAGATATATGCCGCTTTGCGGATCGCGTTCACCACGTAGCCAGGCGTAGCCCATCAGCGCGTAAACCACGCCGGAAAGCCCACCAAACCACGGGCCGCTGAACTTCTGCTGTACATAACCGCTCAGCAATGCGCTGATGACGGTAATAACGATCAGTTTTCCGCTGCCCAGACGTTTTTCCACCGCCCCGCCGATATACCACCACCACAACAGGTTGAAGAGGATATGCATTAACGAGAAGTGCATAAACGCATGGGTGAAATAGCGCCAGAACTCAAATTTCAGTGACGGATCAAACGGCCACGCCAGCCACACCATGACGCTCTGCGCGCCGACGATGCTCATCACAACGAACACCAGGATACAGGCGATCATAATAAGCCAAGTGACCGGGCCCGCCCTCTCGCGCAATGTGGCGATAAACGGGAAACGGCGATAGTGCAGCCCACTGCCGGTATGACCGGACTGCCAGCTTGCCGCCAGATAACGCGGATCGGCGGGATTTTCCAGAAAGCGCGCCAGCTCCGCCCGCACGCGCTCGGCCTGAGATTCGTCCGCCAGCCAGACATCGCTTTGATGATGTTGTTGAATCGTCAGGATAACGCCCTGCGTCGCCATGTAATCAACAAATGCCTGCGCCACGCGGGGGTTAGCAAAAGAGGTAATCATCAACATTGTTGCTATCGCTTAGTCCACACAAAAGAGGACAGTATATAGGCCCTTCCGGCTTCAGGCTGCATCTTTGTGGGCTTAAGCGCCAAATGCCACCTCTGAGGGGAAATGGCGGTGCCAGGCATCAAACCCGCCATCAATACTGTAAACCGCGTCATAACCCTGTTGTAGCAGGTACTGTGCCGCGCCTTTGCTGCTATTGCCGTGATAGCACATCACCATCACCACGGTATCGAAATCATGGTCGCGCATAAACGCGCCCAGCGTATCGTTGGTCAGATGGAACGCCTGCGGCGTGTGGCCCATCGCATAGCTTTGCGGATCGCGGATATCCACCAGCACCGCCGTTCCCTGGTGCAGTTTCTGGTGAGCTTCTTCGACATTAATACATTCAAACTGATCCATGAGTCTCTCTTTCTTTTATATGCAGGCTTTATATGCAGATGGCTATTTTACCGTTCAGTGTACGTCGCCGGGGTAAGTAAACGCCATAATGTTATATGTATCACTCTAAAATGTTTTTTCGATGTTACCACCAGCTCGTTTTTTTGCTATTATGCTCGATAACGAACATTTTTGAGCTTTAACGAAAGTGCAAGAGGGTAGCATGGAAACCAAAGATCTGATTGTGATAGGCGGGGGCATTAACGGTGCGGGTATCGCGGCAGACGCCGCCGGACGTGGTTTATCCGTGCTCATGCTGGAAGCGCAGGATTTGGCCTGTGCAACCTCTTCCGCCAGCTCTAAATTAATTCACGGTGGCTTGCGCTACCTTGAACACTACGAATTCCGCCTGGTCAGCGAAGCGCTGGCCGAACGTGAAGTGCTGCTGAAAATGGCGCCGCACATCGCCTTCCCGATGCGCTTCCGCCTGCCTCACCGCCCGCACCTGCGCCCGGCATGGATGATCCGAATTGGTCTGTTTATGTACGATCATCTGGGCAAACGCACCAGTCTGCCCGGTTCAACCGGTTTGCGTTTTGGCGCAGATTCGGTGCTGAAACCGGAGATCGTGCGCGGTTTCGAATATTCTGACTGCTGGGTAGACGATGCGCGTCTGGTTCTGGCAAACGCCCAAATGGTGGTGCGTAAAGGCGGGGAAGTGTTAACCCGTACCCGAGCGACCTCTGCCCGCCGTGAAAACGGTCTGTGGATCGTAGAAGCGGAAGATATCGATACCGGTAAAAAGCACACCTGGCAGGCGCGTGGTCTGGTCAACGCCACGGGGCCGTGGGTAAAACAGTTCTTCGACGACGGTATGCACCTGCCTTCACCCTACGGCATTCGTCTGATCAAAGGCAGCCACATTGTGGTGCCGCGCGTGCATACGCAGAAACAGGCTTATATCCTGCAAAACGAAGATAAGCGTATCGTATTTGTGATTCCGTGGATGGATGAGTTCTCAATCATCGGCACCACTGACGTTGAGTACAAAGGCGATCCGAAGGCAGTGAAAATTGATGAAAGCGAAATCAATTACCTGTTGAAGGTCTATAACGCGCACTTCAAGAAACAACTGGGCCGCGACGATATCGTCTGGACCTACTCCGGCGTGCGTCCGCTGTGCGATGACGAGTCCGATTCTCCGCAGGCGATCACCCGTGACTACACGCTGGATATCCACGATGAAAACGGCAAAGCGCCGCTGCTGTCGGTATTCGGCGGTAAGCTGACCACTTATCGTAAGCTGGCCGAACACGCGATGGAAAAACTGTCGTCCTATTACCAGGGCATTGGCCCGGCCTGGACTAAAGAGTGCGTGCTTCCTGGCGGGGATATCGGCGGCGATCGTGAAGATTACGCGGCCAAACTGCGCCGCCGCTATCCGTTCCTGACGGAGTCGCTGGCGCGTCATTATTCCCGCACCTACGGCAGCAATACCGAGTGGATCCTCGGCGAAGCCACCTCCGTTGCCGAGTTAGGTGAAGATTTCGGTCACGAACTTTACGAAGCGGAGCTGAAGTATCTGGTGGATCACGAATGGGTACGTCGTGCGGACGACGCGTTGTGGCGCCGCACCAAAGAAGGGATGTGGCTCAACGCCGAACAGCAGTCCCGCGTGAGCCAGTGGCTGGCGGAATATATTGGCAAACGTCAGTTGTCGCTGGCGTCATAATGACAATGCCGGATGGCGGCTACGCCTTATCCGGCCTACAAAACAGTCCACAGGCCCGGTAAGCGTCAGCGCCACCGGGCCTTTTGCCGGATGGCGACTAACGCCTTATCCGTCCTACAGGTAGTCCTGTCCCTTGTTACAACCTTACCGAATCAATGTGCCAGATATTTTCGGCATACTCCTTGATCGTCCTGTCGGAGGAGAAATACCCCATATTGGCGATATTGAGCATCGCTTTCGCGGTCCACTCTTCGGGATGACGATACAATTCATCCACCTTATCCTGACAATCAACATAGCTACGATAATCCGCCAGCACCTGATAGTGGTCGCCAAAGTTAATCAACGAATCCACCAGATCACGGTAGCGCCCCGGCTCTTCCGGGCTGAACACGCCGCTGCCGATCTGCGTCAGCACCTGGTGCAGCTCCGTATCTTTTTCGTAATACTCGCGCGGTTTATAGCCCTGCTTGCGCAGTTCTTCCACTTCTTCCGCCGTATTACCAAAGATAAAGATATTCTCCGCCCCCACATGCTCCAGCATCTCGACGTTTGCGCCGTCCAGCGTACCGATGGTCAGCGCGCCGTTAAGCGCAAACTTCATGTTACTGGTGCCGGACGCCTCCGTACCCGCCAGCGAAATCTGCTCAGACAGGTCGGCGGCAGGAATAATGACCTGCGCCAGGCTCACGCTGTAGTTCGGGATAAACACCACTTTCAGCTTATCGCCAATCTGCGGATCGTTGTTGATCACCTTAGCAACGTCATTGATCAGGTGAATAATGTGCTTCGCCATGTAATAGGCCGAAGCCGCCTTACCGGCAAAGATATTCACGCGCGGCACCCATTCCGCCTCAGGATCTTCCTTGATGCGGTTATAACGCGTAATCACATGCAGCACATTCATCAACTGACGTTTGTACTCGTGAATACGTTTAATCTGCACATCAAACAACGCCTTCGGATTGACCACCACGTTCAACTGCTGAGCGATGAGTATTGCCAGCCGTTTTTTGTTTTCCAGCTTCGCCTGGCGCACCGCGTGATTCACCAGCGGGAAATCGCAATGCTGCTGTAGTTCGCTTAGCTGGCTGAGATCCGTACGCCAGGTGCGCCCGATATTTTCGTCCAGCACCTCAGAAAGCGACGGGTTCGCCAGCGCCAGCCAGCGGCGCGGCGTCACGCCGTTGGTCACGTTGCAGAAGCGGGTCGGGAAGATACTCGCAAAATCAGCAAACAACGACTGTACCATCAGGTTAGAGTGCAGCTCCGACACGCCATTCACTTTATGGCTCACCACCACCGCCAGCCACGCCATACGGACGCGACGACCGTTGGACTCATCGATAATCGACGCCCGCCCCAGCAGAGCGGTATCGTTGGGATACTGCTCCTGCAACGTTTTCAGGAAGTAGTCGTTAATCTCAAAGATGATCTGCAAATGACGCGGCAGGATTTTACCCAGCATATCCACCGGCCAGGTTTCCAGCGCTTCGCTCATCAGCGTGTGGTTGGTGTAGGAGAAGACCTGGCAGCACACCTCAAACGCATCGTCCCAGCTGAATTTGTGCTCATCAATCAACAAGCGCATCAGTTCCGGGATCGACAGCACCGGGTGGGTATCATTGAGGTGAATGGCGATTTTATCCGCCAGGTTGTCATAGGTTTTATGCAGTTGGTAGTGACGGCTCAGAATGTCCTGTACCGTTGAGGAAACCAGGAAGTACTCCTGGCGCAGGCGCAGTTCGCGTCCCGAATAGGTGGAGTCATCCGGGTAAAGCACGCGGGATACGTTTTCAGAGTGGTTTTTGTCCTCTACCGCCGCGAAATAGTCGCCCTGGTTAAATTTACCAAGGTTGATTTCGCTACTGGCCTGAGCGCTCCACAGGCGCAGCGTGTTGGTGGCGTCGGTATCATAACCCGGGATAATCTGGTCATAGGCCACCGCCAGAATCTCTTCGGTTTCAATCCAGCGGGCTTTCTTGCCTTCCTGCTGAATTCGCCCGCCGAAACGCACTTTGTAGCGCGTATTATGGCGTTTGAACTCCCACGGATTGCCGTATTCCAGCCAGTAGTCCGGGGACTCTTTCTGCCGCCCCTCGACAATGTTCTGCTTGAACATGCCGTAGTCGTAGCGAATTCCATAGCCGCGCCCCGGCAGGCCCAGGGTCGCCAGCGAATCAAGGAAGCACGCCGCCAGACGGCCAAGACCGCCGTTGCCAAGACCGGGGTCGTTCTCTTCATCAATCAGTTCTTCGAGATCCAGCCCCATCGCTTCCAGCGCCCCTTTAACATCGTCGTAAATACCCAACGATAACAAGGCATTGGAGAGGGTCCGGCCAATCAAAAATTCCATCGACAGGTAATAGACCTGACGGGTTTCCTGCGACAGTTGAGCACGGTTAGAACGCAGCCAGCGTTCCACGAGGCGATCGCGCACCGCGAACAGCGTGGCGTTCAGCCATTCATGTTTATTGGCAATGACCGGATCTTTACCAATCGTGAACATCAGTTTGTAGGCAATAGAATGCTTAAGTGCTTCTACGCTAAGAGTGGGCGATGCATAAGTAAATGGAGCATTCATATAGGTGATTCCTGGATAACTATTTCAAGCGATAGTAAAGCTCGCGGTAAGACTTCGCCGCGACTTGCCAGCTAAAATCCATGGCCATAGCCTGCCGTTGCACAAACCGCCAGAGCGAAGGTCGGGACCACAACACGAAAGCACGCCGGATCGCCCGTAACAGAGACCAGGCATTACTATCTTCAAATACAAACCCACTGGCGATGCCGTCCGCCAGGTTTTCCAGCGAACTGTCCGACACCGTATCAGCAAGCCCACCGGTACGCCGCACCAGCGGCAGCGTGCCGTACTTCAGTCCGTATAACTGCGTTAAGCCGCACGGCTCAAAGCGGCTGGGCACCAGAATGACATCCGCCCCGCCCATAATGCGGTGAGAGAAGGCTTCGTGATAGCCGATCTGCACACCTACCTGGCCTGGGTGTTCCGCCGCCGCCGCTAAAAATCCTTCCTGCAATACCGGATCGCCCGCGCCCAGCAGCGCCAGTTGCCCGCCCTGCTCCAGCAATCCCGGCAACGCCTCCAGCACCAGATCCAGCCCTTTCTGGCTGGTCAGACGGCTGACCACGGCGAACAGCGGCGCTTTGTCATCCACTTTCAGCCCCATCGCAATCTGTAGCTGGCGCTTGTTCTCCGCTTTCTCCTCCAGCGAATCACGCGTATAGCGCGCCGCCAGCAGCAGATCCGTTTCCGGGCTCCAGATTTTCTCATCCACGCCATTCAGCACGCCGGACAGACGCCCTTCCTGATGACGCTGACGCAGCAGGCCTTCCATCCCGTACGCGAACTGCGGCTCGGTAATTTCACGCGCATAGGTCGGGCTCACCGCCGTAATATGGTCGGCGTAATACAACCCCGCCTTCAGGAATGAAATCTGCCCGTTAAACTCCAGACCATGCATGTTATAGAACGACCATGGCAGTTGGATGTCATCCATGTGATGTGCATAAAACATGCCTTGATAGGCCAGGTTGTGTACGGTAAACACCGATTTCGCCGGACGCCCGCGCGCAGCCAGATACGCAGGCGCCAGGCCTGCATGCCAGTCGTGCGCATGCACCACATCCGGGCGCCAGAATGGATCAAGCCCGCAGGCCATTTCACATCCCACCCATCCCAACAGCGCAAACCGCAGGACGTTATCGGTATAGGCGAATAAATTTGTATCGTGATAAGGGCTTCCCGGACGGTCATACAGATGCGGCGCATCAATCAGGTAGATTCCCACGCCGTTATAATGCCCGAACAGGAGCGTAATTCTTCCCGCAAAGGTATCGCGCCGGGTCACTACCTGCGCATCCGGGATGCCCCGACGAATATCAGGAAATGCAGGAAGCAGCACACGAGCATCCACACCATCCGCAATCTGTGCCGCAGGCAACGCGCCAATCACATCCGCCAGACCACCTGTTTTTAGCAGGGGGAACATCTCTGAACATACATGTAAAACCTGCATTATCGCTCCTGTTTGACCTGCAATTTGCGCAGCATTTCACGCGTGACCAGCACAATGCCTTCCTCTGAGCGGTAGAAACGACGGGCATCTTCTTCCGCGTTTTCGCCAATCACCATACCTTCCGGGATTACGCAGGCGCGATCGATGATGCAACGACGCAAGCGGCATGAGCGTCCAACCCAGACCTCTGGCAGCAGGACTGCCGAATCGATGTTACAGAATGAGTTCACCCTCACGCGCGGGAACAGGACGGACTGCACCACCACCGAACCGGATATAATGCACCCGCCGGAGACCAGCGAGTTGAGCGTCATGCCGTGGCTGCCGGAGCGATCCTGAACAAATTTCGCAGGCGGCAGAGACTCCATGTGCGTGCGGATCGGCCAGTCTTGATCATACATGTCGAGTTCCGGCGTCACCGAGGCCAGGTCGAGATTGGCTTTCCAGTAGGCTTCCAGCGTTCCCACATCGCGCCAGTAAGGTTCAGATTCGGGATCGGACTGCACGCAGGACAGCGGGAATGGATGCGCATATGCCATACCGGCTTTGGTGATTTTTGGGATGATATCTTTACCGAAATCGTGGCTGGAGGTGTCGTCTTTGTCGTCCTCCTCCAGCAACTCATACAGATAATCGGCGTTGAAAATGTAGATCCCCATGCTGGCGAGAGATTTCGTCGCATCACCAGGCATGGCTGGCGGATTCGCCGGTTTTTCAACAAACTCGATGATCTTGTCGCTCTCGTCCACTGCCATTACGCCAAACGCGGTGGCCTCTTCAATCGGCACCGGCATACACGCCACGGTGCAGCGCGCTCCTTTTTCGAAGTGGTCGATCAGCATGCGCGAGTAGTCCTGCTTGTAGATATGATCGCCCGCGAGGATCACCACATATTCCGCTTTATAGCGACGAATGATGTCCAGGTTCTGGGTCACGGCATCCGCCGTTCCACGATACCAGTTTTCACCCTGCATCCTTTGCTGGGCGGGAAGCAGGTCGACGAATTCGTTCATCTCTTCGCTGAAGAATGACCAGCCGCGCTGAATATGCTGTACCAGAGTATGAGACTGGTATTGCGTAATCACGCCAATACGGCGGATCCCGGAGTTAATACAGTTGGATAAGGCAAAATCGATGATGCGGAACTTACCGCCAAAGTGCACGGCAGGTTTGGCACGTTTGTTGGTTAAATCTTTCAGGCGTGTACCACGGCCACCGGCCAGGATCAGGGCAACAGATTTTAATGGCAGCTGGCGCGCCAACATTACACGATCGTTCTTCTCTAAACTCACCATGACTAACTCCTTTTTTATCATCTCTGGAACACACACAGTCCGTGCGCAGGTCCCTGCCAGACAGCCGTAATCACCGGATTATCCTCTCCAGCGAATGGGGGAATAGCGTGCCACTCCCCTTCAGGTAAAACGATATCTGTCACCTCAAGCGTGGCGTTTATCGCGATAAGGAAGCGGTCTGAAAGCAGGATCTGCATCTGTTTCGGCCCGTTTTCCCACTCGCCCGCGCTTAAGGGCTCTGCATTTTTATTCAGCCAACGAACATTGCCGTCATTTTCTTCCCACCAGCGATTTCCCACTAATGCCGGTATCTGCTGGCGAAGATGAATCAATGCAGCGGTAAAGGTGGTTAGCCCACTGTTTGCCTGCTGCCAGTCCAGCCAGGTTAATGCGTTATCCTGGCAGTAAGCGTTATTGTTGCCGTGCTGGCTATGGCCGTGTTCATCGCCCGCCAGCAGCATCGGCGTTCCCTGAGAGAGCAACAACGTGGTCAGCAGGGCGTGAATGCTGTCGCGCCGCCGTTCAATCAGATCCAGTGTGCCGCCTAATCCCTCTTTACCATGATTATCACTGTAATTGTTGTTGGTGCCGTCCCGATTTTCCTCACCGTTCGCCTCATTGTGTTTCTGATTGAAACAAACACAGTCGCGCAGCGTAAAACCGTCATGCGCGGTGATCAGATTGACGGACGCATTGGGCAGGCGATCGTGGCGTTTAAACACATCGCTGGAACCGGCGAAACGTCCGGCAAACTCACCGAGGGGCAGATTGCGTTGCAACCAGAAGCGGCGGGCCGCGTCACGGAAATGGTCGTTCCACTCGGCAAACGGCGGCGGGAAATTCCCTACCTGATAGCCGCCTTCGCCGATATCCCAGGGCTCAGCAATGAGCTTCACGCTCGACAATACCGGGCAATTGTTGATGGCGGTAAACAGCGGCGCATCCTGACGGAACGCCGGGGTGCGCCCCATCACGGAGGCCAGATCAAAACGAAAACCGTCCACATGGCATGTTTCAACCCAGTAGCGCAGGCACTCGCACGCAAACTCCACCACACCGGGATGGCTCAGATTGAGGGTGTTGCCGCAGCCGGTCCAGTTGTGATAGTCGCCATCCTCCTTGATCCAATAATAGCTACGGTTGTCGATTCCGCGCAGGGAGAAGAGCGGCCCGTCGAGATCCAGCTCCGCGCTATGGTTCAGCACAATATCAAGAATGACTTCAATACCGGCTTTATGCAGCGCTTTGATGGCATCACGAAACTCATCCAGCGCAGTTTCCGGGGAGCAGGCATAAGCCGGATGCAGCGCGAACATCGCCACTGGGTTATAGCCCCAGTAATTCGACAGCCCCAGGCGTTGTAAGCGCGGTTCACTGGCAAAATGCGCCACCGGCAACAGCTCCAGCGCGGTAATGCCCAACTGCTTGAAATACGCGATCATCACCGGATGGCCCAGCGCCTTCCAGGTGCCGCGAATCTCTGACGGGATCGCCGGATGCAGGTACGTCAGCCCCTTCACATGCGCTTCGTAGATGACCGTGTTGCCCCACGGCGTGCGCGGCGGGGCGTCATCTTCCCAGTCATAGCGGTCGGCGGTGACAACGCACTTCAGGGCAACGGCGGCATTATCACGATGATCCGGCTCGTCGTACCCGCCGTGCAGCAGCGGGTTATCCTTCAGCTCTCCTTCAACGCGGCGAGCGCAGGGATCGATAAGCAGTTTTGCCGGGTTAAAGCGGTGCCCTTGCGCGGGTTGCCACGGGCCGTGTACGCGATACCCGTAGCGCAGGCCGGGCCTGGCGTCGGCAAGGTAGCCGTGCCAGACATCGCCGCTACGCCCCGGCAGGTCATACCGCTGCTCATTGCCGAGCGCATCAAACACGCACAGTTCAACGCGCTCCGCATGCGCCGAAAAAAGCGTGAAGTTGACGCCATGACCGTCATACGTCGCGCCATGCGGTGTCGCTTTGCCGGTTGCCAGTTGCGTCATTCACCCTCCCGCACAAGCCAGATGGTGGCCAGCGGCGGCAGCGTCAGACTCAATGAATGCTGGCGGCCGTGGCTGGCGATCTCGTCGCTGTGCACCACCCCGCCGTTGCCGGTATTGCTGCCGTGGTAGTGCATGGAGTCGGTATTCACAATCTCCCGCCATTTCCCTGGCTGATTGATGCCAAAACGATAGTCATGGCGCGGCACCGGGGTAAAGTTGCTGGCGACGATGATTTCATTGCCGACTCTATCGCGGCGGACAAAAATCAGCACCGAACGTTCGTTATCATCCACCACCAGCCATTCAAAACCGTAAGCATCAAAATCAAGTTCATGCAGCGCCTTATGGTGGCGATAGGTATGGTTGAGATCGCGCACCAGCCGCTGTACGCCGTGGTGCCAGTTGTCGCCGCCTTCCAGCAGATGCCAGTCAAGGCTGGCGTCGTGGTTCCACTCGCGCCCCTGGGCGAACTCGTTGCCCATAAACAGCAGTTTCTTACCGGGGAACGCCCACATCCAGCCGTAATAGGCGCGCAGGTTGGCGAATTTCTGCCAGGCGTCGCCAGGCATACGGTCGAGAATCGATTTTTTGCCATGCACCACTTCGTCATGCGACAGCGGCAGGACAAAGTTTTCGGTGTAGTTGTAGAGCATGCCGAAGGTCAGCTTATCGTGATGATACTGGCGATGAATCGGGTCCAGCTTCATGTAGTCCAGCGTGTCATGCATCCAGCCCAGGTTCCATTTGTACCAGAAACCCAGTCCGCCCATATCCTGTGGTCGGGACACGCCAGCGAAGTCAGTGGACTCCTCGGCCATGCTCACCGCGCCAGGCACCTGCTCTCCCAGAATACGGTTGGTATTGCGTAAGAACTCAATGGCTTCCAGGTTCTCACGCCCGCCGAACTCGTTGGGGATCCACTCGCCTTCTTTGCGGCTGTAGTCGCGGTAAATCATCGACGCCACGGCGTCTACACGCAGCGCATCAATGCCGAAACGCTCAATCCAGTAAAGCGCGTTCCCGACCAGATAGTTGCTGACTTCACGGCGCCCGTAGTTATAGATAAGCGTGTTCCAGTCCTGGTGATACCCTTCACGCGGGTCGCTGTGCTCATACAGTTTGGTGCCATCGAAATCCGCCAGACCAAAATCATCCGACGGGAAGTGGCCCGGCACCCAGTCAAGAATGACGTTCAGACCCGCCTGATGAGCGGCATTGATGAAATAGCGGAAGTCATCGCGCGTGCCGAAACGGCGGGTCGGCGCATACAGCCCGGTCGGCTGGTAGCCCCAGCTGCCATCAAAGGGATGTTCATTAACAGGAAGCAGTTCGAGGTGGGTAAAGCCCATCCATTTTACGTATGGAATAAGCTGATCCGCCAGTTCGCGGTAGCTCAGCCAGAAATTGTTATCGGTATGACGACGCCACGAGCCCAGATGCACTTCATAGATGGAGACAGGCGCATCGAACCGGTTGGCTTGTTTGCGTTCTTCCGTCTGCACCACTTTTTCCGGTAGACCGCAGATCAGTGAGGCCGTTTCCGGGCGCATTTGCGCTTCAAACGCATACGGGTCGGCTTTGATTCTCAGCTTGCCATGCGCATCGATCATCTCGAACTTGTACAACTGACCGTGTTGCGCGCCGGGAATAAACAGCTCCCAGATACCGCTCTCTTTGCGCAGGCGCATCGGGTGGCGACGGCCATCCCAGTAGTTGAATTGCCCAACGACGGAGACGCGCTGGGCATTCGGCGCCCAGACGGAAAAACGGGTTCCAGTAACGCCGTCCATTGTGTCGGCATGTGCGCCCAGCGTTTCATACGGGCGTAAATGCGTGCCTTCAGACAGTAACCAGGCATCCATTTCCTGGATCAGCGGGCCAAAACGGTAAGGATCGTCAATCAGATTCTGCTGTCCATGCCAGACAACAGCGAGCTGATAACGAAAGAAATTTTTGCGTCGGGGGAGCACTCCGCTAAAAAAACCGCGTGAGTCGATACATTCCAGTTTGCCGACTTTACGTCCGGTTTTCGGTTCAATCACCCACACTTCGGTGGCATCAGGCAATAGGGCGCGGACTTCCAGTCCCGCGGTGGTTTGGTGCATACCAAGTACGGAAAAAGGGTCCGCAAAATGGCCCGCAATTAGCGCGTTAATCACGTCTCTATCGATACGATCGGACATGGCTGTCTTCCTGTTTTATGGTGTCACCCCTTCCAACTGATCTTCGACATCAGGTTGTGACACTTCTTTGACCTGAACGGCGCAGCACCAATGTGCATCCTCTCTGCCCCGTCCCACCTTCAGGCTAAGGCTTAATACCTCCGGTATTAAGACACCCTTAAAGAATAGCCAATGCTTTATCTTACTCCTGGTAAATATTGGAACATCTGCGCTTACTCCTGTATTACGCAAAAAAAAGGGTGACTCAGCACCCAACATTTAAACTCTGTTTTGTTTGCCGGATGGCGGCGATGCGTTATCCGGCCTGATGATTCACGTTATTGGTGGGCCTGATAAGCGTCGTCGCGCTACCAGGCCATCCACAATTACGCCAGCTGACGCAGCATACGACGCAGCGGTTCTGCCGCGCCCCAAAGCAGCTGATCGCCAACGGTAAAGGCGGAGAGGAACTCCGGCCCCATGTTCAGCTTACGCAGGCGGCCAACCGGCGTGGTGAGCGTGCCGGTAACGGCTGCCGGGGTTAACTCACGCAGGGTAATGTCACGATCGTTGGGCACCACTTTCGCCCACGGGTTGTGCGCGGCCAGCAGTTCTTCTACGGTCGGAACAGACACGTCTTTTTTCAGTTTAATGGTGAACGCCTGGCTGTGGCAGCGCAGCGCGCCGACGCGCACGCACAGACCATCCACCGGGATCACGGAAGAGGTGTTGAGAATTTTGTTGGTTTCCGCCTGGCCTTTCCACTCTTCGCGGCTCTGGCCGTTATCGAGCTGTTTGTCGATCCACGGAATCAGGCTGCCCGCCAGCGGTACGCCAAAGTTATCAACCGGCAGGTCGCCGCTGCGGGTCAGGGTCGTCACTTTGCGCTCAATGTCGAGGATCGCGGAAGAAGGCGTCGCCAGCTCATCGGCTACGTGACCGTACAAGTGGCCCATCTGCGCCAGCAGTTCGCGCATATGACGCGCGCCGCCGCCAGACGCCGCCTGGTAAGTCGCAACAGAAACCCAGTCCACCAGGTCATTAGCAAACAGACCGCCCAGCGACATCAGCATCAGGCTGACGGTACAGTTACCGCCGACGAAGGTTTTAATGCCGTTGTTCAGGCCGTCGGTAATGACATCCTGGTTAACCGGATCAAGAATAATGATGGCGTCGTCTTTCATGCGCAGCGAGGATGCTGCGTCAATCCAGTAGCCCTGCCAGCCGCTTTCACGGAGCTTTGGATAGATTTCGTTGGTATAATCGCCGCCCTGACAGGTCACAATGATATCAAGCGCCTTCAGCGCGTCGAGATCAAAGGCATCCTGAAGTGTGCCGCCGGGCGTACCGCCGAACGTCGGCGCTGCCTGCCCAAGCTGGGAAGTAGAAAAGAAAACAGGGCGAATGGCATCGAAGTCGCGCTCTTCAACCATGCGTTGCATGAGTACAGAGCCGACCATACCGCGCCAGCCGATAAAACCAACATTTTTCATAGCGTTTTTTTCCTGCAAAGATGTGTGCTGTGTATGCAAACCAGTGTCCTACTGGTTCTTCCTTCACCATACAAAAAGCAGCCAAAGTCGCAAGTGAAATTAATCAATGATAGCGAAGCCATCAGTAATGCGACTTATCCCGCTTCCTAAGCAAGCAGAAAGTCCGCAGTAATTATCAGGGAATTTGAGTTATGAATGAAATCATTTCAGCGGCAGTTTTATTGATCCTGATTATGGATCCACTCGGAAACCTGCCCATTTTCATGTCCGTACTGAAACATACCGAACCAAAGCGCCGCCGGGCGATTATGGTTCGCGAGCTGTTTATTGCGCTTTTACTGATGCTCATTTTCCTGTTTGCGGGCGAGAAAATTTTGGCCTTTCTCAACCTGCGGGCGGAAACCGTGTCGATCTCCGGGGGGATTATTCTGTTCCTGATCGCCATTAAGATGATTTTCCCCAGCGCATCAGGCAACAGCGCCGGACTCCCGGCGGGCGAAGAACCGTTTATCGTACCGCTGGCTATCCCTCTGGTGGCGGGCCCGACCATCCTGGCGACGCTGATGCTGTTATCGCATCAGTATCCGAACCAGATGGGGCATCTGGTCATCGCTCTGCTGATCGCCTGGGGCGGCACGTTTGTGATTCTGCTGCAATCGTCGCTGTTCCTGCGTCTGCTGGGCGAGAAAGGGGTTAACGCGCTGGAACGTCTGATGGGGTTGATTCTGGTAATGATGGCGACCCAGATGTTCCTGGACGGCATTCGGATGTGGATGAAAGGCTAGCCGGGTGGCGCTTACCCGGCCTACGGTGTGGATATGTGCTCACTTGTAGGCCCGGTAAGCGGCGCGCCACCGGGCAACAAGACTCAGCTCAGAAGCTGGAACGCAATCATACCGACAATCGCGCCGACGGTGCCGAGGATGGTTTCCATCATCGTCCAGGTCTTCAGCGTTTGCGCTTCGGTCGCGCCAGTGAATTTACCGAACAGCCAGAAACCGGCGTCGTTTACGTGGCTGACCACGATAGAACCACCTGCGATACAGATAGACAATGCCGCCATCTGCGCGCCGGAGAAGTTCAGTTGTTCCACCACCGGCATCACCAGCCCCACCGCCGTTAAGCACGCGACGGTCGCGGAACCCTGAATGATACGCACCGCTGCCGCCAGCACGAAGCAGGTGATAGCAATCGGCAAGCCCATGCCGGTTAACGCTTCGCCCAGCGCCGGGCCAACGCCGGAATCCACCAGAACCTGCTTGAACACGCCGCCTGCGCCAATCACCAACAGAATAATGCCCGCCGGTTGCAGCGCCTGACCGCAGATCGCCATGACTTTATCTTTCGCCATCCCCTGACGCACCGCCAGGCCATAGATTGCCACCAGGCACGCCACCAGAATCGCGGTGAACGGGTGGCCGATAAACTCAAACCATTCGTAAGCGCTGGAACCTTCCGCGACAAAGCGCGCGGCGATCGTTTTCAGCCCTACCAGCACCAGCGGCAGCAGGATCAGCGAGAGACTGAAGCCAAACGACGGCATTTTACCTTCGCCCAGATGCGGTTCGGTAATGTCGTCCGGGACGTGCAGTTCCACATAGCGGCCAATGAAATTACCAAACAGCGGCCCGGCGATGATCATGCCAGGGATTGCCGCGCACAGACCAATCAGGATCATCCAGCCAAAATCAGCGTGCATTTGGGACGCCAGCAGCATCGGTGCAGGCCCGGGCAGCAGAAACGCCGCAGCCGCCGCCACGCCCGCAAACAGCGGAATGACCAGCTTCACAAGGTTTGTCCCGGTATGGCGCGCCATAGAGAATGCGACGCTGATCAGCAGCACAATGGCGACTTCAAAGAACAGCGGCAGCGCGCAAATCAGCCCCGCCAGACCAATCGCGTAATGCGCGCGGCTGTGGCCGAAAGATTTGAGCATTTTGACGGCAATCTGATCGACTGCGCCCGTCTCATGCAAAATTTTGCCGAACATGGCGCCCAGTGCGACGACAATCGCCAGGAAGCCAAGCGTACCGCCCATCCCTTTTTCCATCGTCGCCGCGATTTTATCGAGCGGCATACCGGAAAAGAGACCTGCGCCAATAGACACCACCATCAAAGCAACGAAGGCGTGCATACGCGCCTTCATCACTAAAAACAGCAGCAGTAAAACAGAACCTACTGCTGTTAAAACAAGCGTTAATGTACTCACTACTTACTGCCTTTGTTAATGACCTCAATGGTGCTTGCCACGACACCTTCCAGCGGCTGATCGATATTCACCACCAGTACATCGCTCTCGTCAGCGCCCGGCTCTTCCAGCGTGTCAAACTGAGTTACCAGCATCTGCGTTTTAAAGAAGTGGCCTTTACGTGCCTTCAGGCGGCTTTCGATAACGTCAAAATCCCCTTTCAGGTAGATGAAAGACAGGTTTGGGTTACCATCGCGCAGCAGGTCGCGATAGTGTTTTTTCAGTGCGGAACAGACAATCAGCGATACCTTATTGGTTCGCTGCATCGCAAACGCCGCATCGTTCAGCGCCTGTAACCACGGCGTGCGGTCGTCGTCATTCAACGGCTCGCCGGAGGCCATTTTCATGATGTTGCAACGCGGATGGAGAAAATCGCCATCAAGAAACGCGGCATGCAGCTGATGCGCCACTTCGCTGGCGACAGCGGATTTGCCACTGCCTGATACGCCCATCAGAACGTAAATGTGGTGATCATGGTTAGTCGTGCTCAAAGTGGTGCCCCCACAGTACAAGGATCAGGAATTGTTACGGGTAACTGTTATCGGTAACATTGTCCGGCCGGACCAGAATAGAAGCAATATCCATTCGTGGCAGAAGTGAATAAGTGTGAGCTACTTCAAATTTGTTGGACTAAATAGATCCACCCGGTGACAAGGTGAAACCTAAATCTAACATTTTAGGCGTCACCGCTTCACCGCGTATGCGCGCCAGCAGGCGCTCTGCGCCGATACTGCCCATCCGCTCACGCGGCGTGAGTACGCTGGCCAGACGCGGTTCCATCACCTGACCAATGTCGTGGCCGTGGAAACCGGCAATCGCCATATCATCAGGAATTTTGAGCCCTAAACGCTGGCATTCGAACGCCGCCCCGACGGCAAGGTCGTCGTTGGTACAGAAAATACCGTCCAGCTGCGGGTATTCGCGTCTTGCCTGGCGGATCAGCTCAATCCCGGAAGAGTAAGACGACGATTGCTCCACCATCACGCTGTAGGGCACCAGCCCGGCGTCCAGCATGGCCTGTTCATAGCCCTTCTGTTTGATGATAGTACGTTCGTCGAGGCGCGCCCCCAGATAGGCGATATGACGATGGCCGCGCGCGATAATCGCGGCGGTCATCTGACGCGCGGCTTCAAAGTTGTCAAAACCGACGGCGATATCGAGGCATGGCGATTTGCTGTCCATCAGCTCCACCACCGGAATGCCCGCGACTTCAATCATTTTGAGCGTGCGCGGCGTATGGGTACGTTCAGTGAGGATTAACCCGTCAATGTTCCATGACAGCATCGACTCCAGACGTTCCTGTTCCATTTCCGGCTTATAGCCGTAGTGCGCCAGCATCGTCTGGTAGCCGTGGGCATCGGTGACGGTCTCAATTCCGCGTAACACCTCGGCGAAAACCTGGTTGGTTAACGACGGCAGCAGAACGCCCACCGCACGGCTGGTCGCGTTAGAAAGAATATCGGGAGCACGATTGGGAATGTAACCCAGTTCATCAAGTGCAGCAGCGATCTTGCCCCGCAGCGCGACGGAGACCTGCTCCGGGTTACGCAGAAAACGGCTGACCGTCATTTTGGTCACGCCTACGCGGTCAGCCACATCCTGAAGTACGGGTCTTTTCTTTTTCATCGTCCTGAAAGGCATAAAAGGGATAGATTTCCCCAGTTTACCACGGACGTGCATGAACCTTCGCAGAGAAAACTAAGGTTGTTTTTGTATTGTGAGAAATACACTAAATCATTCGAGTTGCATCAAGGCGGCGACGCAGTGAATCCCCGGAAGCGTACATAAAGTACGCGACCGGGGTAAGCCAGGAAGCCAACAAAGATGCGGATTGAAGGATGACGTGTATTTTTAAACTGGCGGCAGGTCGAACAACAACACTTCGCTATCGCTGTCGGCATGGATGGAGATCGCCTGCTCATCCCAAATCGCCAGACCGTCGCTGGTAGACGCTTTGGTGCCGTTAATGGTGACGTTACCTTTCACCACCTGAATCCAGATGCGGCGTTCGGCGGAGATCTGGTGTACCGACTGTTCGTCTTTCAGCAGCGCCCAACGGTACAGTTCCATGTCCTGATTCACTTTCAGCGAACCGTCGCGCGCATCCGGCGACAGCACCAGCTGTTTGCCCTGTACGGCGTCAAAACGACGCTGCTCGTAACGCGGTGTAATCCCGTTTTCCTGCGGCATGATCCAAATCTGATACAAACGCAGGCGGTCGGTATTGCTCGGGTTGTATTCCGAGTGACGAATGCCCGTCCCGGCGCTCATTATCTGGAACTCACCGGCAGGAACCTGCTCTTTGTTACCCATGCTGTCCTGGTGTTCCACTGCGCCTTCCAGCACATAGGTCAGGATTTCCATGTCTTTATGCGGGTGCGTCCCAAAGCCCTGGCCTGCTTCAATAACGTCATCGTTAATCACGCGCAGTGCCGAGAAGCCCATAAAGTTAGGGTCATAGTAGTTTGCAAAAGAGAAAGTATGCCAGGAATCCAGCCAGCCATGATTCGCATGACCACGGTCGTTTGCTTTGCGTAAGTAGATCATTGTATTCACCCCCCAGATGTTTTCGATGGAGTAAGTGTGAACCCAATCCAGACGGGATCATAGAGGGTGAAAATTGACTCCTCTGTTCAAAAATTATGAACAAGCCCAGAGGCGTTGATTTTGTTTATTTCGCAAGGGTTACTGTGGCCGGAGACGCCTGTTCAAACGCCCGCTCAAGGATCTCAAGGTTGGTGAGAACGTCAGATTCCTTGACGTAATTCGGCACGCCATGCGTAATGGTCTCGAACAGGGCGTCATAAACGCGGCCATAGTCGCCGACCTCCGGTTTCATCTCTTCTTTCACCGTCACGCCTTCGTCATTAACGTATTCCAGCAGGCCGACAGAATCATCCGCCGCAAACCCCGGTTCGCCGGGCATGATATTGGCCTTCAGACTGGTTTCCTGCTGGTCGATGCCGTACTTCACAAACGAGCCTCTGGTGCCGTGAACGATAAATTTCGGGTAATCGATCTTCACTAAATGGCTGGTTTTAACGATGGCTTTCAGATCGCCGTAAAACAACTGCGCTTCGAACGTATCATCCGGGTTGGCTTTATTGCGCAGGCTGCGGATGTCATAGGCCACATGGTCCGGGCGTCCGAACAGCGAAATAATTTGATCCATCGTATGCACGCCGAGGCCATAAAACGCGCCGTCCTGCGGCAGGCCAGGTTTGGTTTCCGCAACCGGTCGGTAGTAATCAAAGTGGCTTTCAACTTCAACAATCTCGCCCAGTTTGCCGCTCTCAATCGCTTTTTTGGCAGTCAGGAAACAGGAGTCAAAGCGGCGGTTCTGGTACGGCGTGACGGTCAGCCCTTTGCTCCGCGCCAGTTCGAACAACACTTTCGCCTCGACAAGCGTTGGCGTAAACGGTTTTTCCACCAGCACGTTTTTTCCCGCCTCCAGCGCACGCCGGGCGTAGTCAAAATGGCTGTCCGCATGGGTACAGACGATCACCAGTTTTACCTGCGGATCGTTCAGCACTTCATCAAGATCGCTGGTAAAGTGAATATGCGAGTAGATCGGCGCCTGCTCCTCCGGCTTCGCGTGACGGCGGAAGATATGCGCAACATGCCAGCTGCCTTTACGGTTAAGAACATACGGCAGATGGTAGCGGGTGGTGCTTTTACCAAAGCCAATAAATGCGCAGTGTAAGGTCATGGGAGTGTCCTTTTTGAAAGGTGATTGCATACACCATAGCGCAAACAACATGTGGGAAATAGCGGTGAAACGATCGTAGGCTGGATAAGGCAAAGCCGTCATCCGGTAATGGCTCTTGTGATGCCGGATGGCGCTTATGCTTATCCGGCCTACAGCCTCAAGATCGGTCGTCGGCGTCGCGGTCAGTTTGTTCACGGCAAGCGCGCAGGGCCCGGAGCGTACTAAATGTACGTGAGGAGCACGAGCACTTCCCGGGGACAAAATGACAAGTAAGCCAGGCCGAACACCCAGCTCAAAAAAAAAGCCAGCACCCGGCTGGCTAAAGTAATACTGGAAGCAATGTGAGCAATGTCGTGCTTTCAGGTTCTCCGCAAGGGTCTCCCTGAACGCAGAGCAATAATAATCATTCTCATTCGCACTTGTCCAATACTTTTTGCAAAAAAATGCAGTTGACTCCGTTTTTAAAGTCAATGATGTTTAAAAGGACTTTTAACCTGCTAAGGGTGCAGAAATGAGCGAGATAGTGATACGCCACGCGGAACCAAAAGATTACGACGCAATTCGTCAGATCCATGCCCAGCCGGAGGTGTATCACAACACGCTACAGGTTCCTCACCCTTCCAGTGCGATGTGGCAGGAGCGGCTAGCCGACCAGCCCGGCATCAAACAGCTGGTCGCCTGTATTGACGATACTGTCGTTGGACATCTCACCATTGCGGTCATCCAGCGTCCGCGCCGCAGCCATGTCGCCGATTTTGGCATCAGCGTTGATGCGCAGTGGCAAAACCGTGGGGTCGCCAGCGCGCTGCTCCGTACCATGATCGACATGTGCGATAACTGGCTGCGCGTGGAGCGTATCGAGCTAACGGTATTTGTCGATAATGAACCCGCCGTGGCGGTCTACAAGAAGCATGGTTTTGAGATTGAAGGCACCGGCAAGAAGTACGCACTGCGTAACGGCGAGTATGTAGACGCATACTTTATGGCGCGGATGAAGTAATTTTCGCCTCCCCTCTCTCCAGGAGAGGGGAATATCCCGTAATTAAAAGTAGCCCTGCCCAATTAAGAATATCCTCAATAATATTTGGCTAAAGTGAAAACATTTATTAACTCTGTATACGAATCTGAGAATAGAGCGTAAACAGATAATAAAGAAAGGATTCACGGCTAATACATTTAGCATGCCGTTATTAAAGGATAAGGTAATAATGGGAAATATTGTCTACCTGACAATTGCAGGGGAGCTGCAAGGTGCTATTTCCGATGGATGTGGAACGATAGCCTCAGTGGGCAACCGCTGGCAAACCGGACACGAGGATGAAATTTTCGTATTTTCACTCTCGAATAGCATAACCAGTACTGGTAAAGGTTCTCAACTGCATGGACTGCGATTTTGTAAACTGATCGATAAAAGCACACCGTTGTTTGTTAATGCTATTAACAACAACGAGCAGTTGTATATGGAGTTTTATTTCTACCGCATCAATAGATTCGGTAGATGGGAGAAGTATTATTATATTCAACTGCGGGGAGCATTTCTATCAGGTATTCAACACCAATTCAGCGAAAATAATTTAGATACAGAAACAATAACCATCAGCTATGAATATATCCTCTGCAAACACCTTATTGCCAACACTGAGTTTAGCTACCTGGCGTTGCCCGAGAACTACAACCGCCTGTTTATCCCCCCGGTCAATCCGGGATTGAAAACCCTTAACAGTAAAGCTGTCGGCCGACTGCTTGCCGCAGGCGGCGTTTACAACGGGAATATAGAGGCGTTCAGGGCCACTGCGGATAAATTAGGTGGCGATGCACCTGCTGGTTACGAGCAGGTGCTTAATGAAAAAACAATTGGACTGGGTATTGCTGCTGCATCTATACTCTTTGCAAGAAAACAACCCAACCTAAGGCAGTTAGAGGAATTAAAAAAGGTTAAATGGGTTGATGAAAATGCAGGAATGAGTCAAAGAGCAAGAAATTATAACGATTCAGCTACTGGTGCTCGTTCAAACATTAATACTCAAAAAGGTCAAGCACCAACCATAGATAGAACCGATACAAAAAATAATAGCAGGCCGGTTCGCTTTGATGGAGTTGATGGAAATGTAATGATAGACAGGAAGATATCTGTAGTTACGACTCAAAAAGCTAAAGATCAAGCAATAAGACAGTCCGAGGCATTGAACAATAACAAAATGACAGGACGTTGGGAAGTACCAAATCAAACTCAAGCAAGTCGCGCACAAAAGATGTTTGATGAATTGGGAATCAAAAATATAGAGGTGAAAATTGTTAAAGAACAGTGAAGTGAAACTTGCAAAAATCATTGTCGATCTGGCTATATTTTTGGAGTTTACCAGCCCTGATTTGCTTGATCCTGACTGCGCTGTAGAAGCAATGGAAGGTATTTCAGCTGAACTGCAATCCTTAAACCATGAAGATAGAGACAACATGGCTAATATATTTAAAAATTTATCAAAAAAATATACAAGTGATAAAGCAGAATATGTTAGAAACCTTCCAGAATCATTGGGAATTATCTAATGCATCACAAAAAAACACCTTTAAAAAGGTAAAGAGCAATAAATAAAAATCAAATAGTTATATATGACAATAACTATAATTGAGTTTAACGTATTGAAAGTTATGGCAGAAAAAGACATTAACTGAAACTGGATGGTTCTGGATCGTACCCTTGCTACCAGAAACATTCCTGGATTTAGTAACGTTGCTAATATCGTAACTATTCTGGTTAATCACGGATTAGTTGATGTCGTATACGGTAAGGACAAATCAAGACCACGCTACAGAGTTTCCCAAAATGGTTTTGACTTCCTTAAAAACCAACAACAACTTCTTTAGCCTTGAATTTTATAATCCTTCCCAAAATTATGTCTAATAAGTCAAGCCCCCTTCCACCGAAGAGGGCCACTTACCTCAATATCCCGCCGTTAAATCATCGACTGAGCGCGGGTCAGACGCGCCGTACAGCGAACCATCCGGTCCAACCATGATGCTCTGGGTGCTGCCCATCGCTTCTTTCAGCGCGACTTTTTGCCCACGCTGTTCCAGGAGTTTCAGCGTATCCGGGCTAAAGCCCTTTTCCACGCGCAGCTCATCCGGCAGCCACTGATGATGGAAACGCGGTGCGTTGGTCGCCTCAGCGACGTTCATCCCGAAATCGATGCTGTTGACCACTATTTGCAGCACGGTGGTAATAATCCGGCTACCGCCAGGGCTACCTGTCACCAGCCAGGTTTTGCCGTCTTTCACCACAATGGTCGGCGACATTGACGACAGCGGACGTTTCTTCGGCCCTACGGCGTTAGCATCGCCGCCCACCAGACCGTAAACGTTTGGTACGCCAGGTTTCGCGGAGAAGTCATCCATCTCATTGTTGAGCAGAATTCCGGTGTTTCCCGCCACAATCCCGGTGCCAAACGTGGTGTTCAGGGTGTAGGTGACGGCCACCGCGTTGCCGTCTTTATCCACCACCGAGAAATGGGTGGTCTGATTGCTTTCATACGGCGCCAGTTTACCGGGGCGAATCTCGCTGGACGGTTTGGCTTTATTGATATCTATCTGATCGGCGATGGATTTCGCATACGCTTTACTGGTCAGCGCCTGCCACGGCACCTTCACAAAATCCGGGTCGCCGAGATACTCCGACCGATCGGCATAGGCATATTTCTCCGCTTCAGCCATTATCTGCATGGCATCGGCGCTGCCAAACCCGTATTTCTTCATGTCGAAGTTTTCAAGGATATTGAGGATCTGCACGATATGAATGCCGCCGGAGGACGGAGGCGGCATCGAAAAGACCTGATACCCGCGATAGTCGCCGCTAATCGGCGTGCGTTCTACCGCTTTGTAAGCCGCCAGATCCTCTTTGGTGATAAGCCCCCCGTTCTTCTGCATCTCCTGTGCGATCTGGTCGGCTATTGCCCCTTTGTAGAAGGCATCCGGGCCATTCTCAGCAATCATCTCCAGACTTTTCGCCAGGTTTTTCTGCACCAGCTTGTCGCCCTTCTTCAGCGGTTCGCCGTCTTTCCAGAAAATAGCCTTGCTGTTTTCATAATTCGGCAGCACCTCACTACCGTAGGTTTTCAGGTCATCCGCCAGCGCATCGTTGACGACGAATCCCTCATCCGCAAGTTTCATCGCCGGGCGTATCACTTTGTTGAGCGGCAGGGTGCCGTATTTCTCCAGCGCCAGCGAGAATCCGGCCACGGTGCCCGGCGTACCGGTCGCCAGGTGCGACGTCAGCGATTTTTTACTGTCAGGATTGCCCTGATCGTCCAGGAACATATCGCGGGTGGCATTGGCTGGCGCCATTTCGCGGAAGTCGATCGCCGTGGTGTTCCCGTCTTTGGTGCGCAGCAGCATAAAACCCCCGCCGCCGAGGTTCCCTGCCTGCGGATGCGTCACCGCCAGCGCATAGCCAACGGCAACCGCCGCATCGACGGCATTTCCCCCTTGCTTAAGGATATCGACGCCGACCTGGGTCGCCATCGCATCCACGGATGCCACCATCCCCTGCTTCGCACGAACAGGGTGGAAAACATCCTCTTCAACACCGTATGACACCGGAGGTGGCGCAGGCGGCGCGGCAACAACACTAAAACAACTTCCTGAGAGCAGAGCAGCAATGGCTACCCGGCGCAAAAACGTCGGTTTCATCATCGTTATTCTCCAGAGATACGGGGTCAGCCCCCCACTAAGCCTGGTGCATAACTCTGAAATAATCATCGTTGCGGCGGGAAAGGAGTAAACTTAATAGATCCCCCCAAAGGAGGAAAGACGATGAAACGACTCTTAATTTTAACGGCGCTACTGCCGTTTTCCGGCTTTGCGCAGCCCATCAACACCATGAATAACCCGAATCAGCCGGGGTATCAGATCCCGAGTCAACAGCGGATGCAAACCCAAATGCAGACGCAGCAGACCCAGCAGAAAGGGATGCTTAACCAGCAGTTAAAAACGCAGACCCAGCTTCAGCAACAGCATCTGCAAACGCAGATGAACAATAACGCGCAGCGGGTCCAGCAGGGCCAGGTGCGTGAGCAGGTTTTACCAAACAACAATGGCGGTATGTTAAGCGGTGGAACCCGCCAGAGCAGCGGTCAGCAACATCTGCTGCCCCAGCGACAGAGTGGCGATATGCTCAATAACTCGCCGCAGTAAAATCCGGCCCAATCACATCAATGGCATCGGTACAGATGCAGTCCACGCCCCAGCGCAACAGTTCCGCCGCGCGCTGGGGTTTGTTGACGGTGTAAACCAGAATGCGCAGTCCCGCCGCCTTGAGCGTTTTTACCCGCGCTTCATCGAGCAATTTATGGTTGAGATGAACAGAGACGCAGCCCAGTCGGGTCGTCAGCGCATGCCAGTCGTCACGCCAGTCATCCAGCAGTAAACCGCGCGGTAGCTCCGGCGCCGCCTGTTGCGCCGCTTCCAGCGCATCAATTTCAAACGATGAAAGTAAAGGTGCGGTCATTCCAGACCACAGCTCCCGCGCCGCCAGCGCCACCACTCTCCCCGTCAATGGCCCGGTGCCGGTCGTCGGTTTAATTTCAATATTCGCCATCATGCCGTGCTCGCGGCAGCGTTCCGCTACCTGAGACAACAGCGGCAACGGCTCGCCTTTAAACTTGCCGCTAAACCAGCTCCCGGCATCAACACGCAGCAGATCCTGCCAGTTGACTTCCCCCGCCACGCCCCAGCCGTTACTGGTGCGCTCCAGGTTGTCGTCATGCAGCAGAAAGATCTCGCCGTCTTTCGACAGCTTCACGTCAAACTCAATCATCGTGTGTCCGCACCGCGCCCCCACGTCAATCGCCGCCAGCGTGTTTTCCGGTGCGAGTTTTCCGCCACCGCGATGCGCGACGATGTGGGGATAAGGCCAGTTACTCATACTCGTTGTCCTGTTTCGCCATCGAAAAGATGCAGATGATTTTCCGGCAAATGCAGCCATAGCGTGCCGCCTGCCGTCGGGCGTTGCTGATGCGCCAGCCGCACGACCATTTTTTGATCGCCCCAGCGTCCGTGCGCCAGGTTATCCGCCCCCAGCATCTCCAGCGTGTCCATCACCAGCGGTACGCCGCCTTCCGCCTGTGAGCTTAGCGCAATATGCTCAGGACGGATACCCAGCGTCATTTTCCGCCCGGCATAGCGACGATAGTTCCAGTTAACGGGCAGCGCCATCCCGCTCTCCAGCTCAAAATGGGTGCCTGCGGCGCTGATGCGCCCCTCCAGCAGATTCATCGCCGGGCTGCCGATAAAGCTCGCCACAAAGCGGCTGGCGGGCTTCTCATACACCTCTACCGGCGTACCGATTTGCTCCGCCACGCCTTTGTTCATCACCATCACCCGCTGGGCGAGCGTCATCGCTTCGACCTGATCGTGCGTCACGTACAGCGAGGTGGTTTTCAGGCGGCGATGCAGATGTTGTAACTCAAGGCGCATCTGGACGCGCAATTTAGCGTCAAGGTTGGACAACGGCTCATCAAACAGGAAGACGGCCGGATCGCGCACAATCGCACGCCCCATTGCCACACGCTGGCGCTGGCCGCCGGAAAGCTCGCGTGGACGGCGTTTGAGCAAACCGTCCAGCTCCAGAATCCGCGCCGCCTCTTTCACCCGTTCGGCAATATGCCCTTTGCCCATGCCGCGAATCTTCAGCCCCCACGCCATGTTCTCCTCTACGCTCATGTGTGGGTAGAGCGCGTAGTTCTGGAACACCATCGCAATGCCCCTGTCTTTCGGCTCCATCTCCGTAACGCGCTGGCGGTCAATCCAGATATCGCCGCTCGTTACCCGCTCAAGCCCGGCCACCATACGCAGCAGCGTCGATTTACCGCAGCCGGACGGCCCAACCATCACAATAAACTCGCCATCCGCCACATCCAGCGTTAACGGCTGTATGACCTGGGTTTTGCCGTCCCAGCTTTTGGTTACTGCCTGTAATTTCAAACCAGCCATAAAATTTCCTACTTCTCACTGTCCACCAGGCCGCGTACAAACGCGCGCTGCATGGCTAAAACGATAACGACGGGGGGAATCAGGGTCAGCAGCATCGCCGCCATCACCTGATTCCACTGAGTGGTGCCTTCCCCGGTGGCGATCATGCCTTTAATCCCCGCAACGGCAGTGCCGAGATCAACGTCGGTAATAATCAGCAACGGCCACAGGTACTGGTTCCAGCCGTAGATGAAAGTGATGACGAACAGCGCCGCGAGATTGGTTTTTGACAGCGGTAGCACGATGTCGCGGAAAAAGCGCATCGGTGAAGCGCCGTCGATGCGCGCCGCTTCAATCAGCTCGTCCGGCAGCGTCATAAAGAACTGGCGAAACAGAAAGGTGGCGGTCGCTGAGGCCATCAGCGGCAGGGTCAGACCCGCGTAGCTGTCGAGCATTTTCAGATTGGCGATCACTTCCACCGTCGGGAAAATACGCACCTCAACCGGCAGCATCAGGGTGATAAAGATCATCCAGAAAAACAGATTACGCAGCGGAAAACGAAACCAGACAATGGCAAACGCCGACAGCATAGAAACGGTGATTTTCCCCACCGTAATGCCAAAAGCCATGATGAAACTGTTAAGCATCATCAGCCAGAACGGCGCGCTGTTCACGCCCACGCCGTTAACCCAGATCGTTGCCATGTTTTCCAGCAGATGCGTTCCGGGGATGAGCGTCATCGGCGTATCGAACACCGCGCTGTTGTCCAGCGTCGCCGCCACAAAGGCGACGTACAAGGGAAACAGGATCACCACAATCCCCAGAATCAACATAGTGTGGCTGAATATCGTCAGCCCGCGACGGTTCTCAATCATTGGTAACGCACCTTACTTTCCACATAGCGGAACTGGATAACCGTCAGAATGATGACGAGGAACATCAGCACCACCGACTGTGCGGCAGAGGCGGAGAGATCCAGCCCGGCAAAGCCTTCGCGGTAAATCTTATAAATCAGCGTGGTCGTCGCCTGTACCGGTCCGCCTGCGGTAGCGGCGTCAATCACCGGGAAGGTGTCGAAGAAGGCATACACCAGATTGACCACCAGCAGGAAGAAACTCACCGGCGCAATCAGCGGTAGCGAAAGTTTAAAGAAGCGCCGAACCGGACCCGCCCCATCAATCGCTGCCGCTTCCGTCAGCGAGCGGGGAATGGATTGCAACGCGGCAAAAAAGAATAGGAAGTTGTAACTAATCTGCTTCCAGACTGAAGCGAACACCACCAGAAACATGGCCTGGCCGCTGTGTTGCGCATGGTTCCAGTCATAGCCGAACCCGGCAAGAAAATGGGTGATTAGCCCGCGCCCGGGGTTGAACAGGAAGATCCACAGTACGGCGGCCACCGCTGGCGCAACGGCGTAAGGCAGCAGCATCAGCGTTTGATACAGGCGGCTTGCGCGTACCACGTAATCCACCAGCGCGGCGAAAAACAGCGAGACCAACAGGCCGCTTACCGTCACCAGCGCACTGAATTTCATCGTCGTCCAGAAGGAGTCGAGGTAGTAGCTGTCATGGAATAAGGCGACAAAGTTATCCAGACCGACAAACTGGCTAGACAGCCCAAACGGATCGACGCTTTGCAGCGAATACCACAGCGCTTCGCCCGCAGGCCAGATAAAGAAAATGACGGTGATCGCCAGTTGCGGCGCAACCAGCAAATACGGCAGCCAACGCGAGCGAAACACCGGACGGGATGATGACATGAAGATTTGATTCCTGAACAGTGCCGGGTGGCGGCTTCGCCTTACCCGGCCTACGGTCTTGTAGGCCCGGTAAGCGCAGCGCCTCCGGGCATATCATGCGTTACGATTTCGTTGACTGCTCAAAGCGACGCAGCAGCTGATTACCACGCTCAACGGCGGCATCCAGCGCCTGCTGCGGGGATTTCTTCCCGGTCCACACGCTTTCCAGCTCCTCATCCACAATGGTGCGGATCTGCGGCATGTTGCCCAGACGCAGACCTTTGGTGAACGGCAACGGCGGCTTGTTCAGCATCTGGCGCGTGGCAATATCCGCACCAGGGTTCTTGTCATAGAATCCCTGCTCGCGGGTCAGATCGTAAGCCGCTTTGGTGATCGGCAGATAGCCGGTTTTCTGATGCCATTCAGCGGCATTTTCCGGCTTCGCCAGGAAGTCGAGGAATTTCGCCACGCCGGTGTAGGTCTCTTTGTCTTTACCCTGCATCACCCACAGGCTCGCCCCGCCGATAATGGCGTTTTGCGGCGCATCTTTGGCGTCTGCGTCATAAGGCATCATGCCTACGCCGTAATTAAATTTGGCATAGTGGCGGATATCCGCCAGAGAACCGGAAGAGGCGGTGGTGATGGCGCAATCGCCGTTGTAGAACTTCTCAGTGGATTCGTCTTTACGCCCGAAGTAGCTGAAATCGCCCTTCTTATTCAGTTCTTCCAGCAGCGCAATATGTTTCACCTGCTCCGGCTTGTTAAATTCCAGCACCGCGTCAGTACCGTCAAAGCCGTTATTTTGGGTGGCGACCGGCAGACCATGCCAGGCGCTGAAGTTTTCAATCTGAATCCAGCCCTGCCAGCCGCTGGCGTAGCCGCACTTCATTCCCGCCGCCTTCAGCTTCTCGGTGTACTCCGCCAGATCCTGCCAGGTTTTCGGCGGCTGCTCTGGATCTAAACCGGCCTTTTTGAAAGCGTCTTTGTTGTAGTACAGCACCGGCGTGGAGCTGTTAAACGGCTGGGACAACAGATGTCCGCTTTTGGAATCGGTGTAGTAACCGGACACCGTCGGTACAAACTGCGACTCATCGAAACTGATGCCCGCGTCGCTGAACACTTCATAGACCGGTTTAATCGCTTTCGACGCCATCATAGTCGCGGTGCCGACTTCATAAACCTGCAACAGCGCCGGAGCGTTGCCGGTACGAAACGCGGCGATACCCGCGCTCAGGCTCTGTTCATAGTTGCCCTTATACACCGGCACAATCTTGTAATCAGGATTGGCCGCATTGAAACGTTGCGCCAGAGAATCAACCTCTTTCCCCAGCTCGCCTTCCATAGAATGCCAGAATGGAATGGTGGTAACGGCCATGGCGTTTCCCACGAATGCCAGGCTTAACGCCAGTCCTAACGCTGTATGTCGTAACGATGTCATTCGCTTATCTCTCTTGTTGTGCCGGATGCGCGATATCACGCGTTTTATGCTCGCGAGGTAACATGACATGCGCGAATGACAGAAAAATAACTTTTTAGTTACAAATAAATGACAGCCAAACGTCAGCAGGATGATAAGAAGATGATGGAATGGTGAAGATAATATGTAGGCCCGGTAAGCGTAGCGCCACCGGGCGGCGGCTACCGACGCAAACGCTGTACAATTTCCTCTAGCGACAGACGTCCTGCGGCAGCTTCGACTGTCATATCAACATAATCGGGATTAGCAGCCAGAAAGATACCGTTACGTTTGAGAAACAGCAATGTGATGAATAATGCTGTTCTCTTATTACCATCGTTAAAAATATGTCCACGAGAAATAGCGAGTAGATGCATCGCCGCAAGGATCCAGACATCGGTAATACTTTCGTATTCGTATTTATTTAAAACACGGTACAACAGCGCTTCAGCCCGCCCAGGGTCCGGCATTCCCGGAACGCCGGGCGTTACGCTCAATAATTTGTCATGAAAACGGATTATCTCTTCCGCTGAGATAAATTGAAGTGTCATTTATCGGCCAGTTCCCTTAATTCGTCGCCGTGAACGCCCATGATGGCATCAAATTCAGCATCCAGTTTTGCTGTCTGATAACGTTCAAATTCTTCTGCGCTGATGATAACCGCAGATTTATGCCCCCGACGCGTAATCGTCACCGGCGTACCCGTGGCAGCAGAATCAAGCACAGAGGCAAGGTTCTGCCGTACCTCACTATAGTTCATTGTACGCATATAGCCTCCTTTTAAGTACGCATAAATTGTACAACTAAAACGTACAAAAAACAAAAAGCCGGGTGGCGGCTTCGCCTTACCCGGCCTACAGGATCGAGTAGGCCCGGTAAGCGTAGCGCCACCGGGCACACAGACGGTTCAGCCTCCGAGGTATGCGCTGCGCACCGCTTCGTTGGCCAGCAACGCATCGCCGGTATCTTCCAGCACCACATGACCGTTTTCCAGCACGTAGCCGCGATCCGCCAGCTTCAGCGCCTGATTCGCGTTCTGCTCGACGAGGAAGATGGTCATTCCCTGCTCGCGCAGCTGTTCGATGGTATCGAAAATCTGCTGGATAATGATCGGCGCCAGACCCAGGGACGGCTCATCCAACAGCAGCAAACGCGGCTGGCTCATCAATGCACGGCCAATCGCCAGCATCTGCTGTTCACCGCCGGACATGGTGCCTGCACGCTGGATACGACGCTCATGCAAACGCGGGAACAGCGCGTAAACCCACTTAATGCGCTCCTGAAACTGGTCGCGCTCGGCGAAAAAACCGCCCATTGCCAGGTTCTCTTCTACCGTCATACGGGAAAAGACGCGACGCCCTTCCGGGACAATCGCCACCGCTTCACGCATGATTTTCGCCGTCTGCCAGTCGGTAATGTCTTTACCATCAAACACAATCCGACCACTGGTGGCGCGCGGATCGCCGCATAACGTGCCGAGCAGCGTGGTTTTACCCGCGCCGTTGGCGCCAATCAGGGTGACGATTTCTCCCTGACGAATATGCAGGCTCACCTCGTGCAGCGCCTGGATTTTGCCGTAGTGGGCACTGACTTTGTCAAAGGACAACATGACTTTTTCCATCTTATGCGTCACCACCATTATGCTTCACCTAAATAGGCGCGGATCACGTCCGGGTTGTTGCGAACTTCTTCCGGCGTCCCGTTCGCCAGCGGCGTTCCCTGGTTCACCACGTAAATGCGATCGGAAATCCCCATCACCAGCTTCATATCATGCTCAATCAGCAGAATGGTGGTGTTGTGATGATTACGCAGCTCCGCAATTAATTCGTCCAGCTCTTTGGTCTCTTTCGGGTTCAGACCCGCCGCCGGTTCATCCAGCATCAGGATCTCCGGCTGCGTCACCATGCAGCGGGCGATCTCCAGACGACGCTGGTCGCCGTAAGCCAGGTTGCTGGCCTGGCGGTTGGCGTGCTCCAGCAGGCCGATACGCTCCAGCCAGGTGGCGGCGCGATCGAGCGCTTCACTCTGCGCCCGACGGAACGCCGGAGTCTTCAACAGGCCCGAAAAGACGCCGGTTTTCAACTGCTGATGTTGCGCAACCAGCAGGTTTTCAATCACCGTCATCTCACGGAACAGGCGGACGTGCTGGAAGGTACGCACCACGCCCATACGGGCAATCTGCTGACCCGGCAGCCCTTCCAGATGCTGATCGCGCAGCATAATGGTGCCGCCGGTCGGTTTATAGAAACCGGTCAGGCAGTTAAAGACCGTGGTTTTCCCGGCGCCGTTTGGCCCGATCAATGAGACGATTTCGCGTGGATGCAACTCCAGTTCAACGTTGTTTACCGCCAGCAGACCGCCAAAGCGCATCATCAGGCCGTTAACGGATAATAATGGCTGACTCATGCCTGCTCTCCTTTCGCTTCCCCGTTTTTCAGTTTCAACTGCGGACGGGTCATCGGCAGCAAGCCCTGCGGACGCCAGATCATCATCAGTACCATCAAACCACCAAGCATCAACATGCTGTATTCGTTGAAGTCACGCATCAGCTCGCGCGATACCACCAGCAGGATAGCGGCGAGAATAACGGCGAACTGCGAACCCATGCCGCCAAGCACCACAATCGCCAGTACAAAAGCGGATTCGGCGAAGGTGAACGACTCCGGGCTGACAAAGCCCTGGCGCGCGGCAAACAGCGTTCCGGCGAACCCCGCAAACGCGGCGCTGATGGTAAACGCCGTCAGCTTAATGCGCGTCGGGCTTAAGCCTAATGAACGGCAGGCAATTTCATCTTCACGCAGCGCTTCCCATGCCCGCCCCAGCGGCATACGCAGCAGACGGTTGATCACAAACAGCGAGAAGACGACCAGCAGCAACGCCACCAGGTAGAGCCAAATCACGCGGTCGGATGGATCGTATTTCACGCCGAAGAAGTTACTAAAGGTATCCCAACCGCCTTCACGGGCGGTACGGCTGAACTCCAGACCAAAGAATGTCGGTTTCGGGATCTGGCTGATACCGTTCGGCCCGCCGGTCACTTCAGTGTTATTGAGCAGCAGGATGCGCACAATCTCGCCAAAGCCTAAGGTCACAATCGCCAGGTAGTCGCCGCGCAGGCGCAATACCGGGAAGCCGAGCAGGAATCCCGCCGCCGCTGCAACCAGCCCCGCCAGCGGCAGGCAGGTCCAGAACCCCAGACCGTAATAGTGGTTCAGCAACGCGAAGGTATACGCGCCAATGGCGTAGAAACCGCCGTAGCCCAGCACCAGCAGACCAGACAACCCCACCACCACGTTCAGCCCAAGACCGAGGATGATGTAAATCATGGTCAGCGTGGCGATATCAACGGTGCCGCGCGACACCATAAACGGCCACACGACGGCGATGACCAGCAGCGCAATCAGGAATAGCTTCTGCTTCACGGTTGAGCCATCAATCGCTGGCAGAACAAATTTAGGCCCGGAAATGCCCTTCAGGCTTTTCTGGAAAATCGGTCGCAGCAACTGGAAGAAAAAGACCACGGCAGTACCGATAAACACCCACTGCCAGCGAATATCCGCAGCAGTCCCCACCACCAGTTTGGTGCCATCGAGTTCCAGTTGAACGCCCATAAAGACGCCCGCCAGTACGAAGAACATGGCGGCAGAGAGCAGCGCCATCGCAAAATGCATCGGTTTCATACTTTCTCTACCTCCGGGCGGCCCAGGATACCGGTCGGCATGACCAGCAGCACCAGAATCAGCAGCGCAAACGACACCACATCTTTATATTCGGTACTCAGGTACGCAGAGGAGAGCGCTTCGGCGACGCCCAGAATCAGGCCGCCAATCATCGCGCCAGGAATGCTGCCGATGCCGCCAAGCACCGCGGCGGTGAAGGCCTTCATCCCGGCCATAAAGCCAATATACGGGTTGATAACGCCATAGAACTGACCGAGCAGCACGCCCGCCACCGCCGCCATCGCCGCGCCAATCACAAAGGTCAGCGCAATCACGCGGTCGGTATTAATGCCCAGCAGACTCGCCATTTTCAGGTCTTCCGCACAGGCGCGGCAGGCGCGTCCCATACGGGAGTAACGGATGAACAGCGTCAGCGCCAGCATCGCCAGGAAAGTGACAATCCAGATGACCAACTGCATGGTGGTAATGCTGGCGGCGAAGTTCTCGCTGCTGCCGATAATCCACTGGCCGTTAAACAAACTGGGGAGCGCCACGTCACGCGAACCTTCGGTAAGACTGACGTAGTTTTGCAGGAAAATAGACATCCCGATCGCGGAGATGAGCGCAATCAGTCGCTTGGAACTGCGCACTGGCCGATAGGCCACCCGTTCAATACTCCAGCCATAGGCGCTGGCGATAATGATAGCCCCGACGAACCCGGCGGCGACCAGCAGCCAGCTGGTATCAATGCCCATCATCATCAGCGCGGCGATGATCATGAAAGAGACATAGCTGCCGATCATATAGACCTCGCCGTGGGCGAAGTTGATCATGCCGATAATGCCGTAAACCATCGTATAGCCGATAGCGATCAGCGCATAGGTGCTTCCCAGCGTGACGCCGTTAAACATCTGCTGCAAGAAATAGAGAAACTGCTCGGACATAAGGTAACCTTTCTCAACCCGCCCGTTTTGCGCGGGCGGAGGGATAACTTGTCTTCAGGCGTTATTTGGCAACGGTCGATGAGCCGTCGGCATGCCACTGGAAGACACCAAACTCAAATCCCTTCAGATCGCCTTTTTCATCCCAGTTCAGCGGCCCAATCACGGTATCAGCCCCGTGTGCTTTCAGATCTTTCACCAGATCGAGCGGCGCTTTGCTGCCGGTACGATCCATTGCGGTTGCCAGCGACTGCACCGCAGCGTAGGTGATCCACACGTAAGGGCCGGTAGGATCTTTTTTGTCGGCTTTAAGGGCATCGACAATGCCTTTGTTCGCCGGGTCCTGGTCATAGCGTTTTGGCATCGTCACCAGCATGCCTTCTGCCGCCGCGCCAGCGATGTTGGACAGTGAGGCATTGCCCACGCCCTCTGGTCCCATAAACTGGGTTTTCAGGCCGATAGCGCGCGCCTGGCGCAGCATCTGGCCCATTTCCGGGTAGTAACCGCCGTAATAAACGAAGTCGATATTCTCTTTTTGCAGGCGGGCAATCAGCGCGGAAAAGTCTTTCTCGCCAGCGGTAATCCCGTCAAAGAACACGATATTGGCGTTGCCCGCTTTCAGGCTGTCCTGTACGGAACGCGCCAGACCTTCACCGTACTGCTGCTTATCGTGAATAATGGCGATACGCTGCGGCTTCACTTTCTCAAGAATGTATTTCGCCGCCGTTGGCCCCTGGGAGGAGTCCAGGCCCGCCGTACGCATGATGTGTTCGTAGCCGCGCTGCGTCAGTTCCGGGTTTGTGGCACCCGGGGAGATCATCAGGATGCCTTCATCTTCATAGATATCAGACGCGGGCTGTGTGGAAGAGGAGCACAGGTGGCCGATAACGTACTGAATGCCGTCGTTGACGATTTTGTTCGCCACCGCGACAGCCTGTTTCGGGTCACAGGCGTCGTCATACTCAACGCCCACCAGCTTATCGCCTTTGATGCCGCCTTTGGCGTTGATGTCTTTAATGGCCTGACGAGCGCCGTTAAATTCCATATCGCCCCACTGCGCTACCGGGCCGGACATCGCCCCGACAACGGCGACTTTAATATCGTCCGCCATTGCCGTATGCGACATCGCCAGTGCAACCACTCCTGCGATGATCGTTTTCGCATTCCGTTTCATTTACTGAATCCCCATTCGTGACGTTATTACACTTCATCCTTCAAGCTGCCCCGGTGTTGGCTACGTGCGTTCACCCCAGTCACTAACTTATGTAAGCACCTGGGGATTCACGCTCTTGCCGCCTTGATGCACCTTGAATGATTTTGTGTATATATTTTGTATTTATGTGGTTAAAAAGCAGACTGTGCTTTTTTTGAACTATGCTATTTTTACCTGTTGCATTAATGGTTTAGCACAGCTTTTTATGCAAAATCAGAGCAAACACTCTATTTTTCAGTCGATTAAGAAAAGATAATATTCTGATTTCAGCTATAGATAAACAAAAAAAAGCGCACTTGTCAGCATAAAATAACGGTACAAAGGGCGGAATAAAACGCTGCCTTCCAGGGGATTATCCTGCCTGTTTTTCATTCTCTGATGTTTCAAACTGTACTTATCGTTGCCAAAAAACTAATCGCCTGGTAAATGAAATAAAAAAGAGAAAGTGTCGGAACACATTATTTCGGTACACTGGTTCTCTCTTTGGTGATTTGGACATGCTGTCGATGAAGCTGACCATCGTTCGTTTAGAAAACTTTAGCGCCCAGGATCTCATCGATCTGGGTAAAATCTGGCCGGAATACTCCGCCTCGTCTTTAAGCGTAGATGATACTCACCGGATCTACGCAGCGCGTTTCAATGAGCGTCTGTTGGGCGCTGTGCGGGTAACGCTAAGCGGTACGCAAGGCGCGCTGGATTCATTGCGGGTTCGCGAGATCACGCGTCGTCGCGGCGTGGGGCAGTATCTGGTGGAAGAGGTGATCCGCAATAATCCGGGCGTTTCAGCCTGGTGGATGGCAGATGTCGGCGTCGAAGAGCGAGGCGTAATGGCGGCGTTTATGCAGGCATTAGGGTTTACGGCGCAGGCGGACGGCTGGGAAAAACGGTAATAAAAAAGCCGGATGGCGCTAACGCTTATCCGGCCTACGTGTTTCGCAACTCTCACGCAATTTTCCAGGCATGCGGGCCGGGTAAGGCGAAGCCGCCACCCGGCGGCACTCAATTATCTGGCGTCGGTTGCCGTACCGTCGGCATGCCAGGTAAAGACGCCGAACTCAAAGCCTTTCAGATCGCCCTTCTCATCCCAGGACAACGGCCCCATAACGGTTTCCACGGTATTCGCTTTCAGGTATTTGGCGATTTCAGCCGGATCGTCGGACTGATTCAGAGCCGCCTGCAATGACTGCAACGCCGCGTAAGTGGTCCACACAAACGCGCCGCTTGGGTCCTGTTTCTTCGCTTTGATCGCGTCTACAATCGGTTTGTTTGCCGGAACCTGATCGTAGTTCTTCGGCTTGGTGACCAGCATCCCCTCGGCAGACTCACCGGCAATGTTAGACAGCGACACGTTCGCTACCCCTTCCGGCCCCATAAACTTCGTTTTCAGGCCAGCAGCGCGAGCCTGGCGCAGGATCTGCCCCATCTCAGGGTGGTAGCCGCCGTAATACACAAAGTCGATGTTCTCTTTCTTCAGGCGCGCCACCAGGGTGGAGAAATCTTTCTCGCCGGCGGTAATCCCGTCGAAGAACACCACGTTGGCGTTGCCTTTTTTCAGGCCATCCTGCACCGCGCGCGCCAGGCCTTCACCGTACTGCTGCTTATCGTGAATAATGGCGATGCGCTGCGGCTTCACGCTTTCCAGAATATATTTCGCCGCCGTCGGCCCCTGATCGGAGTCCAGACCGGTGGTGCGCAGGATCAGCTGATAACCGCGCGCGGTCAGTTCCGGTGCGGTCGCAGCCGGAGTAATCATCAGAATGCCTTCGTCTTCATAGATATCGGACGCAGGCTGCGTGGATGAGGAGCACAGGTGGCCGATAACATATTTAATGCCGTCGTTGACCACTTTGTTGGCTACGGCTACCGCTTGTTTCGGGTCGCAGGCATCATCATATTTCACGGCAACCAGCTTATCGCCCTTGATGCCGCCTTTCGCGTTGATATCGGCAATCGCCTGCTCCGCGCCGGTAAATTCCTGATCGCCGTACTGCGCTACCGGGCCGGACATCGCGCCGACAACGGCCACTTTGATATCCTTAGCAAACGCCATATTGCTCAAAGACAGGGCGATACATCCTGCCAATAACGCTTTACCCTTCATATTCATCCTGAGAATCCCCATTATTGTGGTTATTACGTATGTTGTGATGTTGTTGTTCAGCACTTTATTTCAATTAATGGTAAGCCACCCGTGCTTTAGCAGCATACTCTGCTAAAACATACCCGATTTTTATGATTTTGGAATAGCTAATTTGACAGTCAGATAACAAGTTGATGACAAAACGGGGCGCCGCCGCAACGGGCGGCGTCGGTTTATCGTGTCAGCGAACGCGTAATGATCTCCAGCGCTTTACGGAACTGCGCATCGGGGATCGTCAGCGGATAGAGGAAGCGGATCACGTTGCCGTAAACACCGCAGCTGAGCAGCAGCAGACCCTCCTGCAATGCGCGATCCTGCACCTGTCGGGTAAATTCCGGGGACGGCTGGCCGGTTTGCGGATCGGTAAACTCTACCGCCACCATCGAGCCCTGCGCGCGGATCTCGGCAATGGACAGGCAGGCGGCTTTCGCTTTGTTCAACACCTCAACCAGATGCTGACCAAGCTGCGTGGCGCGAGTGCAGAGATCGTCTTCTTCAATCACATCAAGCACCGCATGCGCGGCGGCCACCGCCAGCGGGTTTCCGGCGTAGGTGCCGCCAAGACCGCCCGGCGCTGGCGCATCCATCACCTCGGCGCGACCGGATACCGCCGACAGCGGCATACCGCCAGCCAGACTTTTGGCCATCGTGATGAGATCCGGCTGAACGCCGTGGTGCTCCATCGCAAACAGTTTGCCTGTACGGGCAAAACCGGTCTGCACTTCATCGGCGATCAGCAAGATGCCGTGGGTATCGCATAACGTACGCAGCGCCTGCATGAAATCCGTTGGCGCGACGTTAAAGCCCCCTTCCCCCTGCACCGGTTCCAGGATAATGGCCGCCACCTGATCCGGCGCAATATCGGCTTTAAAAATCCGCTCGAGGCTGTTCAGCGCATCCGCCGTGGTAACGCCATGCAAAGGATTCGGATATTGCGCGTGATAGACCGATCCCGGGAACGGCCCAAAGCCAGTTTTGTAGGGTGCGACCTTACCGGTGAGCGCCATCGTCATAAAGGTTCGCCCGTGAAACGCGCCGCCAAAGGTAATCAGCCCCGGTCGCCGGGTACAGGCGCGCGCAATTTTCACCGCGTTTTCGACCGCCTCCGCGCCGGTAGAGAAGAAAGCCGTTTTCGCCGGGCCGTTGATCGGCACGCGCTTGTTAATACGCTCGGCAAGCGTAACGTAGCTTGCATAAGGCACGATTTGATACGCGGTATGGGTAAATGACTGGAGCTGTTTTTCAATTGCCGCGATGACTTTTGGATGACGGTGCCCGGTGTTCAACACGGCAATTCCGGCGGCGAAATCAATCACCTCATTGCCTTCAATATCCCACAGCGTGGCGTTTTCCGCTCTGTCGGCATAGAAACCGCACATCACCCCGATGCCGCGCGGCGTCGCCTGCAACCGTCTTTCATTCAGTTCGTTATTTTTCACCTTCTCCCCCTAAGATGCGCACAACCCATCGGTAAGTGTTTGCCAGGGGGGAAGAATTCGCCAGAGCGGGGGAGAAAAAAAGCGTTATCCCCGTAGCCCGATAAGCGAAGCGCCATCGGGCATTTATGTTTGCCTGTTTGCCGGATGGCGGCGGTGCCTTATCCGGCCTGGAAAACAAAAAACCCCGGATTCTCATCCAGGATTTTTCGGGCACTTCGCGGAAATTACGCTTCGATAGCGGCGCGCAGTTTCTTCATCGCGTTCTTTTCAAGCTGGCGTACACGTTCAGCAGAAACGCCATAGCGATCGGCCAGTTCCTGTAGCGTGGACTTATTATCTTCGTCCAGCCAACGGGCGCGAATGATGTCCTGGCTACGCTCGTCCAGACCTTCCATTGCGTGGGTCAGTTTGTTTGCCGCCTGATCTTCCCAGTTATCCTCTTCAATGCCGTCGGCAAAGTTAGAGGTTTTATCCTGCAAATACAGCACTGGCGCCATCGGCTGGCTGTCAGACTCGTCGTCCGAAGACATGTCAAACGTCATGTCCTGCGCCGCCATACGGGATTCCATCTCGCGAACGTCTTTGCTGGTTACGCCCAGTTCGCGCGCCACCATTTCCACTTCATCCTGATTAAACCAGCCCAGACGCTGCTTGGTTTTACGCAGGTTAAAGAACAGCTTACGCTGTGCTTTAGTGGTTGCGACTTTAACGATACGCCAGTTACGCAATACGTATTCGTGGATCTCCGCTTTGATCCAGTGCACGGCGAAAGAAACCAGGCGCACACCCACTTCCGGGTTAAAACGGCGCACGGCTTTCATCAGGCCGATGTTACCTTCCTGAATCAGATCCGCCTGCGGCAGGCCATAGCCCGCATAGTTACGAGCAACATGAACAACAAAGCGCAGGTGAGACAGAATCAGCGTCTTAGCTGCTTCCAGATCGCCCTGGTAATGCAGCTTTTCAGCCAGTGCCCGTTCTTCGTCAGCCGATAACATCGGCCACGCGTTTGCAGCCCGGATGTAAGATTCCAGGTTACCAACAGGGGCTAAAGCTAAATTTTGCATTTCTTTGGTCATTCAAATCCTCTCAATTTATATCGTCTGGCACTGCAAATGAGCAACAAACGTGCCAGCGTTTATGAGCAACGAGAATAGCACTCACTCTTTTATCAGACAGTGATTTTATCCACAAGTTCAATGCAACGTTGTGAATAAATTACGCACAAAATGTGACACCGCTATGAAAAAACACTGTGGGCAGGGGATGAGATGTTTTGATGCTCTTTCCCTGCGAACGGGAACTCATTGCAGGGAAAGAGTATACCACGCTTTTATTAATCGGGAGTAAAGTGACGTAAATGTTGCACAGTGGCAAGCCACGCCGCAACCCAGCCGATCATCGAGCACACCAGCAGCAGCAACAGGCACTCATCGAACGATAAGCCATTGATATCAAACTTCGTTCCGAAAACCTGCGCCACTTCCGTCACCGCTGACGACAAGCGCATCACCAAAATTTCTGACAAAATCAGTGAAAGAAATGCCCCTGAAAAACCGAGCAGCGCGCCGCCGTACAGGAATGGTCGCAGGATAAATCCATCCGTCGCGCCAATCAGTTTCTGCACGTTGATGGTGTCACGGCGGGCGAAAATGCTCAGGCGCACGCTGTTGCCGATGACGAGGAACACCGCCGCCACCATCAGCACGCCGATCATCGCGGAAACGCGCCCTACCAGCCCGGTCAGCGCCGCCAGACGGGCAAACCAGCTGTCATCCATACGCACTTCATCAATGCCGTTAATCTGCGAGATGCGATCGCGTAGCGTATTCAGCGACTCCGTTCCCTGGAAATCCAGTTTCGGGATCACCACCGCCACTGCCGGAAGCGGATTCTCTTCCAGCATGTCCAGCGCGCCGCCAAAGCCGGACCAGTTGCGGAACTCGCCCAACGCATCGTCGCGGGAGAGATAGTTGACCTTCTCCACCCCCTGCTCGGCCTGGAGCTGTGCGACCACCCCGGCGGCCGCGTCGTCATCCAGCGTCTTTTGCAGGTAAACGGTGATCTGCGGGGACGGATAGTACTGCGTCGCCGCCTGGTTGACGTTCTTATAGACCATGTAGCAGACGCTTGGCAGCGTCAGAGAGATGGCAATCACCATCACCGTCAGAAACGTCGCCAGCGGCTTGCTTTTCAGATCCTGTAACGCGCCCTGGAACGCATAGCGCACCTGCTCGTTAAAGACGTTGGTTTTACGCGAGTTCGGCTTTGGCGAGGGTTTTGCGCGTCTCGGCGCATTGCGGCCGCCGTCGCCGGACGAACCGCCAGATTTACGAAAACGGTCCAGTCTGCCGCCAAACTGCCTGATTTGGTTGATAGCGTCACGCTTATTCACTGACCAGGCCTCCATGCAAATGACCTTCGCTCAGGGTGAGCATACGGTACGAACGACGGGAGATAAGCCCGATGTCGTGCGTCGCCATCAATACCGTCACCCCAACGCGGTTAAACTCTTCAAACAGACGTAAAATCCCTTCCGATAAGGCATCATCCAGGTTCCCGGTCGGTTCATCCGCCAGCAGCACCGCAGGCTTGTTCACCACCGCACGGGCAATCCCCACGCGCTGCTGCTCACCGCCAGAGAGTTGAATGGGAAAATTCCTCGCTTTGTCCAGCAGCCCGACTTTATCCAGCGCCGCCGACACACGACGACGGATGTCGTCCCCGCTGGCGCCAGCGATAATCAACGGGATCGCCACGTTGTCATAGACCGTACGATCCATCAGCAGGTGGTGATCCTGGAAAATCATTCCGATCTGACGACGCAGAAACGGCACTTCACGGTTTTTCAGGCGCGTAATGTCATGCCCGCTGAAGAAGATTTTCCCGGCGCTCGGCCGTTCAATCCCACAGATAAGCTTCAGCAGGGTACTTTTCCCCGCGCCTGAGTGGCCGGTCAGAAACGCCATCTCGCCTGGCTGCATGTGGAATGTGACTCCTTGCAGCGCTTGTCTCCCACCGAGATAGGCCTTGCTGACATGTTCAAAGCGAATCATTGTTAATCCTCTCGGGCAAAAAGTGCCTCTATAAAATCGTCCGCCTTAAACGGACGTAAATCCTCGATACGTTCGCCCACACCAATATAGCGGATAGGAATGCCAAACTGATCGGCAACCGAGAAGATAACCCCACCCTTCGCCGTGCCATCCAGCTTGGTCAGGGTGATACCGGTCAGGCCAACCGCTTCATGGAACAGTTTGGCCTGGCTTATCGCATTCTGCCCGGTGCTGGCGTCGATGGTCAGCATCACTTCATGCGGCGCATCTTCGTCGAGTTTCTTCATCACGCGAACGATTTTTTTCAGTTCTTCCATCAGGTGCGCTTTGTTCTGCAAGCGACCCGCGGTATCGGCAATCAGCACATCCACATTACGCGCTTTCGCCGCCTGGATGGCGTCAAAGATAACGGAAGCGGAATCCGCGCCGGTATGCTGGGCGATAACCGGAATGTTGTTACGCTGGCCCCAGACCTGCAACTGCTCTACCGCCGCCGCACGGAAGGTATCCCCCGCCGCCAGCATCACGGATTTGCCCTGCTGCTCGAACTGACGCGCCAGCTTACCGATCGTGGTGGTTTTCCCCACGCCGTTAACGCCAACCATCAGAATAACAAATGGCGTTTTGCCTTCAATATTAAGCGGTTCGTCAACTTTTGCGAGGATATCGCCCATCTCGTCTTTCAGCAGGCCATACAGCGCTTCGGCGTCATGCAGCTGTTTGCGGCTGGCGCCCTCTGTCAGGTTAGCGATGATCTTGCGAGTGGTTTCCACGCCCACATCGGCAATCAGCAACTGCTCTTCCAGTTCTTCAAACAGATCATCGTCGATTTTCTTACCACGGAACAGACTGATAAATCCTGAACCGAGATTTTCTTTTGTTTTCAGAAGACTACGTTTCAGGCGCGCAAAGAAACCCTCTTTTGTCGGCTTCTCTTGCTCCTGAATCACCTCCTCAACCGGCGTCTCTTCTTCTGCCGCCGGCACGACAACCACCGCGTCTTCCGCCGCTTCCACCGCCAGCGCCTGCGCTTCCCGTTCTTCGTCGGTCAGTTGCGGTTCGTTTTGCGCCTCTTCTTCTTCTACCGCCTCCACGATCTCTACCGTTTCCGCTTCGGCCTGCCACTCTTCAGGCGACGTCTCTTCGACGTTCACCTCCTCCGGCAGCGGCAGTTCTTCATGTTCCACCACCGCCTGCGGCTCAACGATGTCTTCTTCAACCACGGGGTCAACAACAGGCTCTACGACAGGCTCTGGCTCAACCGGCTGCGGTTTTTCGCTTTCCTGAACCTGTTCGGTGACGTTCACCACGGCTTCGGCGAAAGCGTCGGTCTCCGCCTTGCCGTGGGCGTGCGTTTCCGCGTCGGCGTCTGCCGCCGTCTCAACCGGCGTCTCTGGCGCTAACTGTTCTTCAACACGCTGTTGTTCTTCGGTTTTTTGTTCCTGTTCCTGCTCTTTTTCACCAAAGCCCAGCCAGGAAAAGAAGCCACGTTTTTTCTGTTTTGCCATCTGCGACTGTACTCCTCGCGGTTAATATCTGGCGCTATATACATGGAAGCTAAAAAAATGATGAAATAGTCTACCACTTAACTTAATTCACATCACCGCCTGGAATGACACGTCAGCAGCGGATTGAGCAATAGAAATGAAAAAACCGAATCACTCTGGCAGCGGTCAAATCCGCATTATTGGCGGACAATGGCGGGGCCGTAAACTTCCGGTTCCCGACAGCCCAGGGCTGCGCCCGACAACCGACCGGGTTCGCGAGACGCTGTTTAACTGGCTGGCGCCGGTCATGGTAGACGCCCACTGTCTGGATTGTTTCGCCGGAAGCGGCGCGCTGGGGCTGGAAGCGCTTTCCCGCTATGCGGCGGGCGCGACGTTGCTGGAGATGGATCGCGCCGTGTCACAGCAGTTACAAAAGAATCTTGCTACGCTAAAGGCAGGCAACGCCCGCGTGGTCAACGCCAATACGCTGGCCTTTCTGGCGCAGACCGGTACGCCGCACAACGTGGTGTTTGTCGATCCCCCGTTTCGCAAAGGGCTGCTGGAAGAGACGTTAAGCCTGCTGGAAACGCACGGCTGGCTGGCTGATGACGCGTATATTTACGTTGAAAGCGAAGTCGAAAACGGTCTGCCGCCCGTCCCGGCAAACTGGTCGTTGTATCGTGAAAAAGTGGCCGGGCAGGTCGCATACCGCCTGTATCAACGGGAAGCACAAGGAGAAAGCGATGCTGATTAATCTGGGTCGATTACTGATGCTGTGCGTCTGGGCATTTTTAATTCTTAATATTTTCCAACCCTTTCCACGCCCGCTCAACATCTTCGTTAACGTCGCACTGGTCTTTATGGTGCTGATGCACGGTATGCAGCTGGCGCTGTTAAAAAGCACCATGCCTAAAGATGGCCCGCAGATGACCACCGGCGAGAAAATCCGCATTTTCCTGTTCGGCGTGTTTGAGCTGCTGGTGTGGCAGAAGAAGATTAAAGATCAGTTGAAGAAGTAACCGTGATCTTTTGGCCCGGCGGCGCGTGGCGAGCCGGGCCAAAAAACGCTATTGCTGCTTTGGTTTGCCGTCCAGTGTGTCGTTCAGTTTTTCAATATCGCTGTATTTTGTTTTGAGCAGATATTTCACCTGCTCGCAAATCTCTTCGGTCCTGGTGTAATAGGTGCCAGACGTCGGGCCTGAGCGCTCACATAAGACATAATTAGTGCCGAGGGGATAAAAAAGAACAATAAAAGAGAGGATATTACCAACAACAAACCCTACCCCCGCGACGTGGAAAACAATGGTAAATGTCCTGTCGAAGAATTTGAGCGGCTGCATGCTTTTCGCAAAGGCCAGGTAGGCAATACCTAAAGCAAGGCAACCCATCACCGGAACCATGAATAACATGCAAAATGAACCCCAGAAAAAATAGACGATGCTTCTTGATTCAACCAGATCGGTGAGATCCGGTACGCTGGCAATATAAAAACCCCAGGTCATCCCCCCAAAAAAGAACATACAAAGAAACAGGCAGCACCTTTTCTTAAGATTCTCCAGATTAATATTAACATTCATATCAATAAATTCCGCCGTAAAGGGAGCTTCTGTACCCCAGGCGCTGGGCGTTCCACTCTTCAATTCTTTGCCGTTCTTTAAATCCCTGACGAATACACGCTATAAGTTTGTCTGAGAGCTCATATTTTTTGTCCACCTCATTCAAAGTCCAGGCAATGAAAAAACCTAATGCAACGACAACGACGATTTCTCCCCAAACCGGAACGGCCCCGCTAGAGAACAATAGCGGTACGGCTAACCTAAGAGCATTACCCGCTGATTGCGAGACAAAAATACTCACAATCACCTTCGCCACATCCATCGTCACGTTCCCCAGCAGTGCGGCGACGTCATGGTCGGATTTAAAGACCAACTCAATCAACCGCCAGCATGCGGAAAACCAGATGCAGAATCTGGCCCCTGACATTATGCCATTTCGAAATCCGGCGCGGCCAATGCCCACTTCAAGTACCTTAGGATGATTAATCCGGTAACGGGTTCCATTAAGGATGCGTCGCAAAGAAGGGTAACCTGTAATCTTCACATACAGCTTTCCCTGATAAGCATACTGCGTTGCTTTAATCCCAAGGCCTTTTAAGGTGAAGACAATCTTCCCGGCTTGCTGATAAGAAAAAAGCTTTGACAGGTTTTTAGTAGCAGAAACCGTATCTTTAATGTTACCGGCATAATTCGTCGAAAAACTGACGGGTTTACTGCCCAGCAAATCGTCAATTACGCCCTGAGCCTCCTCAGGCGTCAGCAGCATGATGTGTTGAGGATTGTTGTTCAGGTTATTTTTTAGCGTTCTGATTTCATTCTCGACACGCTGATTACGTTGCCAGTTATTTCCTCTAAGAATATCTTCACGGTGATTTCCTATCCAGTCATAATACTTTTCCATCATTATCCCTTAATAAATTCGCTCATCCCAAAGGCTGTATGCGCTGGTTCCCGTCATAATGTGCTCCCAGGTAATTGACTCATACGACAGCTCAATGACTTCTTCTGGCTGACCCGCACTGTCATCGATAGTATGAGGCACCTGTAAATGGATGCTGGATATTCTGGCATTGATAAGTTTTATCGCGTAATAACACTCATTTAAACCCGCCGGACTCGTGCGATAGAAACTAAATTCACAGTTCAATGTTTCATTGTCAGTTATGGCTTTCCCTAATAACGGCGAGGATTTATCTACTGGCTTAATAAACGTCAAACATTGATGGTTCACATTTTGTGCCCGACTCATGCCATGATTAACTGTCATTACCATTATCTGATCACGATGGGCGGATTGTGATTTATTTCCTATCGAATTTACCGAGGCACATCCAGCAGAAATCAACCCCTGCGCCTGCCCATTCAAGGCCAACCACATTGTATTCGCCATATAAATCCCTTAGCTTTTTAAATTATATTCATATATATCTGCGATAGCGTTGCAATAGTAGGATAGTGAAAAGCGGATAGCAGAATAGTGATATGACCGATATTTTAGTCACACAAAAAATATAACACCAAAGGTATTACCACAGAAAAATAAATAGCAGCCATATTTGAAAGGCATTATATATTTCAGTTGAATTTATTGTCGGCACTGGCGCTATAAACACAGTGCCGATCGGCGTTATTGCCCAGGCTTAAAGCCCTCAAACCGCGAACCTTTGTAGCTCAGCGTGCCTTTATCCCCGACCGTTAACGCATGGTACTGTTGGGCATCCAGACGAAACGTCTGCTCAAGCCCGCCGTGTTGCGGTTTAAAGCTAACCTCATAGCGCATACTGGTGCCCGCTGGCGTCACCTGCTGCTGACGCGAGCGCCGATCGTTGATCGGCTTTTCGCGCTTATTGCTCACCACTACCTGCTTTTGCTGCAATGGCGCGGCATCGTTATCGGCTTTTTCTCGCCGCTGCGAAACAAAGCGAAACGACGCGGCGATAACAATCAAGCCAATGATAACAATGAAAAAAAGTGGTGGTTTACTCATCATTTTAACCCATCAGAAAATGCGGAAATAAGCATACCCTGCCCGTTATGGTGTTGTCATCTGCCTGCGCCGACCTCTACACTGGACAACAGGGCCGTGAGCATACCGCTCGCGAAAAAATAACGAATTCAAGGAACTAAGATGCTTTGGTCGTTTATCGCTGTCTGTCTTTCCGCATGGCTATTTGTGGACGCATCGTATCGTGGGCCAGCGTGGCAGCGCTGGGTCTTTAAACCTCTCACCCTGATTCTCCTTCTGTTACTCGCCTGGCAAGCGCCGATGTTCGACGCGATCAGCTACCTTGTGCTGGCGGGCCTGTGCGCCTCGTTGCTGGGCGATGCGTTGACGCTGTTGCCGCGCCAACGTCTGCTGTACGCCATTGGCGCATTCTTCCTGTCACACCTGCTGTACACCCTCTATTTCGCCAGCCAGATGACGCTGTCGTTCTTCTGGCCCTTGCCGTTAGTGCTGCTGGTGTTGGGCGGGTTGCTGATTGCGGTGATCTGGACGCGTCTGGAAGAGTTGCGCTGGCCGATATGCACCTTTATCGCCATGACGCTCATGATGGTCTGGCTGGCCGGTGAACTGTGGTTCTTCCGCCCGACCGCCCCGGCGCTTTCTGCTTTTATGGGCACATCGTTGTTATTCCTCGGCAACATCGTCTGGCTGGGCAGCCATTACCGCTGCCGCTTCCGCGCGGATAACGCTATTTCCGCCGCCTGCTACTTTGCCGGGCACTTCCTGATTGTCCGCTCACTTTATCTTTAATAACGCTTGACTCTGGAGTCGACTCCAGAGTGTATCCTCCGGTTAATGAGAAAATTATCATCAACCGGAGGATGCCATGTTGACACCCGATACTGATGGCAAAAAAGTCCCACAATTTTCATCCTTCAAACTGGCGCCAGCCCCCCGGAAGGTAGATGACTGCTGCTGTGAGGGCGCCTGCGCAACGGAGGCTCTCGTCCCCGACACCATCGAAGGGACGCGTTACACCTGGAAAGTCGCCGGTATGGACTGCGCCGCCTGCGCCCGTAAAGTCGAAAACGCCGTGCGCCAGGTCGGGGGCGTCAATCAGGTACAGGTGCTGTTCGCCACCGAGAAACTGGTGGTGGATGCGAATGCCGATATCCGCCAACACGTTGAACGCGCCGTACAAAAGGCGGGCTATACCCTGCGTGATGAACAGGCCACAGCAGAGGCGCGCGAATCCCGGCTGCAAGAAAACCTGCCGCTGATCACGCTCATCATTATGATGGCGATTAGCTGGGGGCTGGAGCAATTCAACCATCCGTTCGGCCAACTGGCGTTTATCGCCACCACGCTGGTCGGCCTGTATCCCATTGCCCGTCAGGCGCTGCGCCTGATGAAAACCGGTAGCTGGTTCGCCATCGAAACGCTGATGAGCGTGGCGGCAATTGGCGCGCTGTTTATTGGCGCGACGGCGGAAGCGGCGATGGTGCTGCTGTTATTTCTGATCGGCGAACGCCTCGAAGGGTGGGCTGCCAGCCGCGCCCGCAAAGGGGTCAGCGCGCTGATGGCCCTCAAACCGGAAACCGCCACGCGCCTGCGCGATGGCGTGCGCGAAGAGGTGGCGATCAACACCCTGCAACCCGGCGACATTATCGAAGTGGCGGCAGGCGGGCGCTTACCCGCCGACGGCAGGCTGGTCTCCGGTTTCGCCAGTTTTGATGAGAGCGCGCTCACCGGCGAGTCGATTCCGGTCGAGCGCTCAACGGGTGAGAAAGTCCCTGCCGGCGCCACCAGCGTGGATCGGCTCGTCACGCTGGAGGTGCTGTCAGAACCGGGCGCCAGCGCGATTGACCGTATCCTGAAGCTGATTGAAGAAGCCGAAGAACGCCGTGCGCCCATTGAGCGTTTTATTGACCGCTTCAGCCGGATTTACACCCCGGTGATTATGGCCGTCGCGCTGCTGGTCACGCTGGTGCCGCCGCTGCTGTTTGCCGCGTCCTGGCAAGAGTGGATTTATAAGGGACTCACGCTGTTACTGATTGGCTGCCCGTGTGCGCTGGTCATTTCCACTCCGGCGGCCATCACCTCCGGGCTGGCGGCGGCGGCACGTCGCGGGGCGCTGATTAAAGGCGGCGCAGCGCTGGAGCAGCTGGGCAGAGTCACTCAGGTGGCGTTCGATAAAACCGGCACCCTGACCGTAGGGAAACCGCGCGTCACCGCCATCCATCCGGCAAGCGGGATCGGCGAAGCAGAGCTGCTGGCGCTGGCGGCGGCGGTGGAACAAGGCGCGACGCACCCACTGGCGCAGGCCATTGTGCGTGAAGCGCAGACGCGTGAACTGACCATTCCGCCAGCGCTGGAGCAGCGCGCGCTGGTCGGTTCGGGTATCGAAGCTCAGGTTAATGGCGAGCGCATCCTGATTTGCGCCGCAGGCAAACGCCCGGCGGAAGCCTTTGCCGGGCAAATCAGCGAACTGGAAAGCGCCGGACAGACGGTCGTGCTGGTGCTGCGCAACGACGACGTACTCGGCGTGCTCGCCCTACAGGATACGCTGCGCGATGACGCCCGCACCGCGATCGGCGAACTTAATCAGTTAGGGGTGAAAGGCGTGATCCTGACCGGCGATAACCCACGCGCGGCTGCGGCCATTGCCGGAGAGCTGGGCCTGACGTTTAAAGCGGGCCTGCTGCCGGAAGATAAAGTCCGGGCGGTGACGGCGCTCAATCAGCACGCCCCGCTGGCGATGGTGGGTGACGGCATTAACGACGCCCCCGCAATGAAAGCCGCCGCGATAGGTATTGCGATGGGAAGCGGAACGGATGTCGCGCTGGAAACGGCAGACGCCGCCCTGACGCATAACCGCCTGCGCGGACTGGTACAGATGATCCAGCTGGCGCGCGCCACCCACGCCAATATTCGTCAGAACATCGCGATTGCCCTGGGGCTGAAAGGGATCTTCCTCATCACCACGCTGCTCGGCATAACCGGCCTGTGGCTGGCCGTGCTGGCGGATACCGGGGCGACGGTGCTGGTGACCGCCAACGCGCTGCGGCTGTTGCGTAAAGGGTAGATTGTCGCCTGATGGCGCCAGGCTTATCAGGCCTACGGGGATCATGGCACGAACCCACGCAGGCCTGCTCATCCGGCGAAGCGAAGGCGCTTACTGCACGTCGGCAATCGCCTTCATCAACGCCTGGTGTTTTTCGCCATACTGCGCGCGGACCGGTTCGGTGGCCTTCACGAAATACGCTTTATCAATTTCGTGGAACTGCACGCCGCCAGCCTTCATCTTCGCTAATGCCTCCTGGTTGTAGGCATCCCACAATTTACGCTGCTCAAACTGCGCTTCGCGCGCCAGCGTCAGGATCTTCTGCTGCTCATCCGCAGTCAGCTTGTCCCACTTCACTTTGGAATAGAGCAGCATTTCCGGGGTGATAAAGTGCCCGCTGAGGGTGTAATTCTTCGCAACCGGCATGTAGTTATGCGCGACAAAAGTCGGCGGGTTGTTTTCCGCACCGTCAATCACGCCGGTCTGCATACCGCTAAACACCTCGCTCACCCCCATCGCCACCGAGTTCGCCCCCATGTCTTTCAGCGTATCCAGCGCCACCGGGCTTCCCTGCACGCGAATCTTCATACCGTGGAGATCTTCCGGCTTTTCCACCGGGTTTTTGGTAATCAGGTTGCGCGTCCCGGAGTCCATCCAGCCAAGAAACACCAGACGTGATTTCGGGTTGTTCGTCAGCTTATCGCCAATGCTTTTCCCGATATCGCCATCAATAATTTTGTGCATGTGGTCTTCGTCGCGGAACACATAGGGCAGCGTAAAGACTTCGATATCCGGCAGAATAGCCGCCACCGGCGCCATCGATACGCGAATCATATCAATCGCGCCGATTTGCGCCTGTTCAATCATCTGTTTCTCATCGCCCAGCACGCCGCCCGGGAACACTTTAATTTCCAACTTACCGTCGGTTTGTTGTTTGAGTTTTTCGCCCATTTTCTGCACGGCGACGACATTCGGATAGCCCTGCGGATGGACATCCGCCGCTTTAATAACCTGCGCGAAAACGGAATGGGAAAACAGTATTGACGCGGTAGCCAGGCACAGGGAAGCCGCGAGCGGCTTGAGAGTCACTTTCATCGGGTCAGCTCCAGAGGTTGAGAGGGTAGCGTTAAAACATTGTTTTAGTTTTTACGCTTAAACCGTAGCCGATGCCCTGAAAGATGAAGGTGAAGTGCTTCACAAAAAAGCAGGAAAAATTGAAACGATGGTTTAAAAATGTCGCAGCGGTCACGCCGGTTTTATCCGGCTGAGACTCAATGCTTTTTACGCAGCAAATAACGATACGGCAGCGAATCCGTCTCTTTCGCCATCAGCTCATGTTCCATAAACGTACAAAAGCCAGGAATATCGCGGGTTGTCGCCGGATCGTCGGCAATAATCAGCAGCGTTTCGCCCGTTTGCATGTTACGCACGGTTTTACGCACCATCATTACCGGTTCCGGGCAGCGTAGCCCCTGGGCATCAAGCGTATGGTCGGGGGAGGAAAACAGATCGGTCATCTTCGTCTCATTCACTAAAAAAACGGCTGTAGTTTACGCCCTGTTTGCCCGTAAGCAAATCAAGTTAACGATTGCGTGAAAAACAACCATTGCAATACGTTTTCAAAGCAGTATGATGCGGCGGTTTTATTGGGTTCCCTCACCCCAAATATCTATCAAAAAGGTACAATATGAACTCCTTTACTCAAATACAGCGCGTAAAAGCGTTGTTCTGGCTATCGCTATTCCACTTACTGGTGATCACCTCCAGTAACTATCTGGTACAGCTTCCGATTTCTGTTTTCGGGTTCCACACGACGTGGGGCGCCTTTAGCTTTCCCTTTATTTTTCTCGCGACCGACCTGACCGTGCGCATTTTTGGCGCGCCGCTGGCACGACGGATAATCTTTGCGGTGATGATCCCGGCGCTGCTCATCTCCTATGTCATCTCATCGCTGTTTTATATGGGTTCCTGGCAGGGATTTGGCGCGCTGCTGCACTTCAACCTGTTTGTCGCGCGTATCGCCACCGCCAGCTTTATGGCGTATGCGCTGGGCCAGATTCTGGATGTACACGTCTTTAACCGCCTGCGCCAGAACCGCCGCTGGTGGATGGCTCCTACGGCCTCCACGCTGTTTGGCAACGTCAGCGATACCCTCGCCTTCTTCTTCATCGCTTTCTGGCGCAGCCCCGATGCCTTTATGGCCGAGCACTGGATGGAAATCGCCCTAGTCGATTACTGCTTCAAGGTGCTCATCAGCATTATTTTCTTCCTGCCGATGTATGGCGTATTGCTGAATATGTTGCTGAAAAGGCTGGCAGATAAATCTGAAATCTCGGCATTGCAGACGAGTTAAAGGTTCATTTTCCGAGTTGTGATAAGATGGATGAATGAGCCGTTATGGCCGTTTATCGAAAGGAAGAAGTCAATGCGCAATCTGGTTAAATATGTCGGTATTGGCCTGCTGGTTATGGGGCTTGCGGCCTGTGATAACAACGATACCAATGCTCCGGCAGAGGGAACCTCTACGGAAAGCAACGCAACCGGACAACCTGTCAGCCTGCTGGACGGTAAGCTGACGTTCTCACTGCCAGCGGATATGACCGACCAGAGCGGCAAGCTGGGCACTCAGGCCAATAATATGCACGTCTACTCTGACGCGACAGGCCAGAAAGCGGTGATCGTGATTGTTGGCGATAACACCAATGAAGACCTCGCCGTGCTGGCGAAACGTCTGGAAGACCAACAGCGCAGCCGCGACCCGCAGTTGCAGGTCGTGACCAATAAAGCCATCGAGCTGAAAGGCCACACGCTGCAACAGCTGGACAGCATTATCTCTGCGAAAGGCCAGACCGCGTACTCTTCCGTACTGCTGGGCAAAGTGGATAACCAACTGCTGACCCTGCAAATCACGCTGCCAGCAGACGATCAACAGAAGGCGCAAACCGCCGCTGAAAACATCATTAACACGCTGGTTATCCAGTAACGGTTAAGACGATGACACGGCCTCCTGCGATACCGCCGGAGGCCGTTTTTTTAACCGCCAGGTCAGCAACAGCGCGATCGCCACCAGACCCGCCGCCGCCAGATAGATAACCGGCACGCCCGCCCAGGTCATCAGCAGCCCCGCCAGCGGCCCGGTCACGCCCAACGATAAATCCATAAACACCGTATAGGTCGCCAGCGCCGCCCCTTGATTCTGCTGCGGCACCGCCTTTACCGCTACCACGCCCAGCGCCGGGAAGACCAGCGAGAACCCTGCCCCCGCCAGTAACACGCCAATTTTCGCCATCCACGGCATCAGCGCAACGCCCACCAGCAGCAACCCGATAATCTCCACGCTAAAGCAGATCATCGCCACGTTTAAGCCGCCTAACCGATTGATGCCATTGGGGAACAATAAACGGGCGCCCACAAACGCACAGCTAAACAGCGTGAGCGCGAAGGCGGCGCCATCCCACCCTTTCGCGTCATAAAACAGCGTGATGAAGGTGGCGATAACGCCGAATCCCGCGGATGCCAGCGCCAGTGCCATTCCATACAGCCAGACGCGCCCAAGCACGGCGCGAAACGGCAGCGGTTTGCCCTTACTGGCTTTCACCGCCGGGCGCGGGAGCGCAAACAGCACGGCCAGCAGCGCCACGCCCATGATCGTCAACGCCAGCCCCTGTAACCCGCCCCAGGCGTAAAACAACACGCCAAGCGGGGCGCCCATCGCCATCGCGCCATACGTGACAATACCGTTCCACGAAATCACCCGGCCAATATGCAGCGACCCCACCACGCCTACGCCCCAGAGCGTTGATCCGGTTCCGGCGAAGCTTTGTCCAATGCCCAGAATGACACGCCCCAGGCATAACAGCAGCAGGCTTGCAATCGGCCAGCCGCTGGCGAATCCCGCCAGGAGATAGCTCAGGCCGCTCAGAAAGCAGCCGCACAAACCAAAGACGACAACCTTTTTCGGCCCCAGCAGGTCAGCGTAGCGCCCCGCATGAGGGCGGCTCACGAGCGTCGCAAAATATTGTAAGCTTATGACCAGCCCCGCCCAGAAGGCGCTAAACCCCATCACATCATGGACATAGCCCGGCAGGACTGCGAGCGGCAAACCGATCGTCAGATAACTGGCGAAGTTAAAAATCACAACAGAAACAATACGTAGATTGAGGCGCAATCCGCTAAGCGCCGGTTCAGCGACGGGTTCGGGCATGGGAGGTCACCACGTTTTTACAACAGTGTTTCATTTTTATCATGCTGAGTCGCGAAAATCAGTAGCAAGATTAAGAATATTGGTCTCAGGCCAGGCGCTACACTTAGAAAAAATGCAAAAAGGAAGATGACATGACAACCCCTCAACCCGACAAAACGGGGATGCATATTCTGCTCAAACTGGCGTCGTTGGTCGTCATACTGGCAGGGCTTCATGCCGCAGCAGATATTATTGTACAGCTCTTACTGGCGCTCTTTTTCGCCATTGTCCTCAACCCGCTGGTAACCTGGTTTATTCGTCGCGGCGTTAACCGCCCGGTGGCGATTACCCTCGTGGTGGTCGTGATGCTTATCGTGCTGACGGCGCTGATCGGCGTACTGGCTGCGTCAATCAATGAATTCGTCGCCATGCTGCCGAAATACAACAAGGAGCTGACGCGTAAGGTTCTGCATTTGCAGGAGATGCTGCCCTTCCTCAACCTGCACATGTCGCCGGAACGCCTGCTGCAACGCATCGACTCCGATAAACTGATGACCTTCACCACCACACTGATGACTGGCCTTTCCGGGGCGATGGCAAGCGTAGTCCTGCTGGTGATGACGGTGGTGTTTATGCTGTTCGAAGTCCGCCACGTTCCCTACAAACTGCGTTTCGCGCTGAACAACCCGCAAATTCACATTGCGGGTTTACACCGGGCGCTCAAAGGCGTGTCGCACTATCTGGCGCTGAAAACGCTGCTGAGCCTGTGGACCGGCGTGATTGTCTGGCTGGGGCTGGCGCTGATGGACATCCAGTTTGCGCTGATGTGGGGCGTGCTGGCGTTTTTACTCAACTATGTCCCTAATATTGGTTCGGTCATTTCAGCAGTGCCGCCGATGATTCAGGCACTGCTGTTCAACGGTTTCTACGAATGCGTTCTGGTCGGCGCGCTCTTTCTGGTGGTGCATATGATCATCGGCAATATCCTGGAACCACGCATGATGGGCCACCGCCTGGGAATGTCCACGCTGGTGGTGTTCCTCTCTTTACTGGTGTGGGGATGGTTATTAGGCCCGGTAGGGATGCTGCTTTCCGTTCCGCTTACCAGCGTCTGTAAGATCTGGATGGAGACCACCAAAGGCGGCAGCAAGCTGGCGATTTTGCTGGGGCCGGGTCGCCCGAAAAGTCGGTTGCCCGGATAATTAATTTACCTACCAACCAGGGTAGTTTTTATCTACGCACCTGCCCGGTAAACTGTCATGCGTTTTAAATATATGTGGCAGTTTACCTTAAATGAAATATGTCCTGCCGCCCGTTATTTAATAAATAAGAAACAGCATTCACCGGAATAAAGCGACTTAACTCAAACAGATATAACAATACCGCATTCAGTCGGTTTTCGCGTGAAATGAAAAATGCATAAAATAAAAACCGACGCCATTATGGCTGGCGTTCGTTATTAATAAATTAATAAGCACATTATTAGTCAACTAGTTAATTGATAGGGAGTTTTCATGAAACAATTCATTAAATGGTTTGCCGCTATTGCGGTTGTGGGTGCTCTGGCGGGTTGCGCGCGTACTGCGCCTATCGATCAGGTTCACTCCAGCGTGAGCGCGGGCCATACTCAGGAGCAGGTCAAAAACGCCATTCTGAAGGCCGGCGTTCAACGTCAATGGATCATGTCTGAAGTCGGGCCAGGCGTTATCAAAGGACGTCAGCAGACGCGCAACCACGTCGCTGAAGTGCGCATTACCTACTCCGCCACCGGCTACGACATCAAATACGACAGCAGCCTCAATTTGCAGGCTTCCGGCGGCAAAATTCACAAAAACTACAACCGCTGGGTACATAACCTGGACAAAGACATCCAGGTTAACTTGTCCGCAGGCGCGGGTCTGTAATTCAGGCGGTACGCACTTTCATTCAGGTGGCATTGAGCTGAACGTTCACGCGTCAAAAGCGGCGGCCTGAAAGATGACGCGGATTATTAAAGTCGGGTCGAAGACGGCCCGATAACTCGCTTTTACCCCCTCTTAACAGGTTGTCCCCATTATGTACGAACAGGACTCGCTCAGCGCACTGGATGCCATCACGGAAGCACAACGTATCGCCTTCGCCCCCATGCTTTTCCAGGCCGCATTGTGTCTGCGTAACGCGGGTGTGCTGACATATCTGGATCGGCAGGGTAAACGCGGCGCAACGCTCGACGATATCACTGAAAACAGCAGCATCAATGAATATGCCGCCAGCGTACTGCTGGATATGGGATTAAGCGGACGTATTATTACTCACAAAGAGGGGCATTATTATCTCGCGAAGGTGGGGCATTTTCTTCTGCATGACGCCATGACCCGTATAAATATGGATTTCACCCAGGATGTTTGCTATCAGGGGCTGTTTTATCTGGAAAATGCGCTAAAGGAAGGCAAACCGTCAGGACTGAAAATATTCGGCGACTGGCCAACGATTTATCCCGCGCTGTCGCAATTACCGCAGGCGGCGCGTGACAGCTGGTTCGCCTTCGATCATTACTATTCCGACGGCGCATTTGACGCCGCGCTGCCTTATGTATTCGCCAGTCGCCCGGCAACCCTGTACGATGTGGGCGGAAATACCGGGAAATGGGCATTACGCTGCTGCCAGTACGATGAAAATATCGCGGTCACTTTATTAGATTTGCCACAACAAATTGCACTTGCCCGTAAAAATATCGAAAATGCAGGATTATCTCATCGCATAGATTTCCATGCAGTGGATATGCTGGGTGATACGCCTTTACCTGGAGAGGCCGATATCTGGTGGATGAGCCAATTTCTGGACTGCTTTTCACCGGAACAGATTATCACCATGCTCAGTAACGTTGCCCGCGTGATGAAACCCGGCGCAAGGCTGTGCATTATGGAGCTGTTCTGGGATGCGCAGAAATTTGAAGCGGCCTCTTTTAGCCTGAATGCGTCTTCGCTTTATTTTACCTGTATGGCAAATGGCAACAGCCGTTTCTACAGCGTAGAGAAGTTTTATCACTATCTGGACATGGCAGGGTTCCAGGTGGATGAACGCCATGACAACCTGGGCGTTGGGCATACTTTATTGATATGCCAAAAGAAAAAATAACAAAGTGACGTTAAAAAAACGTCACTGGTATCACCGGATTACCGCGGACGCGCGTTGATGAAATTTGCACTAAACATAACAGACTGGCAGGCCAGAGCCCCAGGACTTAGCGAAGCGACCCACTGGCAGCAGTGGTCGCGGGAGCCGTACGCCATCGATCCCGCTGCGCCGCAGGCAAAACTGCACGAACTCCCGATGATGACCGCCCGGCGGCTCAGTTCCGGCAGCAAACTGGCGGTGGAGTGCGGGCTGGCCATGCTGCGTCGCCACGATATCGACGCGGTGCTCTATACCAGCCGCCACGGCGAACTGGAGCGTAACTACCGCATCCTGCACGCGCTGGCGATGGAACAGGCGCTCTCTCCCACCGATTTCGCCCTGTCAGTACACAATTCCGCGGTCGGTAATCTGACCATTGCCGCAAAACAGCCGGTTGTCTCATCCTCGCTTTCCGCCGGGAGAGACACCTTCCAGCAAGGGTTGTGCGAAGTGATGTGCCTGCTTCAGGCGGGTTATCAGCGGGTATTGATGGTCGATTTCGACGGCTTCCTGCCCGAGTTTTACCATCCGCGATTACCGCCGCAGATGCCGACCTGGCCTTACGCCGTCGCCTTTGTCATTGAAACGGGGAATTCGCTGTCCTGCGCCACGCGTCCCGGCGCGCCTCAGGATGAAACGCCGCTTCCGCAAAGCCTGCTGTTTTTACAGCGTTACTTACAAAACGCCGACGCCTTTACGCTGCCGGGCGAGCGGGTAGAGTGGCAGTGGAGCCGCGCGTGAATACGCTTCTGGCGCGCCTGGATTGGGCATGGAGACTGGTGATGACCGGTTTTTGTTTTGCCCTGTTCGGCATCGGCGGGCTGTTGCTTTCTGTCGTGTGGTTCAACTTATTGTTACTATTGGTATGGAACCCCGTCAGACGCCGCCGCCTGGCCCGTCGCAGCATTGCGGCCAGTTTTCGCGCCTTTTTAACGGTAGCGAAAACGCTTGGCGTTCTGGACTACCGCATCGAGGGGAGCGACGTGCTGCGACAGGAGAAAGGGTGTCTGGTGGTGGCGAACCATCCCACGCTTATCGATTACGTGCTGCTGGCCTCCGTCATGCCCGAAACCGACTGCCTGGTGAAGAGCGCACTGCTGAAAAACCCGTTCGTCAGCGGCGTTATTCGCGCGGCGGATTACCTGATCAACAGCCAGGCCGACGCGCTGTTACCGGCCTGCCAGCAGCGTCTGGATCAGGGCGACACAATATTGATTTTCCCCGAAGGGACGCGAACGCGACCCGGTGAAAAAATGACGCTGCAACGCGGCGCGGCCAATATCGCCGTGCGCTGCGACAGCGATTTACGCGTAGTGACTATCCACTGTAGCGAGCATCTGCTGGATAAGCAGAGCAAATGGTATGACGTGCCTCCCGCGAAACCTCTGTTTACCGTAGAGGTGCGCGAGCGGATCGCGATCGACCCGTTTAACGATGCAAATTTACAAGAACCGGCGCTGGCGGCAAGGCAGTTGAACCGGCATCTTTTGCTTCAATTACAACCAGGTGCTACACCTCTTTCAGGAATTAATGATGCAAGCGCTCTACCTTGAAATTAAAAATCTCATAATAAATACGCTGAATCTGGACGAGCTGTCCGCTGACGATATCGATACCGAGGCGGCGCTCTTTGGTGATGGTTTAGGACTGGATTCGATCGATGCCCTTGAGCTGGGGCTGGCGGTGAAAAACCAGTATGGCGTGGTGCTCTCCGCAGAGAGCGAAGAGATGCGTCAGCACTTCTTTTCCGTCGCCACGCTGGCATCTTTCATTCACGCTCAACGTGCCTGAGGCGAGTCCGTTATGACAGAACAACATGCCATTTATGAAGAAGTCTCCGCGCTTCTGGTCAAACTGTTTGAAATCGACCCTCAGGACATCAAACCTGAGGCGCGCCTGTATGAAGATCTGGAGCTGGACAGCATCGACGCCGTCGACATGATCGTGCATCTGCAAAAGAAAACCGGTAAGAAAATCAAGCCGGAAGAGTTCAAAGCGGTGCGTACCGTGCAGGATGTCGTCGACGCCGTAGAACGCCTGCTGAAAGAAGCGTAATACGCCATGTCAGGCGCTCACGCGCGTATGGGTATTCAGTTGCTGACCGGCCTGATGCTGCTGGCCTGGCCATTTTTGATCTGGTTTGGGCTGACGCATAACAGCCTCCACTGGCTGCTGCCGCTGATGGCGTTGCTGCTCTTTTTACGCTTTCGTCAGACCCGGCGACAGGCGGGGCCGCTGCGCGTCGTCACTCAGGTGGCGGCGGTGGCGGGCATAGCGCTTTGCGTCGCCAGCTATCTGCTTAAAACACATCAACTGCTGCTGTTTTACCCGGTCGTTGTTAACGGCGTCATGCTTGCCGTTTTTGGCGGCTCGCTGTGGACATCCATGCCGATTGTCGAACGTCTGGCGCGACTGCGTGAACCTGCGCTGCCGGAAGCCGCAGTGCGCTACACCCGTCGCGTAACACAAATCTGGTGCGCCTTTTTCATCGGCAACGGCGGTATTGCGCTCTTTACCGCGCTACACGGCGACATGGCGCTATGGACCGCCTGGAACGGCATGATTGCCTATCTGCTGATGGGCGCGTTGATGGCGGGCGAGTGGCTGGTGCGCCGCCAGGTGATTAAACGAGAAACACAATGAAGCAGACCCTTCCGCTCTCCCGCTGGCTCACCGCGCCACGCCCGGATGAAACGCCTGTTGCCTGGCTGGGTGAGGACACCTGGACGCTGGGCCACCTGCGCCATGACGTCGCGCAGTTGGTGAAACACCTGCAACAGCAGGAGGGCGAGCGCTGGGCGCTGTGTTTTGAGAACAGCTATCTGTTTATTGTTGCGCTGCTGGCAACGCTGCATAGCGGAAAAACGCCCGTTATTCCGGGGCATAACCGCGTCTCTCTGCTGGATGAGCAGCGCGCGCTGTTCAACGGCGTGCTCAGCGATAAGACGTCTGGCTGGCACGGCCCGCTGCTGGTAGTCAATACATCACGACAGTTCAGCGCAGAAGCCTTCACATTCGACGATATTGCCGCCGATGCCTTCGTTGAATTGTTTACCTCTGGCTCCACCGGTCAACCCAAGCGCATCATCAAACCCATCGCGCGGCTGGATTGCGAGGCCGAACTGCTGGCGATGCGTTTTGCCGACCGCCTGGCAGGCTGTCGCGTCGTGGCGTCAGTCGTTCCTCAGCATCTGTACGGTCTGACTTTCCGTATTTTCCTGCCGATGGCGCTCGGCCTGCCGCTTCATGCCGCAATGCTCTACTACGCAGAGCAGCTTGCCGCGCTAAGCCACGACCACCGCTATGCGTTTATCAGCAGTCCGGCGTTCCTGAAACGCCTCGACCATCGGCTCACGCCGCCGCCGGTCAGCATGATCCTTTCCGCAGGCGGTATGCTGCCCTGGGGCGATGTCACGCAAACCGCCGCCTGGCTCAATATCTGGCCGGATGAAATCTACGGCAGCACCGAAACCGGCATTCTCGCCTGGCGCTACCGCCAGCAGGAGGAGATCGCCTGGCTCCCCTTCCCCGGCGTACATTTTCAGCCGGAGGGCGAAGCATTTCGCGCCTTTTCGCCGCTGATCGTGCAGCAGGACGGCCTGTTACTCGACGATATCCTCCAGTTTGATGAGAACGGCCAGTTCCGCCTGATGGGACGCCGGGGGCGCGTCGTCAAAATTGAAGAGAAACGGATCTCGCTCAGCGAAGTTGAACAGCGGCTGCTGGAGCTGAAGGGCATCCGCGAGGCGGTCGCGCTGCCTGTTTCACGCGGCGGTCGTCAGGGCATTGGCGTTCTGCTGGTGCTGGATGACGAAACCCGCCAACAATGGCAGCGCTGCGGCGGCAAAGCCCAGGAGCTGACCTGGCGTCGCTCGCTGCTGCCGTGGCTGGAGCCGGTTGCCGTACCTCGCTACTGGCGCGTGATCGACGAGATCCCGGTCAACAGTATGAACAAGCGTGTCTATGCGCAATTACAGGAGTTATTTCATGATACCCCATGAAATTAAGCGCCATCAGGCACAACCCCAACAGCTTGAGATCGTCCTGCATCTCGACCCTTCCCTGTTCTGGTTCAGCGGCCACTTTACCGTGCAGCCGCTGTTGCCTGGCGTCGCGCAGCTGGACTGGGTGATGCATTACGCCACCACGCTGCTCACGCCCGGCTGGCGTTTTCACAGCATCCAGAACGTCAAATTCCAGGCGCCGCTGCTGCCTGAAACCACGGTGACGCTGACCCTGAGCTGGCAGGAAACCCGCCAGCTCCTGACGTTTAGCTATCAGCGCCACGATGGCGACGCGCGGCATACCGCCAGCAGCGGGAAGATCCGGTTATGCCGTTGACCTTCACTCCCTGCGTGCTCATCCCCTGCTACAACCACGGCGCGATGATGGCGCGGGTGCTGGCGCGGCTACAGCCGTTTAATCTGCCCTGCATTGTGGTGGATGACGGCAGTGACGAAACAACACGTCGGGAATTAGCACAGCTGGCGGCTCAGGAACCGAACCTGACGCTGATCCGCCTGCCGGAAAACGCGGGCAAAGGCGCTGCGGTGATTCGTGGGCTACAGGCAGCCTCAGACGCGGGATTTACCCACGCGGTGCAGGTGGACGCCGACGGCCAGCATGCCATTGAAGATATTCCGAAGCTGCTCGACCTGGCGCAGGAAAACCCAGCTGCGCTGATCTCCGGGCAGCCGATCTATGACGATTCCATTCCCCGTTCGCGCCTGTACGGTCGCTGGATAACCCACGTCTGGGTATGGATTGAAACGCTTTCGTTCCAGCTGAAAGACAGCATGTGCGGGTTTCGCGTGTACCCAGTCGCCCCTGTGCTGCAACTGGCGCAGCGCGTCACGCTCGGCAAACGGATGGACTTCGACACCGAAGTCATGGTGCGCCTCTACTGGCAGGGCAACACCAGCTATTTTGTCCCGACCCGCGTTACCTATCCGCTGGATGGACTGTCCCATTTTGACGCGCTAAAAGACAACTGCCGAATTTCACTGATGCACACCCGCTTGTTCTTCGGCATGCTGCCGCGCATCCCGTCTTTGCTGTTTCGCCGCTCGTCGCCGCACTGGGCGCGCCAGCAGGAAGTTAAAGGGCTGTGGGGAATGCGTCTGATGCTGCTGGTCTGGCGTCTGCTTGGGCGTAAGGCGTTCTCGCTGCTGCTTTATCCGGTGGTCGGCGTCTACTGGCTGACGGCAGCGCACGCCCGCAACGCGTCGCAACACTGGCTGGCCCGCGTACGAACGCAGCTGACGTCACGCCAGCGCCCCGTTCCGTCCCGGCTGACCAGCTTCCACCACTTTCTGCGTTTTGGCGAGGCGATGCTGGATAAAATCGCCAGCTGGCGCGGGGAGCTACAGTTTGGCCGCGATGTGGTCTTTGCGCCGGGCGCAGAAGAGACGCTCAACATCACGGCGCCGACGGGCAAACTGCTGCTGGCCTCGCATCTGGGCGATGTCGAAGCCTGCCGCGCGCTGGCGCAATTGCAGGGCAGCAAAACCATCAACGCTCTGGTGTTCAGCGACAATGCCCAACGTTTTAAACAGATTATGGACGAGATGGCGCCGCAGGCCGGGCTGAACCTGATGCCCGTCACCGACATCGGCCCGGACACCGCCATCCTGCTGAAAGAGAAGCTGGAACGCGGCGAGTGGATCGCCATTGTTGGCGACCGTATTGCGGTTAACCCACAGCGTGGCGGCGAGTGGCGCGTCTGCTGGAGCCGTTTTATGGGTCAGCCCGCGCCGTTTCCGCAGGGGCCATTTATTCTGGCCTCCATCCTGCGCTGCCCGGTTCAGCTTATTTTCGCTCTGCGCCAGAACGGGAAACGGCATATCCACTGTGAACCGTTCGCCGACCCGCTGCTGTTGCCGCGCGCCGAACGCCAGCAGGCATTACAGCAGGCCATCGACCGCTACGCCGAACGCCTTGAGCACTACGCGCTACAGTCGCCGCTCGACTGGTTTAATTTTTTCGATTTCTGGCAACTGCCGGATGCCAAAAACAAGGAGTAAAGGGTGCTTAACGATCCCCGTTTTACTGCTGAAGTAGAGCTGACCATTCCGTTCCACGACGTCGATATGATGGGCGTCGCGTGGCACGGCAACTATTTCCGCTACTTCGAGATTGCCCGTGAGGCACTGCTCAACCAGTTCGACTACGGCTACCGCCAGATGAAAGCGTCCGGCTACCTGTGGCCCGTGGTCGATACCCGCGTGAAGTACCGCAACGCGCTGACATTCGAACAACGCATTCGGGTGCGCGCCCGTCTTGAAGAGTACGAAAACCGCCTGCGCATCGGCTACGAAATTTTTGATGCGCAGACGGGAAAACGCGCCACGACGGGTTACACCATCCAGGTGGCGGTAGAAGAGAAAAGCCGCGAGATGTGCTTCGTCAGCCCGGATATTTTGTTTGAACGTATGGGAGTAACGCCATGAGATTCCTGCCGCTGCTGGCGCTGATCATCAGCCCGTTCGTGAGCGCTCTGACGCTCGACGATCTGCAACAGCGCTTTACCGAACAGCCGGTTGTCCGCGCCCACTTCGATCAAACCCGGACGATTAAGGATCTGCCGCAGCCGCTGCGATCCCAGGGCAGGATGCTGATCGCTCGCGACCAGGGGCTACTGTGGGATCAAACCGCCCCGTTTCCGATGCAACTGCTGCTGGACGACAAACGGATGGTACAGGTGATCAACGGCCAGCCGCCGCAGGTCATCACCGCCGAAAACAACCCGCAGATGTTCCAGTTTAATCACCTGCTGCGCGCGCTGTTCCAGGCTGACCGCAGCGTGCTGGAGCAGAACTTCCGCGTTGATTTCGCCGATAAAGGCGAGGGACGCTGGGCGCTGCGACTGACGCCGATCACCACGCCGCTGGACAAGATTTTCGCCACGATTGACCTGGCCGGACAAACGTATCTGGAGTCAATCCAACTGAATGATAAACAAGGCGATCGCACGGATATCGCACTCACTCAACACCAACTGACGCCCGCTCAACTGACCGATGACGAACGCCAACGTTTTACCGCGCAATAACCGTAAAAGCCTCGCGCTGCTATGGGGTGTCGCCTGCCTGATTATGTTGGGCGCATTGCTGACGCTGCTGCCCCAGTCACGGCTGAACAGCAGCGTGCTGGCAATGCTGCCAAAACAGGCTTTAGGGAACATTCCGCCTGGCCTGAACGACGGTTTCATGCAGCGCCTCGACCAACAGCTGGTCTGGCTGGTAAGCCCGGGTAAACAGGCCGATCCGCAGGTGGCGCGCGACTGGCTCGCGCTGTTGCAAAAATCCCACGCGCTGGCGGACGTCAAAGGCCCGATGGACGCCGACAGCCAGCAGGCATGGGGCGCCTTTTTCTGGCAGCATCGCAACGGCCTGATCGATGAGGCCACCCGCGCTCGCCTGCAAAACGGCGACGACGCGCAGGCGCAGTGGATTCTGTCTCAGCTGTATTCCGCCTTCTCCGGGGTGAGCGGTAAAGAGCTGCAAAACGATCCGCTGATGCTGATGCGCGGTTCGCAGCTGGCGATGGCGAAAAACGGCCAGCGTCTGCGGCTGATGGACGGCTGGCTGGTCACTCAGGATGAGCAGGGGCACTACTGGTATCTGCTGCACGGCGAGCTGGCCGGTTCGTCGTTTGATATGCAGCAAACGCACCAGCTCGTCACCACGCTCAGCGCGCTGGAAGGTGAACTAAAAACGCGTTATCCGCAGGCGCAGCTGCTGTCGCGCGGTACGGTTTTTTACAGTGATTACGCCAGCCAGCAGGCGAAACAGGATATCTCCACCCTTGGCGTGGCGACGGTTCTGGGCGTGATTCTGCTGATCGTGGCGGTCTTTCGCTCGCTTCGCCCGCTGCTGCTGTGCCTGATATCAATTGGCGTCGGCGCGCTGGCCGGAACCGTCGTCACCCTGCTGATTTTCGGCGAGCTGCACCTGATGACGCTGGTGATGAGCATGAGCATCATCGGTATTTCGGCCGACTATACGCTTTATTACCTGACCGAGCGCATGGTGCACGGCAACGACGCGTCGCCGTGGCAGAGCCTCGCCAAAGTGCGTAACGCCCTGCTGCTGGCGCTGCTGACCACCGTCGCGGCGTATCTGATCATGATGCTCGCCCCTTTCCCCGGCATTCGCCAGATGGCGGTATTTGCCGCCGTGGGATTAAGCGCCTCCTGCCTGACGGTCATTTTCTGGCATCCGTGGCTGTGTCGCGGGCTGCCTGTGCGCCCCGTTCCGGCAATGGTGCTGATGTTGCGCTGGCTGGCGGCGTGGCGGCGCAATAAAAAACTGTCCATCGGCCTGCCTGTGGCGCTGGCGATCTTCTCGCTGGCGGGCATCGCAACGCTGCATGTGGATGACGATATTTCACAGCTACAGGCGCTGCCGCAGCAGATTCTGGCGCAGGAAAAAGCGATCACCGCCCTGACCGGGCAGAGCGTCGATCAGAAATGGTTTGTGGTTTATGGTCAGTCCGCACAGCAAACGCTGGAGCGGCTGGAAGCCTTTACCCCAGCGCTGGAACAGGCAAAACGTGACGGGCTGTTCAGCGGCTATCGCACGCTTCCGATCAACTCGCTCGCCCGTCAGCAGCAGGATCTGAGGCTACTGAAAAACGCCGCTCCGGCGGTGAGCCGCGCGCTACAGAATGCCGGGCTTTCCACGGTTAACCCGGATCTGAACGCCATGCCGGTAACGGTGGACGCCTGGCTTGCCAGCCCGGCCAGCGAAGGCTGGCGGCTGCTGTGGCTGACGCGGGAGAATGGCGAAAGCGGCGTGCTGGTGCCGGTAGACGGCGTGAAGCGAAACGCCGCGCTGAACGCCCTCGCCACGCAATATTCCGGCGTGGCGTGGGTTGACCGAAAAAGCACCTTCGACACACTGTTCGCCCTCTATCGCAATGTGCTGACGGGACTGCTGTTTGTGGCGCTGGCGGTCATTGCCTGCGGCGCGATGATCAGGCTTGGCTGGCGCAAAGGGCTGGTAAGCCTGGTGCCGTCAGTGCTGTCGCTGGGCTGCGGTCTGGCGGCGCTGACATTGAGCGGCCATGCGGTCAATCTGTTCTCGCTGTTAGCGCTGGTGCTGGTGCTGGGGATTGGCATCAACTATACGCTGTTTTTCAGCAACCCACGCGGAACGCCGTTGACCTCGCTGCTGGCGATTACGCTGGCGATGATGACCACGCTGCTGACCCTCGGCATGCTGGTCTTTAGCGCCACCCAGGCCATCAGCAGTTTCGGTATCGTACTGGTCAGCGGGATTTTCACCGCATTTCTGTTATCGCCTCTGGCAATGCCCGGTAAAAAAGAGAAAAAAAGAAGATGATCAAACAAACAGCGCACTGGTTGAGACACCTTTTGCCGGATGGCGGCTTTGCCTTATCCGGCCTGCGCCAGCGCACAAACCGCAGGCCGGATAAGCGTAGTGCCATCCGGCAGTTTCTGCTGATGACCGCAGCGCTCATTCTGACCGGATGCAGCCACTCGCAGAAAGCGCCGGAAGGCCGCCCGCAGGCGTGGCTGGAACCCGGCGCGCGCGTCACGCTGCCTGCACCGGGCATCTCTCCGGCGGTCAGTTCGCAACAACTGCTCACCGGCAGCTTTAACGGCAAAACCCAGTCGCTGCTGGTGATGCTCAATGCCGACGAGCAAAAAATCACCCTTGCCGGACTGTCGTCGGTTGGCATCCGCCTGTTCCTTGTCACCTATGATGAGAAAGGGCTGCACACCGAGCAGTCCATCGTGGTGCCGCAGCTACCGCCCGCCAGCCAGGTTCTGGCCGACGTAATGCTCAGCCACTGGCCGATTAGCGCCTGGCAGCCGCAGTTGCCGACGGGATGGACGCTCACCGACAACGGCGACAAACGCGAGCTGCGCAATGCCAGCGGTAAGCTGGTGACGGAAATTATCTATCTGAACCGCAAAGGCAAACGCGAGCCGATCAGCATTGAGCAGCATGTGTTCAAATACCACATCACCATTCAATATCTGGGTGACTGATATGATCTATATTTCTGCGGTCGGTATGATCAACGCGCTGGGCAACGATACGGATGAGATCGCCACAAACCTGACGCGCGGCGTGGCGCCTGGCATGCGCCCTCGCTCCGGCTGGCTACAGGGGCATCCACAGGCGGTGCTCGCCGGTGTTGACGGCGAACTGCCCGCCATCCCCGATGACTTTGCCGCTCACCGTTCGCGCAACAATCAGCTGCTGCTGGCCGCGCTCGCGCAGATCCAGCCCCGGGTGGATGAAGCCATCGCGCAGTATGGCCGCGATCGCGTCGCCGTGGTGCTCGGCACCAGCACCTCCGGCCTCGACGAAGGTGATGCCCATGTCAACCTGACGCTAAACGGCCAGGAAAGCCTCTCCTGGCAGTACCCGCAGCAGGAGCTGGGCGATCCGTCGCGCTTTCTCAGCCGCTGGCTGGCGCTTGATGGCCCGGCGTTTACCCTTTCCACCGCCTGTTCCTCCAGCGCCAGAGCGATCATCAGCGGACGCCGACTGATCGAAGCCGGTCTGGCGGACGTGGCGATTGTCGGCGGCGCGGACACCTTAAGCCGGATGCCGATTAACGGCTTCCACAGCCTGGAGTCGCTCTCTCCAACGCGATGCCTGCCGTTCGGCCGGGATCGCAGCGGCATTACCATCGGCGAAGGGGCCGCGCTGATGCTGCTGACCCGCGAACCGCAGCCTGTCGCGCTGCTGGGCGTCGGCGAGTCCAGCGACGCGTACCATATTTCCGCGCCGCATCCGCAAGGTGAAGGCGCGATTCGCGCGATTACCCAGGCGCTCAATGACGCAGGCATCACGCCGACGCAGGTGGGTTATATCAACCTGCACGGCACCGCCACGCCGCTCAACGACCAGATCGAATCGAAAGTCGTGAGTGAACTGTTTGGCGAGAATGTGCCCTGTAGCTCCACCAAACATCTGACCGGGCACACGCTGGGCGCAGCAGGAATCACCGAAGCCGCCCTCAGCATGTTGATTCTGCAACGCGACTTGCCGCTGCCGCCGCAGGATTTCAGCGATTCGCCGCGTGACCCGGCGTTGCCGCGCTGCGGCATCATCGAACAACCGCGCGCGCTTGAACGCCCGGTGATCTTATCTAACTCGTTCGCCTTTGGCGGCAACAACGCCAGCATTCTGCTCGGGAGGGTTTCATGAGTCGCTATTTATCACCCGGCGAGTATCTGCCGCATGACGCCCCCATGTTGCTGCTCGAAGACGTCGAGTGCGTCACGGACGAGTCCGCCGCCTGCCGCGTCACCGTGGCGCCAGGCGGCGTGCTGGCCCCGTTTCTTGATCCGCAGGGCAATCTGCCCGGCTGGTTCGCGCTGGAACTGATGGCGCAAACCGTCGGCGTCTGGTCAGGCTGGCATCGTCATCAACAGGGTCAGAGCGCCATCTCTTTGGGCATGGTGCTCGGCGCGCGTGAACTCGTCTGCGCCGCAGGCGCCCTCCCCGCCGAGGAAACGCTGACCATCAGGGCCACATTACTCATGCAGGATGAGCGTTTCGGCAGCTTTGAATGCACAATCGATGCGGGGGATGACACGCTGGCGACAGGCCGCGTAAATACGTTCCAGCCCACGCAGGAAGAACTCACCACGCTATTTCAACAGGGAGCTGCAACATGAGTCGTTCCGTTCTGGTTACCGGGGCCAGCAAAGGCATCGGTCGCGCCATCGCCCGTCAACTGGCGGCTGACGGCTTTGTTGTCGGGGTTCACTATCACCGTGACGCGCAGGGCGCGCAAGAAACGCTGGATGCCATTCTCGCCGTCGGCGGCGCAGGCCGTCTGCTCAGTTTTGACGTCGCCAGTCGCGAGCAATGCCGCGAGGTGCTGGAGCAGGATATCGACGCGCATGGCCCGTGGTATGGCGTGGTCAGCAACGCCGGGATCACCCGCGACGCCGCCTTTCCGGCGCTGAGCGACGACGACTGGGATGCCGTGATCCACACCAATCTCGACAGCTTTTACAATGTGATTCAGCCGTGCATCATGCCGATGATTAGCGCACGTCAGGGTGGACGGATCATTACCCTGTCATCCGTTTCCGGCGTGATGGGCAACCGTGGTCAGGTTAACTACAGCGCCGCAAAAGCGGGCATTATCGGTGCGACAAAAGCGCTGGCGATTGAGCTGGCAAAACGTAAAATCACCGTCAACTGCATCGCGCCGGGGCTGATTGACACCGGCATGATCGCAATGGAAGAGGCCGCGCTGAAAGAGGCGATGTCCATCATCCCAATGAAACGTATGGGCCAGGCAGATGAAGTGGCAGGGCTGGCCAGTTATTTAATGTCGGATATTGCGGGTTACGTTACCCGCCAGGTCATATCCATCAATGGAGGGATGTTATGACGCGTCGCGTTGTGATTACAGGCATGGGCGGCGTCACCGCGTTTGGCGAGAACTGGCAGGACGTTTCCACCAGACTGAACGCTTACGAAAACGCCGTGCGCCAGATGCCGGAATGGCAGGTTTATGACGGACTGCATACGCTGCTTGGCGCGCCAGTCGATGATTTCACCCTACCGGCACACTATACCCGCAAGCGTATTCGGGCGATGGGCCGCGTGTCACTCATGTCCACCCGCGCCACCGAACTGGCGCTAGAGCAGGCAGGGCTTATCGACGATGCGGTGCTGACCAACGGCGAAACCGGAATTGCCTATGGTTCTTCTACCGGCAGTACCGGCCCGGTGAGCGAATTCGCCACCATGCTGACGGAAAAACACACCAACAACATCACCGGCACCACTTACGTGCAGATGATGCCACACACCACCGCCGTCAACACCGGGCTGTTCTTTGGCCTGCGGGGCCGCGTGATCCCGACGTCCAGCGCCTGCACCTCCGGCAGTCAGGCGATTGGTTATGCCTGGGAAGCGATTCGTCACGGCTACCAGACGGTGATGGTCGCAGGCGGCGCAGAAGAGTTATGCCCGTCTGAAGCGGCGGTTTTTGACACGCTGTTCGCCACCAGCCAGCGCAATGACGAACCGAAAACGACGCCTTCGCCGTTCGATGAAAAGCGCGACGGTCTGGTAATTGGCGAAGGCGCAGGGACGCTGATTCTCGAAGAGCTGGAACATGCCAAAGCCCGAGGGGCGACCATTTACGGCGAAATCATCGGCTTTGCCACTAACTGCGACGCCGCGCATATCACCCAGCCACAGCGTGAAACCATGCAGATTTGCATGGAACAATCGCTGAAAATAGCAGGCTTAAGCGCACGGGATATAGGGTACATTTCTGCCCACGGCACGGCGACCGATCGGGGCGATATCGCAGAAAGTCAGGCAACGGCCGCAATTTATAGCGATAATGTGCCGATCTCCTCGCTAAAAAGCTACTTTGGGCATACCCTTGGCGCCTGCGGGGCACTGGAAGCCTGGATGAGTCTGCAAATGATGCGTGAAGGTTGGTTTGCACCTACGCTAAACTTGAGTCAGCCGGATACCCAATGCGGCGCGCTGGATTACATCATGGGTGAAGCCCGCAAGATTGATTGTGAATTTTTGCAAAGCAACAACTTTGCGTTTGGCGGCATCAATACTTCTATCATTATTAAACGTTGGCCCTGATATGTACCGGATTGTTCTGGGAAAAGTTTCGACACTGAGCACAGGCACGCTGCCGTCGCCACTGTACGCACAGGCGCCGCAGGGCGCTCGCCGCGCGCGCTGGCTGGCCGGTCGCGTGCTGCTTTCCCACGCCCTTTCGCCATTGCCGGAGATTGTGTATGGCGAACAGGGAAAACCTGCTTTTTCTCCTGACACCCGGCTCTGGTTTAACCTGAGTCATAGCGGGGACGATATCGCCCTGCTGCTGAGCGACGAGGGCGAAGTCGGCTGCGACATTGAAGTGATCCGCCCGCGAGATAACTGGCGGTCGCTGGCCAACGCGGTGTTCAGCCTTGGCGAACATGCGGAAGTAGAAGCCGAACATCCCGAACAACAGCTGACGGCGTTCTGGCGCATCTGGACGCGCAAAGAGGCTATCGTAAAACAGCGCGGCGGCAGCGCCTGGCAAATCGTCAGCGTGGACAGCACGCTCAACTCGGCGTTGTCGGTCAGCCAGTGCCAGCTCGATACCCTGAGTCTGGCGGTCTGCACGCCGACACCGTTCACGCTGACCGCCGATTGCGTGCAGCGCCTGGAATCCATCGCGTAAATTTGTATGTCATGCCTGCCGTTAAATCTTTACGGAGAACATTTCATTCTGACGCGTGATTCCGTTCACTTTAGGTTCAGCATTTCTCTGGAATTTCATCACCCGTGAACGCGTTAAGGGGGCTATCGCTGCCCCCTTAACAATCCCCGCTCCCGGCAGACCATTTCTGCGGTTTGTTTTTTAACAGCAAAACCGGTGCGGCTGAAAATCAGAGCATTGCAGCAATGCCCCTGTTCCGGCTGAAAATCGATGAGACGTTGACGGCTGACCGGGTCCGCCCGCAGGGACGCGGGCGGAGGGGACGGCCTGCCGGGACGCAGGCTCGACCCCGACCCGAAAGGCAGACGGAATAAGGCGAATAAACCGCGCAGCGGCGATTTTCCTTGCCGGAGAGCCAGGGTTGCAAGGGAGGCGGCGGTGAGCCTCCCTTGCACGTTCACGGGTAGTGAGTCTTCAGAGAAATGCGGGACATAAAGTGAACGGAACAATATTTCAGAGTGAAATAATCTCCTCATAGAAAACATCCGCTACCATATGATTTTCGTATACCTTCCCCCTTTGACCGCCCAACTATTGATCCAGAACACGTCAAAAGTATGATGAATCTTTAGAATCGTCATACTCATTTAGTCGTACCTCTTTTTAATCGGGGCCACCATTTTGTCCAGACTACGCCGCACACTTTTTGCGCTGCTGGCCTGTGCGTCATTCCTCGCGCATGCCGCCGCACCTGACGAGATCACCACCGCATGGCCGGTAAACGTAGGGCCGCTAAACCCGCACCTTTATACGCCTAACCAGATGTTCGCCCAGAGCATGGTGTATGAACCGCTGGTGAAGTATCAGGCGGATGGTTCAGTAAAACCCTGGCTGGCAAAAAGCTGGACCCACTCGGCAGATGGCAAAACCTGGGTGTTTACGCTGCGCGATGACGTAACCTTCTCTAACGGCGAAGCATTTGACGCCCAGGCCGCAGCAGAGAACTTCCGCGCGGTGCTTGATAACCGCCAGCGCCATGCCTGGCTGGAGCTGACGAACCAAATCACCGACGTCAAAGCGCTGAGTAAAACCGAACTGCAAATCACCCTGAAAAGCGCCTATTATCCTTTCCTGCAAGAACTCGCCCTGCCGCGCCCTTTCCGCTTTATCGCCCCGTCCCAGTTTAAAAACAACGAAACGATGAACGGCATTAAAGCGCCTGTCGGAACCGGGCCGTGGGTTCTGAAAGCGTCGAAGCTCAACCAGTACGACGTGCTGGTACGCAATGACCACTACTGGGGCGAAAAACCTGCGATCCGCCAGATAACGATTAAAGTGATCCCGGACCCGACGACCCGCGCGGTGGCCTTTGAGACCGGCGACATTGACCTGCTGTATGGCAATGAAGGACTGCTGCCGCTCGATACCTTCGCCCGTTTCAGCCAGACGCCGGAATACCGTACCCAGCTTTCCGCGCCGGTTGAGACCGTCATGCTGGCGCTGAACTCCGCCAAAGCGCCAACCAACGAGCTGGCGGTGCGTGAAGCGCTGAACTATGCGGTAAATAAAAAATCGCTGATCGATAATGCTCTGTACGGCACCCAGCAGATCGCCGATACGCTGTTTGCCCCCTCCGTGCCTTACGCCGACATTGGCCTGAAACCACGCCAGTACGATCCCCAACAGGCTAATGCGCTGCTGGAAAAAGCGGGCTGGACATTGCCTGCCGGGAAAACCATTCGTGAAAAAGCCGGTCAGCCGCTGCACGTTGAGCTGGCCTATATCGGCACCGACGCGCTGAGCAAATCAATGGCGGAAATCATCCAGGCCGATATGCGCAAAGTGGGCGTCGATGTGTCGCTGGTAGGCGAGGAAGAGAGCAGTATTTATGCCCGTATGCGCGATGGCCGTTTCGGGATGATTTTCTCCCGCACCTGGGGCGCGCCGTACGATCCGCATGCGTTTATGAGCTCAATGCGCGTACCGTCCCACGCCGATTATCAGGCGCAGCTCGGGCTGCCGGACAAAGCGCAAATTGATAAAGAAATTGGCGAGGTGCTCACCACCACCGATGAGGCGCAGCGTAAGTCTCTGTATCGCGACATCCTGACGCGTCTGCATAACGATGCGGTGTATCTGCCCATCAGCTATATGTCGATGATGGTGGTGGCGAAACCCGAGCTGGGGAAAATTCCTTATGCGCCCATCACCTCCGAGATCCCATTTGAACAGATCAACCCGGTGAAACCCTGATGCTGCGTTATATTGTGCGGCGCATTTTGCTGCTGATCCCGATGATTTTCGCCGCGTCGGTGATTATCTTTTTGATGCTGCGCATGGGCACCGGCGACCCGGCGCTCGACTATCTGCGGCTCTCTAACTTACCGCCAACGCCAGAGATGGTCGCCTCCACGCGGGTTATGCTGGGGTTGGATCAACCGCTGGTCGTACAGTACGGCTCCTGGCTGTGGAAAGCGCTGCATCTGGATTTTGGCATCTCTTTCGCTACTCAGCGCCCGGTGCTGGAGGACGTACTGAACTTTCTGCCCGCCACGCTACAGCTGGCGGGTGCGGCGCTGGTGCTGATCCTGCTCACGTCTGTACCGCTGGGGATCTGGGCGGCGCGCCATCGTGACCGTCTGCCGGACTTCATCGTGCGGCTGATCGCGTTTCTCGGCGTATCAATGCCCAACTTCTGGCTCGCCTTCCTGCTGGTGATGTTCTTCTCGGTGTATTTAAAGTGGCTACCGGCAATGGGCTACGGCGGCTGGCAGCACATCATTCTGCCTGCGGTGTCGATTGCGTTTATGTCGCTGGCGATTAACGCCCGCCTGCTGCGCGCCAGCATGCTGGAAGTCGCCGGTCAGCGCCACGTCACATGGGCGCGTCTGCGCGGCCTGAACGCGAAACAAACCGAGCGCCGCCATATTCTGCGTAACGCGTCGCTACCCATGATTACCGCCGTCGGGATGCACATTGGCGAACTGATTGGCGGCACGATGATTATCGAAAACATCTTCGCCTGGCCGGGCGTCGGGCGCTATGCGGTGTCAGCCATTTTTAACCGCGACTACCCGGTCATTCAGTGCTTTACGCTCATTATGGTGGTGGTTTTCGTGGTCTGTAACCTGATTGTTGACCTGCTGAACGCCGCGCTGGACCCGCGCATTCGTCGCCATGAAGGAGCGCATTCGTGAATTTTTTTCTCTCTGCACGCTGGCCGGTGCGCCTGGCGCTCCTCATTATCGCTTTGCTGGCGATCATCGCGCTCACCAGCCAGTGGTGGTTGCCGTACGATCCGCAGGCGATTGATTTACCGTCACGTTTACTGTCGCCGGACAGCCAGCACTGGCTGGGCACCGACCATCTGGGGCGCGATATTTTCTCCCGTCTGCTGGCGGCAACCCGCGTCTCGCTCGGTTCCGTAATCGCCTGTTTGTTGCTGGTGTTAGCGCTGGGGCTGATCGTCGGCGGCAGCGCCGGGCTGATGGGCGGTCGCGTCGATCAGTTCACCATGCGCGTCGCGGATATCTTTATGACGTTCCCGACCTCCATCCTCTCTTTTTTCCTCGTGGGCGTGTTGGGGACGGGGCTGACCAACGTCATCATCGCAATCGCCCTGTCGCACTGGGCCTGGTATGCGCGGATGGTGCGCAGCCTGGTGATATCCCTGCGCCAGCGTGAATTTGTGCTCGCCTCGCGCCTTTCCGGCGCCGGGCATGTGCGCGTGTTTATCGACCACCTGGCCGGGGCGGTGATCCCCTCCCTGCTCGTGCTGGCGACGCTGGATATCGGCCATATGATGCTGCACGTCGCCGGGATGTCATTCCTCGGCCTCGGCGTCACTGCGCCAACGCCGGAATGGGGCGTAATGATTAACGATGCGCGCCAGTATATCTGGACTCAGCCGCTACAGATGTTCTGGCCGGGACTGGCGCTGTTTATCAGCGTGATGGCCTTTAACATGGTGGGTGACGCCCTGCGCGATCACCTCGACCCTCATCTGGTGACGGAGCATGCCCACTGATGCCACAACAAATTGAATTACAAAACATTGTGTTGCAAGCAGACAGACCGTTGGTGCACGGCGTGTCGTTAGCGCTCAGGCGCGGGCGCGTACTGGCGCTGGTAGGCGGCAGCGGCAGCGGTAAATCGCTGACCTGCGCGGCGACGCTGGGCATCCTGCCCGCAGGCGTGCGTCAGACAGCGGGCGCCATTCTGGCCGATGGTCAGCCGATTTCCCCCTGCAAGCTGCGTGGAATTAAGGTCGCGACCATCATGCAGAACCCGCGCAGCGCCTTTAATCCGCTGCACACGATGGCGGCCCACGCAAAAGAAACCTGCCTGGCGGCAGGTAAACCGGCGGATGACGCCACGCTTATCGCGGCGCTGGAGGCGGTAGGTCTGGAAAATGCCGCGCGGGTACTGAAGCTTTACCCGTTCGAGATGAGCGGCGGCATGCTGCAACGCATGATGATTGCGATGGCGCTGCTGTGTGACGCGCCGTTCATCATCGCGGACGAACCAACAACCGACCTGGACGTGGTCGCCCAGGCACGAATCCTCGATCTCCTGGAAAGCATTATGCGTAGCCGCGCGCCCGGTATGCTGCTGGTCACTCATGATATGGGCGTCGTCGCGCGACTGGCGGACGATGTGGCAGTAATGGACAACGGCAAGATCGTAGAACTGGGTGACGTTGAAACGTTATTCCGCACCCCGCAGCATAGCGTGACGCGTAATCTGGTTTCGGCGCATCTCGCGCTGTACGGTATGGAGTTAGCCTCATGACGTTACTGACGGTAAGCGGTATTTCCCATCAATACGCGCACGCTAACCTCAGCGGCAAACATCAGCATCACACGGTGCTGAAAGAAGTGTCATTAAGCCTGAAAAGCGGCGAAACCGTGGCGTTATTGGGGCGTAGCGGCTGCGGGAAAAGCACGCTTGCCCGCCTGCTGGTCGGGCTGGAATCGCCGACGCAGGGCCGCGTCTGCTGGCAGGGCGAGCCGCTCTCCACGCTTAACCGGGCCAGACAAAAAGCGTTTCGCCGTGATATCCAGATGGTGTTTCAGGACTCAATCAGCGCGGTAAACCCGCGTAAAACCGTACGCGAGATCCTGCGTGAACCGATGCGCCATTTGCTGTCGCTTTCCAGAGCCGAGCAAATCGCGCGCGCCAGCGAGATGCTGCGGGCGGTGGATCTGGACGACACGCTTCTGGATAAACGTCCGCCACAGCTGAGCGGCGGGCAATTACAGCGCGTCTGCCTGGCGCGGGCGCTGGCGGTCGAACCCAAATTACTGATTCTGGATGAAGCGGTCTCCAACCTCGATCTGGTATTGCAGGCGGGCGTCATTCGTCTGCTCAAAAAGCTGCAACAGCAGTTCGGCACCGCCTGTCTGTTTATCACCCACGATTTACGTCTGGTGGAACGTTTTTGCCACCGGGTAATGGTGATGGATGAAGGGCAGATTGTTGAGACGCGAACCGTAGGTGACACATTAACCTTTTCCTCTGACGCCGGGCGTGTGTTACAAAATGCGGTACTTCCCGCATTTCCCGTGCGCCATCGCGCGACAGAAAAGGTTTAATTCAGATGCAACGTGTCACTATTACTCTCGATGACGATTTACTCGAAACGCTGGATAGCCTGAGCCAGCGCCGGGGCTACAACAACCGCTCCGAAGCGATTCGTGACATTCTGCGCGGCGCGCTGGCGCAGGAGGCCACGCAGGAGCACGGCACCCAGGGCTTCGCGGTGCTCTCGTATGTTTATGAGCATGAGAAACGCGATTTAGCCAGCCGCATCGTTTCCACTCAGCATCATCACCATGATTTGTCGGTGGCGACGCTGCATGTACACATTAATCACGACGACTGTCTGGAGATCGCCGTACTGAAAGGCGATATGGGCGACGTTCAGCATTTTGCCGATGACGTCATCGCCCAGCGCGGCGTGCGCCACGGTCATTTGCAGTGTTTGCCGAAGGAAGAGTGATTGCCCGTTTCGTTGCCAGGGGCGCTTCGCTTGCCCGGCCTACGTCCATTTCCGTTGGTAGTTCACAGGCCGGATAAGGCGTAGCCGCCATCCGGCAATAATGTTTACGCCATCGTGCCAATCGTCTTTCTGAAACGCAGTAGCGCTATCAGGAAGAAAGCGCTGCCGATCGCCAGCAGCGTCAGAAACTGCGGCCAGACGATGCCAAACCCGGCGCCGCGATAAAGTATCGCCTGCGCGAGGCTGACAAAGTGAGTGGTCGGCATCGTCAGCATGATGTCCTGCACCACCTGCGGCATACTTTCACGCGGCGTGGAACCGCCGGAGAGCATCTGCAACGGCAGCAGCACCAGAATCATCAGCAGCCCCAGTTGCGGCATCGAACGCGCCAGAGTGCCCATAAAAATCCCGATAGACGTGGTGGCGAACAGGCTTAACGCGACCCCCAGCATAAACAGCGGAATGGAGCCCTCAATCGGCACGCCGAGTACCCCCTTCACCATCAGCATCAGCGACAGCCCGGAAACCACCAGCACCACCAGCCCCATCGACCAGACCTTCGCCATCATGATCTCAAACGGGGTGATCGGCATCACCAGCAGGTGTTCAATCGTCCCGTGCTCCCGCTCGCGGATCAGCGCCGAGCCGGTCAGCACAATCGCCAGCATGGTGATGTTATTAATAATCGCCATTACGCCGCCGAACCATGCCGGATCCAGATTCGGGTTGAAGCGCATCCGGGTTTCCAGCGAGACCAGCGGCTCGCTATTGTCGCGGTAACGCGCCACAAAGCTGTTCACCTCGCCGCTGATGATGTTCTGGATATAGCTGTTGCCGGTAAACGCCTGACTCATGCGCGTCGCATCGACGTTCACCTGAATATCCGGCTGCCGCCCCGCCAGCACATCCCGTTGGAAATTGGGCGGAATATTGACGGCAAAGGTGTAACGTCCGGCATCCAGTCCGGCGTCCATCTCATCGGCGGTGATCATCTCCGGCGGCAGGAACCACGGGCGATAGAAGCTGTTCACAATGCGATTCGACAGCTGAGACTGGTCCATATCGGCAATCGCGATTGGCGCAAGGTGCAGCGAGCCCGGCAGAACGGTGGCGGAGGAGTACACCGAAATCGTGAAGGCAAAGACAATCAGCGTCAGCATTGCCTTATCCCCCAGCAGGCTGCGTAACTCTTTGATGCCGAGGTTATAAATATTGCGTAATCGGCGCATCACCCCTCCTGTTTTTTCAGCAGCAATACGCTCAGGCCAATCACCAGCGGAATGGCGATCGCCAACGGCACGAACAGCGGCCAGAGATCCATCAGATCCAGCGCTTTCGAGAACGTACCGCGCGCGATCGTCAGAAAATGGCTGGTCGGGTAGATCTCGCCGATCCATCTCCCCGGCCCTTCCAGCGACGCCACCGGGTCGATCATCCCGGAGAACTGCGTCGCCGGGATCAGCGTAATGATCGAGGTGCCGAAAATCGCGGCGATCTGGCTTTTCATAAACGTCGAAATCAGCAGCCCCATTCCGGTGGCGATGGTGACGTAGAGCAGCGCCGCCAGGGTGAGCGTCAGGAAGCTGCCCTTATGCGGCACGCCAAAAACAAACACCGACAGCGCGCAGAGCAACAGGAAGTTCAGCATCCCCAGCGCGATGTACGGCAACTGTTTACCGAGTAAAAATTCGCTGCGGGTGGTCGGCGTCACATACAAGTTGATAATCGATCCCAGCTCTTTTTCACGCACCACGCTCAGGGCGCTGAGCATCGACGGGATCATCATCAACAGCAGCGGAATCACCGCCGGCACAATCGCTGGCAGGCTTTTCACATCCGGGTTGTAGCGATAGCGCGTTTCAATGGTCATCAGCCCGCCCTGGCTGCTGGCATTCGGCTGACGGCTCGCCACATCCTGTAGCCAGCTCTGGTGCATCGCCTGTACGTATCCCCTTACCGTTTCCGCGCGACTGGGCATTGCGCCATCCACCCACACGCCAATCTGCACCGGCGTGCCGCGGGCGATATCCCGTCCAAAATTGGGCGGAAGTTCTATCGCGACCGCCACCTCGCCCGAGCGCATACGCCGGTCAAGATCGTCATAGCTGGTGAGCGGCGGCTGCTCGATAAAATAGCGAGACCCCGCCAGGTTCAACGACCAGGCCTGGCTGCTGACGGTCCGATCGCGATCGAGCACGGCAAAGCGCAGGTTTTCCACATCCATGCTGATACCGTAGCCCATGATCAGCATCAAAATGACCGTCCCCAGCAAGGCCAGCGTTGATCGCACCGGATCGCGGCGCAGCTCCAGCGCTTCACGGCGGCTATAGCTGAACAGACGTCGCAGACTAAAGCCCTGGCGCGGCGGTTTACTCGTTTTATGAGCGTCTGGCGCGTCCGCTGGCGGCAGCGGTGATACTGGCGCTGGCCCTGCGGCTTCCTGTAACCAGGAGATAAACGCCTCTTCAAGACTGGCAGCGCCCCGCCGCTCTACCAGTTCCTGCGGCGTGCCGCTGGCAAGCACCTTTCCGGCGTGCATCAGCGACATGCGGTCACAGCGTTCCGCTTCGTTCATAAAGTGGGTGGAGATAAAAATGGTCACCTTATCCTGGCGCGACAGATCCACCATCAACTGCCAGAACATATCCCTGGCGACCGGGTCCACGCCGGAGGTCGGCTCATCCAGAATCAGCATTTCCGGGCGATGGATCACCGCCACCGCCAGCGACAAGCGCTGGCGAATACCGAGCGGCAGCGCTTCCGGCAGCATATCTTCGACGTCAGAGAGCATAAAACGCTCGCTCATCTGCGCTACGCGCTGCGGAATCTCTGCGTCCGGGATGTGGAACAGGCGGGCATGTAGCTCCAGGTTTTGCCGCACGGTCAGCTCGCTGTAGAGTGAAAACGCCTGCGACATGTAACCCACCCGGCGGCGGGTTTCGATATCCTTCGGGTCAACCGACTGTCCGAACAGCCAGGCTTCCCCTTCGCTGGCAGGCAGCAGCCCGGTGAGCATTTTCATGGTGGTGGACTTGCCGCAGCCGTTCGATCCCAGAAAACCAAAAATCTCTCCGCGCGGGATGCGGAAATTGACGTGATCGACGGCGACGAAATTGCCAAACCGCATGGTCAGATCTTTCGCCTCAATAGCGATCTCTTCCTGCGTCGCATCATAAGGCGGGATAACAACGGGTTTGTGCGCCTGGCGCTGCGCCTCTGGCAACAGGGCGATAAACGCCTGCTCCAGCGTGGCGCTGCCGGTTTTGTCCCGCAGTTCTTGCGCACTGCCCGTCGCCATCACTTCACCTGCGTTCATTGCCACCAGCCAGTCGAAACGCTCGGCTTCTTCCATATAGGCCGTGGCGACCAGCACGCTCATGTTAGTCTGGCGCTGACGAATGCTGTCGATCAACGCCCAGAACTGGGCGCGGGAAAGCGGGTCAACCCCGGTGGTAGGCTCGTCAAGAATCAGCAGTTCCGGGTCATGGATCAGCGCGCAGCACAGCCCCAGTTTTTGTTTCATGCCGCCCGAGAGCTTCCCCGCCGGGCGATCGCGAAACGGCGCCAGCCCGGTGCTGTTCAGCAGATCGGTAATTCGCGCTTCACGCTCCGCTTTATCATGCCCGAAGAGACGCGCGAAGAAATCGACGTTCTCATACACCGACAGCGTATGGTAGAGGTTCTTTCCCAGCCCCTGCGGCATCCAGGCTATCCGTGGGCAGACATCGCGGCGGTGCGTCGCGTCGCGCATGTCGCCGCCCAGCACCCGCACATTGCCCTGCTCGATAACGCGCGCGCCGGAGATAAGCGACAGCAGGCTCGACTTACCGACGCCATCCGGGCCAATCAGCCCCACCATACAGCGAGCGGGGATATCCAGCGTGATGTTGTTCAGCGCCACCGTTGCCCCGTAATGCTGACTCACGCCGTCAAGGTGCGCCACGGTAGGAATGGGAAGACGCGCCAGGTTCGTCATTGCGGCAGCCTCACCGCCAGATCGTCAGGCCAGGGGCGCTGTTCATCCAGCCGCACCCATGCCATACCCGGCAAACCGGTTTTAACGTATTCCAGATGCTGCTGTAACAGCGCTGGCGGGATACGCGCCTTCACGCGGAACATCAGCTTCAGCCGTTCATCGCTGGTTTCGACGGTTTTCGGCGTGAACTGCGCAACACTGGCGACAAAACTGATGGTGGCCGGAATGCGCAGGCTGGGCGCGGCATCCAGCACCAGGCGCGCTTCTCCGCCAATTTTCAGCAGGCCGGCCTGCTCGGTCGGCAGGAAGAAGGTCATGTAGACATCGCTGAGATCGACCATATTCAGCACCCGGCCGCCCGCAGACAGCACCTCTCCCGGTTCGGCAACGCGGTACTGGACGCGGCCATCTCGCGGCGCTTTTAATTCACTGTCATCGATGTCCGCCACAATGCGTCGTTCGGTAGCCTGCGCCGCGTCTACGCGGGTCTGCGCCTGAATAATGCTGGTGCGGGCCGCTTCAATCGCCGCTTTCGTCGCAGAGACCTGGGCTTTGGCGGATTCCAGCGCGGCGCGAGCGCTTTCGGCAGCGGCGCGATCGTCATCCAGCTGTTGAGCGGAAACCGCACCGCGCTGCGACAGCGAACGGGAACGCACATGACGTTTGGAGACCGAATCCAGCTCGGCTTCACGCTGCTTCACCACCGACTGGGCGGCGCGCGTTTCGCTCTGGCGTTGCTCCAGCAGGGCGCGCGCGGCGGCAACCGCGCTTTCAGCCTCTTTGATTTGCGCGATGGCTTCCAGCCGCTGTTCCTGCAACACGCGGGTGTCCATCTTCGCCAGCACCTCGCCCTGGCGTACAAACTGCCCTTCCGACACCAGAATGGTGTCAATTCGACCGGCGATTTTGGTGGCAATATCGACTTCTGTTGCCTCAATTCTGCCGTTGCTGGCGGCAAAGCCATCCGGTACGCCAGCAGGACGTAGCATCCACCACGCTACGGCTGCTATTGCCACCAGGATGCCAACACTCCACCACACCAGATGACGCTTTATTTTGTCCATATCCGACCCGCCGTGATCCCTGTTAGCCAACAATGCGTGTCACAACACCCCCGAACACATGTTCAGCGGGATATTCCATCCGGGATAAGAAGGAAAAAAAGAAAATGGCCAGACGGCATGCAGGCGTCAGCGCGGCGCTCGCCGTAAAGGAAAGTGAATGACGGAAATGCTCGAAAAACGGGTACTAATGTTGTCATCATCAGCGTTCCTGGCCGTAAATGAAACACGCATACTCATATGTACTATCAATGAAATACTAACACCAATACCCGTGATGTCTATTCACTTCATTCTTTAATGGGTTTCGCTGGCTTTTATTGGCAGAGAGACGATGTGGTATATCAACCGTTGATAAACCATCTAAATTATAAACATTGTGAATGGTTAACATTCTCTATACTGGCGGCTCATTTTATCGATCTCGTTATGGCGAGGCTCCTGCACAAATATAAGTTACCGCCCTGCTGGTATCGAGAGAGACCACTCAGGGAAATACAGGCATCCATCGAATCAAGGTGTTGCCAAGGTAACTTCTGACGATATCACTATCGGACAGATACGTTGTGCAGTGCTAAAACCAGGACGTAGGGATCTGCCTGTGCTCATCCTGTCTTGTTCGCCCCTATGAGAGCTTTTTATAGGGAATTACTCAATGTCATCCATCCACGTTTGCAACGCACATCACCCGGCTCCGGCTTTTGACGGCGATGCTATCGCGCAATATATGCGTACCGATTTTATTACGCTGCCGGATCATCTCAGCGTTCACGAGGCGCGTGAATTCTTTGTGTCGCAACTCACCTCAGATGATATTCCCGGCCAGGTGTTTGTGGTTGCGGAAAAACAGCTGCGCGGGGTTTTATCCATCAAGAAACTTTTACAGGCAAGCGACACGGCGCAATCTATCCACGCCTTAATGGACAGTTGCCTGTTTCGCGTCAAACCCGACGACGAACGTCCACACATCATTGCCGAGCTGACCGAACGCCAGCTCGATCTGGTGCCGGTCGTCGATAAAGGCGAGTTGGTCGGCTGCCTGATGGAAAAAGAGATTGCCCATCTTCTGGAAGATGACGTCACTGAAGACGTGCAGCGCCAGGGGGCGACGCTGCCGCTGGAGAAACCGTATCTGGACATCAGCCCGTGGACGCTGTGGAAGAAACGTTCTGTGTGGCTGCTGTTGCTGTTTGTGGCGGAAGCCTATACCAGTAGCGTACTGCAACATTTCGAAGAGGCGCTGGAGTCAGCGATTGCGCTGGCCTTCTTCATTCCCCTGCTGATTGGCACCGGCGGCAACAGCGGCACGCAAATAACCTCTACGCTGGTGCGCGCAATGGCGCTGGGCGAAGTGCGGCTGCGCGACATAGGGCGGGTCATTCGCAAAGAGGCATCGACCTCGCTGCTGATCGCCATAACGCTGGGCCTGGCGGGTTGTCTGCGCGCCTGGATGATGGGTATCGGCGTGGAAATCACGCTGATCGTCAGCCTGACGCTGGTATGCATTACGCTGTGGAGCGCGGTGGTGTCATCAGTGATCCCGATGGTGCTCAAGCGCATCGGCATCGACCCTGCGGTGGTCTCTGCGCCGTTTATCGCCACGCTGATCGACGGCACCGGACTGATTATCTACTTTAAAATCGCCCAGTATTTTCTTGGCCTGAACTGACAACTGCGCCCGACCGCTCTCTGGTCGGGCAAACCCGTTATCCTTCGCTCAGCGCCTGCGCGCATGCCCACGCGCTCGACCAGGCCCACTGGAAGTTATAGCCCCCCAGCCAACCGGTGACATCCATCACCTCGCCGATAAAATAAAGTCCCGGCACTTTTCGGGCCTCCATCGTGCGCGAAGAAAGTTCATCGGTGTTCACGCCGCCAAGCGTCACTTCCGCCGTGCGATAGCCTTCCGTACCGTTAGGCTGTACGCGCCATTCGGTCAGCGTTTCAATCAGCGCCTGCTGCTCGCGTGCGTTCAACTGTTTCAGGGAAACATCCGGGATCTGCCCAAGCTGCTGTAAACATTCCACCAGGCGCTTCGGCAACTGCATCGCCAGCGTATTTTTCAGGCTTTGATTCGGGTGCGCGCAACGTTGTTCATTGAGGAAATCATCAGGATCGACCTCCGGCAGCAAATTGATGCTGACAAATTCGCCAGGCTGCCAGAAACTCGAAATCTGTAAAACCGCCGGGCCTGACAGCCCACGGTGGGTAAAGAGCAGATTTTCACGGAATACCGTACCGTCCTGCGCCGCGATCACCGCAGGCACCGAAACGCCGGATAACACCTGAAGCTGCTCCAGCAGCGGTTTATGCAACGTGAAGGGCACCAGCCCGGCGCGGGTCGGCAGGACATCCAGACCAAACTGTTCAGCAATTTTATAACCCAACGGCGACGCGCCCAGACCCGGCATGGAGAGACCGCCCGTGGCGATCACCACTTTTTTCGCCGCGACCGTCATGCCGTTCAGTTCCAGGGTAAACCCTTCGTCATCACGCGCAATGCTGAGCACTTCGCTGCGCAGGCGCATCGTCACGTTGCCCTTTGCGCATTCCGCCACCAGCATATCGACAATTTGCTGCGCAGAGTCGTCGCAGAACAGCTGGCCGAGCGTTTTTTCATGCCAGGCGATGCCGTGTTTGCCCACCAGATCGATAAAGTCCCACTGGGTGTAACGCGCCAGCGCCGATTTGCAGAAATGGGGGTTCTGGCTCAGATAGGCAGCAGGTTCGACATACAGATTCGTGAAGTTGCAGCGCCCGCCGCCGGACATCAGGATCTTACGCCCCGGTTTTTTACCATTATCGATGAGCAGCACGCGGCGACCCGCCTGACCGGCCTGCGCCGCACAGAACATACCCGCCGCGCCAGCGCCTATAATAACGGCATCAAACCTTTCCACTTTGCGATCCTCTCTGAAAACAGGGCGTGAATTGTAAAGATTCCTCAGTGGTCGCACCAGCGACAAAATCAATGGATATGAGTATTTAATTGAATTCTATAAGATAATTCTTTAGTGGCATGACATTAAGCAGGCGTTATATCAAAAAAAGTCTATATTTCACTTTGCCCGCGCCGCGAAAGTCACTGATAATGCGCCGCGTTCATGTCCTCAAAATGGCGTAACGTCCTATGCTACATTTGTTTGCTGGCCTGGATTTACATACCGGGCTTTTATTATTGCTTGCTCTGGCTTTTGTGCTGTTCTACGAAGCGATTAACGGCTTCCATGATACAGCCAACGCAGTGGCAACCGTGATTTATACCCGTGCGATGCGTTCGCAACTGGCGGTTGTTATGGCTGCGGTCTTTAACTTCTTTGGCGTTCTACTGGGCGGTCTGAGTGTAGCCTATGCCATCGTGCATATGTTGCCTACGGATTTGCTGCTTAACATGGGTTCCGCACATGGCCTCGCTATGGTGTTCTCTATGTTGCTGGCGGCCATTATCTGGAACCTCGGTACATGGTACTTTGGTCTGCCTGCCTCCAGTTCCCATACGCTGATTGGCGCCATCATTGGTATCGGTTTAACCAATGCAATGATGACCGGCACTTCAGTGGTGGATGCGCTAAATATACCTAAAGTTATCAATATCTTTGGGTCACTGATTGTCTCCCCTATCGTAGGCCTGGTGTTTGCTGGCGGTCTGATCTTTTTGCTGCGTCGCTACTGGAGCGGCACTAAAAAGCGCGCACGTATCCACCTGACCCCTGCTGAACGTGAAAAGAAAGACGGTAAGAAAAAGCCGCCATTCTGGACGCGTATCGCACTTATCCTCTCGGCTATCGGCGTGGCGTTCTCTCATGGCGCTAACGATGGTCAGAAAGGCATTGGTCTGGTCATGCTGGTTCTGATTGGCGTGGCGCCTGCGGGCTTCGTCGTCAATATGAACGCATCCGGCTATGAAATTACCCGTACCCGCGACGCCATCAACAACGTCGAAACGTACTTCCAGCAGCACCCTGATCTGCTGAAAAAAGTCACCGGCGTGGACCAGCTGATTCCTGCACCGGAACCGGGCGCGACAGAACCCGCAGAGTTCCATTGCCACCCGGCGAATACCATCAATGCGCTTGATCGCGCGAAAGGTATGCTGGCGAATCTGGAAAGCTACGACACGTTAAGCGTTGACCAGCGTAGCCAGCTGCGTCGCATTATGCTGTGCATCTCCGACACGACCGATAAAGTCGTGAAGCTGCCTGGCGTAAGCAATGACGACCAGCGTCTGCTGAAAAAACTGAAAACCGATATGCTGAGCACCATTGAGTACGCGCCGATCTGGATAATCATGGCCGTCGCGCTGGCGCTGGGTATTGGCACCATGATCGGCTGGCGCCGCGTGGCGACCACCATCGGTGAGAAGATTGGTAAGAAAGGCATGACCTATGCGCAAGGGATGTCGGCGCAGATGACGGCCGCAGTCTCTATCGGTCTCGCCAGCTACACCGGTATGCCGGTATCCACCACGCACGTCCTTTCTTCCTCCGTCGCGGGGACAATGGTCGTGGACGGTGGCGGTCTACAGCGCAAAACGGTCACCAGCATTCTGATGGCCTGGGTGTTTACCCTGCCAGCGGCGATTATTCTGTCCGGCGTGCTGTACTGGATCTCGCTGAAGATTATCTAAGCGCGACCGTGCCGGATGGCGGCGATGCCTTATCCGGCCTACAAAAACGCAGCACGTAGGCCTTAAAGCGACGCGCCATCAGGCAAAGGAATGCAGAATCAACCGTATTGAGCGGGTCAGGAAACTGACCCGCTTTTTTTGCTCAGTGCCAAATCAACAGCGCAACCATACTGATCAGCACCAGACCGCATAATGCGCTGGTGAGGATGAACTGGCCGCGAACGCGTTCACAACGGCGGATGAATTCATCATCGTGGTGATCGCGATAACGTTGCGCGTAGATATACCACACCAGACGCATCTGTTTGTTGGGTTGACCATGCGAGGTAAAGAAGCCACCTCCATCCACATATTGGTAGAGCAATGGATCGCAACCACGCAGTACCACTAACAGCGCGCGTAACGATGAGAAATAGCGCGCCATATTAACAATGCAAACGACACATAAAGCCCAGAATAATGCGACGGTGCTTATCATACCTCCTCCCCGGCGACCCGCCCACGGAGCTCCTCTCCGGGACTACCGCTCCCCCGATACTCAGCCAGACAGTTCAGTGAAAGAGTCCTGCTAAACCGTTCACGCCAGTGCCCTGCATCCGAACGGCTCTATTAAATAGTGTAGGAGATCAGTTAATTTTTTTGCCAGAAGGTTAACCGCTATCAATGCAATTAACTGAAAATTTTGTTTAACTGATTGGCAAGCAAGGCGGATTGACGGATTATCCAGGTCGCTATAATGTAAGGATAGTCTTTACATTCACTTCTCGGCTGGGCTAGCCCCGCGCTGTAGTTCGCAGGACGCGGGTGACGCGGCGGCACAAGAAACGCTAGCTGGCTAGTCATCGACAACTTATGGAAGGAGTAACACTATGGCTTACAAACACATTCTCATCGCGGTTGACCTTTCCCCGGAAAGTAAAGTTCTGGTAGAAAAAGCGGTTTCAATGGCGCGTCCTTACAACGCGAAAGTCTCTCTTATCCACGTTGATGTCAATTACTCTGACCTGTACACCGGCCTGATCGACGTGAATCTGGGCGATATGCAAAAACGCATCTCTGAAGAAACACACCATGCGCTGACCGAACTTTCCACCAATGCCGGTTACCCTATCACCGAAACCCTGAGCGGCAGCGGCGATCTGGGTCAGGTACTGGTTGACGCGATCAAAAAATACGATATGGATCTGGTCGTTTGCGGTCATCATCAGGACTTCTGGAGCAAACTGATGTCTTCAGCACGCCAGCTGATTAATACCGTGCATGTCGACATGCTGATTGTTCCGCTGCGCGACGAAGAAGAGTAAGTTCCTGTTGTGCCGGATGGCGGCTGACGCCTTATCCGGCCTGGCATTCATCAGCCCGATATACACAGCGCCCGCCAATGCGGGCGTTTTTGTTTATGCCTTCCCTCGAACACATTCCAGTACAACATTCCAGACCACAAATCATAATTAGTGTGATCAACTAATTAGATCGAAAACTATCTCTATAATAATCTATTCATTCGGTTAATGACCGCAGTCTATAACAGAGTCAGACTTTTTCGGCGCGTTTTGGCATACGCGTTCATACTTTTCGGGATGGCATTGAAAGGCGAAGGAATATGAATACAACTGCACCTACGGGCTTGCTACAGCAACCCCGTCCGTTCTTCATGATCTTTTTTGTAGAATTATGGGAGCGATTCGGCTATTACGGCGTCCAGGGCATCCTGGCGGTTTTCTTTGTTAAACAGCTTGGCTTCTCTCAGGAACAGGCATTTATCACCTTTGGCGCATTTGCCGCACTGGTGTACGGCCTGATATCCATTGGCGGCTACGTTGGCGATCACCTGCTGGGAACTAAGCGTACCCTGGTACTGGGGGCGATTGTCCTAGCGATCGGCTACTTCATGACCGGGTTATCGTTACTGAAACCGAACCTGATTTTTATCGCGCTGGGGACGATTGCCGTCGGTAACGGGCTGTTTAAAGCCAACCCTGCGAGCCTGCTGTCCAAGTGTTACCTGCCCAAAGACCCCCGTCTGGACGGCGCGTTCACCCTGTTTTATATGTCGATTAACATCGGGTCGCTGCTGTCGCTCTCCCTCGCCCCGGTCATCGCCGACAAATTCGGCTATGCCGTTACCTATAACCTGTGCGGCGCCGGGCTGATTGTCGCGCTTCTGGTCTACTTCGCCTGTCGCGGCATGGTGAAAGATATCGGTTCAGAGCCAGACCATAAGCCGCTGAGCTTCCGTAATCTGCTCGCCGTACTGATCGGCACCGTCGCCATGATTTTCCTCTGCGCCTGGCTGATGCATAACGTAAAAATCGCCAACCTGGTGCTGATCGTCCTGTCGATTGTGGTCATCATTTTCTTCTTCCGTGAAGCGTTTCGTCTGGATAAAACCGGACGCAACAAAATGTTCGTCGCTTTTATCCTGATGCTTGAAGCGGTGCTGTTTTATATTCTGTACGCACAGATGCCTACATCGCTGAATTTCTTCGCAATCAATAACGTACATCACGATATTCTCGGTTTTACCATTAACCCGGTCAGCTTCCAGGCGCTGAACCCGTTCTGGGTGGTGGTTGCCAGTCCGGTACTGGCGGCGATTTACACGCGTCTGGGGAGCAAAGGCAAAGATCTGACCATGCCGATGAAGTTTACGCTGGGCATGTTCCTCTGTTCGCTGGGCTTTCTGACCGCCGCCGCCGCAGGCATGTGGTTCGCCGATGCGCAGGGGCTGACTTCACCGTGGTTTATCGTGCTGGTGTACCTGTTCCAGAGTCTGGGTGAGTTGCTGATTAGCGCCCTGGGGCTGGCGATGGTTGCCGCGCTGGTGCCTCAGCACCTGATGGGCTTTATTCTCGGGATGTGGTTCCTGACGCAGGCGGCGGCTTTCCTGCTGGGCGGCTATGTCGCAACCTTCACCGCCGTACCGGAAAACATCACCGACCCGCTCCAGACGCTGCCTATCTACACCGGCGTGTTCAGCAAAATAGGCCTCGTCACACTGGCGGTCACCGTTGTGATGGCGATTATGGTGCCGTGGTTGAACCGGATGATTAATACGCCGGATAGCAGTAAATAAGCGTCAACTTTTAGTTCTGACCGCGAGTAACATCGCGGTTTTTTTATCTGTATACTCTTACGATGTAAGAGTATAATTTGAACAAACAGGTCATCATGGACGGACATGACCATGAACTACATTGAATTTATTGAGACTTCTGTCTTTGCCCGCCAGCGGGAAACCCTGCTCACCGAGGATGAATATCGCGCATTTCAGGAAATGCTCATTATAAACCCGCTGGAAGGTGATTTAATTCAGGGTACAGGTGGTTGCAGGAAAGTTCGTTTTGCTCCAGCAAGCCACTGTAAGGGCAAAAGCGGCGGGATTCGTAGTATTTACTATTTTCAAAATAGCGAAGGGCGTATCTGGCTTTTCATGGCTTACCCTAAGAACAAAAAGGATAGTCTGAGCGGCGAAGAAAAAAACGCCCTCAAATCCATCATTCACCAACTAAAAGAGGGCTCGTTATGAACGATTTCTTTAAAGATCTGATGGAATCTGCAAGCGAGGCCGTTGAAATCAGCCAGGGTCGCAAACCTGCTGCCCAAATCACCCGATATGAACTTCCAGATGTCAAAGCTATCAGGAAGAAAGCCAATATGAAGCAGAATGAGTTTGCACAGGCAATAGGCGTCTCATCTTCCCTGATTCAGGCCTGGGAGCAGAAGAGGCGTATCCCTACCGGAACTTATCTTAAGGTTCTTCGGGTGATAGAGCGTAATCCAGAGATGGTTAATCTTTTCAAAACAGTCTAATCGCAACATAGTCCGATAAGCACAGCGCTATCGGACATAGCCGCATCCGGCCTGCGCCTGGGCATTTACCCTTTACGCGCGTCAATCCATTCCTGCACTTCAACCACAAAGGTCTCTGGCGCTTTGCGGTACATCTTACGCGCCAGATCGAGAATGGTATGCTGCCCTAACGCTTCTTCCATACGCTGCTGCGCCATGTCCATTACCGAGCGCACGCCGCAGATACCTTCGCAGGCCCACGCCGGAGGTTGCTCATCAAAAACAGCCAGACGCTGGCGAATTTCACGGCATTCAAAGATGCGCTTGTCACCGTCAATGGCGTTGACCACATCCAGCACCGTGATGTGTTCGGCAGGCCTGGCGAGCTGAAAACCACCGCCTTTGCCTTCGATGCTGCGCACCAGGCCCGCTTTCGACAGACGGGTAAAAATCTTGGCCAGATAGTCGTAGGGCACGCTTTGCAGGTCAGCAATTTCGCGAACGCTCATATCGCGGGCGTCGCCTTTGCTGTCCACCATACACATCAGGCTATGGATGCCGTACTCAACCCCGGAACTGTAGAATGCCATGCTCTTATCTCAGCCAAAATAATTCTGAGTTATTGTAGCTTTTTCGACAGACGCTTGCCAGACAGAGAACCACAGCACATTAGGAATTAAAATTTAATTCATTATTTATCATAATCATAACCAACAGATCTGGATCATTTTCCACCGGATCGCACAAATGACATTGCATTCATTAACTACGACTAATAAAATCCGAGTAAATAACTTCATCGTTAACATTGAGTGCAACCTAAATGCGTAAACAAATTCTGATCGTTGGTGCAGGTTTTTCCGGGATGTGGGCCGCGCTGAGCGCCGCCCGTCTGGCAGATAAACACCAGAATGACACAATTGATATCACCGTTATCGCCCCACAACCCGAACTTCGCGTACGCCCTCGCTTTTATGAAAATGCCGTCCAGACGCTGGTCGCTCCCCTGCAACCGCTGTTCGACGAAACCGGCGTCAACTTCCTGCGCGGGACGGTTGCGCAGATCCTTCCCGACTCAAAAGAGGTGAGCTGGGCGGATGCCTCCGGCAAAACGCATTTGCATCGCTACGACCGTTTGATTCTGGCAAGCGGCAGCCACGTTAACCGTTCACTCGTAACGGGCGCAGATGCGCATGCGTTCGATCTGGATCAACTGGAAAGCGCCGCCGTACTGGAGCAGCACCTGAAGGATCTGGCGAACAAAGAAGAAAGCGCCGCGCGCAATACCGTTGTTGTTTGCGGCGGTGGCTTTACCGGGATCGAGATGGCGCTGGAGTTGCCTGGCCGTTTGCGTGATATTCTCGGCGCTGATGCTAAGACCAGAGTAGTCGTAGTTGAACGCGGCCCGCAGCCTGGCGCTCGCTACAGCGAAGAACTGCGCAACGTGATTATCGAAGCGTCGGCAGAGCTGGGCGTGGAGTGGCTGGTGAATACGGAAGTGGAAAGCGTGGACGCAACGGGCATCACGCTGAAAGACGGGCAAACCATCGCGTCGCAAACCGTCATCTGGACCGTCGGCGTTCAGGCGAACGATCTGACCGGGCAGATTGACGCTCCACGCGACCGTCAGGGGCGTTTACATGTGAACGCTCAGCTTCAGGTGGTGGGTCACGATGACATTTATGCCACTGGCGATGTGGCGTACGCCGCAACCGATGACAAAGGCAATCATGCGTTAATGACCTGCCAGCACGCTATTCTGCTGGGCAAGTTTGCCGGGAATAACGCGGCCGCAGACCTGCTGGAGGTCACTCCTCTGCCGTATCGTCAGGAAAACTATGTCACCTGTCTGGATCTTGGCGCATGGGGCGCGGTCTACACCGAAGGCTGGGATCAGCAGGTAAAACTGACGCGTGCGGAAGCGAAAAAACTCAAGCTGTCGATTGTCAGCGAGCTGATCTATCCACCGAAGGCCGACAGAGCCGTGGCGTTTGAGATTGCCGATCCGCTGGCGCCGTTTGTTTAGTCAGCATTGCCGGATGGCGGCGTACCCTGCATGAACCGTAGGCCCGATAAGCGAAGCGCCATCGGGCAATTCGTTACTCCACCAATGCCGTACCGGTATAAATATCAAACCGGTGGCCTTTGGTGACAACCGCGTTCGGCGTGGCGATATCCGCTAACGGTGGCGCGTAATCCGGGCGCTTCACCACGACCCGTTTGGTCGCCAGCTGGCGCGCTGGCGCCAGCAAACCATCAGCATCAAGATCCGGCCCAACCAGCGACTGAAACACCCGCATCTCTTTTTTCACCAATGCGCTTTTCTGCTTATGCGGGAACATCGGATCGAGATAAACCACCTGCGGGCGCGGCGTGATATCCGTCAGCGTCGTCAGGCTGGAGGCATGGATCAACTGCAAGCGCTCCTGCAACCACGGGCCGATTTCCGGGTCGGCATACCCGCGCGCCAGACCGTCATCCAGCAACGCCGCGACCACCGGGTTGCGCTCCAGCATGCGCACTCGACACCCTACGGAAGCCAGCACAAAAGCATCGCGCCCCAGTCCCGCCGTCGCATCGACCACGTCCGGCAGGTAATCGCCTTTAATGCCGACCGCTTTCGCGACCGCTTCGCCGCGACCGCCGCCGAACTTGCGGCGATGGGCCATCGCCCCGCCGACAAAATCGACAAAGATGCCGCCAAGCTTCGGCTCATCGCGCTTACGCAGCTCCAGATGCGCAGTCGTCAGCACCAGCGCCATCGGGTTGTTTTCGTCATGCTCTAACCCCCAGCGGGCGGCAAGAACAGATAAGGCGCCGTCTCTGGCGCCTGTTTCATCAACTAAGCAGATCTTCACGTACGCTATCAGCCTTTAATGCCGTAGTGCGTCAGCATCGCGTCCAGCTGCGGTTCACGACCACGGAAGCGCTTGAACAGCTCCATCGGCTCTTCCGAACCGCCGCGAGTCAGGATGTTGTCGAGGAACGACTGCCCGGTATCGCGGTTGAAAATGCCTTCTTCCTCAAAGCGCGAGAAGGCATCCGCCGCCAGTACATCGGCCCACAGATAGCTGTAGTAACCTGCCGCATACCCCCCAGCGAAAATATGGCTGAAGGCGTGCGGGAAGCGACCCCATGACGGCCCCGGCACCACGGCGACCTGTTTTTTGATCTCAGAAAGCGTTTCCAGAATTTTCGCCCCTTGTTCCGGGTTAAATTCCGCATGCAGACGGAAGTCGAACAGGCCAAACTCCAGCTGACGCAGAATAAACAGCGCCGCCTGGTAGTTCTTCGCCGCCAGCATTTTATCCAGCAGTTCCTTCGGCAGCGGTTCGCCGGTCTCGTAGTGACCGGAGATAAACGCCAGCGCGTCCGGCTCCCAGCACCAGTTTTCCATAAACTGGCTCGGCAGTTCGACCGCATCCCACGGCACGCCGCTAATGCCGGAAACGCCCGCCGTTTCGATGCGGGTCAGCATGTGGTGCAGACCGTGGCCGAACTCGTGGAACAGGGTGATCACTTCATCATGCGTGAACAGCGCCGGTTTACCGTTAACCGGACGGTTAAAGTTACAGGTCAGGTAGGCGACCGGTTTTTGCAGCGAGCCATCGGCTTTGCGCATCTGGCCGACGCAGTCATCCATCCACGCCCCGCCACGCTTGTGCTCACGCGCATACAGATCGAGGTAGAAGCTGCCGCGCAGTTCGTTGTTTTCGTCATACAGCTCGAAGAAGCGCACGTCGGGATGCCAGACATCCACATCGTTACGCTCTCTGGCTGTAATGCCGTAAATGCGTTGTACCACTTCAAACAGGCCGTTCACGGCTTTGTTTTCCGGGAAGTACGGGCGCAGTTGCTCATCGCTGATGCTGTAAAGGTGCTGCTTCTGTTTCTCGCTGTAGTACGCGATGTCCCACGGTTGCAGTTCATCGACGCCGAACGTCGCTTTCGCGAAGGCGCGCAGTTGCGCCAGTTCTTTCTCGCCCTGCGGACGCGCGCGTTTCGCCAGATCGGTTAAGAAATCCAGCACCTGCTGCGGGTTTTCCGCCATTTTGGTGGCGAGCGATTTAAAGGCATAGCTGTCGAAACCCAGCAACTGCGCCAGTTCATGACGCAGCGCGAGGATCTCTTCCATCACCGGGCTGTTGTCCCATTTACCCGCGTTCGGCCCCTGATCGGAGGCGCGCGTCACATAGGCGCGGTACATCTCTTCACGCAATGCCGGGTTGTCGCAGTAGGTCATCACCGGCAGATAGCTTGGAATATCCAGCGTCAGCAGCCAGCCTTCCTGTTCTTTCGCTTCCGCCTGCGCTTTCGCGGCGGCAAGAGCGCTTTCCGGCATGCCCGCCAGTTCCGCGTCGTCAGTCACTAACTTCGTCCAGCCCATCGTAGCGTCGAGCACGTTGTTGCTGTACTGATTACCCAGCTCGGACAGGCGAGTGGCGATTTCACCATAGCGCTGCTGTTTTTCCTTCGGCAGACCAATACCGGAAAGCTCAAAATCGCGCAGCGCGTTATCAACCGCTTTTTTCTGCGCGAGGTTCAGGGTCGCGTAATGGTCGCCATCGCGCAGGTCGCGGTACGCATTGTACAGACCCTCGTGCTGACCAACCCAGGTGCTGTATTCAGACAGCAGCGGCAGCATCTGCTCATAGGCTTCGCGCAGTTCCGGGCTGTTTTTAACGGAATTCAGATGGCTGACCGGAGAGAAAATGCGCCCCAGCACGTCGTCCACTTCCGCCAGCGGCTGGCAGAGATTTTCCCAGGTGTACGGCGCGCCCTGCGCCACTACCCGCTCCACGTTTTCACGGCAGTCATTCAGCGCCTTTGTCACGGCAGGCACCACATGCTCAGGCTGGATTTGGGAAAACGGCGGTAGCGAGAAAGGCGTCAGTAATGGATTGGTCATAAGCGCTGTCCTGTTGAATGAGGTGAATGAAGCGCGCATCCGGCGCTGTGCATATTTGTTTCAGATGGGGGTAAGTGTAGTGAATTTCAATGGCGAGCGTAGCGGAAAAATACCCGGTAGCGCTGCGCTTACCGGCCTACGGGTAATCTGCCCTTTTCTGCTGTAAACTGTGACAAATCGTCTATTTCAGCGGAATTTAATTACCCATGCTCAGTTATCGCCACAGCTTTCACGCTGGCAACCACGCCGACGTCCTCAAACACACTGTTCAGAGCCTGATTATCGAGTCGCTCAAAGAGAAAGAGAAACCGTTTCTTTATCTGGACACGCACGCTGGCGCTGGCCGTTATCAGCTGAGCGGCGAACACGCCGAACGCACCGGTGAATATATGGAAGGGATCGCCCGCATCTGGCAGCAGGACGATTTACCGGTCGAGCTGGAGCCTTATATCGGCGTGGTAGAGCACTTTAACCGTAACGGGCAACTGCGTTACTACCCGGGTTCCCCGCTCATCGCCCGCCAGTTGCTGCGTGAGCAGGACAGCCTACAACTGACGGAGCTGCATTCAAGCGATTTCCCGCTGCTGCGTTCTGAGTTTCAAAAAGACAGCCGCGCCCGCGTGGAGCGTGCCGACGGCTATATGCAGTTGAAGTCCAAACTGCCGCCGGTTTCGCGTCGCGGCCTGATCCTCATCGACCCGCCTTACGAAATGAAAACCGATTATCAGGCGGTCGTCAGCGGCATCAGCGAAGGGTATAAGCGCTTTGCCACCGGCACCTATGCGCTGTGGTATCCGGTGGTGTTACGCCAGCAAATTAAACGCATGATTCACGACCTGGAAGACACCGGAATCCGCAAAATCCTGCAAATTGAGCTGGCAGTACGCCCGGACAGCGACCAGCGCGGCATGACCGCCTCTGGCATGATCGTCATTAACCCGCCGTGGAAGCTGGAACAACAGATGAACAACGTGCTGCCGTGGCTGCACAGCAAGCTGGTTCCAGCGGGCACCGGGCACGCTTCCGTCAGCTGGATCGTGCCAGAGTAATCACAGCCATCGGTGGAACCTTTTAATTCCAGGTATACAATCGCGAATATTTTGGCGAATGGCATTGCGCTCATTCGCCCTACAATGAACATGAAGGAGCGGTCATGACCAAACACTATGATTACATCGCGATCGGCGGCGGAAGCGGCGGTATTGCCTCGATTAACCGTGCCGCTATGTACGGTCAGAAATGTGCGTTGATTGAAGCCAAAGAGCTGGGCGGCACCTGCGTCAACGTCGGTTGCGTCCCTAAAAAAGTGATGTGGCATGCCGCGCAGATTCGCGAAGCGATCCATATGTACGGCCCGGACTACGGCTTTGACACCACCATCAACGCGTTCAACTGGGACACGCTGATTGCCAGCCGCACGGCCTATATCGACCGTATTCACACCTCGTACGACAACGTGCTGGGTAAAAATAACGTGGATGTGATCAAAGGCTTCGCCCGCTTCGTGGATGCCAGAACCCTTGAAGTGAATGGGGAAACGATCACTGCCGATCACATTCTGATCGCCACCGGCGGTCGCCCGAGCCATCCGTCCATTCCGGGTACGGAATACGGTATCGACTCCGACGGTTTCTTTGCGCTGCCTGCGCTGCCGGAGCGCGTTGCGGTGGTCGGCGCAGGTTACATCGCCGTAGAACTGGCTGGTGTGATTAACGGCCTGGGCGCCCAAACGCACCTGTTCGTGCGTAAACACGCGCCGCTGCGCAGCTTTGACCCGATGATCACCGAAACGCTGGTTGAAGTGATGAACACAGAAGGCCCGACCCTTCACACCCACGCGATCCCGAAAGCGGTGGTGAAAAACGCCGACGGCAGCCTGACCCTGCAACTGGAAGACGGTCGCAGCGAAACGGTGGATTGCCTGATTTGGGCGATTGGCCGCGAACCGGCAACCGACAACGTTAACCTTGCCGCCACCGGCGTGAAAACCAACGAAAAAGGGTACATCGTCGTCGATAAATTCCAGAATACCAGCGTGGAAGGTATTTATGCGGTGGGCGATAACACCGGTGCGGTTGAGCTGACACCAGTCGCCGTGGCGGCGGGTCGTCGTCTCTCCGAACGTTTGTTCAACAACAAGCCGAACGAGCATCTGGACTACAGCAATATTCCGACCGTGGTCTTTAGCCACCCGCCGATTGGCACCGTGGGCCTGACCGAACCACAGGCGCGCGAACAGTACGGCGACGACCAGGTGAAAGTGTACAAATCATCGTTCACAGCCATGTACACTGCGGTGACCTCTCACCGTCAGCCCTGCCGCATGAAGCTGGTGTGCGTCGGCGAAGACGAGAAGATTGTCGGTATTCACGGCATCGGCTTCGGGATGGATGAAATGTTGCAGGGCTTCGCGGTCGCGCTGAAAATGGGCGCCACCAAGAAAGACTTCGACAACACCGTGGCGATTCACCCAACGGCGGCGGAAGAGTTCGTGACAATGCGTTAATCGTCGATAAGCGCCGGATGGTGTGACGATCCTGTCGGCCGGATAAGGCGTTTACGCGGTCATCCGGCGCCATGCCCGATGGCGCTATGCTTATCGGGTCTACGCATGCGGTTTTCCGTAGACCCGATAAAACTTCAGCCGTCATCCGGCATTCTTTTATTTTCCTTGCATATACGGCGTATACACCCCGTTCAGGCTTTCCAGGAACGCGACGATATCATCAATGTCTTTCTGCGGAATCTCTTTCCCCACCTGATAACGCAACATCAGTTTCACCGCTCCGTCGAGGGTTGGCACATCCCCCCGGTGGAAATACGGCGCGGTCAGCGCAACGTTACGTAATCCGGGCACTTTCTGACGCAATTTATCGCGAACTTCATTGGTGACGTTCATACGTCCAATGTCCGCAGCGGTAATTTCGCCGAAATTAAAGTCTTTCTTCAGACCCAACGGCTCGAAGGAACGCCCACCGAGAATAATACCGCCGTGACAGGTCGCGCATTTATTCTCTTTGAACAGCTCATAGCCATGTTTCTGCTGCGCCGTCAGCGCATTTTCATCCCCTCGTAACCACTTATCGAAAGGCGAATTTGGCGTAATCAGCGTCTTCTCAAACTCGGCAATGGCATCCGTAATCGTTTCTCCGCTGAAGCCTTGCGGATATATCGCCGTGAACTGCTGTTTTAGCACCGGATCTTTATCGAGTTTCCCAATGATTTCATCCCAGGATTTAGAGGCCATTTCAATCGGGTTTAACGGCGGCCCGCCAGCCTGCGCCTGCAACGTCGGCGCGCGACCATCCCAGAATTGCTCAACGTTAAAGATCGAGTTGAACACCGTTGGCGCGTTGATTGGCCCTACCGCACCGCCCACGCCGATGGAGGTTTTCCTGCCGTCCACGCCGCCCGCATTCAGCGCATGGCAATGCGCGCAGGAGATGGTACTGTCACCCGATAAACGGGCATCGTGGTAGAGGGTAAAACCCAGTGCGACTTTTTGATCGTCAACCGGCAGTTTTTCGGGGACAGGCTGAACCGGCTCATTACGATGCGCCGCCGCCGTATCCGCGCTGGCGTAGTAACGTTCGCGCTGTTTAGCGATCCAGCCGAGAATCTCCTCCCGCTCCGTATCACTGACCTTACCGGCCCAGTGCAGCGCGGTATAGCGCGTTGGCGGCATTGTTTCGTACTGCATCACCCATTCAATCTTATTCAGATCGCTTTGCGTGACGGGTTTATCCGCGACCAACGCGGCGCGTACTGCTTCAAGGTTGAAAGATTTATAGCCCAGTTGAATGTCATAATTCATCAACTGCTTAGCAACGGGAAAAGAGGAATAAAAAGGCAGTTCAGCAGAGGGGGTATGACAATAATCGCATCCCTTTTCCCGCAAAAAACCCAGGATTTTATTATTGTCTTCCAGCGTTGAGGCTTGCACATCAGCTTCTTTACTACGTTGATTATCGTGATACCAGACGTAACCAGATAATCCTAAATAACAAATCGCAATGCCTGCTATGGCTATCGCGGTAAGACGGGTAATGATTTTCATTATTTTACCCTCACTATAGTGAGATATTATGGCCCAGAAGATGAACATAAATCAGGCGTATGTCTTTATTAGACATAGCCATCATAGGAAATACAGGCGAAGGGTTTTTGATAAGTATCAAGCAATTACATGGGGATAAACTATCGATAAGATAGCTTTTCCCTATTATAAGCAGGGTCTTTCGGCGTCGGTATTCATAACTCGTTGCAATCGAATGTTCTGAAAGTGAAAATCTTCCTGTTACGGCTATTCCATATTTTTTATATTATTATCAGTAATCTATATTTAAAGACTCTTTTTCACGCATTAACAAAGCGTGATCTATCGCACAGTTTGCACCTCATATACCGAAGCGAATGTCTACGCTTAATAGACAGCCGGGCAACACCCGTATCATTTACGACGCAATCCGGAGGTCCTTCTCATTATGCTCAACCAGAAATTACACCCCGCCCCATCCGACGAATTAACGATCGAAATCGATCTGCTTTATGAAACGGATCCGTGCGAGTTAAAGCTGGATGAAATGATCGAGGCAGAACCGGAACCTGAGATGATTGAGGGGCTACCCGCCTCCGACGCCCTTACCCCAGCCGATCGCTATCTTGAGCTGTTCGAGCATGTGCAATCATCCCGGCTTTTTGCCGACAGTAAAACTTTCCCCGACTGCGCGCCAAAAATGGACCCGCTGGATATTCTGATCCGCTACCGTAAGGTCAGACGACACCGCGACTTTGACCTGCTGCGCTTTGTTGAAAATCACTTCTGGCTACCGGAAACCTGGTCCAGTGAATATGTCTCCAACCCGGAAAATTCACTGAAAGAGCATATTGATCAGCTCTGGCCGGTGCTGACGCGTGAGCCGCAGGATCACATTCCCTGGTCCTCGCTGCTGGCGCTGCCGCAATCCTATATCGTGCCAGGCGGACGTTTTAGCGAAACCTACTACTGGGACTCCTATTTCACCATGCTGGGCCTGGCGGAAAGCGGCCGGGAAGACCTGCTGAAATGTATGGCGGACAACTTCGCGTGGATGATTGAGAATTACGGCCACATCCCCAACGGAAACCGCACATATTATTTGAGCCGCTCGCAGCCACCGGTCTTTGCGCTGATGGTCGAATTGTTCGAAGAGGATGGCGTGCGCGGGGCGCGGCGCTATCTGGATCATCTGAAAATGGAGTACGCTTTCTGGATGGACGGCGCGGAATCTCTGGTGCTCAACCAGGCCTATCGCCATGTCATCAGAATGCCGGACGGTTCCCTGCTCAACCGCTACTGGGACGATCGCGACACCCCCCGCGACGAATCGTGGCTGGAGGATGTGGAAACCGCCAAACATTCGGGTCGCCCGGCCAATGAGGTATACCGGGATCTCCGTGCCGGTGCGGCCTCCGGTTGGGATTACTCATCACGCTGGCTGCGCGATGCAAGCCGACTGGCCAGCATCCGCACAACCCAGTTCATCCCCATCGACCTGAACGCTTTCCTCTACAAACTGGAGAGCGCGATTGCCAACATTTCCGCCCTGAAAGGCGACCGTGAAACCGAAGCGGCATTTCGCCAGAAAGCCAGCGATCGCCGCGCCGCCGTAAACCGCTATCTGTGGGATGACGAGAATGGCTGCTATCGGGATTACGACTGGCGGCGCGAGCAAATGGCGCTCTTTTCCGCCGCCAGTATCGTGCCGCTGTACGTCGGCATGGCGACTCACGAGCAGGCAGACCGCCTCGCTAACGCCGTTCGCAGCCGTCTGCTGACGCCTGGCGGGATCATGGCGACGGAGCATGAAACCGGCGAGCAATGGGATAAGCCTAACGGCTGGGCGCCGCTACAGTGGATGGCAATCCAGGGCTTCAAGCTGTACGGCGACGATATGCTGGGGGATGAAATTGCCCGCAACTGGTTAAAAACCGTCAATATTTTTTACCAGCAGCACCATAAACTGATCGAAAAGTACCATATTGCCTGCGGCACGCCGCGTGAAGGGGGCGGCGGGGAATATCCGTTGCAGGATGGGTTTGGCTGGACCAATGGCGTGGTTCGCCGTTTGATTGGTTTATACGGCGAACCATAGCGGCGTTACCGAATCACGTTATAAATGGCGGTCTGAATCTTTAACCATTTTTTGTTTTCCACGCTGGGCTCGGCCTGAACACGCAGCCGGGCCTGCTCCATATCATGCTGCTGGCGCATCACCACCGCCGGAACGGTACAAAAACTTTGCAGATACTTTTTATGCAGCGACGTCAGCGACGCTCCGTTCAGCATGGCGTGGCTCAGCGACGTCAGGAAGCGTCGGCAGGGTTTTACCTCATCCATCAGCGAAGGGTAGCGCAGCAGCAGTTGCAGCACATCGGCGTTGCCCGTCGAAAACGCCTGTTCGGTCCAGGCCAGCTGCCAGTTCATCCCGCCCTGTAAGAACAACGCCGTAACGCGCGTATCATTACGGTCGATCGCCGAGCGCATATTAAACGGGTCCCAGGTGATCCCCATGCGGCTCATGGTTTCCCGCGCGGAGGGCGCCTCAAGCCGGGCGTCATCCTGCATGACCTCGTCGCGTTGTACGGGCGCGGCAGAAGGAGGCGGCGAGCTGAACAACCAAAACGCCCCCACCAGGATCGCCAGCACCATTGTACCAACCGCACCCCACAACACCCCGGAAATCAGCTGCTCACGCTCTTCAGCCGTCCGCTGCTGTCGCTTGTGAGGCGGTTCAATACTCTCGCCAATTTCCTGGTTATCTCCCCCCGCCAGCGCGTCTTTTTCTCGCGCCTCCTCCCAGAATTTCTCCACCACGCCCTCATCGGACGCCATAAACGAAGCCGGGTTTATGCGAGTGCGTTTTTCATTAAACGCCCGCTGTACCGAGCGGGTGATCTGGCGGAACTGACAATCCAGTAGAGACAACTGTACGGAACTGAGCGGCTGCCCGGCGATGATGCCGTTACGCGCCTGACGGCAATCCTCAAGGAACATACGCAGGGTCGTACGCGGCTCAACAAACAGCGTCAGCGCAGACGCGTCTTTGAAAAATGCGGAATAGTGACGGGCAAACGACTTTTTATCGACCACCATCAATGCCAGCTCGCTGAACAGCATCGCGCTGAGCGCATCCTGTCCTTCGCTGAGTTTTAACCAGCGTCGCAGACGATCGGCGCCAAAATGCAGCTTCAGGTAGCTATTCAGCTGATGACGATCCGGCCACACCTGCGAAATGAGCGCTTTCAGCGTGAGTTCAATCGCCCGCAGCTGACGCCGGGCCTGTATTTGCGCGTCCTGATTGCCTGCATCAATATCAGTCTGATAAGTGAGAAGCGGCTGCCGCTGGCGCAGTTGTTCCAGCGACGCCACAAAACGCAGGGCGGCAAGCAGTTGGTTTTCACTGACATCCTTCCCGCTGTCATATTGCGGAACATACTGCTGGAGATGTCGCAAATGCAGCATAAACTGGCTCAGTTGCGCATCGTTTATATGTAATTTTTTTGCCACCACGCTCCAGCCGCCTAAATTAAGGCGGGCTTGATCCAGTTGTTCCATAAACCAGCGCGGTTCTTTTCCTTCCGCAACATGTACGCCCAGCAGCAGCAGGATCTCCACTGACGCCTGACGGATGATGCCCAGACAGTGTTCAAAAGGCGAATGCATCGCCTGCGAAGCGTTATTCGTCATGATCGTCCCTAAAAAAGCCCCTCCATAAAGAAGGCTTTTAATATTATTTTAATTATCTGTTTTGATAGATATAACAGATTTTTTTGGCATTACAGTGACTATAACGCAAAGGTTGAGAAATTTATTGTGGGCGGCGAGGGAAATAAAGAGAAGTCGATGAACAGTCATCGCGAAATATTAAAATTAACGTCAGGAATAAAACAGCGTTCCTGAAATAAGTTTATCCTTAATCTAAATTAATGTTGCGGGTGTAAACCACCCGCTTAATATTATCATCCTGATTATAAGAACATGCCGCCCGACACTTCGATACGCTGCGCGGTCATCCAGCCCAGTTCATCGCTGAGCAACGCGGCGATGGCATCACCAATATCGTCCGGCAAACCAACCCGTCCCAGGGCGGTTTGTGACGCGATATACGCATTCAGTTGTTCATTGTCCCGCACATTGCCGCCGCCAAAATCAGTTTCAATGGCTCCCGGCGCAATAATGTTCACGCTAATGCCGCGCTCGCCCAGCTCTTTTGCCTGATAACGCGTCAGCACTTCCATCGCCCCCTTCATCGCGGCATAAGCGCTGTAGCCAGGCAACGCAAAACGGGCCAGCCCCGTTGACACATTGAGGATCCTGCCGCCATTCTTCAGCAGGGGTAACAGCCCCTGAGTCAGGAAAAACGGCCCTTTAAACTGAATATTCAAAAGCTGGTCAAACTGCGCTTCAGTGAAGGTCGAATACGGCGCGTTGATGCCGATTCCGGCATTGTTCAATAAATAATCAAACGAATCACGCTGCCACTCCGCTTTCAGGGTTTCCCGCACCTTTTCAACAAACGCCGGGAATCCCGAAATATCCCCGACATTCAACTGCAATGCTGCGGCTTTCCCGCCTGATTGCGTAATTTCATGCACGACCTGCTGCGCCTCTTTTTCATTGCTGTTCCACGTCAGAATGATCCCGATTCCTCTGCTCGCCAGCTTAAGCGCCGCGTTTTTACCGAGCCCTCGGCTGCCGCCGGTCACTAATGCGATACGTTGCGTCATAAGAAACCTCATTTCAGGTGTTGTGAAGATTGAGAAAGAGCTTATTAGGTGTTAGAAAAACAATAAATGTAGCGAAATGCGCTTCACTGTTTCATTCAGAACAACACCGGGACCTCGCGATGGATAAAATTCACGCAATGCAGTTGTTCATTCGCGTCGCGGAACTGGAGAGTTTTTCCCGCGCCGCCGAAACATCAGGCCTTCCTAAAGGTAGCGTATCCCGCCAGATACAGGCGCTGGAAAACCACCTCGGTACGCAGTTGCTGCACCGCACCACCCGGCGGGTTCAGCTTACTCAGGACGGAATGGTGTATTACGAACGTGCGAAAGATCTGCTGACGAACCTGGACGAGCTGGACGGTTTGTTCCAGCACGACCCGGCCAGCATCAGCGGCAAGCTGCGGGTCGATATGCCAGTTGGGGTCGCTAAGAATCTGGTGATACCGCGCCTGCCCGCGTTTTTACAGCAATATCCGGGTATTGAGCTGGAACTCAGCAGCAGCGATCGCCTGGTGGATTTGATACGGGAAGGGTTCGACTGCGTAGTGCGGGTCGGGACGCTAAAAGATTCCGGGTTGATCGCCCGCCCGTTGGGAAAGCTGTCGGTCATTAACTGCGCCAGCCCGCAGTATCTGGCGCGTTTTGGCTACCCAGAAGGCCTGGACGATCTGGCTTCGCATGCGGTGGTTCATTATTCCGTCAATCTGGGCACGCGCCCGCAAGGCTTCGAAGTGGCAACGGCAAACGGCACGCAGTGGATTAAAACCGGCGGCATTCTGACGGTCAACAGCACCGAGACCTACCATGCCGCCTGCCTGGCGGGGCTGGGAATCATTCAGGTGCCGCGCATCGGCGTTCGCGAAGCATTGCGCGCCGGGACGCTCATCGAGATCCTGCCGCAGTATCGCGCTGACCCAATGCCGGTGTCCCTGCTCTACCCGCATCGCCGCAACCTCTCCCGCCGGGTGCACCTGTTTATGGAGTGGCTGACCGGCGTAATGAAAGACTACGTGGACTGACACGCTATACTGTTCTGAGAGTTAACAAAAGAAGGACTATCGACCTGATGACGCAGGAAAAAGATGTAAAACGCCCTATTCAGGAACTCGACCATGCGCCAGTGCCCAAAGTGGAGACGCACGATCGTGACGAACCAGAAACAAACAATAAGGCCACCCAGGCGCTCAAAACGGTCTCCACGACGGCAGCGAGAATCCAGCGTCAGCCGGTGATTGCCCACCTGATCCGCGCCGCAGAGCGTTTTAACGATCGGCTGGGCAACCAGTTTGGCGCCGCGATCACCTATTTCTCGTTTCTGTCGATGATCCCTGTCCTGATGGTGTCGTTTGCCGCCGCCGGTTTTATTCTCGCGTCGCATCCCACGCTATTAGAGGACATTTTCAATAAAATCCTGATGAACGTCAGCGACCCTACGCTGGCGTCCACGCTGAAAAGCACTATCAACACCGCCGTTCAGCAGCGAACCACCGTCGGCCTGGTGGGGCTGGGCATTGCGCTCTATTCCGGGATCAACTGGATGGGCAACCTGCGTGAAGCGATTCGCGCCCAGTCTCGGGACGTGTGGGAGCGCACCCCGCAGGATCAGGAAAAAATCTGGATAAAATACCTGCGCGATTTTGTCTCGCTGATTGGGCTGTTGGTTGCGCTGATTATCACGCTGTCCATTACCTCGATTGCCGGTTCTGCGCAGCAGATGATTATCTCCGCGCTGTATCTCGACAGCATTGAGTGGCTAAAACCCGCCTGGCGGTTGATTGGGCTGGCCATTTCGATTTTCGCCAACTACCTGCTGTTCTTCTGGATTTTCTGGCGGCTACCGCGCCATCGACCACGCAAGAAGGCATTGATTCGCGGTACGTTTATCGCCGCGATCGGTTTTGAGGTGATCAAAATCATCATGACCTACACGCTGCCTTCTCTGGTGAAATCCCCGTCCGGCGCCGCATTCGGTTCCGTGCTTGGCCTGATGGCGTTCTTCTACTTCTTTGCCCGCCTGACGCTGTTTTGCGCGGCCTGGATAGCCACCGCCGAATACAAAGACGACCCGCGTATGCCAGGGAAAACCCACCGCTAGTTCATCATTTGATGCCGGATGGCGCGATGCTTATCCGGCCTACCGCCCGGCAGGTCGCTACGCCTTATACGGCACGCATTGCAGCATATAAATCCAGACCGTAACTTTTATTTAACCTAAAACCAGTTTTATCATCTAAGTTTAAAATTGTGTGAAGCATTTCATAGACGTGAAATCGCAGGTCTAAACATTATCCCCTTTTTGACCATTATTTGAGCAAAATCCCGCTTTGTTACAGATTGAAATGTCGCTTTTGCTGTGCGTAATATGGCCGTTCGTTCGCCAAAAAATAAGAAAATACTATGCAAGCAACCGCCACCACACTCGACAACGAACAGGAACACGTTCCGGTAAACTCGCGCAATAAAGTCGTCGTTGCCTCCCTCATCGGCACCGCCATTGAGTTCTTCGACTTCTACATTTACGCGACTGCCGCGGTAATCGTGTTCCCCCATATTTTCTTCCCGCAGGGCGATCCGGCAGCGGCAACGCTTCAGTCCCTCGCCACCTTCGCCATCGCCTTTGTCGCGCGCCCAATTGGCTCTGCGCTATTCGGCCACTTCGGTGACCGCGTCGGGCGTAAAGTGACGCTGGTGGCGTCATTGCTGACGATGGGGATCTCCACCGTCGTGATCGGCCTGCTGCCGGGCTATGCCACCATTGGCATTTTCGCCCCGCTGCTGCTGGCGCTGGCGCGCTTTGGCCAGGGTCTGGGTCTCGGCGGAGAATGGGGCGGCGCGGCGCTACTGGCGACCGAAAACGCCCCGCCGCGCAAGCGCGCGCTGTACGGCTCTTTCCCGCAGCTTGGCGCGCCTATCGGCTTCTTCTTCGCCAACGGCACGTTCCTGCTCCTCTCCTGGCTGCTGACCGATGAGCAGTTCATGACCTGGGGCTGGCGTTTACCGTTCATTTTCTCTGCGGTGCTGGTCATTATCGGCCTGTACGTCCGCGTCTCGCTGCATGAAACACCGGTATTCGCTAAGGTCGCCGCGGCGAAAAAGCAGGTGAAAATCCCGCTGGGTACCCTGCTGACCCAGCACGTACGCGTAACAGTACTCGGGACATTCATCATGCTGGCGACCTATACGCTGTTCTACATCATGACGGTCTATTCCATGACGTACAGTACCGCAGCCGCCCCTGCGGGGCTCGGTTTACCGCGTAACGAGGTGTTGTGGATGTTGATGCTGGCGGTGATCGGCTTTGGCGTGATGGTGCCGGTTGCGGGCCTGCTGGCAGACGCTTTTGGTCGCCGTAAGAGCATGGTCATTATCACGACAATGATCATTCTGTTCGCGCTGTTTGCCTTTAAACCGTTGCTCGGTTCCGGTAATCCGGCATTGATATTCGTTTTCCTGCTGCTGGGGCTGAGTCTGATGGGGCTGACCTTCGGCCCGATGGGCGCGCTGCTGCCGGAGCTGTTCCCGACAGAGGTTCGCTACACCGGCGCGTCCTTCTCGTATAACGTGTCGTCAATTCTTGGTGCGTCCGTAGCGCCGTATATTGCCGCATGGTTGCAGGGGAACTACGGTCTGGCGGCGGTCGGCACTTATCTGGCGTCAATGGCCGCCCTGACGCTGATTGCGCTGCTGTTGACCCATGAAACGCGCCACCAGTCGTTGTGATTTGACCGCCATCACCCATAGGCCGGATAAGGTGTTTACACCGCCATCCGGCACTATCATCATTTCTTCATCTGCGACAAAATCATCCGACACTGATTCGCATCGCCTTCTGACGGGGAAATCAACGCCAGAAGCGCGGCGGCAGGCGTGACTAACGTCGCCAGCGCCGCAGCGACCGCGCCTCGCGCGATCAGCGGCCCGGCTTTCACCCCCGCCTGCGGGTTTTTAAACGACCCGCGCACATACAGCGGCGAACGCAGCGTAATAATGCGAATCCCTTTGCTCTCTGGATCGATGGTTAAATCCAGTTGCTCAGAGGCGAAACTCGCGGTTCCGGTGACGTTAACCAACGCATTTTCCGTATCAAAAGCAAAGATTTGCGGGCGCGCAACGCCATTAACGATGTCAAGATTAGCCGCCGCGCAGTTGACCCGTACCTCATCGTCGCCAAATATCTGCCCGACAATAAAGTTGCCCACGTTCAGGCCGACAATCTCCATCAGGTTGCGGCTGATCACGCCATCGTTCATCAGCAGCTTCAGGTTGCCATTACTGTTACCTAACAGCGCCGCCACTGAATTGCCGCTTCCCCGGATATCCGCGTCACCGTTCATTTCGCCCAATGTTTTCTGCATCAGTTCGACATCCGGCATCAGCGCTTTCAGTTTAAGACGACGCGCCTGGATATTCGCCCTTCCCTGCATCGGCTTTTTATCCCCTTCCAGATGAATGCTGGAGACAATGCTGCCGCCAGCCAGGCCAAACTTCAGCGGCTGCAAACGTAAATCGGCATTTTTCAGGATGATATGGGTAGAGAGATCGCTGACCGGCAGGCTGCTGCCGTGCTCAATACGCCCGCCCTTAAAGCGCACGTCGGCATCCATCACGTCCCATTTATCGGTTTCAAAGCGGTCATAAGGCAGCACTTTGTCGGCAGGCTGGATGCTCTTTTCGCCCTTGCTTTGCTCGGCGCGTTTCGACTGTTGCGCCCCTTTCCCGGAATCCACGCCGATCAGCGGCCCCAGGTCAGCCAGGCGAAGCTGGCGCGACTCCACATCCCCTTCCAGTTTGGGGCGCGGCTTGCCGGTGGTGTAAGCAAGAGAGCCGTGAATATCGCTGTCGCCGATGCGGCCATTAAAATTGCGGTAGTCAAAAACTGAGGATGTCTCCGTATCGATTTTCGCCACCAGGCGACCGTCCGTTTCAAACGGCGGCGTGTCCGGCAGCAGTACGCCGGTCAGGTCGTACAATTCGCCCAGCGAGTCGCCGGAAAACTTAAGCTGGAGATCGACGCCGCCCATGTTCAGCGGATCGTTGACCACCCCGGCAAAGGCCACGCGAGTATTGCCCGAGCGGAAGTCAGCCTGCACCGGGAAAGGCGCGCCTTCGCTGCGTAACGCCAGCATACCGCCAATTTTGCCCGTGCCGGTCAGCGGTTCCCCGTTATAACGCCCCTGCGCCTTAAGGCCGAAAACATAATCCCCCACGTTGTTGTCGTTGTTGCTTTTGGCTCCCGTGACTTCGCTAAAAGGCAGCGGTTTACCCAGCGGATCAACCTGGATCTCGATATCGGCTTTGCTGACCTTATCGTCAATGGCGATACGCCCCTGATCGAACAAAATCGTATCCAGACGGAACGACCAGGCAGACGGCTGCGCATTGGGATCGTTTTTCTCGTCAGCCGCAAGATTGAAGGTCCAGTTATTGTTTTTCTCCGAGAGGCGGATGAGGCGGGCGTCAGGCTTCACCAGTTTGATCCACGGCAGCCAGACGGTTTTGGTCAGCAACGCCAGCGGCGCCAGCGTGGCTTCAACGCGCGGGAGATGCACCATCGTGACTTCGGGGATATCCGGCGGATTGCCGAGGATAATGTCTTCGGCATGAACGTGCGGCCAGGGCACCCAGCTTCGCCAGCCGGTTTCCTGTTTTTGACGTTCCCACACCACGCCCAGATCGCCGCGAATGGCGAATGGCCGGTTGAGTTCTGTAGAGACTTTCTGGTTGATGGTCGGTTTGAGGCGATTCCAGTCAAATGTCGCAATCAGGACGATAAGTACGACGATCAACAACAACAAAGTCCCTGATACGGCAGCGGTTATTTTGCCTGCTTTCGTCATGTTTTACTTCCTCACTTCTTTCCTTGCCAGTCCTAAAGATAGTCCAGCAGACGGAAAAGGGAGGCAGGCTGCGTCCTGGAATACCGCGTGAAAGACGCGCCATTCCGGGAAACAGCGGGTATTACAGCATCAGGATCACCTGTTCAAGGTTCTCCAGCGGAACAGGACGCGACAGAAAATACCCCTGCGCCGCGAAAGCGGGCGAACGTTGTACATCGCGCCACTCTTCCAGCGTTTCCACGCCTTCGACGATAACGCCTCGGCAATAGCGGTTCATCAGTTGCAGCAGCAGCGTAAAGAGGTTTCGCCCTTCCGGCGTCTGGCGCAGCATCACAAACAGATCCCGCGCCACTTTGATGTAGTCGTAACGCACTTCGCTCAGGGCAGAGAAATTCGCCATGCCGGTGCCGAAATCATCCAGCCAGAGCGGGCCGAATTCACACATTGAGGCGAACGAAGAGTCTTTCGGTAAACGAATATGTTCCACCAGTTCGAATCGCAGCCAGGGCAGACGCTCAATCGTTTTCAATACCTCTGGCTGCTGACGCATCGCGATCAGCGTCGGGCCATCGACATTGACCGAGGCCAGCAGGTCATGACGCATGAAAAAATCGGCTTTCTGCTCCAGAAACTGGAGCTGTTCTTTCACCACATCCACGCGGTGTCTTACCGCCAGTTCGGCAAAATAGCGATCCGGGGCAACGCGCCGGGAAGGGTTATCCGGGTGTACCACAACCGTCAGCAGTTCCACGGCCATCAATCGCCCGTTGGTCTGGTAGATTGGCTGATAAGTGTAAGCACGTTCGCACTGCAACCAAAAGCGCCGCTCCTGCAAGCTTTCAATGCTTGCCTCAGGAATGCTTAGCTGCTGGATAACCTGCTTTATCATCTCAGATGTCCTGTTAATGAGAGTGTGACTGCCCGGACTCGTCAAAGGTTATCGGCGCTCTGGCAAAGAACTTTATGTTCAGCGTCCCGCAAAATAGAAACAGCATGACAAAAATCAACACAGAATACGCGTTGGCTCAAAAAAATAATGGAACGATGTTTTAATATAGTTGACCGCTGAATACACCACAGCGCACACTAACGCTAATTTTTTTCAGAGCAGGTTCACGACTATGTCCAAAAAGATTGCCGTGATTGGCGAATGCATGATTGAGCTGTCACAGAAAGGCGCAGACGTTCAGCGCGGTTTCGGTGGCGACACGTTGAATACATCCGTTTACATCGCCCGTCAGGTCGATTCTGCGGCCTTGTCCGTACACTACGTGACGGCGCTGGGCACTGACAGCTTCAGCCAGCAAATGCTGGATTCATGGCAAGGCGAAAATGTCGATACCTCCCTCACTCAGCGCATGGAAAACCGTCTACCGGGCCTCTATTACATCGAGACGGACAGCACTGGCGAACGCACTTTCTATTACTGGCGCAACGAGGCGGCAGCGAAATTCTGGCTGGAGAGCGAGCAGTCTGCGGCAATCTGCGAAGAGCTGGCGACCTTCGACTACCTCTACCTGAGCGGGATCAGCCTTGCCATTTTAAGCCCGTCCAGCCGCGATAAATTACTGTCGCTGCTGCGCGAATGCCGCGCCAACGGCGGGAAAGTCATTTTTGACAACAACTATCGCCCGCGCCTGTGGGCAAGCAAAGAAGAGACGCAGCAGATATATCAGCAGATGCTGGAATGCACGGATATCGCGTTCCTGACGCTGGATGATGAAGACGCGTTGTGGGGTGAAAAGCCGGTTGCCGAGGTCATTGCCCGCACGCACGACGCAGGCGTCCAGGAAGTGGTGGTGAAACGCGGCGCAGATTCCTGCCTGGTTTCCATCAAAGGCGAAGAGGTGATTGACGTTCCGGCGGTGAAATTGCCAAAAGAGAAAGTGATCGACACCACCGCAGCGGGCGACTCCTTTAGCGCCGGGTATCTGGCAATACGTTTAACCGGCGGCGACGCTGCCGGGGCCGCACAGCGCGGGCACCTGACCGCCAGCACGGTCATTCAGCATCGCGGGGCGATTATCCCGCGCGATGCAATGCCGCAATAACCGCACTGTAGGCCGGATAAGCGTAGCGCCATCAGGCATGACATTCTCGCCGGATGGCGGCGTGACCGCCTTATCCGGCCTACTGCTACTGCGCAGCCGGGATATCCGTAACTTCCGGGTGGACATCATCGGTTTCTGCGCTTGTTGCTGCTGCTGTCACTGGCGCCATGATTTGATCCCACGTTGCCTGTAGGTCCTTCATATTCAGCTCCGGTTCGCCCTTCGGCTGAAGCAGAATCAACGCCATATCTTGCGATAGCTGCTGACGCAGGTTTTGATTCAACATCTCAACGGTCAGGTTATTCAGGAAGTTCTGCCGTAAACGCTGGTACTGTTCCGGGGCAATATCGACCACCTGATTTTGCAACGAGCGCATCCGTTGGCTGATCAAGATATCGGTATCGGTACGCGCATAAGTGGCGAACAACTTCTGCAACTCCAGATTCTTCTGCGCCACCAGCGCGTTAAACTCCTCTTCCGGCAAGCCGTTATCACGGACTTTCGCCAGTTCACGCGCCACCAGCCCCAGGTTCAGATTCAGCTTATCGCCGGGGGATTCAACGTTGATCGCGCACTGCGCACGCAGGAACAGCACCCGGCAGTCAAAGCCGAGACCAATCTCTTTGGCGTTGTTCTTGCTGAGCGCCTGCTGAACATGCCAGAACAGGGCTTCACGGGCTAAATCCGCCTGCCAGTAGCGCAGCAGCGCGGCGGACTCGCGAATGGGCTGCCACGGCGTATCCCACATGATGGAGAGACGATCCTGGCGCACGGCGTCAGTCATAATGCTGACCGCTTCGGCGCGCAGAGGGGAAAGCGTCGGCACCGGCGCAGGCGTTTCACGTTTGCCTTGCAACTCGCCGAAGGTTTTGTTGATCTGCTCAGAAACCGAACGCGCGTCCACGTTACCGACGATAATCAGCGTCATCGCGTCCGGGGTGTACCATTTCTGGTAAAACGCGTTAAGTTTCTCCACATCCACAGGCTGTTTCAGCGGCTCGGCCGGATCGTGGCCTAACAGCGCAGACCCTTTCAGACGATAGCGCCACCAGCCCTCTTTGGTGTCCATAGGCCAGGTGGCAACCATATCTTCACTATTGACTGCATGCGCAACCGTCTCTGGCGTGATGGACAGTTTGCCGGAGGTATGCGCCAGATAAGAGAGCGCCTCTTTTAGCAGATCGTTACGGGTGTTGGGCAGGCTGAGGTTATATAACGTGGAATCATAAGAAACGATAACGGGCGGCACAGGGCGTTTGGGGTCAAAGCCCTGCTGCCAGAGTGAACGTGCTTGCGCGGCGTCAAGGCCGCCGCTTTGCGTCAGCGCGATACGGGGAATGGCGTGGCTGAAACCGCTCTGTTGCGTACTTTCGGTGAGCGAACCGGTATTGACCAGCAGACGAACCTCAATACGATCGCTTGGGCGCTGCGGGGTAGCTAATACTTGCCACTGTAATCCATTTGCCAGCGTCCCCTGTTGCCATGCCGGGTCAGGCTGGAGCGCATCTGCCTGCACATAGCCGACAGTAGCCATCATCAGCAGACTGCCCGCTAAGAGTCGAATTTTTGTGCCCTGCATGTAAACCCCTGATCAACAATCCTGGTAATAAAAAGACAGCCTGGAAGGCTTATCTGAATATGACGTTAAAAACACTTCGTGTTAGACCGCGCGAACATAAAAATGTCACGCCAGAAGTGAAAAAATCCCGAAGCCACATGTTGAGTGATTCGGGTGCAGGGGTCAATTATGCGCAAACACCCGCAGTCCTGGAAGGGACTGCGGGCATAAGAGGTGAGATTAAGAGGATAATTCGTGCGTTTTGCCATCAGGCGCACGATTATTCAGCACATCATCCAGCTTTTTGTGGTCCAGTTCTTTCACCCACTTCGCCACAACGACCGTTGCCACGCCGTTACCGACCAGGTTGGTCAGCGCGCGGGCTTCAGACATAAAGCGGTCGATACCGAGGATCAGCGCCAGACCCGCAACCGGTAAGTGGCCCACTGCGGAGATCGTCGCAGCCAGCACGATAAATCCGCTCCCCGTTACCCCGGCCGCCCCTTTCGAGGAGAGCAGCAGCACCACCAGCAGAGTTACCTGATGGAAGATATCCATATGACTGTTGGTCGCCTGGGCGATAAACACCGCCGCCATCGTCAGATAGATCGAGGTTCCGTCCAGGTTAAACGAGTAGCCTGTGGGAATAACCAGCCCCACCACCGATTTACGGCAGCCCAGCTTTTCCATCTTATCCAGCATACGCGGCAACACGGATTCGGAGGAGGACGTCCCCAGCACAATCAGCAGTTCTTCACGGATGTAGCGGATAAATTTAAAAATGCTGAAGCCAGCTGCGCGGGCAATCGAGCCAAGCACCACCACCACGAACAGAATACAGGTGATGTAGAAGCAGACAATCAACTGCCCCAACTGCACCAGCGTACCCACGCCGTATTTACCGATAGTAAAGGCCATCGCACCGAAAGCCCCGATAGGCGCCAGGCGCATGATCATGTTGATGATGCCGAAAATGACCTGCGAGAAGCTTTCAATCACGTTGAAAATCAGCTGGCCTTTGCTGCCCAGACGATGCAGCGCAAAGCCGAACATCACCGCAAACAGCAGAACCTGTAGGATATTACCGCTGGCGAACGCGCCGATGACGCTACCCGGAATGATATCCATCAGGAAGCCCACGATTCCCTGGTCTTTTGCTTGTTCGGCGTAGATCGCCACCGCTTTAGCATCCAGCGTCGCCGGATCGACGTTCATCCCGGAGCCAGGCTGAACGACGTTGACGATAATGAGACCAATGATCAACGCAATCGTACTGACAATCTCAAAGTAAAGCAGCGCAACCGCACCGGTGCGGCCCACCGCTTTCATGCTTTCCATACCTGCAATGCCGGTAACGACAGTACAGAAGATAACCGGTGCGATGACCATCTTAATCAGCTTAACGAACGCGTCGCCAAGCGGTTTCATTTGTGCGCCTAATTCAGGGTAGTAATGGCCAAGGAGGATACCAATGGCAATTGCTGTCAGGACCTGAAAGTAAAGGCTTTTGAACAGAGAGGTTTTCATAGGGTGTCCTTGAAGTAAAAACCACAGGTCTTGTAAGGTTATGGTTAACCTGCGGCCTTAAAATAACACCCACACAACATGACAGAAATGCACCTGGATCATAATTGAAACAAAAATGTTAAAAACTTTGAGCTGGCTCGCACAAGTCTGACCTTTTTTAAGTTTTGTAATCAGGCTGCGCGTTCTTCAGGTAACGTTCTTCAAACACATCCGGCGGAACCGCGCGGGCAAACAAGAAACCTTGCGCCACGTCCACCCCTGCCTGCGCCAGCCAGTCGCGCTGCGCTTCGGTCTCCACGCCTTCCGCAATCATTTTCAGGTTAAGGCTGCGCGCCATCAGGATAATCGCCGTAACCATGCTGTCATCCTCCGGCAATCCCTCAACAAACATTTTGTCGATTTTTAGTATATCGACCGGCAGCGATTTCATGTGCTGAAGCTGACGCAACCCTGCGTATCCCATACCAAAGTCATCCAGCGCGATGCGTACGCCCGCGCTGCGCAGCGGGCGCAGGATGGCGACGGCGGCATGCGGGTCGTCGATACGTCGGCTTTCCGTCACTTCCAGAATCAATGTATCCGGCTGAATACGATAGCGGCTTAGCAGCTCCAGCAGATCCGACACCATATTCGGGTGCATGAGCTGCAATGCGGAAAGATTCACCGAGAGCGGCATCATCACGCCACGCTCCTGCCAGGCGGAAAGCTGGCGACAGGACTCTTCCAGCACCCAGTACCCGACCGTCACCATCAGACCGCAGGATTCGATACGGTCAATTAACCCTTCCGGGAGTTCCCAACTGCCATCCGGCTGCTGCACGCGTAATAATGCTTCTGCGCTCAGGACCTTACCGCTGGACATCTCCACCTGCGGTTGCAGCCAGATGGCGAACTGGTGGTTATCCAGCGCGTTGAGAATATCGCTCTCTTCCGTCAATCTCTGCTGCGCAGCTTCCATCTGCGCCGGGTCAAAGAACTGAATCTGATTTTTACCTTTGCGGCGGGCGGTAAAGGCGGCGGAGACGGCGCGACCATAAAGCGCCTCGGCCGTCAGGTCGCCGTAAAACATCGCCACCCCGATGCTGCAACTGGGGCGTAGCTGGATGCTTTCGATCGGCAGCCGTTCATTAATGACAGTGAGCACTTGCTGACCTAACGTAATCGCGTGCCACGGTTCTTTTACGCCGTGCGCGATGATGGCGAAATCAAAGCCGCTCACCTGCGTCAGCACCATTCGCGGCGCCAGCACCGATTTCAGTTTTTCCACCAGCGTAAGCAACAGGATTTCCCGCTGCGTCTCTTTGAGCACGCCTGCGGTATCGCGTAGCGTTTCACAGGTGACAATCATTAACGCCGTCGTCTGCTGACGCGTCACAACCTGTTCCAGAAGCCCCATCAGAAAAGCCTTGTTGGGAAGCTCGGAAACCGGAAAGCGCATCGCATGATCGTTTTGCTCAATGCTGTGACGCTGGGCAATCTGCTGATTCAGGTTGTAGCTACGCACCAGCATACCAATCTCATCGTCATGATGCAGACGCGGTAGCGCCAGCTGATGGCCTGTCAGCTCCTGCGGCGGGATATCGTTAAGCTCCCGGGCGATTTTGCGTAGAGGATGCACAATCAGGCGGTTCATACACCAGGTTATCGCCACCGTCAGCATCAGCGATAAAAGTAAGTAAATGGTCACTAACGTCGAGAGCGTGCTCATCACGAACTTATACATGCGGAACGAGTCCGCCTGGAGCACCAGATACGCCAGCGGCTGTGGGTTGGCTGGCCGCTCAAGGGAATAGACCGGCAGCGAGATCTGCACCGGCAGTTCAAACAGACGCGTCACCGTCACCGGGACGGAGCGCTCAGGAATAAAACTCATTCGTAGCGCCTGGAATTGGTTCGGCAGCACCACGTCGGCGCGGCTGACCACGCCCGCAGGCTGAATGCGCGCCAGGATGGTTTCCGCTTCAGGGATATCCGCTTTCAGGATTGCGGCGGACAGCGGTTCGCGGACAGAACGGGCGATACTTTCCAGTTGCGTAGCCGTGTTATAGCGGTTCTGCTGTACTAAATGAAACAGCAAAACGGTGCAAAAAATAAATACAAACACCAGGACAACGGCCGCAACCATTGCCATCTGCTTAATTGTTAACGAGCGGCTGACGCGCAAATTGACTCTCCATGACTATCCCCAGGCTGCCGCCAGAGTATACCCGATCGCGCAGACATAAAGAGAGGCCGTATCTGAAAAGGACTTTTCCGAATCATCAGTGCCGGATGGCGGCGTAACCGCCTTATCCGGCCTACGAAAGCGCACACTGCCGGATGGCGGCGTGACCGCCTTATCCGGCCTACGAAAGCGCGCATTGCCAAATAGCGACGTGACCGCAAGCGTGAGTTGTAGGCCTGATAAGACGCGAACGCGTCGCCATCAGGCGTTCGGCGCTTACCAGTCCGCGTACGGCACCAGCGGCTGCGGCGGTAAATCCATATCGCCCTGCCATCCCGCAGCGGAATAACGCACATACAGCAGGAAATGGCTCGGCGTATAATCCTTCGCTTCCTGAATATCAATTGCCGTTCCGAGGAACCAGTTAGACGTCACCCGTCGCTCGATCAGCGCCCGCGCCGTATAACCAAAGCCCTGACTGCTGCCGCCGCCATTCGTCTGCGTGGCCGCCTCTTCGCGGTAATCCGTCGGGATCAGATTCATCAGCGGATAACGCGGCATGGTTTTGGTGCGTGAATGCGACCAGGATACCGAACCGCCCAGCTCCCACGACCAGTTTTCCGTACGCTGCCGCCACATCACCGGCACGGCGAACGACACATACTCCTGCGGACTGTAATAACCGCCATGCCCCAGCGAATACCCGCTCAGGTCTTTGTCGTAGTGCCAGATCATATTGTTCAGGCCGACGGTGACGCGACGGTTATTCTCATTGATGATTTTATAGTAATAGCCCGTCATCCAGCGCACGCGCCAGTTATCCGCGACGTTCTTACCGGTCAGTTGATCGCCGCCCAGCGAAGCCCAGACGCCGTTGGCTTCACCTTTGTCATAGCTCAGACTCACACCGCCGCCGTCCGCACGCACGCCGCCCCATTTTGTGCCCGTGTTGCTCGGCGCGTCTTTCTGCCCGCCGAAGGCCAGCAGAGAGCTGGAGATTGGCCGACGGTGCGCGTTCAGCGTATAGCCCAGCGGCCCGATATCATTGCTGTAGCTCACGCCGCCAACCACATCGACAACGTTAAAGCCCATCGGCGTGGTCCCGATATCCCAGCTCCAGGTCTTGTTTTTCCAGCCGACCGCCACGCTCGTGCCGGTATCAGACTGGCTGCGGTTGCCGCTACAGTCATGCAGCGAACAGGTGCCCCAGTTCTTGTCCCAGGTGCCGTCCGCATGGGTCGAGAAACTGCCGACATCCACGTTCACCAGGTCAGCACGGAAGAACATCCGGCCATCTGACAACGGCGCGTCAACCTGGAACATGGTGGTATGCGCTTTCAGATCGGAGTAGCCGCCGGTGCCGCTCGATCCCCAGTAATCATGCTCCAGCGTGACGTTCAGATCCTGCTGTCGATATAAATCCGCCGCATCGCTGCGCACGCCGCGTTTTAACCAGTCATCTTTCGCGTCATTACGGGTCAGGCGAGTAAAGGTGTCATTATCCTGCGGGCGGGTCGGCGTAATGCCGGAAGCCACCATCGCGTCTTTGTACGTCTCAAGCGCCTGCTGCGGTTCGCCGTTTTGCGCCTGAAAACCCGCCGCGTCGCGCAGCACCATCGCAGTTTCCATAGAAGGCGGCTGTGACTTCGCCTGTGGCACAATCGTGTTGAAGGTCTGCTGCGCCGCGACGGTATCGCCCAGTTGCGCCTGGGCCCGCGCCATACGGCGCTGCATATTGATGGACAGCGGCTCCCCGGTTGCCGGGGCGGGAAGTTTCGCCAGTTCCGCCCGCGCCGCCGCGTTATCGCCCTGCGCAATATAGACTTCCGTCAGGCCAAGTCGGGCATCGACATTACCCGGCTCCCGCGCCAGAACCGCATCATAGGTGGCGCGCGCCGAAGAATAATCGCGCCGCTGCTGCGCCCAGTCGGCAAGGGTTAAATCAATGCGCGTAGAGGCGGGCTGTTGGCGAAGCAGCGTTTCCGCTTCCCGCTCTTTGCCGCTATCACGCAGGCGGCTGGCGGTTTCCAGCACCTGATTATTTTGCAGCCTGTCCGCCAGTTCCTGAATGTTGCTGTTCCACTGGCTACGCGGCAGATTATTGATATGCGCCATCGCCGCGCGATCCTGATCGTTGCCCGCGAGGTACAGCCCATAGGCATACACCTGATCCGGGTCGTTCGGTTTCTGACGCGCCAGCGCGCGCATTTGCGCATCGGCCTGGCTGCGCTGCCCGGCGTTCCACAGATCGCGGGACAAACGATACGTTACCCAGACGCTGCCGGGGTCCAGCGCCAGCCTGCGACGATGCAGTTCCGCCGCCTGCGCCCAGTTCCCCTGGTTTTCCAGCGCTTCGGCCTGCTGCGCCAGCCGGTCGTTTTCAAGGCTACGCTCAATATCATCAATACTTTGCCGCTGACGACTGGAGAGCGACGCGATAAACGCCGAGGCTTTCTCCGGGGACTGCTGACGATAGATATTCGCCAGGCCGCGCACGGCGTTGCTGTTGCCGCTGTCCATTCGCAGCGTCTGCTGATAGTAGCGCTCGGCGGCGGGATAATCTTTACGCGCCATCGCCACGTCGCCCAGCCCCAGCACGGCATAGCTGTCGGTATTGTCGATGCTCCTGGCCTGCCGGTAGAGGCGTTCCGCCTGGTCCGGGTTATTCGCTTTCAGCGCGGCGTCGCCCTGCTGAATCGCCAGCCAGTAGCGGTTTACCTTCAGCAGGCTTTCCCATTTGCCGCGACTGCTGCTGTTCGGGTCCATCGCAAGCGCTTTCTGGAACTGCGCCACCGCGCGGGCACGATCGCCGCGCTGCGAATAGGCCTGCCCCAGCGCGCCGACGGCTTCGCTGTCGCGGTGATCCGCGCTTACCGCCTGCTGCAATTCCGTTACGGCTTTGCCGCCCTGTCCGGCTTCCACCGCCGCCAGGCCTTGCGCTCTGGCTCTGAACGCCGGGTCGGAAAGCTGTTGCTGCTGTTCACTCAACTTGCTGCGCGCGGCATTGACGCTGTCGCCTTCGCTAAACACCGTCAGGTATTTTTGCAGCGCTTTTACGCTGGCGTCGCTGGCAGGCAGATCTTTAATCTGCTGATACCAGAGAGCGGAAGCCGTCGTGCGCCCGTCGCTGGATTTCGCCATCTGCTCTAATACGGCAAATCCCTCATCGCGTCGCCCGCCGTCAAACAACAACTGCGCCAGCGTGTTTTGCAGAGCGGTATTGCCCGGCGTACTGGCGTTAATTCTTTTAAGCTGATTAATCGCCTCGTTACGTCTCGCGGGAGATTTTGCCACCGTCGTCCAGTATTCCACCGCCAGATCGCCTTGCGGCGGATGACCTTTAAACAGCGCGTCGTAAGCGGCAATCGCTTCTTCGGTATGGCCGGTGGTCGCCTGTAAACGCGCCTCCTGCAAGGACTGGCGCCCTTCCGGCGTGGAAAGCATCATCGTCGTGCGGGAGGATTGATACGCACTGGAACCCGGCGCGAGCTGGGAAAGCCTGTCGAGCTGTTTCTGCGCCCCGTCATTGTCGCCCTGGCGCAGCAGGTAGCGAAACCGGGCGGCGACCACTTCCGGGTTGTTCGGGTCGATCAGTTCCAGGCGATAAAGCGACTGGCGCACCAAATCCTCACGGTGCGAGGCTTCGCCTAACCGAACCTGTTGCAGCAACTGCTGTTGCGCGGAAGGCGCCGCCTCGGCGAACGGCATCCAGGCGATGCCGAGCGTCAGGCCGAGCACTGCCCGATGGCGACGCTTTAGCGTCTTATTGGGCCTACAATCAGCGGCATCCCGTAGGCCGGATAAGGCGTTACCGCCACCCGGCAAAATGAGATGGATGAGACTTAATTTGAACTTGCGCATTCCTGGCCCCAGTCAGGTAGTAATTCACCTTTAGCGGTGAAGCGAAAACGATGCTGATCCCATCCTTGTCCGAAAAGCGTTAGCACATAGCTATAGTAGGCATCGCTACCGGGAAAATTGTCCGCCACGCGCTGTCGCTGCACCGCCTGAGCATCACGGTTTTGCAGGAAAGGCAATAAAGAAGCCGAAAAGCCCACCGGCCCGTCGCCCTGGGCTTTACCACTGGCGACATCCACCTTCTCTGGCGGAACGCCGTTTTTTGTCGTCAGCGTCGCCATCGGTTTCAGGCGCGTCAGCAGCCGCGCTTTTTGCGGATCGCCGTCGTGCATCATCCCCGCCCATAAATAAACGCGGATGGCATCGTAACTGCTGACCAGCGTTTTTTCCGGTTTCAGCTGCCAGCCTTTGTCTTTTTCATAGCGCACCCAGTCCGGCGAGAACCCTTTCGGGGCGGTTTCCATCAGCAAACGCATATTGGTTTCACGCAGCGTGGTCCAGGGCGCGCCAAAGCGGGTAAAATATTGCGCCAGCTGCGGGGGTAAATAGCTCGGGTTAAAGCGCCAGCGCGTCTTTTCCGCAAAACCCACGTTCCCCGGCAGCAGCATTGAACCCAGCCCCGGCACCGTTACCACCTCTTCACGCGCAATGCGTTTTAGCAGCGCGGCGCCAGTGTCGGTATAGCGCGACGTTTTCCATAAGCGCCCGGCTTCCAGCAGCGACCAGGCCATCCAGATATCGCCGTCGGAAGCGGAGTTTGCATCCAGCACCTCCCAGGTCGAGGGGTCTTTCTGCCCCCACAACCAGGCAGGCAGATGCGCCTGTAAGGAACCCTGCGCCAGGTTGTTTTGCGTCCAGTCGAGGATCAGGTCAAATGCCGGACGATCGTTGGCAGCGAGGGCAAAGAACAGCGCATAGCTTTGCCCTTCCGACGTCGTGATTTTGCGCGCGTCGCTGGGGTCAATCACCCGTCCTTCCTGACTGATATAGTCCTTTTTGAACTGTATCCATGCCGGCCACGTACAGGCCGCCTGCACGCTGACGGTCGCCAGCATCAGGGCAGTTAACATCCATCCACGCAGCGCGTTCATCATCGATTACTCGTTATCGGGATCGAGTCGACGACGGCTGATAATGCGCAGCAGACGCCACAGAACCCAGGCCAACAGCACGACGCTAACCGCCGCCAGTATCGCCAGCAGCACCGGATGATTCGATAACGCGTACCAGAGGCGTTCGAACCACGGTAAATGCCCTACGTAGTAAATATCGCCCACCCGCAGGCTGTTGACGCCAGACTCGCGGATCACCGACACGGAGCCAAACATGGCGGCGCGTTTTCCGCTGTCGTTCATCGCTTCGGTCAGCAGTTCATACCCGCGCGGGCTGTCTGCCAGCAGCGCCACCACGCTACGCTGGTCGTTGAACGGCGACTGGAAGCCCACTACCGCCGCCATCGCGCCAGCAGAAGTGATGGTGGATTTCGCATCCGGCTCGCGGTCGGCCTCATCCGGCATGATGCTCGGGAAGGTCGTCTGGCGCATCGGCGTGTTCACCCAGCTTTGCGTCGCCTGTACCAGCAGGTCGATGCGTTTGTCATCTTTCAGTGCGTCGGGGATTGTCCCGATCACCATAATATCCGCGTCTTTACCCTGAATCTGGCGGCTATCGTCGGTGATATTCAGGTTAATCGACGGGAAACCGGTCTGCGCGCCAATCGTCCCGGTCACATCCAGCAGCGTTTCCATCTGCGCTTCGTTCGGGTTTTTCGGCATCACGGCAATGGTTTCTGAAAGGTCAGCCATCCGGCTGAACGGGAAGCCCGCATTGGCGAAGGCACGCAGGTCCGGCATCGCGATAAAGTGATAATATTTCGAGAAATCAATGGTGGAGTCGTCGCCAATCACCACATGGTTTTGTACCGGCTGGAACGTCACGCAATTATCCACCGAGCCGCCCGGCATCGGGTTCATGTACTGGAAGTCAAAGCGCAGCTGGTTCATCGCCCCCAGCTTCAGCGCCGGGATCGACACGTCCGTTTTACCGTCAATCAGCCCCTGCAATACCGGCAAACGCAGCAGCAGGCGATTGCTTTCCTGGGTGCTGTTCAGGCTGAACGCTTGCAGGAACTGATCGTTCAGGCTGATATCCATACGCGAGCTGTCTTTGCTCGGCGGCGTGGTGTAACGGTAGTTGAGATTCATATCAATACCGTTGCTGCGTAGCAGATAGAGATCCGGCGGCAGATTCAGCGACAGCGAAATCGCCGCAGGTTCCAGCCCGGTGGACTGGAGCTGCTCTTTATAGGTTTTCAGCTCGCCGAACGTCACCGCACGGTCAGTACGTACCCAGTTCGGCGCATCATAAGGTTTACGCGCCAGCAGAGGCTTCACCTCATCCACCACCACGCTGTCGCCACGGAACAGGATATTCCCTTGCGCAATGCCTTTCGCCGCCTGCAACAGATCGTTATCGTCGCGGCCAAAGACCACCAGCAGCTTCACATATGGGTTGTCCGGGTGGCTGATCATCTCAATCACCGGCGCTTTTACCGGCGGATGATCGCGCAGGAAATCAGGGCGCTTGTCGTTCGTGGCAAAGACGATGGCATTACGATCCGGCAGCGTGTTGTACATCACCGGGAAATGCTGGCCGCGCCAGCCTGCGCGCGAACCGAACCATGAAGAGACAATGGATGCCGCCTGCTGCTGCATCAGATCCGGCGAACCGGCAAAGACCACAGGCAGCGTAACCTGGCGGTTGTCCCGCGGATCGAAGAACGGCACCGGGAAGTGCGACAGATCGTTTTTCACCGGCAGGGTCTGGTACGTCAGATCCAGCACGCTGCTGCGGCCAACATCCAGCCAGAGCGTACTGCTGGCCGGGTTTTCGCAGACATCGCGATAGTGCCCGACGAACTCCAGCCGCACGCGGTTAAAATCGGTGATAAAGAGCGGGTTGATCGGCATCTGGGCCAGCGTCTTTTTGCCCAGTTGCTCTTTCGTGACCGGCAACACGCCCATCAGCTCATCATTGAGGTAGACCTTCAGCTGCGACTGGATCGGCAGCAACGACGGCGACGGGGTGTATTCCAGGTTCAGCATCGCTTTCGACACCACCTCGTCGCTGCGCATACCGAACTCAATGCTGCCATTCGGGTTCACGCCACGCAGCACCATGCTGCCCGGCGGCGGCGCGATTTGCGCGAAAGTCAGCTTCACATCGCGGGAAGGCCCGTTTTGCGCCACCACGGGCGCATCGGCGCCCGGCACGCCCGGCATTACCTGGCCGACCGGCTGCTCCGGCGTTTCTGGCGCAGGCGCTGTCGGCGCTTGCGCTGGCTCAGCATTGATCAATGGTTGCGTTGCAGGCGTCGCATTCGTCATGAAAGTGGGGAAAGCGCTTATCCCCATAGCCACTGCATAAACCCAGGAAAGTTTTCTTTTCATCGCGTTATCATCATTGTTGAGCCATCACCTGATCCGGCTGCCGCTCCGGGCGACGCGGAATAAACGACACAATCCAGGAAACCAGCGTCGTCAGAGAACGGAAAATTACTTTGACGGAAGACGGAGCAAATTCCGCAAGATGGCGGTAGCCACGGAAGCCCAGCTTCAGAATATCCAGCAGGCTTTCCAGCGGTTTGTCTTCCGGGAAGCTGTCCTGCCAGAGCGCCCACGTATCCGCGCGGGCAAATGTGCACTGCACAAAGTCGATATGTTGTTTCGTGGTCATCGGCAGCAATTGCAGCCCGACCTCATTGCCCAACACGCGCACGACCTGAGTAGGAAAGACGTACTCTTGCTGGCCGCGTTTAAGCAATAAATTAACCTTTTGCCCTTCCAGCACCTGCGCCTGCCCGTTGATCCGAATCCCCAGGCCGCCGTCGGAGAAGTCATGCACGGTGCATGAGAACAGGTGGCCATCTTCACGGGCAATGGCCGCCGGCATGGAGATTTCAACGCGGTGCGCCCGGCGTACCTGCTTACTTTCCACAGAGACCGCCACCGCGCCGCCCAGAATGATCAGGTTATAGAAAACCCACACCAGACTGACGATCACCGTGAGTATTTCGTTGGCGGGGCCGTAGTAGTAACGCCAGACGCCCACCACGACCCCCAGCAGGTTGAGCAGCACCAGGAAGATATAGGGCCGGGAAATCACCCAGTCGACATACTCTTCCTCTACCAGCCCGCCTTTCGCGGTAACGTTGAATTTCCCTTTATGCGGGTTGATCAGCGCCACCATCGTCGGCGGCGCGATATACCAGGCCAGCACCGTTTCGTAGATTTCACTCCAGAAGGAGTGGCGGTATTTCCCCTGAATCTTCGAGTTGGTGAGGCTGGCGTGAATCATGTGCGGCAACACAAACAGCGCAATCATCAGCGCGGGCGCATAGATGATATAGGCGTGCAGCAGCAGGAAAGCCAGCGGCGCCGTCAGGAAGATGAGCCGTGGAATACCCGATAAAAAGTGGAACATGGCGTTGACGTAACACAGACGCTGCGCCAGCTTTAAGCCTTTGCCGAACAGCGGGTTATCCAGACGGAAGATTTGCACCATGCCGCGCGCCCAGCGAATACGCTGCCCGATGTGCGCGGACAGGCTTTCCGTCGCCAGACCTGCCGCCTGTGGAATGCGCATATAGGCCGAGGTGTAGCCACGACGGTGCAAGCGCAGCGAGGTATGCGCATCTTCGGTCACGGTCTCAACGGCAATGCCGCCAATCTCATCCAGCGGTTTACGGCGAATCACCGCGCACGATCCGCAGAAGAACGTGGCATCCCACATGTCGTTGCCATCCTGCACCAGCCCATAAAACAGCGTGCCTTCGTTCGGCGTTTTACGGAAACGACCGAGGTTGCGTTCAAACGGGTCCGGCGAGAAAAAGTGGTGTGGCGTCTGCATCATGGCGAGCTTTTTCTCTTTCAGGAACCAGCCCATCGTCATTTGCAGGAACGAGCGTGTCGGTACATGGTCGCAGTCAAAGATCGAGACAAACTCACCTTTCGCGTATTTCAGCGCGTTATTGATGTTGCCGGCCTTGGCGTGTTCATGCGTGGTACGGGCGATGTACTGTACGCCGACGGTCTGAGCAAACTGGCGGAACTCTTCGCGCCCACCGTCGTCAAGAATCCAGATGCTCAGCTTGTCTTTCGGCCAGTCGATGCCCAACGAGGCGTAAACTGTGTTTTTCACCACGCTGAGGTCTTCGTTGTAAGTCGGAATAAAAATGTCCACCGTCGGCCACTGCGCCATCTCTTTCGGTAGCGGCACGGGCTGGCGGTTAAGCGGCCAGACGACCTGGAAATACCCCAGCACCAGGACAATCCAGGCGTAGGTTTCCGCAAACAGCAAAATCAGCCCGCAAACCAGGCTCAGCGGGTCATCCCAGTTTAACGTCGAGGTATAGCGCCACCAGATATAACGGCATGACACCGTCAGCGACAGCACGATCAGCATCAGGGCGGAGAAACGCCCCGGTATCCGCCGCACCAGCAGCGCGACGCCCCACAGCAGTATCAGGAAGATAAACTGCGACAGCGGGTTAAACGGCTGGGTAATACAGATGATCGCCAGAATCAGGGAAAAAGTGACGATGACGCCGAGGATAAAGCGGCGCACCCCGTTGCTAAGATGGCCCAGCTCTTTTTCGCTTTCCAGATGCGTGGTCTTTTTACTGACGCGGTCGGGCAGCGTGTCCATCCACTGATGATAGCGACCGCGCACGCCCAGCAGGCGGGAGAGCGACCGCCAGCGCGGTTCGACCTTCTTCTCTTTACGCGGCGAGAAGGCCATCAACCAGAGCGTTTGAATGGCATAGCGGGCCGGGTCCAGCGGACGCGGTCGGTTGGCGTTAATATGCGGATAGAGCGCTTTATGCTGCGCGCGAATGCGCTGCCAGCGCGGATGCTCAAGCGGAATAAAAGTCCACGCCAGAATCACCCACAGGCAGCCCAGCATCGCACTGAACGGCGACGCGCCATGACGGCGATACCCTTGATAGCGCTCGCTCAGGCGTGCGCCGACCGGCGGAATGAGAAGCCACCGGGTCAGGATGTTCATGATGCGCTCCCGGCAGGGGCGCGATTACCCGCATAGTGCAGCAAACACCAGTTCGCCAGCGTCAGCACCTCTTCTGCCGCCAGCGAATCGCCACGGTACTCGCCCAGCGGCTGTTTCGAAGCCATACACTCCGCCATCGCTTCATCGCGATGGATCACCATCGGCAGCAAACGACGCTGGCTTTGCAGCCAGACCTGGTACAGATCGTCCTGCAACTGGCTGGCAATGCGTAAATCGTTAATCAGAATATGCGCGCCCGTGGGCAGCGCCTGTTGATGCAGCCGGATATGGCAATTGGTGTCCGCTTTTACCACCGCCAGCGTATGATCGCAGAGACTGACCAACTGTTGCGTCAGCGGTGAGACGCCGTGGGGAAGATCCAGCAAAATCCACGAATAGCGTCGGCTCTCTTTCAGTTCGCGCAGGCCAGCGCAAATAGCTCCCAGCTTTTCCGCCCATTCCTGAGGATTCTCCCGCTCTTCCACCGTAAGCTGTCCGAACGGCAGCAGATCGAGCTGGGTGGTATAACGCAGTCCGGCATCGCGCCAGTCTTTACCGTCCAGCAGCGCCCTGGCCCAGCCGTCGCGATGGGCAAAATCGACATTGAATGACATACGCAGCAGGTTATCGGGGCTGGCATCAACGACCAGCACATTTTCCCCGAGTATTTGCAGCGCCCAGGCGAGCGCCGAAGTGATTGATGTGGTGCCTACACCGCCGCGCACGCCCTGCAATCCCAGAATGGACATCCCTGACTCCCTTATGATGGTTGTTGCGCAAATTCAGCCAATAAAGGCCAACGTTTAATCGCCGCAGCCAGCTGTTCGCGTTGGGAAATATCGGTATAGTCTATTTCGGGCAAGGAGAAAGCCTGACTTAACGCCAGAAAATCATTTTGAAAGGTATAGCCCAATGCTGAATCAAACTGAGAGTCAGGTTCGTTGTTGTTATACATTCTGTATTGTGTCCCTTTTGAATATACTCACCATGCTTCAGACAATTTTTCTGGCAGCATCCCCCCCTCTTCACTGTTAATCTTCAATGCAGGGGATCGTTCATTTCTCGCCTTTCCGTTACGCAAACTGTAAGAGTAAAGAAAACACCATGACCGAGGTCGCAAGGCTTCCTGCCCGCCGAATTGATTCATATGCTAAATCTGATGTGTTTTAATTTCAATGTTAGGTTTATTTCTGAGCTTTCGCTAGTAAACTGATAAACAGATAAAATAGCGACAAGAGGGACGCTGTGGACCCCGTATTTTCTATCGGCATCTCATCATTATGGGATGAACTACGCCACATGCCTGCCGGCGGTGTCTGGTGGGTTGACGCTGATCGCAATGAAGATGCCATCAGCCTGGTGAATCAAACGATTGCCTCGCAGGCAGGGAACGCGAAAGTCGCGGTCATTTGTATGGGCTGCGATCCGGGTGAATTAATCAAATTAGATGAATCTCACGGCCCGGAAAAAATCCAGTTATTTTCAATGCCGGATTCTGAAAAGGGGTTATACTTCTTGCCCCGCGATTTGCTTTGTTCTGTTGATCCTACACATTACTTTTTCATTCTTCTTTGCGCGAATAACGCCTGGCAAAATATATCAGGGGAACGCCTTCATCAGTGGCTGGAAAAAATGAATAAATGGACCCGGTTCCATCACTGTTCGCTTCTGGTTATTAACCCTGGAAATAATAATGACAAACAGTTCTCCCTGTTGATGGGAGAGTATCGTTCGCTTTTCGGCCTTGCCAGCTTACGTTTTCAGGGCGACCAGCATCTGTTCGACATCGCGTTCTGGTGCAGCGAAAAAGGGGTCAGCGCCCGGCAACAACTGACGCTGCGCCATAAAGATGCGCACTGGGAGCTGGCCCACAAGGAAGAGGCTAACATCCAGCCGCGCAGCGACGAAAAACGCATCCTCAGCAATATCGCCGTTCTTGAAGGCGCTCCGCCGCTGTCGGAACACTGGGCGCTTTTTGATAATAACCAAACCTTGTTCAACGAGGCGCGAACTGCGCAGGCGGCGACGATCATCTTCTCCCTGACGCAAAATAGCCAAATCGAACCCATGGCACGGAATATCCATACGCTGCGCCGCCAGCGCGGAAGCGCGCTGAAAATTATCGTCCGCGAAAATCTCGCCAGTTTGCGGGCGACCGACGAGCGACTGCTGTTAGGCTGCGGCGCGAATATGGTTATTCCGTGGAATGCGCCGCTTTCCCGCTGCCTGACGCTAATTGAAAGCGTGCAGGGACAGCAATTCAGCCGCTACGTCCCGGAAGAGATCGCCACACTCCTGTCGATGACGCAGCCCATGAAGCTGCGCGGTTTCCAGACATGGGACGTCTTCTGCGAAGCCGTACATAACATGATGAGCAACACTCTGCTGCCCGCTGACGGGAAAGGCGTGATGGTCGCATTGCGCCCGGTGCCGGGTATCCGAATCGAGCAGGCGCTGACGCTCTGCCGCCCAAACCGTACCGGCGATATCATGACTATCGGCGGCAACCGGCTGGTGCTGTTTTTATCATTCTGTCGGGTCAACGATCTGGACACTGCGCTGAACCATATCTTCCCGCTGCCGACCGGCGATATCTTTTCCAACCGCATGGTCTGGTTCGAAGATAACCAAATCAGCGCTGAACTCGTGCAAATGCGCCTGCTGTCGCCTGAACTGTGGGGCACACCGCTGCCGCTGACCCAGGGGGCGAACCCTGTGCTCAATGCCGAGCATGACGGGCGAGTCTGGCGACGTATTCCCGAACCCTTACGACTGCTGGATGACAGCGTGGAGCGCCCACAATGATGAACGTCAACGATATCATCCAGATCATCGTCTTTTGCGCGCTGATCTTTTTTCCTCTGGGCTATCTGGCGCGCCATTCGCTTCGCCGCATCCGTAACACAGCCCGACTGTTATTCGCCAGACCCCGTTATGTAAAACCCGCCGGAACCTTGCGCCGTGCAACAAACGTCAAGGCAGACAAAAAATGACTCAGCATACTCAAACCTCATCCATGCCTTCACCACTCTGGCAATACTGGCGCGGCCTTTCGGGCTGGAATTTCTACTTTCTGGTAAAGTTTGGCCTGCTCTGGGCGGGATATCTCAACTTCCATCCGTTGCAGAACCTGGTATTCATGGCCTTTTTGTTAATGCCAGTCCCTAAACTCAGCCTGCACCGTCTGCGCCATTGGGTCGCTATCCCAATCGGCTTTGCGCTTTTCTGGCATGACACCTGGCTGCCTGGCCCACAAAGCATTATCAGTCAGGGCTCGCAGGTCGCGGGTTTTAGCGCGGACTATATGCTCGATCTGGTGACTCGCTTTATCAACTGGCAGATGATCGGCGCCGTGTTTGTGCTGCTCGTCGCCTGGCTGTTTTTATCGCAGTGGATTCGGGTCACTCTTTTTGTTGTCGCCATTATGATCTGGCTGAACGTGCTGACGCTGACAGGGCCAGTCTTTACGCTGTGGCCTGGCGGCCAGCCGACCGACACGGTGACGACCACCGGCGGCTCTGCGGCGGCGACGGTCGCAACGGCAGGAGACACCCCGGTGGTCGGCGATATCCCGGCGCAGACCGCGCCTCCGACCTCAGCCAATCTGAACGCGTGGTTGAACACCTTCTATAACGCGGAAGAAAAACGAAAAACGCCGTTCCCGACGGCGCTGCCGGCCGATGCGCAGCCGTTTGAACTGCTGGTGATCAACATCTGTTCCCTCTCGTGGTCTGATGTTGAAGCCGCAGGCCTGATGTCACATCCGTTATGGTCGCATTTCGATATTCTGTTTAAGCACTTTAACTCCGCCACCTCCTACAGCGGCCCGGCGGCGATCCGCCTGCTGCGCGCCAGCTGCGGCCAGTCGTCGCACACGAATCTGTATCAACCGGCAGGCAACGACTGCTACCTGTTTGATAACCTGTCGAAGCTGGGCTTCACGCAGCATTTGATGATGGGTCATAACGGCGAATTCGGCGGCTTCCTGAAAGAAGTGCGTGAGAATGGCGGTATGCAGACGGAGCTGATGGATCAAAAAGGGCTGCCCGTCACGCTGCTGGGCTTTGACGGTTCTCCGGTTTATGACGACACCGCCGTGCTCAACCGCTGGCTGGAAACCACCGAGAAAGATCAGAACTCGCGTAGCGCAACGTTCTATAACACGCTGCCGCTGCACGACGGGAACCACTTCCCTGGCGTCAGCAAAACGGCGGATTACAAAATTCGCGCGCAAAAGCTGTTCGATGAGCTGGACGCCTTCTTTACCGAGCTGGAGAAATCGGGCCGTAAAGTGATGGTGGTGATGGTCCCGGAACACGGCGGCGCGCTCAAAGGCGACAGAATGCAGGTTTCCGGGCTACGCGACATCCCCAGCCCGTCTATCACCAACGTACCGGCAGCGGTGAAATTCTTCGGTATGAAAACGCCTCATCAGGGCGCATCGATTGAGATTGACCAGCCGAGCAGCTACCTGGCGATTTCCGAACTGGTGGTGCGCGCCCTTGACGGCAAACTGTTTGTCGAAGACAACGTCAACTGGGATCAGCTCACCCGTGGGTTGCCGCAGACCGCACCGGTCGCTGAAAACGCCAACGCGGTGGTTATCCAGTATCAGGGTAAACCGTATGTGCGTCTGAACGGCGGTGACTGGGTGCCTTATCCGCAGTAAACGAAAAAGGCCTGATGGCGCTACGCTTATCAGGCCTACAGGTCAGGCACAATCTCCTGAAATTATGCCGATTTGTAGGCCGGATAAGACGCTTTCGTCGCCATCCGGCAAAACTCGCGCAAGCGCCGCAACACGCTGGAAAGATTCTTGCCAGCTGGCAACTTTTCTGACGACCCGTAAAAAACGAAACCCACTAACTCTTTGATATATAAAAACTCCTTTTCTGGCACAGCGATTGCTATTTGAGTGTGAGCTGTTCTGTTCCGAATCAAAGGAGATATCATGTCTGACTGTCGTACTTACGGATTCAACACCCAGATCGTTCACGCGGGGCAACAACCCGATCCTTCAACTGGCGCGCTCAGTACGCCAATCTTCCAGACGTCGACGTTTGTTTTCGACAGCGCCGAACAGGGGGCCGCCCGCTTTGCGCTCGAAGAGTCCGGGTACATTTACACCCGCCTGGGCAACCCCACGACGGACGCGCTGGAGAAAAAGCTGGCGGTACTGGAAAGAGGCGAAGCGGCGCTGGCGACCGCGTCCGGTATTTCCGCCATCACCACCACGCTGCTGACGCTCTGTGAGCAGGGCGATCACATTGTCTCAGCCAGCGCGATTTATGGCTGCACGCACGCATTTTTGTCGCACAGCATACCGAAGTTCGGTATTGACGTGAGTTTCGTTAATGCCGCCAACCCGGATGAGATCCGCGAAGCCATCCGCCCGGAAACCAAAGTGGTGTACATCGAAACGCCCGCCAACCCAACGCTCTCCCTGGTCGATATCGAAACGGTCGCCGGGATCGCCCATCAGCGGGGCGTGCTGTTGGTTGTGGATAACACCTTTATGTCGCCGTACTGCCAGCAACCCCTGCTCCAGGGAGCCGATATCGTGGTTCACAGCGTCACGAAATACATCAACGGACACGGGGATGTTATTGGCGGAGTCATCGTCGGCAAGCAGGAGTTTATCGATCAGGCGCGGTTTATCGGGCTGAAGGATATCACCGGCGGCTGCATGAGCCCCTTTAACGCCTGGCTGACGCTGCGCGGCGTGAAGACGCTGGGGATTCGCATGGAACGCCACTGCGAGAACGCGCTGAAAATCGCCCGTTTCCTGGAAAGCCATCCGAAGATTACCCACGTCTGGTATCCGGGGCTTCCTTCGCACCCGCAGTATGAACTTGGCAGACGCCAGATGAGCCTGCCCGGCGGCATTATCAGCTTCGAAATCGCGGGTGGCCTGGAGGCTGGCAGACGCATGATCAATTCGGTAGAATTATGCCTTCTCGCGGTCAGTCTCGGTGATACCGAAACCCTCATTCAGCACCCTGCGTCTATGACACATTCGCCTGTTGCGCCAGAGGAACGGCTTAAAGCAGGTATTACCGACGGGCTAATCCGTCTTTCTGTGGGTCTTGAAGATCCAGAAGATATTATTAACGACCTTGAACACGCCATCAGAAAGGCGACATTCTGACCATTACGGTCGGAGCTGGCCTGCGTCGGCTCCGGCTGTTGAGAATCAAGGCACAACGGCCTGGCTATACGCATCATCCTTCCCGGGGTGACGCGTATTTTGGGCAGGGGGCTCTATGCAGGACAACACATTACAATTAAGCAACAGTAAAGCGACCACCGCAGCGTTCTCAAAAAAACTACCGTTTACGAAATACGATTTTGGCTGGGTGCTGTTATGTATCGGCATGGCCATTGGCGCCGGAACGGTGCTAATGCCGGTACAGATTGGGCTAAAAGGAATTTGGGTCTTTATCACCGCGTTTATTATCGCCTACCCCGCAACCTATATCGTGCAGGATATTTACTTAAAGACGTTATCAGAAAGTGAAACTTGTAATGACTACACCGATATTATCAGTCATTACCTGGGGAAAAACTGGGGCGTCTTCCTCGGCGTGATCTACTTTTTGATGATTATCCACGGCATTTTTATCTACTCTTTATCCGTGGTTTTCGACAGCGCGTCGTACATTAAAACCTTCGGTCTGACCGATGCCGATCTCTCGCAGTCCATCCTCTATAAAGTGGCGATTTTCGCCGTACTGGTCGCTATCGCCTCCGGTGGAGAAAAGCTGCTGTTTAAAATCTCCGGCCCTATGGTGGTGGTGAAAGTAGGCATCATCCTGATCTTCGGTTTCGCGATGATTCCGCACTGGAACTTCAGCAATATTACGGCCTTCCCGCAGGCGTCGGTCTTCTTCCGCGATGTGCTGCTCACCGTCCCCTTCTGTTTTTTCTCGGCGGTGTTTATTCAGGTGCTGAACCCGATGAACATTGCCTACCGCAAACGAGAAGCCGACAGGGTGCTGGCGACGCGTATGGCCATTCGTACCCACCGCATCAGCTATATCACGCTGATTGCCGTGATCCTGTTCTTCTCGTTTTCGTTTACCTTCTCCATCAGCCACGAAGAAGCCGTTTCCGCTTTTGAGCAGAATATCTCCGCTCTGGCATTGGCTGCGCAGGTCATTCCAGGACAGATCATTCATTTCACCTCAACGGTACTGAATATCTTTGCGGTTCTCACCGCCTTCTTCGGTATTTACCTGGGTTTTCATGAAGCGATTAAGGGCATCATTCTCAACGTGCTGAGCCGGGTTATCGACGTGGAGAAGATCAATCCGCTGGTACTGACGCTTGGCATCTGTACCTTTATCGTTATCACGCTGGTCATTTGGGTATCGTTCCGCGTCTCGGTGCTGGTGTTCTTCCAGTTGGGCAGCCCGCTGTACGGCATTGTGTCGTGCATCATCCCTTTTTTCCTGATCTATAAAGTCACGCAACTGGAAAAACTGCGCGGCCTGAAAACCTGGCTGATTCTGCTGTATGGGATTTTGCTGTGCCTGTCGCCGCTCCTGAAGCTGATTGAATAACGCGTTCTGTGCGCCGTCGGTTCCTGGCGGCGCTTAACTTACCCCCTCCAGTTGGTAGCTGCGTATTTTATTCAGCACCGTCGTGTGCGAAACCCCCAACGCTTTCGCGATATGCCGGGAGGAGACATTCTCTTCCACCATCTGCTCAATCAGCTGCCGCTCAGCATGTTGCACCTGCTCTTTGAAGGGGCGGTCGGGATGCCCCGGCAACGCTTGTGACACCGTTGAAAGCCCCAAATCATCGCAGGTGATGACATCACTTTCTGACATCAGCATCAGACGGATAATGGTGTTCTCCAGTTCGCGAACGTTGCCCGGCCAGTGGTGGTGACGCAGTGACTCAAAACAGGCTTTGTCCAGTATCAGCCGCCGCTGAAACTCTTTGGCATATTTCTGTACAAAATGGCGAATCAGTAAAGTGATATCCGAAGGGCGCTCGCGCAACGGCGGAATCGTGAGCGTCAGTACGTTAATGCGATACCAGAGATCGGCGCGCAGCAGGCGCTGTTCGACCATCTCTTCCAGGTTCGCGTTGGTGGCGACAATAATACGCGCGTTAACCGGGATCACCTGCGCCCCGCCGACGCGGCGGATGCCGCCGTCCTGAAGCACCCGCAGCAGCTTGGCCTGTAAATTCAGCGGCATTTCGCCAAATTCATCAAGAAACAGCGTTCCCTTATCCGCCATTTCAAACAACCCTTTTTTCCCTCTGCCGTCCGCACCGCTGAACGCCCCTTTTTCATAACCAAAAAGTTCGCTCTCCATCAATGCCTCAGGCAGCGTTGAGCAGTTGACGGGGATAAACGGATAAAAGCGCCGCTGCCCGGAATTATGAATGGCGCGCGCCAGTAGCTCTTTACCCGTGCCGGTCTCACCACGGATCAGGACGGTATATTTGCTGTCAGCGATTTTTAGCGCTTTTTCAATCAGCACCTGCATACTCTGGCTGCTACAGATAATGTCGGAGAAATAGCGCGGTCGCGTCAGTTCGGGCGTGGTCAGTTCAGAAAGATTCTCTGAGAGATAAGCGACATTAATAATGTCGGCATGTTGATTGAGGCAGGTCTGGACGCTGGAAATATCCTGCAACTGGCGGCACCAGGATTTAATCAGAATCCGACCCGGCGTGACCTTCATGGAGATAATATTAATATCGCGGCAGGAAAACTCCTTGAGGACATCCTCAACCATAGACAGACGATCGATTGTTTTAATATCCCAGCGTATCGTGACCACGTTGGCTCCAGATATTTCTGTGGCAATCAGAAATCTGCTTACATTCTAGTCGCTATGGGATAATGTTCTGCCGATGGACTCACATTGTGGAGCCAAAAAAGGAATATAAAAAAACCGGAGCACAAGGCTCCGGTTATGAGGCAATAACCAACAGTTATTGCTGTCGGTTCTCATCCTGATCGACGGCGAAACAGGCCACCAGTTGGCCGCCGTAATCTTTAAGCTGCGGCTGCAACTGGGTGCAGGGGCCAAAGCGACGGCGGCAACGGGCGTTGAAGGCGCAGCCCGGCGGCGGATTCAGCGGGCTTGGCAGCTCGCCGGTCAGCTTGATGCGCTCGCGGCGGTCATCCGGGTTCAAACGCGGCGTCGCGGAGAGCAGCGCCTGCGTATACGGATGGCGCGGGTTGGTAAAGATCTGCTCCTTCGTCCCTTTCTCCACGCAGCGGCCGAGATACATCACCATCACCTCATCGGCAATGTGTTCGACCACCGACAGGTCGTGCGAGATAAAGACGTAAGACAGCCCCAGCTCCTGCTGCAAATCCATCATCAGGTTCAACACCTGCGCGCGCACGGAAACGTCCAGCGCGGAGACCGGTTCATCGGCGATCACCACGTCCGGGTCAAGCATCAGACCGCGGGCGATAGCAATACGTTGACGCTGGCCGCCGGAAAACATGTGCGGGTAGCGATCGTAATGCTCGGTTTTAAGGCCGACTTTCGCCATCATCGCCAGCGCTTTTTCACGACGCTGCTCTTTGCTGAGCGAGGTGTTGATCAGCAGCGGCTCTTCCAGAATCTGCCCCACTTTCTTACGCGGGTTCAGCGAACCATACGGGTTCTGGAACACAATCTGGATTTTCTGCCGACGCAGTTTTTGCGCCTGCGGATCGTGCCTGAGCAGATCCTGCCCCTGATAATACAGTTCTCCGCCGGTCGGCGTTTCAATCATCGTCAGCAGGCGGCCCAGCGTGGATTTCCCACAGCCGGACTCGCCCACGACCGCCAGTGTTTTGCCGCGCTCAAGGGTGAACGATACGCCATCCAGCGCTTTTACCAGGCGCTCGGGCGCAAACAGCCCCTTCTTCACCGGGTAGTGCTTTTTCAAATCGATGGCCTGCAACAGCGGCTGTTGCAAGGTGGCCTCGTGCGTACTCATAGTGTGGGCCTCCCGGCATCATCGAGTGGATAGTGGCATTTGGACTGGCGGCCATCGCCGAGCTGATTCAGATCCGGCTCTTCGCTACGGCATTTATCCGTGGCATACGGGCAGCGCGGGTTCAACAGACAGCCGTTCGGGCGGTCATATTTTCCCGGCACCACGCCCGGCAGCGACGCCAGGCGCGCTTTATCCTGCGCGAATTCCGGCAGTGCGCGCAGCAACGCCTGCGTATACGGATGACGCGGCGCGCGGAAGATATCGTGCGCCGCCCCTGTCTCTACCACCTGTCCGGCATACATTACGATGATTTTATGCGCGGCTTCCGCCACCAGCGCCAGATCGTGAGTAATCAGCACCAGCGCCATATTTTCTTTCTGCTGCAATTCCAGCAGCAGTTCGATGATTTGCGCCTGGATGGTCACGTCCAGCGCAGTGGTCGGTTCATCGGCAATCAGCAGTTTCGGACGACAGGCAATCGCCATGGCAATCATCACGCGCTGGCTCATCCCACCGGACAACTGGTGCGGATAGACATCCAGACGCGACGCCGGATCGGGAATCCCCACCTGAGTCAGCAGGTCAATCGCCCGCTGCCGACGGGTTTTCCTGTTGCCGCCCTGATGCACCTTAATCGCTTCCATAATCTGGAAACCTACGGTGTAGCACGGGTTCAGGCTGGTCATCGGGTCCTGGAAGATCATCGCCACTTCCGCGCCCACCAGGTTGCGGCGCTCTTTCTCAGAGATGCGCTGCAAGTCCTGGCCGTTGAATTCCAGTTTTTCCGCCATCACGCGGCCCGGGAAGTCAATCAGCCCCATAATCGCCAGCGAGCTAACCGATTTACCGGAGCCGGACTCGCCGACGATACCAACGACTTCGCCCTGATTTACGCTGTAGCTTACGCGGTCTACTGCGCGAAACGGCGTACCTTCGTCACCGAAGTGCACCGATAATTTATCTACGTTTAATAACGCCATCTCGAACCTCTTACTGCTTCAGTTTGGGATCGAGCGCGTCACGCAGACCGTCACCCATCAGGTTAAATGCCAGCACCGTCAGCAGGATCGCCAGACCCGGGAAGGTCACGACCCACCAGGCACTTTGTGCGAACTGCAACACGTCGGAGAGCATGGTGCCCCACTCCGGTGTCGGCGGCTGCGCACCCATGCCGAGGAAGCCCAGGGCGGCCATATCGAGAATGGCGTTAGAGAAACCGAGCGACGCCTGAACGATCAGCGGCGCAAGGCAGTTCGGGAAGATATTGACGAACATCTGGCGCATCGCGCCTGCGCCCGCCACGCGGGAAGCGGTAACGTAATCGCGGTTCACCTCCACCAGCACGGCGGCGCGGGTCAGACGCACGTAGTGCGGGAGCGCCACGAAAGTCAGCGCCAGCGCGGCGTTACCGATAGAGGGGCCAAAGATCGCCACCAGCACCAGCGCCAGCAGCAGGCTTGGCAGCGCCAGCATAATATCGACGACGCGCATGATGATGTTATCAACAATGCCGCCGAAGTAACCCGCAACCAGGCCGAGCACAATCCCCATCACCAGCGACAGCACCACCACCAGGCAGCCCACCAGCAGCGACAGACGTGCGCCATACATCAGGCGCGACAGCACATCGCGACCGACATCATCCGTTCCCAGCAGGTGCGCGATACTGCCGCCTTCCTGCCACGCAGGCGGCGCCAGCAGCACATCGCGGAACTGATCTGCCGGGTTATACGGCGCGATGACGTTCGCGAACACCGCAATCAGGATCATGATGACGACATACGCCAGACCGACAACCGCACCCTTGTTGCGTTTAAAATAGTGCCAGAACTCCTGCAACGGGGTCATCGGCACCGGTGCAGAGATAACTTTATTTTCAGTAACCTGTGACATGATGGCCCCTTACTTCTTATGACGAATACGCGGGTTCACCACGCCGTACAGCAGGTCGACCAGCAGGTTGACGAGAATAATCATCGTCGCTACCAGTAACACCCCGCCCTGTACAACCGGATAATCGCGTCGTTGCAGCGCATCAATCAGCCAACGGCCAAGGCCAGGCCACGAGAAGATGGTTTCGGTCAGGATCGCCCCTGCCAGCAGCGTCCCTACCTGCAAACCGATCACGGTCACGACCGGCAGCATCGCGTTACGCAGCGCGTGTACGATGATGACGCGCATCCTTGTAAGACCTTTGGCGCGCGCGGTACGGATATAATCTTCACCCAGCACTTCCAGCATGGAGGAGCGGGTCATACGCACGATAACCGCCAGCGGTATCGTACCGAGCACCATCGCAGGCAGGATCATGTGCGCGACAGCATCAATAAAGTTGCCCTCTTCGCCCCAGATAGCCGTGTCAATCAGCATAAAGCCGGTTAACGGATTGGAGTCATCAAGGAACACCATATCGCTGACGCGCCCGGAAACCGGCGTCAGGTTCCATTGCACTGATACCAGCATGATCAGCATCATGCCCCACCAGAAGATAGGCATAGAGTAACCGGTCAGCGCCAGGCCAACAGCGGTATGATCGAAAATGGAACCGCGCTTCACGGCGGCCAGCACGCCGACCGGAATCCCTACTGCGGTGGCGAAAATCATGGCGCAGACGCCAAGTTCCAGCGTCGCTTTAAAGCGAGGCACGAACTCGTCCCACACCGGCAAACGGCTTTTCAGCGAGATGCCCAAATCGCCATGCATCACCCCCCAGATGTAATGGAGGTACTGCTGCCACATCGGTTTATCCAGACCGAGTTCAGCCAGCAGTTGAGCATGACGCTCAGGAGAGATACCACGCTCACCTGCCATGATCATGACCGGATCGCCCGGGATCATATGGACGAAGGCAAAGGTGAGAAGGGTGATACCGATAAACGTGGGGATGACGAGTCCCAAACGTCGGAGGATGAACTGCAACATAACCCGGATTCTCTCTAATGACGCGCCGCCTGGTGACAGTGCGTCTGTATTGCTCACAAATCTTATCCCACGGCATACGCCGCCGTGGGGTAAAGCATTACGCCGGGTGGCGCTGCGCTTACCCGGCCTACGATCGTAGGTTCGTGCAAACGCAGCGCCGCCGGGCATGGGGTGCTCAGGCACCCCTGGCTTTTAATTATTCGACAGAGACGTTTTCGAAGTGGTGTTTGCCCAGAGGATCAACCACATAGCCTTTGACTTCTTTACGCACAGGTTCGTACACGGTGGAGTGAGCGATGATCAGCGCAGGCGCCTGGTCATGCATCACCACCTGAGCCTGTTTGTAGAGTTCAACACGCTTGTTGTGATCGTCAGTAGCGCGCGCCGGTTGAATCAAGTCTTCAAACGGCTTGTAGCACCAGCGAGAGTAGTTGGAACCGTCTTTCGCCGCAGCGCAGCTAAACAGGGTCGCGAAGAAGTTATCCGGGTCCCCGTTATCACCGGTCCAGCCCATCATCACCGCCTGGTGTTCGCCTGACTTCGCACGCTTGAGGTATTCACCCCACTCGTAGGTGACAATCTTGGCCTGTACGCCAATCTTCGCCCAGTCAGCCTGAATCATCTCAGCCATACGGCGAGCGTTCGGGTTGTACGGACGCTGTACCGGCATCGCCCACAGTTCAACGGTGAAGCCTTTATCCTGGCCCGCTTCTTTCAGCAGCGCTTTGGCTTTTTCTGGATCGTAGTTGTAGTCTTTAACGTCGTCGTTATAGCCCCACATGGTCGGCGGAATCAGGTTCTTGGCTTCAACGCCCGCGCCCTGATAAACCGCTTTAATGATCGCCTCTTTGTTCACCGCGTAGGTCAGCGCCTGACGGACTTTCACGTCATCAAACGGTTTCTTCTCGGTGTTGAAAGAGAGGTAGCCGACGTTCAGACCCGCCTGCTCCATCAGATTGATGTTTTTGTCCTGCTTCATGCGCGCGATGTCCGCCGGGTTCGGGTACGGCATCACCTGGCACTCATTTTTCTGTAGCTTGGCGTAACGCACGGACGCGTCAGGCGTAATGGAGAACACCAGACGGTCGATCTGCGGCTTGGTGCCCCAGAAACCATCAAACGCTTTATACAGAATGCGGGAGTCTTTCTGGTACTGCAACAGCTGGAACGGCCCCGTACCGATTGGGTTCAGATCCACTTTCTCCGGCGTACCGGCTTTCAGCATGTTGTCAGCATATTCTTTAGAGAGGATGGAGGCGAAGTCCATCGCCAGGTCAGCGAGGAACGGCGCTTCTGGACGGGTCAGCACGAACTGAACGGTGCTATCGTCCACTTTCTTCACTTCGCTTATCAGGTCTGGCAGACCCATCCCTTCGAAGTATTCATAGCTGCCGCCAGACACTTTGTGGTACGGGTTTTCGGCATTTTTCTGACGATCGAACGAGAACACCACGTCATCGGCGTTGAAATCGCGCGTCGGTTTAAAGTCTTTGCTGTCCTGCCACTTCACGCCCTGACGCAGGTGGAAGGTGTAGGTTTTGCCGTCTTCGCTGACATCCCACTTTTCAGCGAGGCCTGGAATAACTTCGGTTGTACCGATTTTAAATTCCACCAGACGGTTATAGATAGGTACTGAGCTGGCGTCATAGGTGGTGCCGGAGGTAAACAGCTGCGGGTTGAAGCCTTCTGGAGAACCTTCTGAACAATAAACCAGAGTTTTAGCCTGTACACTTGCTGCGACGGTCATGGCCACCAGGCTCAGACCAAGCTTCAGCATCCCTGACTTCTTCAAGGAAATACTCATTCTTCTGCTCCAAATGTGATGTTGTTGTTTTACCCTTTGCAGTGGGTTTGCACCGCCTGGCCTTTTTTGTTTTTTACCCGGCCGGGTCGGCGTTAAGAGGATGGGGATTCCGTTCACATAAGCGCCTGAGTTGCAGTGCGGATTCTCCATGAAATGCCCCTCATGCCCTACAATCTGTCAACAGAATGTGAAAACGTCAATACAGGCAACCATGATTTACAACAACGGTGAGAATTCACAAACAAAGATTAAAAAAACTTCAAACGACTATTTTCAGCAGGGAAATTTGTGCTACTCCGTTAACACCAGAATTAATCGCTTCATATTTCGCAACATTTGGTGATTAACGTTTGTGCAGATTGTGAAAAATTTCTGACGAAATGCTGCATATCTGAGCGATTAATATCACGAACGCTAAAACGCACAGCGGAAAATGCTGGGCTCAGCCATAAGTAACGCAAAAAAAAATTTAAGCAAAGATAAAAAAAGACAATGGAATATGTCACAAAAACGTGAACAAACAGTGAGAAGTGATGCACATTTTTTGCCAATGGCGAAATCGCCGTAGGCCGGATAAGGCGCTTGCGCCGCCATCCGGCGTTACCGAAAATGAGCGACCGATCCTGCCTGATGGCGCTACGCTTATCAGGCCTACAATGCTGAGCCGTAGGCCGGATAAGGCGCTTGCGCCGCCATCCGGCGTTGCCGAAAGTGAGCGACCGATCCTGCCTGATGGCGCTGCGCTTATCAGGCCTACAATGCTGCGCCGTAGGCCGGATAAGGTGCCTGCGCCGCCATCCGGCGTTGCCGAAAGTGAGCGACCGATCCCGCCTGATGGCGCTGCGCTTATCAGACCTACAATGCTGCGCCGTAGGCCGGATAAGGCGCTTGCGCCGCCATCCGGCGTTACCGAAAGTGAGCGACCGATCCCGCCTGATGGCGCTGCGCTTATCAGACCTACAATGCTGCGCCGTAGGCCGGATAAGGCGCTTGCGCCGCCATCCGGCGTTACCGAAAGTGGGCGACCGATCCTGCCTGATGGCGCTGCGCTTATCAGGCCTACAATGCTCATCCTCGTTAAATTCCAGACAGCAAAAAGCCAGCCCGTAGGCTGGCTTTTCTGAATTGGTCGGTGATAGAGGATTACTCGCCACTACGTGGCTCGCCCTTCGGGCCGTTGCTCACGCAA
>NZ_JAOWFX010000020.1:0-121496 GCF_030333435.1 Citrobacter sp. CK191 | reverse complement strand
GATGGTGCATCCGGGAGGATTCGAACCTCCGACCGCTCGGTTCGTAGCCGAGTACTCTATCCAGCTGAGCTACGGATGCAAATGGCGGTGAGGCGGGGATTCGAACCCCGGATGCAGCTTTTGACCGCATACTCCCTTAGCAGGGGAGCGCCTTCAGCCTCTCGGCCACCTCACCACGCGCCTCTTACGAGTGCTTCGAAGAACTTGTTTCTGCTCATCGTCGCTGCGTGGCGCACATATTACTTTCTGGGACTTATAAGTCAAACAATTTTTCCCGCGCTTTTATCGTTTGCACACTTCACGCTCAATTAGTCTGCAAAAACGGCAAAAAGGGTGTTTTATCAACAGATAAATCGGCGTGTTACACCGCCTGAGCGCAGGCAGAAAAACAGAATAACCAGGAAAGAGCCTGCCGGCACCGGAAGCGATACGGAAAAAGAGTGAAGAAAAATGAAAAAGAGAAAGGAAGCGAGGAGCAGGTTGCGCCTCATCGGAAGAGATGAGACGCGAAAACCTTAGTAACTGGACTGCTGGGATTTTTCAGCCTGGATACGCTGGTAGATCTCCTCACGATGGACAGAGACTTCTTTCGGGGCGTTTACGCCAATGCGCACCTGGTTGCCCTTTACCCCTAAAACTGTCACGGTGACCTCATCTCCAATCATGAGGGTCTCACCAACTCGACGAGTCAGAATCAGCATTCTTTGCTCCTTGAAAGATTAAAAGAGTCGGGTCTCTCTGTATCCCGGCATTATCCATCATATAACGCCAAAAAGTAAGCGATGACAAACACGTAAAGTGTAAGCAGTCACGGCATCACATTCTGTTAAACCTAAGTTTAGCCGATATACACAACTTCAACCTGACTTTATCGTTGTCAATAACGTTGATGCAAACGCCGCAGACCGGGGCCTGCGGCGTTAGATAACGCTTATAGTTATTACAGTTTTGCGCTAACCCAGCCTTTCACACTGGCTAACGCTGCTGGCAGAGCAGCCGCATCCGTACCACCGGCTTGCGCCATGTCTGGACGTCCGCCGCCCTTGCCGCCCACCTGCTGAGCGACCATGCCGACCAGCTCCCCTGCTTTCACGCGGTCGGTCACATCCTTCGACACGCCCGCAATCAGAGAAACCTTACCTTCCGCTACCGTTGCAAGAACGATAACGGTAGAACCCAGTTGATTTTTCAGATCATCAACCATCGTACGCAGCATTTTTGGCTCAACGCCCGCAAGCTCGCTAACCAGCAGCTTCACGCCGTTGATGTCAACCGCTTTGCTGGAAAGGTTCGCACTTTCCTGCGCGGCAGCCTGTTCTTTCAACTGCTGCAACTCTTTTTCAAGCTGACGCGTACGTTCCAGTACAGAACGGACTTTTTCGCCCAGATTCTGGCTGTCGCCCTTCAGCAGCTGTGCGATATCGCTTAAGCGATCGCTTTCAGCGTGCAGCGTAGCAATCGCGCCTTCGCCCGTAACCGCTTCAATACGGCGAACGCCTGCCGCAGTACCGGATTCAGAAACGATGCGGAACAGACCGATATCCCCCGTACGGCTGGCGTGCGTACCGCCACACAGTTCGGTGGAGAAATCGCCCATGCTCAGCACACGAACGCGATCGTCATACTTCTCGCCAAACAGCGCCATTGCGCCTTTAGCTTTCGCCGCTTCAAGGTCCATGATGTTGGTTTCGACCGGCAGGTTGCGACGGATTTGCGCATTCACCAGATCTTCCACCGCACGGATTTCAGACGGTTTCATCGCTTCATTATGCGAGAAGTCGAAACGCAGGACTTTGTCGTTAACCAGCGAGCCTTTCTGCGCTACGTGCGTGCCCAGAATCTGGCGCAGCGCCGCGTGCATCAGGTGCGTCGCAGAGTGATTCAGGCGAATACGCGCCCGGCGAGCGTCATCCACATCAGCCTGCACCGCATCACCCACTTTCAGGGAACCGGTCGAAAGCGTACCGATATGTCCAATCGCCTGGCCATATTTTTGCGTATCGCTAACCGCAAACGCGAAGCCTGCGCCTTTCAGTTCGCCTTTATCGCCAACCTGACCGCCGGATTCCGCATAGAACGGCGTCTGATCCAGCACGACAACGGCTTCCTGACCCGCGCTAATCGCATCTACCGCTTTACCATCCACAAACAGCGCGGTCACTTTACCGTTCAGTTCCAGATGGTCATAACCTTTAAATTCTGACGCGCCGTCAACGCGGATCATCGCGTTATAGTCTGCGCCAAAACCGCTGGCTTCACGCGCGCGACGACGCTGTTCTTCCATCGCGGCTTCAAATCCCGCTTCATCAACTTTGATGTTGCGCTCGCGGCAAACGTCCGCCGTCAGGTCAACCGGGAAGCCGTAGGTGTCATACAGACGGAAAGCGGTTTCGCCATCCAGCGTGTCGCCGGAAAGCTTCGCCAGCTCTTCGTCCAGCAGCGCCAGACCACGTTCCAGCGTACGGGCAAACTGCTCTTCTTCCGTTTTCAGAACCTGCTCAACCTGCGCCTGCTGGCGCTTCAGCTCTTCACCGGCAGAGCCCATAACGTCAATCAGCGGCCCAACCAGCTTGTAGAAGAAGGTCTCTTTCGCGCCCAGCATGTTGCCATGACGAACCGCACGACGAATGATACGGCGCAGCACATAGCCACGGTTTTCATTCGACGGAACCACGCCGTCGGCGATCAGGAAAGCGCAGGAACGGATGTGGTCGGCAATCACGCGCAGCGACTTGTTGCTCAGGTCAGTCGCGCCAGTCACCTTCGCAACGGCTTCAATCAACGTGCGGAACAGGTCAATTTCATAGTTGGAGTTAACGTGTTGCAACACAGCGGCGATACGCTCCAGACCCATACCGGTATCGACGGACGGTTTCGGCAGCGGTTCCATCGTGCCGTCAGCCTGACGGTTGAACTGCATGAAGACGATGTTCCAGATCTCAATATAGCGATCGCCATCTTCTTCCGGGCTTCCCGGAGGGCCGCCCCAGATGTGATCGCCGTGGTCGTAGAAGATCTCGGTACATGGACCGCACGGCCCTGTATCGCCCATCTGCCAGAAGTTGTCGGACGCGTATGCCGCGCCTTTGTTATCACCAATTCGGATGATACGTTCACGCGGAATGCCGACTTCTTTTTCCCAGATCTCGTAGGCTTCATCGTCAGTTTCATAGACGGTCACCCACAGACGCTCTTTTGGCAGGGCAAACCAGTTTTCACCGGTCAGCAGTTCCCACGCAAACTGAATCGCGTCGTGTTTGAAATAGTCGCCGAAGCTGAAGTTACCCAGCATTTCGAAGAAGGTGTGGTGACGTGCAGTGTAACCGACGTTTTCCAGATCGTTGTGTTTACCACCCGCACGTACGCAACGCTGCGAAGTGGTGGCGCGGGAATAATTACGCTTGTCGAGCCCAAGGAAAACATCCTTGAACTGGTTCATCCCGGCGTTGGTAAACAACAAAGTTGGGTCATTGTTTGGCACCAGGGAGCTGCTGGCAACTACCTGATGTCCCTTACTGTGGAAAAAATCGAGAAACGCCTGACGGATCTCAGCGGTGCTCTTGCTCATAATTATCCTGAAATCAAGCTAACGAAATATCATTACCCGCCTCAGCGCTCATATGCCCTGCCCGGCTGGCAATTGAAAAAAGTGGGAATAAGATAAGTTTTCTTTACGGGGAAGTAAAATCCCGTATGCAGTCAATCGTCAAAATTTCGCCATATCTCCTGAATATCCTCCATCAGATAGCCACGATAAAGCAGGAAACGCTGGACTTTGACCTTTTCCGAAAATGCGGCTGGTAAGGGTTCGCCATATTTTCGGATCGCCTGTTCGCGTGCAAGAAGCAACCACTCAATCTCGCATTCACGCATCGCGCGTTCAATCGCCTCACGCGCAATGCCTTTTTGATTCAGCTCCTGCCGAATACGTGCCGGGCCATAACCTTTACGGCTGCGGCTGGCGATAAAGCGCGAAACAAAACGATGATCATCAAGGTAGTTGTGCTCATGGCACCAGGCGATAACCCGCTCATAGTCTTCCGGTGCCGCATCGATCTCTTCCGGCCCGTTTTTTCCCATAACCGGTGCAGAGAGTTTACGCCGCAGTTCCTGTTCACTGTGATCGCGTACCGCCAGAATACGTACCGCGCGATCCAGCAGACGGTTATATGCGGGGCGTCGCGGTGTGGATTCACTCATAACAAACCTTCGGAAAAAGAAATGCAAAAAGGGCTGCAAAATATGCAGCCCTTCAAAGTATAAGCCCGATAAGACGCCATAGCGCCGCCACCGGGCAATGCAACGATTAGAAATCTTCGTTGGTTTCTTTCACACCTTCACCGTTGTCATCAACGGTGAAGTCTGGCGTCGAGTCCTGATTGCTCAGCAGCAGCTCACGCACTTTTTTCTCGATCTCTTTGGCGGTCGCCGGGTTCTCTTTCAGCCAGGCAGTGGCATTCGCTTTACCCTGACCGATTTTCTCGCCGTTATAGCTGTACCATGCACCGGCTTTCTCGATCAGCTTCTCTTTCACGCCCAGGTCAACCAGTTCGCCATAGAAGTTAATGCCTTCGCCGTAGAGGATCTGGAACTCTGCCTGTTTAAACGGCGCGGCGATTTTGTTCTTCACAACCTTCACGCGGGTTTCGCTACCCACGACGTTTTCGCCCTCTTTCACCGCGCCGATACGGCGGATATCCAGACGAACGGACGCGTAGAATTTCAGCGCGTTACCCCCGGTAGTGGTTTCCGGGTTGCCGAACATGACGCCAATTTTCATACGGATCTGGTTGATGAAGATCAGCAGGGTATTGGACTGTTTCAGGTTACCGGCCAGCTTACGCATCGCCTGGCTCATCATACGCGCCGCGAGGCCCATATGAGAGTCGCCGATTTCACCTTCGATTTCCGCTTTCGGCGTCAACGCCGCCACGGAGTCAACAACGATAACGTCTACAGCGCCTGAACGCGCCAGCGCATCACAGATTTCCAGCGCCTGCTCGCCGGTGTCCGGCTGGGAGCACAGCAGGTTGTCGATATCGACGCCCAGTTTGCGGGCATAGATAGGGTCCAGCGCATGTTCGGCGTCGATAAACGCACAGGTTTTGCCTTCACGCTGTGCAGCGGCAATCACCTGAAGCGTCAGGGTGGTTTTACCGGAGGATTCCGGCCCGTAGATTTCTACGATACGCCCCATCGGCAGGCCACCCGCGCCCAGCGCGATATCCAGAGAAAGCGAACCGGTGGAGATGGTTTCCACATCCATGGAACGGTCTTCACCCAGGCGCATGATGGAGCCTTTACCGAATTGTTTTTCGATCTGGCCCAGCGCTGCCGCCAACGCTTTCTGTTTGTTTTCGTCGATAGCCATTAACTACTCCTGTCATGAGCCGGGGTCCGCTTGCGCTTGTACCGGATAGTGAATTCTGTACTGTTAGGTGCGATTATACTGTACAGTCATACAGTATCAAGTGTTTTGTAGAAATTGTTGCCAGAGCGTTTTGAGCGCATATTCCGTCGCCTGGCGACGTACGCTGTCACGGTCGCCGCTAAAGCACTCCCGGCGGGTGATCCCCTCGCCCTGCGCGGTTGCGAAACCAAACCAGACAGTGCCGACGGGCTTCACGTCGCTGCCGCCGTCCGGCCCTGCAATACCGCTGATAGAAACGGCATAATCCGCGCGGGCCGCTCTGAGCGCGCCAATCGCCATCTCAATCACCACCGGTTCGCTGACCGCGCCGTGCTGCTCAAGCGTCGGTTCGCGCACGCCAATCATTTGCGCTTTCGCTTCATTACTGTAGGTAACAAAACCGCGTTCAAACCAGGCGGAACTCCCGGCGATATCGGTAATCACTTTCGCTACCCAACCGCCCGTGCAGGACTCCGCTGTCGTTAGCGTTGCGCCGCGCTGTTTCAGCGCCAGCCCTACCACTTCGCTTAACTGCATCAATTCATGGTCAGTCATCATCGCTTAAGGCTCCTGAAAAACGTGCAGCACAAGATAGCACTTTCTGAGCAGATATGGGGACGAGGTGCGGATTTTACGAGGAGGCTTCAGAAAAAAGCCGATGCGAAGGCATCGGCCGATCGTACGGTTACTTCATGCTGTTGGCGATGGTCTCAACATTGTGGCGAAACGCTTTTACGTAGCTATCCGCCACGCCGCCTTTTACCGACAAGGCTTCAGGATACAGCTCGCCGCCCGGCTGCGCGCCCGTCGCGCTGGCGATCTGTTTTACCAGACGCGGATCGAGCTGATTCTCCATAAACCAGGTGTTCACCCCATCAGCTTTAATCTGCTTAATGAGCGCGGCGACGTGCGCGGCAGAGGCTTCACTTTCAGACGACAGCCCCTGCGGCGCCAAAAACTCAACGCCGTAGGCGCGACCGAAATAACCGAAGGCATCGTGGCTGGTCAGCACCTTGCGTTTCTCCTGCGGGATCTGGCTAAAGCGCGCTTTCGCCCACGCGTCCAGTTCAGTCAACTGTGCGATATAAGGTTTGCCGGAAGCCTCCAGCACGGCTTTATCCTGCGGGTCGGCGTTGACCAGCCCGGAAAGAATATTCTGCGCATACAGCGCGCCGTTCGCTGCGCTATTCCAGGCATGCGGATCGGTGACGGTTTCGCCGTCTTCATCCAGCGTATGCGTCTTCACCCCGTCGGAAGCCACCACCAGCGTACCTTTGAAGCCGGAGGCTTTTACCAGCCGGTCAAGCCACCCCTCCAGCCCCAGACCGTTCACTACCACCACATCCGCTTTGCTCAACGCCGCGCTGTCTTTCGGCGAAGGCTCGAAGGTATGCGGATCGCCATCCGGCCCAACCAGCGTAGTGACGTTGACATTCTTGCCGCCGACCTCCTGGGTGATGTCGCCGAGAATAGAAAAACTCGTCACCACATTCAGCGTTTTCGCCAGCGCGCCTTGCGTCATCAACCCCAGCGCGAGCGCAATCATTACCCCTGTACGTTTCATCTTTTCCCCTTGCATTAAAAAAGCGCGCGCAGACTGTCAGCCAGCCTGCTGCGCGTGCCGAATAAAATGGAAATAAAGAACAGCGCGCTGGCGGTCAGCACAATCGACGGCCCGGCGGGTAAACTCACCGCCCAGGAAAGGCTTAGCCCCAGCCATGCACAGACGACGCCGCTGCCGCCGGCAAGCAATAACAGCCCCGGTAACGTGCGCGCCCAGCAGCGGGCCGCGACGGCAGGAAGCATCATCAGCCCTACCGCCATCAGCGTGCCGAGTACCTGAAAGCCAGCCACCAGATTCAACACCAGCAACGAGAGAAACAGCCCGTGCAGCAGCGAAGGCAGCCAGCGCGCGTTAACCTGCAACCATGCGGTATCAAACGCTTCACTCACCAGACCACGATAGAAAATCGCCAGCATGATCAATGTGAATGCGCATACCCCCGCCACGAACAGTGCGGAATCGCGATCGACCGCCAGAATGGAACCAAACAGAAGATGCAGCAGATCGACATTTGACCCGCGCAGCGACACCAGCGTAACCCCCAGCGCCAGCGATCCCAGGTAGAACCCGGCGAAGCTGGCGTCTTCTTTTAGCGGCGTACGGCGACTCACCATTCCCGCCACCAGCGCTACCGTAATCCCGGCGATAAACCCGCCGATGCTCATTGCCAGCAATGACATTCCACTGAGCAGATAGCCCACCGCCACGCCGGGCAACACCGCATGCGACAGCGCGTCTCCCATCAGGCTCATACGTCGCAGCAGTAAAAAGACGCCAAGCGCCGTCGTGCTGACCGAAAGCGCCAGACAGACCACCAGCGCCCGCCGCATAAAGCCGTATTCAATAAACGGCTGAAAGAAGATATGCCAGATCATGCCACTCTCACCCGCTCGGTCATCCAGTGAGACACATCCGTATCCAGCCGTAACGTCTGCGGAAAATAGCGCGCCACCCGTTCACTGTCGTGCAGCACCGCCAGCACCGTTTGCCCTCGCTGATACATCTCCAGCATCAGCCCCATCAGTACGTTGCAGGTCTCCTCATCCACGCCGGTAAAGGGTTCATCCAGCATGACCAGCGGCGCTTCCTGCACCAGCACACGGGCAAACAACATGCGTTGAAACTGGCCGCCGGAGAGTTCATCAATGGTCATCGTCGCCATTGCCTCCAGCCCCACGCGCTCAATAGCGTGGGCAACACGCAGACGGGTTTTGCGCTGAAATCCCCCCAGCAGGGAAATATCAGGCCAGCACCCCATGCTCACCACGTCCTGAACGGTAAGCGGAAACTGCGTCTCCAGCGCGTGACGTTGCGCCAGCCAGCCAATTACCGGGCGGCGTCCGCGCCAGCGAAATGCGCCGCTCACCGGAGGAAGAAAACCGGCCAGCGTTTTCAGCAGCGTTGATTTGCCGCAGCCGTTAGCGCCGATAATCGCCGTCATGCTGCCGCGTTCCAGCGTGCCGGTCAGCGGCGACGTGACCGGCTGTCGCTCGTAACCAGCCACCAGTTGATTCAGGATAATCATGGCAATGCCACCGCCCAGCGCACGGCCAGTCCGATAAACAAAACAAGCGCGATAGCCATCAACAGGCGAGTCAGAGCCGAAAGAGAGAAGAGTGAAGCAGACATATTCGCACCACAACAAAATGTTATAACATAACAATAATGAAATACGATGCGGATGTAAATTGCCAGGAAAAAAGGGAGTGTGGCGAAATGTTTCAGATGTGAAATAGCGCAACAGCGGCGCTGCACGCTCCCCTTTCTCTCAGGGAAAAGGGAGCGTAATCCAGACCGGGTAAGCGTAGCCCCCCGGAAAACACGCGGCGGCTACTGACTAAACGGCGACGCCGCAGGTACACGCGCCAGCGCGACGGCCTGACCAAGCTGCCAGACCGCCATCGCATAGTGAGTGCTGTGGTTATAGCGCGTGATGGCATAGAAGTTCGGCAACCCGTACCAGTACTGATAGCCCGTACCCACATCCAGACGCAGCAGGCTGGCCTGCTGATGATTGCCCAGCGACTGCTGCGGCGTCAGCCCGGCGGCCGCAAGCTGAGAAATGCTGTACTGAGTTTTAAAGCCGTTCGCCAGCCCCGACGCCTGACCGTTGGCCGGAACGGCGACCACATCGCCTTTCACCCAACCGTGGGCTTTGAAATAGTTCGCCACGCTGCCGATGGCGTCAACCGGGTCCCACAGGTTGATGTGCCCGTCGCCGTTAAAGTCCACCGCGTACTGCTTATAGGACGACGGCATAAACTGTCCGTACCCCATCGCACCGGCAAAAGACCCTTTCAGATCCAGCGGGTCGTCCTGCTCATCACGCGCCATCAGCAGGAACGTTTCCAGCTCGCCGGAGAAATACTCCGCCCGACGCGGATAGTTAAACGACAGCGTCGCCAGCGCATCCAGAATTCGCGTTTTACCCATGATGCGGCCCCAGCGGGTTTCCACGCCAATAATGCCGACGATAATCTCCGGCGGGACGCCATAAACCTGCCATGCACGGTTCAACGCATCCTCATATTGATTCCAGAACGCCACGCCGTTTTGCACATTGTCCGGGGTAATAAACTGCTTGCGATAGCGCAACCATGCGCCATTCGGCCCCGCTGGCGGTTGCGTGGTCGGCGCCTGTCTGTCCATCAGTCGCAGAACGTAGTCCAGGCGCTTCGCCTGCGACAGGATCTCCTGCAACTGCTGGCGATTAAAACCGTGCTTGTTCACCATCTTCTCAATGAATTGCTGCGCGTTCGGATTATTGGCGAAATCACCGCCCATCACCATGACATTGTGCTGCGGCTCAAGCAGGAAACCGCCGGACGGCGCTCCCGTTGTCGTTTGAATTTCTGAAGACTGTGGTTTGCTGCTACAGGCAGCAAGCAACGCAAAGAGAGGAAGTAGTGCTACATAACGACGCTTGAACATGAGACATCCATTAAACAGATTCAGCCAGGGGGAAGTATGGTAAAGCATCCCGCTTCGCACAAGGAAGCGCTCTTCACAGAATACGCACTATTCTCCCGTAACATCCCTGCTTTTTTTCTCCACAACAAACGCAAACTTTCACTTTAAAATATTTATCTTTCATTTTGAGATCAAAATAACACTTTTAAATCTTTCGATCTGATTAAAATAACTCACCAATTGGCAAGATAACAACAAACCCTACAGGAGAGAACAATGATCGAAACCATTACACATGGTGCGGAGTGGTTTATCGGGCTGTTCCAGAAAGGCGGAGAGGTGTTCACCAGTATGGTGACCGGCATCCTTCCGCTTTTGATAAGCCTGCTGGTCATCATGAATGCCTTAATAAACTTCATTGGCCAGCAGCGTATTGAACGTTTTGCCCAGCGCTGCGCCGGGAACCCGTTATCCCGTTACCTGCTGCTGCCGTGCATCGGTACGTTTGTGTTTTGTAACCCGATGACGCTGAGTCTGGGCCGCTTTATGCCAGAAAAATACAAGCCCAGTTACTACGCGGCGGCCTCCTACAGCTGCCACTCGATGAACGGACTGTTCCCGCACATCAACCCCGGCGAGCTGTTTGTTTACCTGGGCATCGCCAGCGGCCTGACGACACTCGGCCTCCCGCTTGGCCCGCTCGCCGTCAGCTATCTGCTGGTCGGTCTGGTCACCAACTTCTTCCGTGGCTGGGTGACTGACCTCACCACATCCATCTTTGAGAAAAAAATGGGCATTCAACTTGAGCAGAAAGTCCACCTGGCTGGAGCGACATCATGACGCGTATTCGTATTGAGAAAGGCACCGGCGGCTGGGGCGGCCCGCTTGAACTGGATGCAACACCCGGAAAGAAAATCGTCTACATCACCGCCGGGACGCGTCCGGGGATTGTCGACAAACTGGCGCAACTGACAGGCTGGCAGGCGGTGGATGGCTTTAAAGAGGGCGAACCGCCTGAGGAAGAGATCGGCGCGGCGATTATCGACTGCGGCGGCACGCTGCGCTGCGGGATTTACCCGAAGCGTCGCATTCCAACCATCAACATCCACTCTACCGGGAAGTCGGGGCCGCTGGCGCAGTACATCGTGGAAGATATTTACGTCTCCGGGGTGAAAGAAGAGAACATCACGCTGAGCGGTGAGGCGCCTGCAAACGCGCAGCCTGTCGCCTCGCCTGCGGGCCGCGATTACGACACCAGCAAAAAAATCACCGAACAGAGCGATGGTCTGCTGGCAAAAGTCGGTATGGGGATGGGCTCAGCGGTAGCGGTGCTGTTCCAGTCCGGGCGCGACACCATCGATACGGTGCTAAAAACCATTCTGCCGTTTATGGCCTTCGTCTCGGCGCTGATCGGCATCATTATGGCCTCCGGTCTCGGCGACTGGATCGCTCACGGCCTGGCGCCGCTTGCCAGCCATCCGCTGGGGCTGGTCACGCTGGCGCTCATCTGTTCATTCCCGCTGCTGTCGCCCTTCCTCGGCCCTGGCGCGGTGATCGCCCAGGTTATCGGGGTGCTGATTGGCGTGCAGATTGGTCTGGGTAATATCCCTCCCCATCTGGCGCTGCCCGCGCTGTTCGCGATTAACGCTCAGGCCGCGTGCGACTTTATTCCGGTCGGTTTATCGCTGGCAGAGGCCCGCCAGGACACCGTTCGCGTCGGCGTGCCTTCCGTGCTGGTGAGCCGCTTCCTGACCGGCGCGCCTACCGTTCTCATCGCCTGGTTTGTTTCCGGCTTTATTTATCAATAAGAGGTTCAGAGATGACCGTGATTTACCAGACCACCATCACCCGTATCGGCGAGAGCGCGCCGGACGCGCTCTGCGACAGGATGCTGATTACCTTTCGTGAAGGCGCGCCGGCGGATATCGAAGCGTTTTGCTTTATCCACTGCCACGGCGAGCTGAACGGCACGCTGCAACCCGGCGCACAGTTTCAGCTGGGTGAGCATCGCTATCCGGTGACTGCTGTGGGTAGCGTGGCCGAGCAGAATCTGCGTGAACTGGGGCATATCACCCTGCGCTTCGACGGGCTGAACGAGGCGGAATTTCCCGGCACCGTACACGTTGCGGGGCCAGTACCGGACGACATCGCGCCGGGCTGTATTTTGAAGTTTGTGGCTTAAAGGTTTAAGGAGAGAAAAATGAATCAGGTTGCCGTTGTCATTGGTGGAGGCCAGACCCTGGGGGCCTTCCTCTGCCGTGGGCTTGCAGAGGTTGGTTATCGCGTCGCCGTTGTCGATATTCAGAGTGATAAAGCCGCAAATGTGGCGCAGGAGATTAACGCCGCGTTTGGCGAAGGCATGGCGTACGGTTTTGGCGCCGATGCCACCAGTGAGCAGAGCGTTCTGGCGCTCTCTCGCGGAGTCGATGAAATTTTTGGTCGGGTTGATCTGCTGGTCTACAGCGCGGGCATCGCCAAAGCGGCGTTTATCAGCGATTTTCAACTCGGCGATTTCGACCGCTCGCTACAGGTGAATCTGGTGGGGTATTTCCTCTGCGCTCGCGAATTCTCCCGCCTGATGATCCGCGACGGCATTCAGGGACGCATTATCCAGATCAACTCCAAGTCCGGGAAAGTGGGCAGTAAACACAACTCCGGCTATAGCGCGGCGAAGTTCGGCGGCGTGGGCTTAACCCAGTCGCTGGCGCTGGATCTGGCAGAATACGGCATTACCGTGCATTCGCTGATGCTTGGCAACCTGCTGAAATCACCAATGTTCCAGTCGCTGCTGCCGCAGTACGCCGCCAAGCTTGGCATCAAGCCGGACGAAGTGGAGCAGTATTACATTGACAAAGTTCCGTTAAAACGCGGCTGCGACTATCAGGACGTACTGGACATGCTGCTGTTTTACGCCAGCGCGAAGGCGTCGTACTGCACCGGACAGTCCATCAATGTGACCGGCGGTCAGGTGATGTTTTAAGAGGTATGATTGCCCGGTGGCGCTGCGCTTACCGGGCCTACGAATATTATGTAGGCCGGATAAGGCGCAGCCGCCATCCGGCAAAATCAAAGGAGCGCATTATGGTTTCCGCACTGATCACCGTCGCCGTTATCGCCTGGTGTGCGCAACTGGCGCTGGGCGGCTGGCAAATCTCCCGCTTTAACCGGGCGTTTGACAAACTTTGCCAACGAGGGCGAGTGGGCGTCGGGCGCTCCGGCGGACGCTTTAAACCGCGAGTGGTGGTCGCCATCGCTCTGGATGACCAGCAGCGCGTCACGGATACCTTATTCATGAAAGGTCTCACCGTCTTTGCCCGACCGGTTAAAATTCCCGCAATACAGGGCAAACATCTTGATGAATTACAGCCTGATGTGATCTTTCCCCATGATTCGCTCTCACAGAATGCACTATCATTAGCGCTTAAACTGAAACATGGGTAATTTCGTTGTGAATGCTAATTGCTTGCGAAATTATCATTTCACAACTTATACATCAGTCAGGGTAATTACGCCTATGAAACCACGTCAGCGTCAGGCTGCTATTCTGGAGCATCTGCAAAAGCAGGGAAAATGCTCGGTTGAGGAGTTGGCCCAGTACTTTGACACCACGGGCACCACCATTCGCAAAGACCTGGTCATTCTGGAAAATGCCGGAACCGTTATTCGCACGTATGGCGGCGTGGTGTTGAATAAAGATGAATCCGACCCGCCTATCGATCACAAAACGCTGATCAACACCCATAAAAAGGCGTTGATCGCACAAGCGGCCGTTCAGTTTATCCACGATGGCGACTCCATCATCCTTGATGCCGGAAGCACCGTGTTGCAGATGGTGCCGATGCTTACCCGCTTTAGCAATATCACCGTCATGACCAACAGCCTGCACATTGTTAACGCCCTTTCGGAGCTGGACAACGAGCAGACCATCCTGATGCCCGGCGGCACATTCCGCAAAAAATCTGCGTCATTTCACGGTCAGCTGGCAGAAAACGCCTTTGAGCAGTTCAGTTTTGATAAACTGTTCATGGGCACCGACGGCATCGATCTCAATGCCGGAGTGACCACCTTTAATGAGGTCTATACCGTCAGCAAAGCGATGTGCAATGCCGCACGCGAAGTGATTCTGATGGCGGACTCCTCAAAATTTGGGCGTAAAAGCCCCAACGTTGTGTGCAGTCTGGAAAGCGTCGACAAACTGGTTACCGACGCGGGTATCGACCCCGCGTTTCGTCAGGCGCTGGAAGCAAAAGGGATTGAAGTGATCATAACCGGAGAAACCAATGAGTGATGCATTACTGAACGCGGGTCGCCAGACATTACTGCTGGAGTTACAGGAAGCAAGCCGTCTGCCGGAACGCCTGGGCGATGATTTTGTCCGTGCCGCCAATACTATCCTCCACTGCGAAGGCAAAGTGATTGTCTCCGGTATTGGCAAGTCAGGCCATATCGGCAAAAAAATCGCCGCGACTCTCGCCAGTACAGGAACGCCCGCGTTCTTTGTCCACCCGGCAGAAGCGTTACATGGCGATCTCGGCATGATCGAAAGCCGGGATGTGATGCTATTCATCTCCTATTCCGGCGGTGCGAAAGAGCTGGATCTCATTATTCCGCGCCTGGAAGATAAATCGATAACCCTGCTGGCGATGACCGGAAAGCCGACCTCCCCGCTGGGTCTGGCGGCAAAGGCAGTGCTGGATATCTCCGTTGAGCGTGAAGCCTGCCCGATGCACCTGGCGCCGACCTCCAGCACCGTCAACACCCTGATGATGGGCGACGCGCTGGCTATGGCGGTGATGCAGGCGCGCGGTTTCAATGAAGAGGATTTCGCCCGTTCACACCCTGCCGGGGCGCTGGGCGCGCGTCTGCTCAACAAAGTCCATCACCTGATGCGCCGTGACGATGCGGTGCCGCAGGTTCAGCTCACCACCAGCGTGATGGACGCCATGCTGGAGCTGAGCCGTACCGGGTTAGGTCTGGTTGCGGTATGCGACGCGCAGCGCGTTGTAAAAGGCGTCTTTACCGACGGCGACCTGCGCCGCTGGCTGGTTGGCGGCGGCACGCTGGCTACGCCGGTCAGCGAAGCGATGACCCACAACGGCATTACGTTGCAGGAGCAGAGCCGCGCCATCGATGCCAAAGAACTTCTGATGAAGCGCAAGATCACCGCCGCGCCGGTGGTGGATGAAAACGGTAAACTCGCCGGCGCAATCAACCTGCAAGATTTCTACCAGGCAGGCATCATCTAACTTTTCAGCCCCAGACGCTTCGCCAGCCGATGCAGGTTGGCGACGTCTGTCTCCAGCGCCCGCGCGCAGGCAGCCCAGTTGTGGTTATTTTGCGCTAACGCACGGCGAATCATCTCCCGCTGGAAAGCCTCGGTCGCGTCGCGCAGATTGTGATTTGCCGGTAGCGTCGGCATACTGTCGTCAGGCAGAGCGGGAGAAACCTCCTCCTGTAAGGCAAAATGCTGCGCTTCCAGCACCACCTCATCCCCCGCCCGGGTCGCTCTTGCCAGAACCACCGCACGGTGGATCGCATGTTCCAGCTCGCGAACGTTCCCCGGCCAGCCATAGCTCAGCAGATGGCTACGCGCCCCCGGGCTCAGCACCACGCGGGAAAGCCCCAGCCGCAGGCGGCACTGTTCGCAAAAATACCCGGCCAGCAAGACCACATCCTCACCACGCTCACGCAGCGGCGGCACGGAGAGCGGGAACACGCTCAAACGGTGGAACAGGTCGGCGCGAAAACGCCCGGCCAGCACCTCTTCGCGTAAGTCGCGGTTAGTCGCCGCCAGCACGCGCACGTCAACGCGCAGGCTGCGATCGTCCCCGACGCGTTGAATATCGCCATACTGCAAAACGCGCAGCAGTTTCGCCTGCAACGCCAGCGACAGCTCGCCGATCTCATCAAGAAACAGCGTGCCGTTATCGGCCATTTCGAACTTACCGCTACGGTTGCTGATTGCCCCGGTAAACGCCCCTTTGACGTGGCCGAAAAGCTCGCTCTCCGCCACGCTTTCCGGCAGCGCGGCGCAGTTCAGATACACCAGCGGGTTCACCGCCCGTGGCGAGCCTTCGTGAATCGCTTTCGCCACCAGCTCTTTCCCGGTTCCCGTTTCGCCGCTGATCAGCACGTTGAGATCCGACCCCGCCACAATCTCAATCTCTTTTTTCAACTGCATCATATTTGGCGACAGGCCGATCATCTGCGTTTCTTTCACCTGTTCGAAAGAGGCGGAAGACCCCGGCAACATATTCTGGCTTTCTAATTGCTCAATAAGCAGCGCATTGCTCAGCGCCCCCGCCGCCAGCGCTGCGATGAGCCGCAGCTCTTCATCGCTGAAAACATCAAACTGATCGGGTTCCATGCCGTCAAGCGTGAGTGCGCCAATCAGGGTTTGCCCGGCGAACAGCGGCAGCCCGATACAGGCGTGTACCTTCAGGCTCTCCTGATCCGGGATCAGCCCGTCATACGGGTCCGGCAGGTCGCTGTCGGCCGGAAAACGCACCACATCCCCGGCACGGGCAATGGCTTCCAGTCGCGGATGCCCTTCCAGAGTGAAGCGCCTGCCCAGTACATCCTGCGCCAGACCGTCGATCGCCAGCGGAATAAACTGCCGCCCCTCATAGCGCAGCAGCGCCGACGCATCGCACTCCAGCACCTGACGCAGCGTGGTGATCAGGCGCTGAAAGCGGTCCTGATGCCCGATACCACTTTGTAATTCAATGGCGATGCCCGCCAGGACATCAACTGAAAAGCTCATGGCTACCTCATTGTCATTTTGACAATCAATAGTGTCATATTGACAATTAATTGAATAGTCTTTTTGACTACCATTTTATGAGTATAAATTTTTTAATTATTGAAAATCAACAAGTTAAAAAGTTGGCACGCATCCTGCTATTAGCAATACATCTTTCTTAAAAAAACTGTATTTACTGAGGTTGCTATGTCTATTCTGGTTAAAAATAACATTCATTGGGTTGGCCAACGTGACTGGGAAGTTCGTGATTTTCACGGGACCGAATATAAAACGCTGCGCGGCAGCAGCTACAACAGCTATCTCATCCGTGAAGAAAAAAATGTTCTGATCGATACCGTAGATCATAAATTCAGCCGCGAATTCGTGCAAAACCTGCGTAGCGAAATCGACCTGGCCGACATTGATTACATCATTATTAACCATGCGGAAGAAGACCACGCGGGCGCGCTGACCGAACTGATGGCGCAAATCCCGGATACGCCGATCTACTGCACCGCAAACGCCATTGACTCCATTACCGGTCACCACCATCACCCGGAATGGAACTTTAACGTCGTAAAAACAGGCGACACGCTGGATATCGGCAACGGCAAGCAGCTGATTTTTGTTGAAACCCCGATGCTGCACTGGCCGGACAGCATGATGACCTACATGACGGGCGACGCGGTACTGTTCAGTAACGACGCCTTCGGTCAGCACTACTGTGACGAACGTCTGTTCAACGATGAAGTCGATCAGACCGAGCTGTTCGAGCAGTGCCAGCGTTACTACGCCAACATCCTGACGCCGTTCAGCCGTCTGGTCACGCCAAAAATCACCGAAATCCTCGGCTTCAACCTGCCGGTAGATATGATTGCCACCTCTCACGGCGTGGTATGGCGCGACAACCCAACTCAGATCGTTGAACTGTATCTGAAATGGGCGGCGGATTATCAGGAAGATCGCATCACCATTTTCTACGACACCATGTCCAACAACACCCGCATGATGGCCGACGCGATTGCGCAAGGCATCAACGAAGTTGACCCGAACGTGGCGGTGAAAATCTTTAACGTCGCACGCAGCGATAAAAACGAAATTCTGACCAACGTGTTCCGCTCCAAAGGCGTGCTGGTCGGTACTTCTACGATGAACAACGTGATGATGCCGAAAATCGCCGGTCTCGTTGAAGAGATGACTGGCCTGCGCTTTCGTAACAAACGCGCCAGCGCCTTCGGTTCCCACGGCTGGAGCGGTGGCGCGGTAGACCGTCTGTCCACCCGTCTGCAAGATGCCGGCTTCGAGATGTCACTGAGTCTGAAAGCGAAATGGCGTCCTGATATTGATGCCCTGGAACTTTGCCGCCAGCACGGCCGCGATATTGCCCGTCAGTGGGCGCTCGCTCCGCTGCCGGAAACAAATGTGAAAGCGACAACCCAGGAAGAAGAGTGCGCCTGTGCCGCCGCCGCTGCGGCTGACCTCGGCCCAAGCATGCAGTGCAGCGTGTGCCAGTGGATTTACGACCCTGCAAAAGGTGAACCGTTGCAGGATGTCGCGCCGGGTACGCCGTGGAGCGACGTACCGGATAACTTCCTGTGCCCGGAATGTTCATTAGGTAAAGACGTCTTTGATGTGTTGGCAACGGAGGCAAAATGAGCCGGGGAATTGTCATTATTGGTTCGGGCTTCGCCGCCCGCCAGTTAGTCAAAAACATCCGTAAACAGGACGCGACCATAGCGCTGACCCTGATTGCCGCTGACAGTATGGACGAGTACAACAAACCCGACCTCAGTCACGTCATCAGCCAGGCGCAGCGCGCCGACGACCTCACCCGCCAGTCGGCGGGTGAGTTTGCCGAACAGTTTAATCTGCGTCTGTTCCCACACACCTGGATTACGGACATTGATGCCGACGCCCATGTGGTAAAAAGCCAGGACAAGCAATGGCAGTTCGACAAACTGGTACTGGCGACAGGGGCATCAGCCTTTGTTCCGCCGGTTGCCGGACGTGAGTTAATGCTCACACTGAACAGCCAGCAGGAGTATCGCGCCTGCGAAACGCAACTGCGTGACGCGCAGCGCGTACTGATCGTCGGCGGCGGTCTGATTGGTAGCGAGCTGGCAATGGATTTCTGCCGTGCGGGTAAAGCCGTCACGCTGATTGACAATGCCGCCAGCATTCTGGCCTCGCTGATGCCGCCGGAAGTGAGCAGCCGCTTGCAGCATCGTCTGACCGATATGGGCGTACATCTGCTGCTGAAATCGCAGTTGCAGGGTCTGGAGAAAACCGCTACCGGTATTCGCGCCACGCTGGATCGCGATCGTCAGGTAGAGGTGGATGCGGTCATCGCCGCGACCGGCCTGCGCCCGGAAACCGCGCTGGCGCGCCGTGCCGGGTTGACCATCAACCGTGGCGTCTGCGTTGACAGCTATCTGCAAACCAGCCACCCGGATATTTATGCGCTGGGAGACTGCGCGGAAATTAACGGTCAGGTTCTGCCTTTCCTGCAACCGATTCAGTTAAGCGCCATGTATCTGGCGAAAAATCTGCTCGGCGGGAACGCACCGCTGAAGCTGCCCGCCATGCTGGTGAAAATCAAAACGCCGGAATTGCCGTTACATCTTGCAGGCGAAACCCAGCGTTGCGACCTGAACTGGCACATTGCGGCGGAGTCCGAAGGGATGGTCGCCCGAGGCATAAATACCGAAGGTCAGCTTTGCGCCTTTGTGGTGAGCGAAGACCGCATGAAGGAGGCCTTTGCGCTGCTGAAAACGCTGCCCGCGTAAGTTCATTGTGCCGGATGGCGGCTGACCTGCAAATCATGACCCCGTAGGCCTGATAAGCGCAGCGCCATCAGGCAATGTTCGAACATCTTTGCCGGACGGCGGCGTAAACGCCTGATCCGGCCTACGGGAAGCGCCTGTTTGTACGTCGCCATCCGGCGATACTGCCACTGATTTATTAACCTCACGCACACGGAAGTGCGCTGCTGCTTGTCGGTATGCCCCGACACGTTTCGCCCCGCCAGTCCCGGGGCTTTTTTTTATTTTTGCGCCAGCTCGCGCGCTGCGGCGATCGCTCCCTGCCCTAACGACACTCCCCCATCTCCGGCCGGTAAACGCTGCGGGAACAGTAAGGTAAAATCAGCAAGACAGAACGCCAGACGCCTGCACAGCAAGCGGTTATGCAGCACACCGCCGCCGAATACCAGCGTGGTGATCCCGCGTGCGGTCGCCTCCTGGCGCAGCAGCGCGGCGAACCCATGCGCCAGCGCGTCGTGAAAGGCCCACGCCCGCTCCTCGGGAGCAGCCTGCCAGTTCAGCCACTGCCGCCAGAACGTGGCTAAATCCAGCTGGTTGTTTTTAACCGGCATCGTCACCGGATGTTCAACGCGATTGCATCGCGAAGCCAGCGCCTCCAGCGCACAGGCCGCTTCCCCTTCATAACTGAGCGTGTCAGGCGCGCAGCCTGATGCGGCGGCGACGGCATCGAACAGGCGTCCGCACGACGACGCCAGCGGGGCGTTGATTCCGCGCTCAATGGCCCGCGCCAGCACGTTCCACTGCTGTTGTTGCAGCGCAGCCGTTTCTGGATAGTCCCGCCAGTCAGGAACGAAGCGCAGACACTGCGCCAGCAGGTTGCGCCAGGGCTGCTTCGCGGCGAGATCGCCGCCCGCCAGCGCGACGGCGGGCAGGCCGCCAAGATGCTCGCATTCACGGTAATTAACGCGTAAACACTCTCCGCCCCACAGCGCGCCGCCCTCTCCCATACCAATGCCGTCGAGCGTCAGGGCAATCACATCGCCGCCGTTCAACGGCCAGCCGTGCTCGACCATGCATGCCGCCGCATGCGCATGGTGGTGCAATACCGTTTCGGTCGGAAGCGTCATCTCGCTGGCCCACTGGCTGGAGACGTAGCCCGGATGCGCGTCGCAGACAACGCGTTGCGGCGTAAAATCGTAAATGTTCTGAATCAAACGCAGCGCGTCACGCCACTGCGTTTGAATGCCGTCATCGCTGAGATCCCCCAGATGCTGGCTTACCACCGCCTGCTCGCCGCGCACCAGGCAGAAGGTATTTTTCAGATCGGCGCCCAGACAAAGCATCGGCGGCACATCACGAAATCCCGGCGGCAGCGCGATCGCATCCGGCACATAGCCCCGCGAACGGCGTAGCATTTCGCCGCTGTCACGCACTACCGAGTCATCCATTCGCTGCACGATATCGCGGTTGTGCAACAGAAAACCGTCGGCGATCGCCTTCAGGTCGTCCAGCGCCTGTTGGTTAGTGATGGCTGTCGGTTTACCGCTAAGGTTGCCGGAGGTCATCACCAGCGGACAATTCAGCGCCTGTAAAAGCAGATGCTGGAGCGGATTCGCGGGCAGCATTACCCCCACTTCCGCCAGCCCCGGCGCGATCCCCTCGCACAGCGACGCGACATGCTGTTTATCCACCAGCACGATGGGGGCGGCCGGCGTAGTCAGCAGTCGGCGCGCCGCATCCGGCAAGCCTTCCGCATCCGGCAACATTACCGCCAGCGGTTTCGCAGGGCGGCGTTTACGCGCCCGCAGCATCGCCACCGCCTCATCGTTTTGCGCATCGCAGGCCAGATGAAAGCCGCCAATACCTTTGATGGCGACAATGCCCCCCGCTTTTAACATCGCGACGGCAGCCTGTAGCGCGGCGTCTTTTTCCGCCCGTGCGCTGCCAGAGCGCCACGCCAGATGCGGGCCGCAGGCCGGGCAGGCAACTGGCTGGGCGTGGAAACGGCGGTCGTACGGATCGCGATATTCCGTCGCACACTTCCTGCACAACGGAAACGATGCCATCACGGTAAACGGACGGTCGTAAGGCATCGCACGAATGATCGTAAAACGCGGGCCGCAGTGGGTGCAGTTGATAAAAGGGTAACGGTAGCGCCGCTCGCCGGGCGTATTCATTTCGGCGAGGCAGGCCGGGCATGTGGCCGCATCGGGCACAATTTGCGTATTCATCGTTCCGCCCGCGCTATGGCGGATGGAGAAATCGGCAGGCAGTTGAGACCAGGCAAACGACTCGCTCTCGACGCTGTCAATACGGGCCAGCGGCGGGCAATGCTGATGTAACTGCACAATAAACTCCGCCGGATCTTCCTGTAAGCGCACAACCACACCGTCACCGTCGTTACACACGTCGCCATGCAGTTGTAACCGCTGCGCCAGTTGCCAGACAAAAGGCCGAAAACCAACGCCCTGCACCTTGCCACGAATACGCAACTGTACGCCGGAGTGGTTGTTTATTGTCATGAAGTCGTTCCCGCAGTCATCTATCCCGGTTTGCCTGATGGCGCTACGCTTATCAGGCCTACGGGGATACGAACAGTAGGCCGGATAAGGCAAGGCCGCCATCCGGCATGAATACCACCGTATTTTACGCGGTTTTTCAGGAATCAGAAAAGCAAAGACGCGGAGGAGTCCAGCGCCGCACGGCGACGTTTTTCCGCGCTCAGTTGTTCAAGTTTGTTGCGATCGACGCAAATCAGCGCGTGGGTCGGACAGGCTTCCATACAGGCAGGGCCGGCCTCGCGGTGGTGGCAAAGGTCGCATTTGTTGGCCTCCGCTTTTTCCGCCCGGACGTTCAGACCCGCGCCGCTGTTGCGAATCACCGGACGCACAACCACTTCCATCGCGCCATATGGGCAAGCGACCACGCAGGTTTTACAGCCAATGCAACGCTCCTGCATCACATGTACGAAACCTTTATCACGGCTGATGGCGCCGTTCGGGCAGACGTTGGCGCACGGCGCGTCTTCACACTGGCGGCACAGCGTCGCCGTGGAGACATTCACACCTTTGATCACATGGATGCGGGGTAAGAAAGTTTCAGGGGTCAGCGACGCGCAGTCCTGGTTTTCCTGATGAGACACCACACAGGCCACTTCACAGGTACGGCAACCAATGCATTTATTGGCGTCGGCAATGATGAAACGGTTCATCAAATTCTCCAGCAATGACAGATTATGTGCCGAAACATTCATAAATCGTGCCAGTTTTTAACTGATTGTTATTGCTTGATATTTGATGATGACGTTGTGACCAGGCACTGTCATCGTCACGAATGACGATGACAAATGACAATGTAAAGCGGGATCAGCGGGCAGGCAGCGGCGCTGCCGAATCGCGCAGGATCAGCGCACCGGTAAAGGTTTTTGGCGGCGTAAATTCACCGCCGTCCAGCATGAAGATAAGACGTCCAATCGTCTCCTGAATCATCTCCGTAACCGGAATTTTAACGCTGGAAAGCGCCGGGATGGTATAGGGCGCCATCGCGATGTCGTCGAATCCGATGACCGAGGTCTGCGCAGGCACGCTCATGCCACGCTCGTGTAACTGTTTGATGGCGCCAATCGCCATATCGTCATTACTGGCTACCAGCGCGGTAAAATTCACCTTGCGCGCCAGAAGCGTATCCACCCCTTCAGCACCGCTGGCGGGCGTCCACTTTCCGTTGACAATCAATTCGTTATTGATAGCGATGCCGTGTCGCGTCAATGCGTCTTTATACCCTGAGAGACGCTCCACGCCGGTAGGGGAATCCATCGAACCAGTGATAAACGCAATCTCGCGATGCCCCCCGGCGATCAACTGTTCCACCGCGTTAAAACTGGTCTGCTTCTGGTCGCAATAAACGCAGTGGCTGCTGTTTCTTCGCAGCCGACGGTTAAGCACCATAATGGGCTGGGCGTGTGAGTCGATAATGTCGTCAATCTCATCCACACTAAGAAAACGGGGATAAATCATAATGGCGTCGCAGCGCAGATCGAGCAGATACTGAATCGCCTGACGCTCTTCTTCCGCGCTATGTTTGCCGTCCGCGAGCAGAAGCTGACGCCCCTTATCCTCTGCCATCCGCGCCGTATGAAACAGCAGCTCGCTAAAATAAACGCCGTGGTAAAGGGTGTTCGTCACCACCAGACCGAGGGTCTGCGTTTTCTTCGCCGCCAGACTGCGCGCTAACAAATTGGGTCGATAGCCGCTCTCTTCAATGGCCTGAAACACGCGGTCTTTGGTCTCCTGGCTGACGTAGCCGTTACCTGAAAGCACCCGGGAAACCGTCGCTTTCGACACCCCGGCGCGCTTCGCCACCTCCAGCATCGTCGTCATATTACTCATCCATTAGCACTCAATGACACGCAGTGTACTTCACCGTACCGTTGTTGTCCTTGATGGTAAATCACCGCCCAAAACAACAAGTGATCCTTCTCACAATTATAAAAAATGATCGAATTGTGATCTTGTATCACTCAGTGAAACTATTCATGATTTTGTGGAACCGGTTTCCTATTTTGCGTTTCATTGCCCACGTTTTTTTAGCGAAAAGGCGTAAGACGATAAAACTACCCTATTGATAAAACAGGATAAAATCCGATGTCTAAGAATTATGCGGCACTGGCGCGCTCCGTGGTGACGGCGCTGGGCGGTGTGGATAACATCACTGCCGTGACACACTGCATGACGCGTCTGCGTTTCGTTCTCAAAGATGACGCGCAGGTCGACAGCGCGACGTTGAAAACCCTCAGCGGCGTTCTCGGCGTGGTTCGCAGCGACAACCAGTGTCAGGTGATTATCGGCAACACCGTTTCACAGGCGTATCGCGAAGTCGTCAGTCTGCTGCCAACCGATATGCAGCCCGCAGCGCCCGTCGGCAAACCTAAACTCACCTTTAAACGCATCGGCGCGGGAATACTTGACGCGCTGATCGGCACCATGTCCCCGCTGATCCCGGCGATTATCGGCGGATCGATGCTGAAACTGCTGGCCATGATCCTCGAAATGACGGGGCTGCTGGAAAAAGGCGCCTCCACGCTGACCATCCTGACGGTGATTGGCGACGGCGCGTTCTTCTTCCTGCCGCTGATGGTGGCGGCGTCAGCGGCAATCAAGTTCAAAACGAACATGTCGCTGGCGATTGCCATCGCAGGCGTGCTGGTTCACCCGAGTTTTATCGACCTGATGGCGAAAGCCGCCGAAGGTGAACACGTTGAATTTGCCCTGATCCCGGTGACGGCGGTGAAATACACCTACACGGTGATCCCGGCGCTGGTGATGACGTGGTGTCTTTCATACATCGAACGCTGGGTGGATCGCATTACCCCGGCCGTCACGAAAAACTTCCTGAAACCAATGCTGATCGTCCTGATCGCCGCCCCGCTCGCCATTGTTTTAATCGGCCCAATCGGGATCTGGATCGGTAGCGCCATCTCCGCGCTGGTTTACACCATTCACGGCTATCTGGGCTGGCTTTCCGTCGCCATCATGGGCGCGCTGTGGCCGCTGCTGGTCATGACCGGGATGCACCGCGTCTTTACCCCAACCATCATCCAGACCATTGCTGAAACCGGCAAAGAAGGCATGGTCATGCCGTCTGAAATTGGCGCTAACCTGTCGCTGGGCGGTTCCTCTCTGGCCGTCGCATGGAAAACCAAAAACCCGGAACTGCGCCAGACGGCGCTTGCCGCCGCCGCTTCCGCAATTATGGCGGGGATCTCCGAACCGGCGCTGTACGGCGTGGCGGTACGTCTGAAGCGTCCGCTGATTGCGAGCCTGATCAGCGGCTTTATCTGCGGCGCGGTGGCAGGTATGGCCGGGCTTGCCAGCCACTCGATGGCAGCGCCGGGCCTGTTCACCAGCGTCCAGTTCTTCGACCCGGCGAACCCGATGACCATCGCCTGGGTGTTTGGCGTGATGGCGCTGGCCGTGGTGCTATCTTTTGTTCTGACGCTGCTCCTCGGCTTTGAAGATATCCCCGTGGAAGACGCAGCCGCACAGGCAAGAAAAAACCAGACCGCGCAACCGACTACTGCAAAAGAAGCCAGCATCTGACTGGCGCATATTGAGGATGACTATGTCTGTATTTCCGCAAGGATTTTTATGGGGCGGCGCACTGGCCGCCAACCAGTCTGAAGGGGCATACCGGGAAGGCGGCAAAGGGCTGAGCACCGTCGATATGATCCCGCACGGCGAGCACCGTATGCCGGTCAAACTGGGGCTGGAGAAACGCTTTCAACTGCGGGATGACGAATTTTATCCTAGCCATGACGCGATTGATTTTTACCATCGCTATAAAGACGATATCGCCCTGATGGCGGAGATGGGCTTCACGGTGTTTCGCACCTCGATCGCCTGGAGCCGTCTCTACCCTGACGGCGATGAGCTGACGCCGAACGAAGAAGGCATCGCGTTTTATCGCGCGGTGTTTGAAGAGTGTAAAAAGTACGGTATTGAGCCGCTGGTCACGCTGTGCCACTTCGATGTGCCGATGCATCTGGTGACGGAGTACGGCTCCTGGCGCAATCGCAAAATGGTGGAATTCTTTACCCGCTACGCGCGAACCTGCTTTGAAGCCTTTGACGGTCTGGTGAAATACTGGCTGACGTTCAACGAAATCAACATCATGCTGCACAGCCCATTCTCCGGCGCGGGCCTGGTGTTTGAGGAAGGTGAAAATCAGGATCAGGTGAAGTATCAGGCCGCGCATCACGAGCTGATTGCCAGCGCGCTGGCGACCCAAATCGCCCATGAGGTCAACCCGCAAAACCAGGTCGGCTGTATGCTGGCGGGGGGCAATTTTTATCCGTACTCCTGTAAACCGCAGGACGTCTGGACCGCGCTGGAGAAAGACCGCGAAAACTTGTTCTTTATTGATGTGCAGGCGCGCGGCGCTTACCCGACCTATTCCGCCCGCGTTTTTCGCGAGAAAGGCGTGGTGATTGAAAAAGCCCCGGAAGACGACGCTATCCTGAAGAACACCGTCGATTTCGTCTCGTTTAGCTACTACGCGTCACGCTGCGCCTCAGCGGAGATGAACGCTAATAACACCAACGCCGCCAACGTGGTGAAATCGCTGCGCAATCCGCACCTTGACGTCAGCGAATGGGGCTGGGGGATTGACCCGCTTGGTCTGCGCATCACCATGAATATGATGTATGACCGCTACCAGAAGCCGCTGTTTCTGGTGGAAAACGGCCTCGGCGCGAAAGATGAGCCGGACGCGAAAGGTGAGATTCATGATGATTACCGCATCCGCTACCTGCGTGAGCATATTCGGGCGATGGCCGACGCCATTGAAGACGGCGTGCCGCTGATGGGTTACACCACCTGGGGCTGCATCGATCTGGTGTCCGCCTCGACAGGCGAAATGAGCAAACGCTACGGGTTTGTGTATGTCGACCGTGACGACGCTGGCAACGGCACGCTGGCGCGTACCCGCAAAAAATCATTCTGGTGGTACAAGAAAGTGATTGCGAGTAACGGGGAAGATCTGGCGTAGCCCGTTTTGCCGGGTGGCGGCTTCGCCTTACCCGGCCTACAAAACCGTAGGCCCGGTAAGCGTAGCGCCACCGGGCACCCGCTCAGAGCGGAGAAAATCCCCCATCGCCAACCCACTCTGCAAGCCTTGAATAAACCACTTCCACCGCCTCTTTCACCGGCGGCGTCATCGGATAATAAAAGCCAACGATATCCGGCTGGATGCCGAGGAAAATCACGTCGCCAACGTCCTCTTTCAGCTGATCCACCAGGTAATTCAACGGCATATTGTGGGTGGTCATCATAAACATTTCGGCGATGTCATCCGGGTCGATGATGCGGATCTCGCCCGGATTCAGCCCCATGTCGGTCGCATCGACAATCAGCAGACGATCCGGGCGCAGTTCGCGGATCGCGACAATATCGTTCTCCGGCGCGCTGCCGCCGTCAATAACAACCCAGTTGCCTTTAGGCTGCGCGGCGCACATCTCGGCCAGCAGCGGCCCGGCGCCGTCATCGCCCATCATACTGTTGCCGACGCACAATAAAACGTCAGTCACGGTGTCTCCTCACCATCAGATAGATGGCGCTTTCCTGATGAATATCGTGGAGCATACTCAGCATCAGCTTGCTCCACGCCTGCTGTTGTGGGTTTTGCGCAGCGAGCGCGCCGTCGAAAGCGCGCGCCAGCATTTGCACATGGTTAAAATCGATGACGATCTCGCCGTACTTCGGCACGCCTTCCATTTTACGTCTGGCCTCGCTTCCCTCTTCCAGAGTCGCAATCCACGCCAGATAGTCCTCCCACGGGCAGGTTAACGCCGCTTCCAGGCAGTCGATGACCCCAAGGTGGTGGCCAATCGCCAGGCTGTAATAGACAACCTGCTGCGCCTCGGCGGGCGTCGCATCGTTCTCATCAATAAACTTACGGCTCAGTTGACTGAACACCACCGTTTCACTCATCGGATACGCGCCTCTTCAACCACATGATTCAGGTGAGTGACAATCTCGGTCAGACGCGGATCGTTTTCCACTTCCAGCCAGCGCGCCACCTGATGTTCACCCTGCCCCAGTTGGGTCAGGTAATCATCGGCGATCTGACGGCCATAGCGATAACCCGCCAGACGACGCGCCGCGCGATCCACCTTCACGCGCAGCGGCTGCACCATGTCGGGATGCAGAATCTCTGCCGCCTGCTCGTCCAGTTCACCCGGCGCGCGGGCGTGAATTTTCTGCTCCAGCAAACCCAGCGCCATCGCAAAACCGTACAACGTTGCCGCAGGCGTCGGCGGGCAGCCCGGAATGTAGACATCCACCGGTACGATTTTGTCGGTGCCGCCCCAGACGCAGTACAGGTCGTGGAAGATACCGCCGCTGTTGCCGCAGGCGCCGTAAGAGATACAGATTTTTGGGTCCGGCGCGGACTGCCAGGCGCGCAGCGCCGGAGAACGCATCGCGCGCGTCACCGCCCCGGTGAACAGCAGAATATCCGCATGACGCGGTGACGGGACGACTTTGATGCCAAAACGTTCGGCGTCAAACAGCGGAGAAAGGGTGGCAAAAATTTCGATTTCGCAGCCGTTGCAGCCACCGCAGTCCACGCGGTAGACATACGCCGAACGCTTAATGTTTTTCAGCAAAGACGCCTTCATGCTGGCGATGGATTCATCCACCGTCATCGGCAGCGGAATGCCGTTGGCGTCGCGTGGGCCTAATAAATTGCTCATCAGCTGGCCTCTTTCATATGGCGAGTCAGTTCAATACGGTCGGACGGCACCAGGCATTTCTGACGCTTGCAGTCCGGGCAGGTCTCAAAGCTTTCACGGTGATGTTCCGCGCGGCTGTCGCCATTGTGTTTCAGCAGCGCGATGGCGTAATCAATCTCTTTCTGCACCGCGAAAGGACGGTTGCACACGCGGCAATTGCACAGCGTAAAGCGGGACTGTTGCAGAAAGTCCGCTTTCTTCCACACCGCCAACTCATACTCCTGCGAGAGTTTAATCGCCGCTGTCGGGCACACTTCTTCACAGCGGGCGCAAAAGATGCAACGCCCGAGGTTGAACTGCCAGGCCAGCTCGCCGGTAACAAGGCAGGTTTCAACCGTCAGCGCATTCGACGGGCAGGCATTGACGCAGGCTGCGCAGCCAATGCACTGCTGCGGGTTATGCTCCGGTTTGCCACGGAAGTTTTTATCGACCGCAATCGGCTCCAGCGGATACGACGACGTCGGCGCGCCGGTTTTGATAACTTTTTTGATAAAGGTAAACATGGCGATTCCTTATTTCAGCGGCGAGTTTTTACGCTCAATGCTGTAGCGCTCAAGTTCTTTGTACGGCACGACTTTGCTCTTCTTCTTACGCACATCCACCACGGTCATGCGGTCGGTACAGGAGTAGCAAGGGTCGAGGCTACCGATGATCAGCGGCGCGTCGGAGACCGTGTTACCGCGCAGCATATAACGCAAGGTCGGCCAGTTGGCGTAGGTCGCCGCACGGCAGCGCCAGCGGTACAGCTTCTGGTTGTCGCCGGTCATGCTCCAGTGGATGTCATCCCCGCGCGGCGCTTCGGCAAAGCCCAGCGCAAAACGGTGTGGGATATAGGTAAAGCCTTCCACCATCAGCGGGCCGCCCGGCAGGTTGTCCAGGCCGAAATCGATCATGTTCAGCGCGGTGTACACTTCGTTGATGCGCACTTTCAGACGGGAAATGACGTCACAGCCCTGCTCGCTATGCACTTCCATCGGCAGCAGGCCGTAACCGACAAACGGGTGATCGGCGCGGGTATCGCGCGCGTGACCGCTGGCGCGCACCATCGGCCCCACGTTACTGAAGTCGCGGGCGATTTCCGGGTCGAGGCGCCCAATGCCGACGGTGCGCTGCTCCATGTTCGGCGTGCTGAGCAGCATATCCACCAGTTCTTGCACCTCGCGGCGCATCTGCTGCGCCAGTTGACGGGTCTGGATCATGTCCTCTTTCAGCAGATCGCGACGAATCCCGCCGATCAGGTTCAGACCGTAGGTTTTACGCGCCCCGGTAAGGATCTCCGCCATCTTCATCGACGTTTCACGCACGCGGAAGAACTGCATAAAGCCGGAGTCAAAACCGGTAAAGTGGCAGGCCAGGCCGAGGTTCAGCAGGTGTGAATGCAGGCGCTCCACCTCCAGCAGAATGGCGCGAATCATCTGCGCGCGTTCCGGCACCACGATGCCCATCGCATTCTCGACGGAGGTGGTATAGGCGGTGCTGTGAGCAAAGCCGCAAATGCCGCACACGCGATCCGACAGGAAGGTGACTTCGTTGTAGCCCATGCGGGTTTCCGCCAGTTTCTCCATGCCGCGATGGACGTAGAACAGGCGGTAATCGGCGTCGATAATGTTTTCGCCGTCAACAAACAGGCGGAAGTGACCCGGTTCATCAGAGGTGACGTGCAGCGGGCCGATCGGCACCACGTTGTTTTTCTTGTCACCCAGCTCGTTGATAAATTCGTAGGTTTCGGCATCGGTGGTCGGCGCCGGACGTTGACGGTAATCCATGCTGTCTTTACGCAGCGGATAGAGTTCATCCGGCCAGTCATCCGGCAGCACCAGGCGGCGTTCGTCAGGCAGGCCGACCGGAATTAAACCGTACATGTCGCGCACTTCACGTTCGCCCCACACCGCAGCAGGCACGCGCGGCGTCACGGACGGGAACTCCAGTTTGTTGGCATCGACTTCAACGCGCACGGTAATCCAGCACTTCGTCCCCTGCTCCATCGACAACACGTAGTAAACAGCATAGTGACCGCACAGCTGGCGTTCGTCGTTGCCAAACAGTACCGAGAGCCATCCGCCCTGTTTGTAGTAGAGAAACTCCACCACTTCCGGCAGGTAGTTCACCTTCACGGTGAGGGTCAGCTGATCTTTGGTCTGCCAGGCTTCGTCCAGCACCACGCCCGGAAAAGCCTGGTGCAGCGCCGCAAGGTATTGTTGACCTAATTTTTCTTCAGACATGCTCAAACTCTCTTAAATCACGCCACCAGCAAGGAGACGAATGCTAAAAACGCAAACCCAAAACCGGCCCAGGTCACGCGTGAAGTGGCGCAAAAACGCAGGCGCGCCATGCTGTTTTCGAACAGGGCAATCACCAGTACGCCAGCGATCAGCTTGACGATGGCAATCACCAGCGCCAGCACCAGCCCACCCGCGCTGAAGGTCTCCATCTGTCCCCACGGCAGGAATACGCCGACAAACATTTGCAGCACCACCAGCTGTTTCAGGCTGATGCCCCACTTCAGCACCGCGAAGCCGCTGCCGCTGTATTCGGTCAGCGGGCCTTCCTGCAACTCCTGCTCCGCTTCCGCCAGATCGAACGGCAGTTTGCCCATCTCGATAAAGGTGGCGAACGCGCAGGCGCACAGCGCCAGCATCAGCGGAATGCTGCGCGCTGCCGGCCAATGGTAAATCGTGTCGGTGATATTGCTGATGTGCGTGGAACCGGCCACCTGCGCCGCCACCCACAGGCCGAGCAGCAGGATTGGCTCCACCAGTACGCCGAGCATCGCTTCACGGCTTGCGCCGATCGCGGTAAACGGACTCCCGGTATCCAGACCGGCAATAGAGAAGAAGAAGCGGGCGATCGCAAAAAGGTAGATCAGGGTGATCAGATCGCCCAACTGCGGCAACGGCGAACCAACCGTCACCACCGGCAGCGCGGTCGCGATAGTCAGCATGACGCCGACCATCACAAACGGCGTCAGGCGAAAGACCCAGCCGGAATCGGCAGGCGCAACGCTCTGGCGCCCCAACAGCTTGATCAGGTCGCGATACTCCTGCAAAACGCCCGGCCCGCGACGATTGTGCAACCGGGCACGCGCCACGCGGGTAATACCGGACAGCAGCGGCGCTGCGGCGAATAACACCAGCGCCTGAATTAACGGATATAACACACTCATTCTCAGGCTCCTCGTGAAACCACAATCACCACCAGCACCGCCAGCTCAATCAGCGCCAGGCGGCGGAACAGAACCGGTGCCGCCGCATTCTGCCAGCCCGGAACCAGCGATACCGGGTTAAGCCATTTACGCAGCTTGAGTACCGGGGCAAAGGCCTCTTTCACCGGCATGGCGAAACCGTGGGCGGTAATCACCATCGACTGCTCGTGGTCGTAGCCACAGACCCAGGCCGCGCCGCGTGAACGCGACGGCAGACGGTTGCCTTTGAAAATCGCCATGATGATGAACGGCAGCAGCGGACAGGCGATCAGCAGCAGCGCAATCATCGGCTGAGAAACGGTGGTATTCGCCGTCTCCAGCGGCAGAGGCACGGCAGCGGAGATCAGCGGCAGCAGCCACGGCGCGGCAACGCCGCCCAGCACGCAGCAAATGGCCAGCGCGACGACGCTCACCCCCATCAGGATTGGCGCACAGCAGGCGTTTTCCGCCTCTTTGGTACGCGGCGCGCCGAGGAACGTAACGCCATAGACTTTCGCCATACACATCACCGCCAGCGCACCGGTAATCGCCAGCCCGACGGCCAGCAACGGCCCTAACAGACGGCCAATGAACGCGCCGCTGTTGCCCAGCTTGAAGAAGGACTGATAGATAACCCACTCACCGGCAAACCCGTTCAGCGGCGGCAGCGCGGCCATCGCCATCAGGCCAATCAACATCGCGACAGAAATCACCGGCATACGTTTACCAATACCGCCCAGTTTTTCGATGTCGCGGTGCCCGGTACGGAACCAAATGCTGCCCGCGCCCAAAAACAGCACGCTTTTGAACAGGCTATGGTTGACCAGATGATAGAGACCGCCGGTCAGGCCGAGCGCAATCAGCGCCGGTTGATTAAGGGCAATACCGGTGACGCCCGCGCCCAGACCGAGCAGGATAATGCCGATGTTTTCCAGGGTGTGGTACGCCAGCAGGCGCTGAATGTTATGTTCCATCAGCGCATATAAACCGCCGACGAATGCGGTGATCATGCCGAGCACCAGCAGCAGAACGCCCCACCACAGCGGCGCATTGCCGCCAATCAGCGATAAAGAGAGAATGCCCAGCAGACCCATTTTCATCACCACGGTAGAGAACAGGGCCGCCGCCGGCGCGCTGGCGTTGGCGTGCGCCTGCGGCACCCAACCGTGCAGCGGGATAATCCCGGCCAGCAGACCAAAACCGACTACGCCGAGCAGCCAGATGTCAGAACCGAGCGGCAACGCCTGGGCGCGCAGATCGAGCAGACGCAGTTCCAGCGTGCCGTAACGCTGCCACACCAGCCAGCAGGCGACAGCCAGCAGCAGCGTACCGATACGCCCCAGCGCAAACCACAGTTTGCCCTCTTTGCTGCAACCGGTAAGAAACACCGCGCACAGCGCCATGATTTCCGCCATCACCACCAGCGTGCCGAGATTGCTGGCGACGACCGCGCAAACTGCCGCCGCCATCAGCAGGTTTACCAGCAGCCCGTTGGCTAACACCAGCGGGTGACGATGCCAGTCGATGTTGTACAGGCTGACGAACAGCCCGCACAGCCCCAGCGTAATCAACCAGATGGCGTTCAGCGGGGTGATTTGTAAACCATGACCGATCAACGGCATCACGCCGCTGACCGCTGTCGCATTCACCAGGACGGAAAAACCCGCCGCCGCGGTATACAGACTGCCAACCGCGCCGCCGACACCGGCGACCCAGCCGCTCAGCGCTTTATGAAAGGAAAACAGAAATGCCAGTACGGCCGCCGCCGCGAACCAGGCCACACCGCTATTGATCAGTGAAATTGCGTTCATTTTGCCTCCCCACTTTGCGCCTGCTGAAACAAGGTGAGATCGCCAAAATCGGTGTTGAAGGTCAGCTCACGTTTGCGCTTGCTGGCGCGGGCGATATCCATGTTATTCACCAGGTGTAACGCGTTGGTCGGACACATCCGCACGCAGGCCGGGCCTTGTTCGTCGAAGCTGCACAGATCGCATTTGACCGCGATGGCGCGCACGCCCGGCACCCAGTCCAGCAGAGTACTGACGCGTGCCGGCGCGGGAGGCGCCGGCGGGGCTTTCGGTGAATTGGCATTCGCCGGAATATGCAGCGGACGGCTGCCGGAAAATTCAATCGCGCCGAACGGGCAGGCAATGCCACACAGCTTGCAGCTTACGCACAGGCTTTCATTCAGCTGTACGGCGCCGTCTACCCGATTGATGGCATTCACCGGGCACACCACGGCACAGGGCGCATCTTCACAGTGGTGACACAGCTGCGGCGCGGATTCTTTTTCATTGAGCATCACTTTCAGCCGCGGCATTGATTGCAGGCCGTGCTGGCGATGCGTCTCTGAACAGGCTGCTTCACAGGTGTGGCAGCCAATACAGAGCGTGGAGTCAGCAATTACAAAACGATTCACCAGGCATTCCTCAGGTGATAGTCATTTTTGACGAAAACATGTCTGAAAAATGTCATTTTCGACACTTATCGACATTCCCATCCCCTCAAACATTCATATGCAGCGTGAAGCGCACGCCGCGAGTAACAACGGGCAGCGCCTCGTGCTTATGCCGCCGGGCTATTTCCCTTTACCAGTTGACGTAAATTCACCGGGCGATTGTTTTCCACGGCGGTGTACAGGCTGTCGTAAACGCTGGCGATTTTTTCGAGATAGTGCTCCAGCACCTGCTCGCGATCGCGGTTACTGACCTTCTCATCAACGAGGCCGTCAATGGTCAATTGCGCTTGTGCAATCAACTGCTTATCTTCACCGTCTTTGGTTTCGACGTAATACTCGATGGTGTGGCTGTTAAAACCGTCCGCCAGGGTGACGTAAATCGTGAAGTGCTCGAAAAGCACAAAGCACAGATCTTTGTCCGGCGCACAGCTCATGGCGTGATGCAGACGCGCTTTTGATAAGGTGATCCCCTGAACCAGTGAGTTGCAGTAGGTTCGCCACTGGTCCAGCAGGCGATGATGCCGCTGCGCGATGTAATCAGCCTTTTCGCTTATTTCCCAAATAGTCATGTCAGGTTACCCGGTTAGCAGAGATAGCCAGCCTTAAGCATTTTCCATGCCAGTTTTTAAATCTTTATTTTTCATGACGATACAAAAACAGCCATCACGTTCGACGCCGTGACGACATGTCATTTCGTCATCGTCGTCATTGTCACGAGCAAGGGAAAAATAACTGGCATATTTATTGCTTATTCAGGGCAATGAATTCGGGAGGCGATATGCACGAAATAACTCTCTGCCAACGGGCACTGGAATTAATTGAACAACAGGCCGCAGCGCACGGTGCAAAACGGGTAACTGGGGTCTGGCTCAAAATTGGCGCATTTTCTTGCGTAGAAACCAGCGCTCTCGCCTTTTGTTTTGATCTGGTATGCCGTGGCACCCTGGCGGAAGGTTGTAAACTCCACCTCGAAGAACAAGAAGCCGAATGCTGGTGCGAGTCTTGTCAGCAGTACGTCACGTTACTGACGCAGCGCGTGCGCCGTTGCCCGCAATGCCAGAGCGACACGTTACGCATTGTGGCCGATGACGGGTTGCAGATTCGCCGAATTGAAATAGACAGTAATCCAACGCCGGATAGCGACGCCTGAGCGTCTTATCCGGCCGACAGGAATGGCCTGAGTTGTAGGCTGCATAAGCAAAGCCGCCATCCGGCAATAGATTTACCGCAAGATAGAGATCAGGAGTGAGCGATGTGTACGACATGCGGTTGCGGTGAAGGCAACCTTTATATAGAGGGAGATGAGCATAATCCCCATTCGGCGTTTCGTAGCGCGCCTTTTGCCCCGGCGGCTCGCCCGGCGCTGAACATCACCGGCGTGAAGACATCCGCCTTTACCCCGAGCCAGACCGCCGAAGGCGATCTGCACTACGGTCACGGTGAAGCGGGAACCCATGCGCCGGGTATGAGCCAGCGCCGGATGCTGGAAGTCGAAATTGACGTGCTGGACAAAAACAACCGTCTGGCCGAGCGCAACCGCGCCCGCTTCGCCGCCCGCCAGCATCTGGTGCTCAACCTTGTCTCCAGCCCCGGTTCCGGTAAAACCACCCTGCTGACCGAAACGCTGATGAAGTTAAAAGACAGTGTGCCGTGCGCGGTGATTGAAGGCGACCAGCAGACGGTCAACGACGCCGCCCGCATCCGCGCGACCGGTACGCCCGCTATTCAGGTCAACACCGGCAAAGGCTGCCATCTTGATGCGCAAATGATTGCCGATGCCGCTCCGCGTCTGCCGCTGGCCGACAACGGTATTCTGTTTATCGAAAACGTCGGCAACCTTGTCTGCCCGGCCAGCTTTGACCTCGGCGAGCGCCATAAAGTGGCAGTGCTTTCCGTTACGGAAGGCGAAGACAAGCCGCTGAAATACCCGCATATGTTCGCCGCCGCTTCGCTCATGCTCCTGAACAAAGTCGATCTGCTGCCGTACCTCAATTTTGACGTTGAGAAGTGCATCGCCAGCGCCCGGGAAGTCAATCCTGACATTGAGATCATCCTCATCTCCGCCACCAGCGGCGAAGGGATGGATCGGTGGCTGAACTGGCTGGAGGCACAGCGATGTGCATAGGCGTTCCGGGGCAAATTCGCTCCATTGACGGCAATCAGGCGAAAGTCGATGTCTGCGGCATCCAGCGCGATGTCGACCTGACGCTGGTTGGCAGTTGCGATGAGAGCGGTGAGCCGCGTCTGGGCCAGTGGGTGCTGGTTCACGTTGGTTTTGCCATGAGTGTGATTAACGAAGCGGAAGCGCGCGACACCCTCGACGCGCTGCAAAACATGTTTGATGTCGAACCGGACGTCGGCGCTTTGTTATATGGCGAGGAAAAATAATGCGTTTTGTTGACGAATATCGCGCACCGGAACAGGTGATGCAGTTGATTGATCACCTGCGTGAACGTGCCGCGCATCTCCCTTATACCGCCGAACGTCCGCTGCGCATCATGGAAGTGTGCGGCGGTCATACGCATGCCATCTTCAAGTTCGGCCTCGACCAGCTGCTGCCCGACAACGTGGAGTTTATCCACGGCCCCGGTTGCCCTGTCTGCGTGCTGCCGATGGGCAGAATTGACAGCTGCGTGGAGATCGCCAGCCATCCTGAGGTGATTTTCTGCACCTTTGGCGATGCCATACGCGTACCGGGGAAACAGGGTTCGCTATTGCAGGCCAAAGCCCGTGGCGCAGATATCCGCATTGTTTATTCGCCAATGGATGCCCTGAAACTGGCGCAGGAAAACCCAACGCGCAAAGTCGTTTTCTTCGGTCTGGGATTTGAAACCACCATGCCGACCACCGCCATCACGCTGCAACAGGCGAAGCTTCGCAACGTGCAGAACTTTTACTTTTTCTGCCAGCACATCACGCTTATTCCAACGCTGCGCAGCCTGCTGGAGCAGCCGGATAACGGAATTGACGCGTTTCTCGCACCGGGTCACGTCAGCATGGTGATCGGCACCGACGCCTATAGCTTCATCGCGACGGATTTCCATCGTCCTCTGGTGGTGGCGGGATTCGAACCGCTTGATCTACTGCAAGGCGTCGTCATGCTGGTTGAGCAGAAAATAGCCTCCCATAGCCAGGTTGAGAACCAGTACCGTCGCGTGGTGCCGGATGCCGGTAATCTACTGGCGCAACAGGCTATCGCCGAGGTGTTTTACGTCAACGGCGACAGCGAATGGCGCGGGCTGGGCGTGATTGAATCGTCTGGTGTCCACCTGACGCCAGACTACCAGCGGTTTGACGCCGAAGCGCACTTCCGCCCGGCGCCGCAACAGGTGTGCGACGATCCGCGTGCGCGCTGCGGAGAAGTGCTCACCGGCAAGTGCAAACCGCACCAGTGCCCGTTGTTTGGCACGACCTGTAACCCGCAGACGGCGTTCGGCGCGTTAATGGTCTCCTCCGAGGGGGCATGCGCCGCCTGGTATCAATATCGTCAGCAGGAGTGTGAAGCATGAACAGCGTACAACTTGCCCACGGCAGCGGCGGTCTGGCCATGCAGCAGCTGATTAACAGCCTGTTTATGGAGGCTTTTGCCAACCCGTGGCTGGCTGAGCAGGAAGATCAGGCGCGTCTTGAACTGGCGCAACTGGCGGCGGAAGGCGATCGCCTGGCCTTCTCCACCGACAGCTATGTTATTGACCCGCTGTTTTTCCCCGGCGGCAATATCGGCAAACTGGCGATTTGCGGCACGGCCAACGACGTGGCGGTCAGCGGCGCAATCCCGCGTTATCTCTCCTGCGGCTTTATCCTCGAAGAAGGTCTGCCGATGGAGACGCTGAAAAGCGTGGTGAACAGCATGGCGGCAACCGCGCGCGAAGCCGGTATCGCCATTGTGACCGGTGATACCAAAGTCGTTCAGCGCGGCGCGGCGGATAAGCTGTTCATCAACACCGCCGGGATGGGGGCGATTCCCGCCAATATTCACTGGGGGGCGCAGACATTAAGCGTGGGAGATGTGCTGCTGGTCAGCGGCACGCTCGGCGATCATGGCGCAACGATCCTCAATTTGCGTGAACAACTGGGGCTGGATGGCGAGCTGGTCAGCGACTGCGCGGTATTAACCCCACTTATTCAGACGCTGCGCGATATTCCAGGCGTGAAAGCCTTACGCGATGCGACGCGCGGCGGCGTGAATGCTGTCGCCCATGAGTTTGCCGCCGCCTGCGGCTTCGGTATTGAGTTGTCCGAATCCGCGCTGCCGGTCAAACCGGCGGTGCGCGGCGTCTGCGAACTGCTGGGGCTGGATGCGCTTAACTTTGCCAATGAAGGCAAACTGGTGATCGCCGTTGAGCGCCAGGCCGCAGACGCGGTGCTTGACGCGCTGCGCGCGCACCCGCTGGGCCGCGATGCGGCGCCGATCGGCGAGGTAGTTGAACGCAGAGGCGTTCGCCTGGCCGGTCTGTATGGCGTGAAACGTACCCTTGATTTACCCCACGCCGAACCGTTGCCGCGTATATGCTAGCGCCTGATGGCGCTGTGCTTATCAGGCCTACGGTTCGACGCAGTTTGTTGGCCGGATAAGGCGTTTACGCTGCCATCCGGCAAAGGCGCCTGATGGCGCTATGCTTATCAGGCCTACGGATGGACAGGCCTGCGGTGATACCCAAAATATATTACCTATATCTATAATTTATTTACCGTTTTCGCACCGCATCGCGGTGCTTTTCTGGAAAAGCAACATGTCGTATACACCGATGAGCGATCTCGGACAACAAGGTTTGTTCGACATCACTCGTACATTATTGCAGCAGCCCGACCTGGCGTCGCTCAGTGAAGCGCTTTCGCAACTGGTCAAGCGCTCAGCGCTGGCCGACAGCGCGGCTATTGTGTTATGGCAGCCACAGACACAACGCGCGCGTTATTATGCAACTCGCGAAAATGGTAAACCTGTCGCGTATGAAGACGAAACCGTGCTGGCACACGGCCCGGTTCGGCGCATTCTCTCGCGCCCCGATGCGCTGCACTGCAATCATCATGAATTCAGCGAAACCTGGCCGCAACTGGCGACAAACGGGCTGTACGGTGAATTTGGCCACTACTGTTTGCTGCCGCTGGCCGCTGAAGGGCGCATTTTTGGCGGCTGCGAATTCATCCGCCAAAACGACCAGCCGTGGAGCGAGAAAGAGTACGAACGCCTGCAAACCTTCACCCAGATTGTCGCAGTGGTCGCTGAGCAAATTCAGTGTCGGGTCAGCAATAACGTTGACTACGATCTCCTGTGCCGTGAGCGCGACAACTTCCGCATTCTGGTGGCGATCACCAATGCCGTGCTTTCACGGCTGGACATCGACGAACTGGTGAGCGAAGTCGCGAAAGAGATCCACCACTACTTTAATATCGATGCCATTAGCATCGTCCTGCACAGCTCCCGCAAAAACAAGCTGAGTATCTATTCCACACATTATCTGGATGAACATAATCCCGCGCATGAACAAAGCGAAGTGGACGAGGCGGGAACGCTCTCTGAACGGGTTTTCAAAAGCAAAGAGATGCTGCTGATTAACCTGAACGAGCGGGATACGCTTGCGCCGTACGAACGTATGCTGTTCGACACCTGGGGCAACCAGATACAGACCCTGTGTCTGCTGCCGCTGATGTCCGGCAATACAATGCTCGGCGTGCTGAAGCTGGCGCAATGCGAAGAGAAAGTGTTTACCACCGCCAACCTCAAACTACTGCGCCAGATTGCCGAACGCGTGGCGATTGCCGTGGATAACGCCCTCGCTTATCAGGAGATTCACCGGCTGAAAGAGCGTCTGGTCGACGAGAACCTGGCGCTTACCGAGCAGCTCAATAACGTGGATAGCGAATTTGGCGAGATAATCGGTCGCAGCGAAGCCATGTACAACGTGCTCAAGCAGGTGGAGATGGTGGCGCAAAGCGACAGCACCGTCCTGATCCTCGGTGAAACAGGAACCGGTAAAGAGCTGATCGCCAGGGCGATTCATAATCTGAGCGGGCGTAACGCACGGCGAATGGTGAAGATGAATTGCGCGGCGATGCCCGCCGGGCTGCTGGAAAGCGATCTGTTTGGTCACGAGCGCGGCGCCTTTACCGGCGCCAGCGCGCAGCGTATTGGTCGTTTTGAGCTGGCGGATAAAAGCTCGCTGTTTCTTGATGAAGTGGGCGACATGCCGCTGGAGCTACAGCCGAAACTGCTGCGCGTGCTCCAGGAGCAGGAATTTGAACGTCTGGGCAGCAATAAACTGATCCAGACGGACGTCAGGCTGATCGCCGCCACCAACCGCGATCTGAAAAAAATGGTGGCCGATCGTGAGTTCCGCAACGATCTCTATTACCGTCTGAACGTCTTTCCGATCCAGCTCCCGCCGCTGCGCGAGCGCCCGGAGGACATTCCGCTGCTGGTCAAAGCCTTCACCTTTAAAATCGCCCGCCGGATGGGGCGCAACATCAACAGTATTCCTGCCGAAACGCTACGCACGCTGAGCAATATGGAGTGGCCGGGGAACGTCCGCGAGCTGGAAAACGTCGTCGAGCGCGCCGTTCTGCTGACGCGGGGCAACGTGCTGCAACTCTCGCTGCCGGACATGGGAATGCTCACGCCGGGTGCGCCGCCGGTCGCCACCGAAGTCGCCCAGGAGGGCGAGGATGAATTTCAGCTCATTATGCGCGTGTTGAAAGAGACAAATGGCGTGGTGGCGGGGCCAAAAGGCGCCGCGCAGCGTCTGGGGCTGAAGCGCACCACCCTGCTCTCTCGCATGAAACGATTAGGCATTGATAAAGATGCATTGGTATAGCATCTCTGGCTATACTGGCAGATATCTCAACGAAAGGAGGCAGTATGGCGGTATCAGCACGTAATCAACTGACCGGTACGGTTAGCGCAGTCGCAACAGGTGCGGTGAATGATGAAGTTGAACTGACGCTGGCGGGCGGCGCAAAACTGGTGGCGATTGTCACTCACAGCAGCCAGCAGGCGCTGGGTCTGACAAACGGAAAAGACGCCATTGCTTTGATTAAAGCCCCCTGGGTTACTCTGGCAAGCGAAGATTGCGGCCTGAAGTTTTCCGCCCGCAACCAGTTTGCCGGTAGCGTATCTCAGGTGACGGAAGGCGCAGTCAACGCGACTGTACACATCAAAACCGACGCTGGTTTTGAGATTGTGGCCGTTGTCACCAATGAGAGTCAGGAAGAGATGAAACTGGCGCAGGGCAGTCGCGTTATTGCGCTGATTAAGGCGTCAGCGATTCTGATTGCGACCAAAGCGTAATGGTGTTGCCCGATGGCGCTAACGCTTATCGGGCCTACGCAACTGCGATTAACTCCCGCCATCCGGCAAGACACATTTATTTCTTGCGCTGATATTTTTCCGGCAATTCCGGGACGGGGCGTTTGTCATCAATAAGGTGACGGATGGTCAAAATCGGATGGCGCCAGAGCATTCTTGGGCCTGCCCAACGCATGATCTGCTTCATCTCCTCACGCTTCGCGGGCTGATAACAGTGCACCGGACACTGCTTACAGGCCGGTTTTTCCTCGCCAAACACGCACTTATCCAGCCGCTTTTGCGCATAGGCAAACAGCGCATCGTAATGACCTTGCTCGTTTGAGGCCTGCGGGCACTGGCTCTCGTACAGCGCGATCATTTTTTTAATCGTCAGTTTTTCACGAGCAATACGCTTACCGGACATGATGCCTCCACAAATAAGTTGCATAAATAATACACCTTATCTTCTCTCAGGACTATCACCCTAAGGTGACACATCCTTAGCGCCCTACGTAAATAAGAATTATTTTCATTTATCTATACCTTGTGCTATATAACATAGCAAAGGCTATATTCGATGAATAATTAACCGCATTATGATGAGGGATACTATGCCGCACTTGCTCCGTCTGAAATCCATTCTCCTTGCCAGCGCGCTGGCAATGCTTGCGCTGTCGCCTGCTTATGCAAAAGATAAATTTAAGGTCATCACAACGTTTACCGTCATCGCCGACATGGCGAAAAACGTAGCGGGCGATGCGGCGGACGTCAGTTCAATCACGAAGCCTGGCGCGGAGATCCATGAGTATCAGCCGACGCCCGGCGACATTAAGCGAGCGCAGGGCGCGCAGTTGATCCTCTCTAACGGCCTGAACCTGGAGCTGTGGTTCGCCCGGTTCTACCAGCACTTATCCGGCGTGCCGGAAGTTACGGTATCCAACGGCGTGAAGCCGATGGGCATTACCGAAGGGCCGTATAACGGCAAACCCAACCCGCACGCCTGGATGTCGGCGGAAAATGCGCTGATTTACGTGGATAACATTCGCGATGCGCTGGTGAAATACGATCCAGATAACGCCGCGACGTACCAGAAAAACGCCGAAAACTATAAAGCCCAAATCCGCCAGACGCTCGATCCACTACGCGACGCGCTGGCGAAGATTCCTGCCGACAAACGCTGGCTGGTGACCAGTGAAGGGGCGTTTTCCTATCTGGCGCGCGATAACGACCTGAAAGAGCTGTACCTCTGGCCGATCAACGCCGATCAGCAAGGCACGCCTAAACAGGTACGCAAAGTGATCGACGCGATCAGGGAACATCACATCCCGGCGGTGTTCAGCGAAAGTACCGTTTCCGATAAACCAGCCCGCCAGGTCGCGCGTGAATCCGGCGCGCACTACGGTGGTGTGCTATATGTTGATTCTCTGAGCGCTGCCGACGGTCCGGTGCCGACGTATCTGGATCTGCTGCGCGTCACAACTGAAACCATCGTCAGCGGCATCACTGACGGGCTGAGGAGCCAGAAATGAGTCAATCTGCGATTACCGTTGATCGCGTCACGGTGACGTATCGCAATGGTCACACTGCCCTGCGGGACACGACGTTTCAGGTGCCTGGCGGCTCAATTGCCGCGCTGGTTGGCGTCAACGGTTCAGGGAAATCGACGCTGTTTAAAGCATTGATGGGGTTTGTCCGACTGGCGAAGGGAGAAATCGCCATCCTGCAACAGCCCGTCAACAAAGCGTTGAAACAGAATCTGATCGCCTATGTCCCGCAATCTGAAGAGGTGGACTGGTCGTTTCCGGTACTGGTGGAAGATGTGGTGATGATGGGGCGCTACGGCCATATGGGGTGGCTGCGCCGCCCCAGCGCGCACGATCGTGAAAGCGTGGACGCTGCGCTGGCGCGGGTGGACATGCTGGAATATCGCTATCGGCAGATTGGCGAGCTTTCCGGCGGGCAGAAAAAACGCGTCTTTCTGGCCAGAGCCATTGCCCAGGACGGGCAGGTTATTCTTCTGGATGAGCCTTTTACCGGCGTTGACGTAAAAACCGAAGCCCGCATTATTGCCCTGTTGCGCGAGCTGCGCGATGAAGGCCGCACCATGCTGGTTTCAACGCATAACCTCGGCTCGGTAACGGAGTTTTGCGATTACACGGTGATGATCAAAGGCACCGTGCTGGCGAGCGGCCCGACGGAAACCACCTTCACCGCTGAAAACCTCGAACTGGCGTTCAGCGGCGTATTGCGTCATGTGGCGCTGAGCGGCGGCGAGGAGCATATCATCACCGACGACGAGCGCCCCTTTATCTCACGGCGCGCGGCAGGCGGAGGTGAATCATCATGAACTGGCTTGTGGAACCGTTCGGCTACCAGTACATGCTCAACGCCATGTGGGTCTCGGCAATGGTCGGCGGCCTGTGCGCCTTTCTCTCCTGCTATCTGATGCTTAAAGGCTGGTCGCTGATTGGCGACGCGCTTTCCCACTCCATCGTCCCCGGCGTGGCGGGCGCGTATATGCTGGGGCTGCCCTTCTCTCTCGGCGCGTTTCTCTCCGGCGGCCTGGCGGCGGGCAGCATGCTTTTTCTCAACCAGCGTTCACGCCTGAAGGAAGACGCGATTATCGGTCTTATCTTCTCCTCTTTCTTTGGCATCGGGCTGTTTATGGTTTCGCTCAATCCGATGTCGGTCAACATCCAGACCATTATCCTCGGCAACGTGCTGGCTATTGCGCCGGAAGATATTCTGCAACTGGCGATCATCGGCACGGTCTCTCTGGTGATTTTGCTGCTGAAGTGGAAAGATCTGATGGTGACTTTTTTCGACGAAAACCATGCGCGATCGATTGGGCTTAACCCCGCCCGGCTGAAGCTGCTGTTTTTCACGTTGCTGTCGGTCTCCACCGTCGCCGCTCTGCAAACCGTCGGCGCTTTTCTGGTGATCTGTCTGGTGGTCACGCCTGGCGCCACCGCCTGGCTGCTGACCGATCGTTTTCCGCGTCTGTTAACCATCGCCGTCGCCATCGGCAGCCTGACCAGCTTTTTCGGCGCCTGGCTCAGCTATTGGCTGGATGGTGCGACTGGCGGGATCATCGTCGTCCTGCAAACGCTATTGTTTCTGCTGGCATTTATCTTCGCCCCGAAACACGGCCTGCTTGCCAACCGCCGTCGTGCGCGCCTGAATAAGGAGACCCCATGCGCTTAACCGCCTTACTGGAACCCTTCCAGTTTGATTTTATGATCAACGCGCTCATGGTCTCGGCAATTGTGGCGATCCCCTGCGCGTTATTGTCGGTGTTTCTGGTGCTGAAAGGCTGGGCGTTAATGGGCGACGCCATGAGTCACGCCGTGTTCCCCGGCATTGTGCTGGCCTATATCGCCGGTATTCCGCTGGCCATCGGCGCGTTTATTGCCGGGCTATTCTGCGCGGTTGCCACCGGCTATCTCGACGATAACAGCCGTATTAAGCGCGATACCATCATGGGAATCGTCTTCTCAGGAATGTTTGGCGCAGGGCTGGTGCTGTACGTTTCTATCCAGTCTGAAGTCCATCTGGATCATATTCTGTTCGGCGATATGCTGGGCGTGTCCATCAGCGATATTCTGCAAACGGCGCTGATTGCGCTGGGTATTGCGCTGATTATCGGGCTGAAATGGAAAGATTTTTTACTACATGCCTTCGATCCACACCAGGCAAAAGCCAGCGGCCTTAATACCTCCCTGCTGCATTATGGCCTGTTGTGCATGATCGCGTTGACCATCGTCGCAACGCTGAAATCGGTGGGGATTATTCTTTCCATCTCGCTGTTAATCGCCCCTGGCGCGATTGCGATTTTGCTGACGCGGCGTTTTGCCCGCGCGCTGATGTTGGCGGTCACGCTGTCGGTCGTCACCTCTTTTCTCGGCGTTTATCTGTCGTTTTTCCTCGACAGCGCCCCTGCGCCAACCATCGTGGTATTGTTCACTGCGATCTTCATCGTGGCATTTATTTACGCTACGTTGCGGGAGCGGCGTTCCGAAATGCAGCTCAAACAGCAGTTATAAAAATCAGAAACGGAATAAGGATCGATAAGTCGTCCATCGCTGCTTTCCCTGAAATGCGTATCTCCGTTATCATGTGCCCCTTATGTGATAACAACGAAAAGAAAAAGCATCGCAATCCATTTAAAATCAGGGAACTGGACACGACTCCATGAGTACAATCGATAATCTCGACGCCCATACCCCCATGATGCAGCAGTATCTCAAGCTGAAAGCCCAGCACCCGGAGATCCTGCTGTTTTACCGCATGGGCGATTTTTACGAACTGTTTTACGACGATGCACGCCGCGCCTCGCAATTACTCGATATTTCGCTGACCAAACGCGGCGCATCGGCGGGCGAACCGATTCCGATGGCGGGCATCCCGCATCACGCCGTCGAAAACTACCTTGCGAAGCTGGTCAATCAAGGGGAGTCCGTCGCAATCTGTGAACAGATTGGCGATCCGGCCACCAGCAAAGGCCCGGTTGAACGTAAGGTCGTGCGCATCGTTACGCCTGGCACTATCAGCGATGAAGCGCTGTTACAGGAGCGCCAGGACAACCTGCTGGCCGCCATCTGGCAGGACAGCAAAGGCTACGGTTACGCCACGCTGGACATCAGCTCCGGGCGTTTTCGCTTAAGCGAACCGGTTGACCGTGAAACGATGGCCGCAGAATTACAGCGCACTAACCCGGCAGAACTACTATACGCCGAAGATTTTGCCGAAATGGCGCTGATCGACGGCCGCCGTGGTTTACGCCGTCGCCCGCTGTGGGAATTTGAAATCGATACCGCTCGCCAGCAGCTAAACCTGCAATTTGGTACGCGGGACCTGATCGGCTTTGGCGTAGAGAACGCACCACGCGGACTGTGCGCCGCAGGCTGTCTGTTGCAGTACGTCAAAGACACCCAGCGCACTTCACTGCCGCACATTCGCTCCATTACGATGGAACGCCAGCAGGACAGCATCATTATGGATGCCGCCACGCGCCGCAACCTGGAGATCACCCAGAACCTGGCGGGCGGCGTGGACAATACGCTGGCTTCGGTGCTCGACTGCACCGTCACGCCAATGGGCAGCCGTATGCTCAAACGCTGGCTGCATATGCCGGTGCGCGACACGAAAACCCTGATCGAACGTCAGCAGACCATTGGCGCGTTGCAGGATGTGACCAGTGAATTGCAACCGGTGCTGCGTCAGGTGGGCGACCTGGAGCGTATCCTCGCCCGTCTGGCCTTGCGTACCGCCCGACCACGCGATCTCGCCCGTATGCGTCACGCCTTCCAGCAGTTACCGGAACTGCGCGCACAGCTTGAAACCGTAACCAGCGCCCCCGTGCAGAACCTGCGCGAGAAAATGGGTGAGTTTACCGAACTGCGCGATCTGCTGGAACGCGCCATTATCGACGCGCCGCCGGTTCTGGTGCGCGACGGCGGCGTTATTGCGCCGGGCTACAACGAAGAGCTGGACGAATGGCGCGCGCTGGCTGACGGGGCGACCGACTATCTCGATCGTCTGGAAATCCGCGAGCGTGAACGTACCGGGCTGGATACGCTGAAAGTCGGCTTTAACGCCGTACACGGTTATTACATCCAGATCAGCCGTGGGCAAAGCCACCTGGCGCCCATTAACTACGTCCGCCGTCAGACGCTGAAAAACGCCGAGCGCTACATTATTCCCGAGCTGAAAGAGTACGAAGACAAAGTTCTGACCTCTAAAGGCAAAGCGCTGGCGCTGGAAAAACAGCTTTATGACGAACTGTTTGATCTGCTGCTCCCTCACCTGGCAGAGCTGCAACAGAGCGCCAATGCGCTGGCTGAGCTGGACGTGCTGGTCAACCTGGCTGAACGCGCGTATACGCTGAATTATACCTGTCCGACCTTTAGCGATAAGCCCGGCATTCGGATTACCGAAGGTCGCCATCCGGTTGTCGAGCAGGTGCTGAACGAGCCGTTTATCGCCAACCCGCTGAACCTTTCCCCGCAGCGCCGGATGCTGATTATCACCGGGCCGAACATGGGGGGTAAAAGCACCTATATGCGTCAGACCGCGCTGATTGCGCTGCTGGCATATATTGGCAGCTACGTGCCTGCGCAAAGCGTTGAGATTGGCCCGATTGACCGCATCTTTACCCGCGTAGGCGCGGCGGACGATCTGGCTTCCGGTCGTTCAACCTTCATGGTCGAGATGACCGAAACCGCCAATATTTTGCACAACGCGACCGAAAACAGTCTGGTTTTGATGGACGAAATCGGGCGCGGCACATCGACCTATGACGGCCTGTCGCTGGCGTGGGCGTGTGCGGAAAATCTGGCGAATAAGATCAAAGCGCTGACGCTGTTCGCCACCCACTACTTCGAACTGACGCAGTTGCCGGAGAAAATGGAAGGCGTCGCGAATGTGCATCTGGACGCGCTGGAACACGGCGATACCATCGCCTTTATGCACAGCGTGCAGGACGGGGCGGCAAGCAAGAGTTACGGTCTGGCGGTAGCTGCGCTGGCGGGCGTGCCGAAAGAGGTGATCAAACGCGCGCGGCAGAAGCTGCGCGAGCTGGAAAGCCTCTCGCCGAATGCCGCCGCGACCCAGGTGGACGGTACGCAGATGTCGCTGCTGTCGGTTGCGGAAGAGACCTCTCCTGCCGTTGAAGCGCTGGAAAACCTCGACCCTGACTCTCTGACGCCACGCCAGGCGCTGGAGTGGATCTACCGGTTGAAGAGTCTGGTGTAAATCAGAAACGCCCGGTGGCGCTGCGCTTACCGGGCCTACAAGAAGCATCACAATACGTAGGCCGGATAAGGCGTCAGCCGCCATCCGGCACAACGCCCGGTGCACAGGCCAGCAAGACACAGCACAATCCGTAGGCCGGATAAGGCGCCATCCGGCACAACGCCCGATGCACAGGCCAGCAAGACACACCACAATCCGTAGGCCGGATAAGGCGTAGCCGCCATCCGGCTTTTTTATTAACGCTTATCTTCCGCCAGCAGCGGTGGAATGCTCGGCACCATCGGCGCTTGATCAATATCTTTCTGCGTCATGCGAAACGCTTGCGGGTAATGTTCACGGCTGGTACGGCGTAGCGGCTCGGTATCACGCCAGGTGTACAGACAATGCTGGCACTGATACACCGTCCAGATCCCTTTGACCGGAGAGGTCGCCATCAATTCAATATGTTCATCAGCGCAACGTGGACAAATCATCTGCTACTCCTTATTTACGGTTGGCCAGCATGGCAGTCAGCTTTTCAGCCCAGTCTTTGGTTTCCGGTAAATCACATACCGGCTGGCTATAGTGGCCGCGATTATCCGGCGCAACCGGCGTTGTGGCGTCGATGATCAGTTTGTCAGTGATCCCCGCCGGGCTTGAGCCTGGGTCCAGTTCCAGCACCGACATGTTCGGCAGCTGCACCAGATCGCCTGCCGGGTTGACCTTCGACGACAGCGCCCACATCACCTGTGGCAGGTTGAACGGATCGACATCCTCATCAACCATAATCACCATCTTCACATAGCCCAGACCGTGCGGCGTAGTCATTGCCCGCAGGCCGACCGCGCGGGCAAATCCGCCGTAGCGTTTTTTGGTTGAGATAATCGCCAGCAGACCGTGGGTATACATGGCGTTAACCGCCTGCACTTCCGGGAACTCCGCTTTCAACTGCTGATACAGCGGCACACAGGTCGCTGGCCCCATCAGGTAGTCGATTTCAGTCCACGGCATCCCCAGGTAGAGCGATTCAAAAATCGGTTTAGTGCGATAAGACACTTTGTCGATGCGCACTACCGTCATATTGCGCCCACCAGAATAGTGGCCGGTGAACTCGCCAAACGGCCCTTCAATTTCACGCTTACGGCTTTCGATCACCCCTTCAAGGATCACTTCTGAGCCCCACGGCACATCAAAGCCGGTCAGCGGCGCGGTGGCGATCGGGTATGGGCTTTCGCGCAGCGCGCCCGCCATTTCATACTCAGACTGATCGTATTTCAGCGGCGTGGCGCCCATCAGAGTAATGATCGGATCGTTACCGAGCGTAATAGCAATCGGCAGATCTTCGCCACGCTCTTCCGCCTTATGCAGATGCAGCGCGATATCGTGCATTGGCACCGGCTGCAGGCCCAGCTTGCGCTTGCCTTTCACTTCCATCCGGTAGATACCCACATTCTGCTTGCCGAAGTGATCCGGGTCGAGCGGATCGCGGGAGACGACACAGGCTTTATCCAGATAGAAGCCGCCATCGCCATCGTTGAGGCGAAACAGCGGCAGAATATCAAACAGGTTGATCGCCTCGCCATCAACGGTGTTTTCCGCCCACGCCGGGTTGGCACGGCGCTCGGGGGCGACGGGGAACGTGTCCCAGCGGCGGATAAATTCATCAATTTGCTTTTTTACTGGCGTATTAGGCGGCAAGCCTAAAGAGATGGCATGGTTCTGCCAGGAACCAATGGTGTTCATCGCCACGCGCGCATCCGTGAAGCCACGGATATTGTCGAACCACAGCGCCGGCGCGCCGTCGCCAATGCGCCCGGTTGCGTTAGCCGCAGCAGCCAGATCCGGCTCTGCATTCACTTCTTCACTGATTTTCAGCAGTTGCCCCTGCTCGTCGAGCGCCTGCAAAAAGCTGCGTAAGTCATCAAATGCCATTATTCATTCTCCTGTGAAAAATTCTGCGCCTGCTGCAACCCCTGCCAGCGCCGGGCACGCGGATGCTCCAGACCAAACTGATCCAGCACACGCGCCACAATATGCTGCGTAATATCATCAATAGTTTGCGGATGGTTGTAGAAAGCAGGCATGGGCGGCACCATCGCGACCCCCATGCGGGAAAGGGCGAGCATGTTTTCCAGATGGATCGTGCTGAGCGGCATTTCACGCGGCACCAGCACCAGTTTGCGCCCTTCTTTCAGCACCACGTCGGCGGCACGGTCAACTAACCCCTCGGCATATCCTGCGCGAATCCCCGCCAGCGTTTTCATACTGCAAGGAATAATGATCATGCCGTCGGTGCGAAATGAGCCGGAAGAGATCGTCGCCGCCTGATCCGCCGGGTTATGGCAGTAATCAGCCAGTCCGGCAACATCTCGCGCACTGTAAGGCGTTTCCAGCTCAATGGTCGTTTTGGCCCACTTAGACATTACCAGGTGTGTTTCTACTGTCGGCATGTGCCGCAGCGCCTGTAGCAGCGCAATGCCTAGCGGCGCCCCCGTTGCGCCGGTCATCCCCACAATCAGTCTCATCCATCATCCCACTTTGTTCGTATACGAACGTTTTAGATAAAATACGCTACCCGGAATACCTGGACAAGCTTCATTCCCCATAGCCGCACGGAGAGCTAAAAGATTGAGCATTATAAAAATTGCTACAACCCGTTATGATAGCAACAGATATTTTGCCAGGAGCGCACATGGAGTTACGAAACACAGCGTTTCATCTGTTACGTCAGCTTTTTCAACAGCATACGTCCCGCTGGCAGCACGAATTACCGAAACTGACCAAGCCACAGTATGCGGTAATGCGCGCTATTGCTGAGCATCCAGGCATTGAGCAGATTGCCCTAATGGAGGCGGCGGTCAGTACAAAAGCGACGCTGGCGGAGATGCTAAGCCGAATGGAAAGCCGGGGACTGGTGACGCGGGAAAGCGATCCACAAGATAAACGCCGCCGCTTTGTTTATCTCACTGGCGAAGGAGAAACGCTGCTGACCGGCGCCATACCGTTGGGGGATCGTGTGGATGATGAATTTTTAGGGCGCCTGAGCGACGATGAGCGTGAGCAGTTCACGCAGCTGGTGCGTAAGATGATGGGGTAAAGTCAGCCTGGGATATTTTTATCGGCCCGATAAGTAAAGCGCCATCGGGCAATAAGTGCCGGATGACGGCTACGAATTGACGGCCAAAGAAAAAGGCCAGTCTCACGACTGGCCTTTTTTTGACGAATAATCACTTACTCACGGAACAGCGCTTCGATATTCAGCCCCTGAGTCTGCAAAATTTCGCGCAGACGACGCAGGCCTTCAACCTGAATCTGACGAACACGTTCACGGGTGAGACCAATTTCACGCCCCACATCTTCCAGTGTCGCCGCTTCATACCCCAGCAGACCGAAACGACGTGCCAGCACTTCACGCTGTTTGGCGTTCAGTTCGAACAGCCATTTGACGATACTCTGTTTCATATCATCATCTTGCGTGGTGTCTTCCGGGCCGTTCTCTTTTTCATCGGCCAGGATATCCAGCAACGCTTTTTCGGAATCACCACCCAACGGGGTGTCTACCGAGGTTATGCGCTCGTTGAGACGAAGCATACGGCTGACGTCATCAACCGGTTTATCCAGTTGCTCTGCTATCTCTTCCGCGCTCGGTTCGTGGTCCAGTTTATGCGACAACTCTCGTGCGGTACGCAGATAGACGTTCAGCTCTTTAACAATGTGAATCGGCAGTCGAATCGTACGGGTTTGGTTCATAATGGCCCGTTCAATCGTCTGGCGAATCCACCAGGTAGCGTATGTTGAGAAACGGAACCCACGTTCAGGGTCAAACTTCTCGACGGCACGGATAAGCCCCAAATTGCCCTCTTCAATCAGGTCCAGCAACGCCAGTCCACGATTGCCATAACGGCGGGCAATTTTTACCACCAGACGCAAGTTACTCTCAATCATGCGACGGCGAGAGGCAACATCTCCACGCAGTGCGCGACGCGCAAAATAAACTTCTTCTTCGGCCGTTAACAGTGGCGAATAACCAATCTCACCAAGGTAAAGCTGAGTCGCGTCCAACACACGCTGTGTGGCCCCTTGCGATAACAGCTCCTCTTCAGCCAGGTCGTTATCACTGGGTTCCTCTTCACTCAAGGCTTTTTCGTCAAAAGCCTCTACTCCGTTCTCATCAAATTCCGCGTCTTCATTTAAATCATGAACTTTCAGCGTATTCTGACTCATAAGGTGGCTCCTACCCGTGATCCCTGGACGGAACTAGCAAGTGCAAGCCTGGTTCCGCCGAATTATCGCTGCGGTAAATAGCGCAGCGGGTTTACGGATTTCCCCTTGTAACGAATTTCAAAATGCAAGCGTGTAGAACTGGTTCCGGTGCTACCCATGGTAGCGATTTTTTGCCCCGCCTTAACTTCTTGTTGTTCCCGGACCAGCATCGTATCGTTATGGGCGTAGGCACTCAGGTAATCATCGTTGTGTTTGATGATAATAAGATTACCGTAACCGCGCAGCGCGTTACCGGCATATACGACGCGTCCATCTGCGGTCGCGACAATAGCCTGTCCTTTACTGCCTGCAATGTCGATCCCTTTGTTGCCACCTTCGGTAGCCGCGAAGTTTTCGATCACTTTGCCCTCAGTCGGCCAGCGCCATGTGGAGATTGGCGAACTGGTTGACGTACTGCTTGCAGTCGGTTCGGTTGTGCTCGCTGTTGGTGCCGTTACAGGCGCTGTGACCACGGTCCCAGCAGGCTTGTTGTTCGGCAACATTTTATTAGCACTTTGTTCACCTGAATCCTCAGAATACGTAATTGTCGGTTTCGACGCAACTACAACGGTGGAATTTTGTGCAGGTTTGGTCACAACTCCTTGCTCTACTGCATCCGCCTGCGTAATCGCGTTGCCGCCGGTAATTGGCGTGCCTGAGGCATTGCCGACCTGGAGCGTTTGCCCCACATTCAGGCCGTATGGGGCCGGAACGTTGTTACGCTGAGCAAGGTCGCGGAAATCGTTCCCGGTGATCCAGGCGATATAGAAAAGCGTGTCGCCTTTTTTAACGGTGTATGTGCTGCCGCCGGTGTAGCTGCCTTTCGGAATGTTCCCATACTGGCGGTTGTACACGATACGGCCATTTTCCATTTGCACAGGCTGCTCAGCAACCGGCTGGATCTGCCGGGACTGGGCAACCGGTTGAACAGGCTGCACGGGCTGAATCTGCGGCGTTTGTTGCGCCGTTGTCCCCATTTTGGGCGGCGGTGTGATCAGCATCCCGGAGCTGGTACTCGACGGGGCATTACCATTAACTGAGCTTACCGGCGCAGGAGGATTCGAAGAATTGGAACAACCTGCCAGCCATAGCGAAACCAGCGACAATGCCGCAATGCGGCTAACGGTGAATTTTGGGCTTCCCGCGCTCATTTATCCCCCAGGAAAAATTTGGTTAACAACCAGTGACGTAATAACCGTGCAAGGCATCGGCCTGGACGCTGGAAACGTCCCCACAATACGCTTACCCTTTATAAAATAACCAGGAAAAATCCGGGTATTAAAGGATGCTTAAGCGAGTTCGCCTTTCACTAAAGGCACAAAGCGGACGGCCTCCACGGTATCGATAATAAATTCGCCTCCCCGGCGACGCACCCGTTTCAAGAACTGATGCTCCTCACCCACGGGTAAAACGAGAATCCCGCCTTCATCCAGTTGCGTCATTAACGCCGTCGGAATTTCCGGCGGAGCTGCCGTCACGATGATGGCGTCAAACGGGGCGCGAGCCTGCCAACCTTGCCATCCATCGCCATGACGAGTTGAAACATTGTGTAAATCAAGCTGTTTCAGGCGACGACGCGCCTGCCATTGCAGCCCTTTAATGCGCTCCACCGAGCACACATGCTGTACCAGATGCGCGAGAATCGCCGTCTGATACCCGGAGCCAGTGCCGATCTCCAGCACTCTGGATTGCGGCGTCAGCTCAAGCAATTCTGTCATTCGCGCCACCATATAGGGCTGCGAAATGGTCTGCCCCTGGCCAATCGGCAAAGCGATATTGTCCCAGGCTTTATGTTCAAACGCTTCATCAATAAACTTTTCACGCGGGACGGCGGCAAGCGCATCCAGCACTTGCTCATCTTTGATGCCCTGAGCGCGCAATTGTTCAAGAAGAGTGTGTACGCGTCTGCTTACCATTGCGCGTCAACTCCCACGCTGTCTAACCAGTCCGAAACCACATCATGCGCGCTATACGCCGTTAAATCCACATGCAGCGGGGTAACGGAGACATAGCCCTCATCCACCGCCGCAAAATCGGTGTCCGGCCCGGCGTCGCATTTGCCTCCCGGCGGGCCGATCCAGTACAGCGTGTTGCCGCGCGGGTCCTGCTGTGGAATAACCTGATCGGCCGGATGGCGGCTGCCGCAGCGGGTTACGCGAATGCCTTTGATTTGATCCAGCGGCAGATCCGGGACATTGATATTCAGAATGCGTCCGGTACGCAGCGGCTCCCGACGTAATGCACGCAAAATAGAGCAGGTTACCGCTGCCGCCGTCTCATAGTGCTGATGGCCGTCAAGCGATACCGCCAGCGCGGGAAAACCCAGGTGACGGCCCTCCATCGCTGCGGCGACGGTCCCGGAATAGATGACATCATCGCCCAGATTGGGGCCCGCGTTAATGCCTGAAACCACAATATCCGGGCGCGGACGCATCAGCGCGTTCACGCCCAGGTAGACGCAGTCGGTCGGTGTGCCCATCTGCACGGCGATATCGCCGTTATCAAAGGTAAAGGTACGAAGCGAGGATTCCAGCGTCAGCGAGTTTGACGCGCCACTGCGGTTACGATCCGGGGCGACGACCTGTACGTCAGCAAACTCACGCAGCGCTTTCGCCAGCGTTTGTATACCGGGCGCGTGGACCCCATCATCGTTACTCAGCAATATGCGCATAATCACCCATTGTGTTAATCAGTTCCCTTACGACGCTGGTGGCGAAACTGCCTGCCGGTAGCCAGAAGCGCAGCTCAACGGTGACGTCATCCCACCAGTTCCAGCGTAATTGTTGCGGATAGAGCAGCATCGCTCTGCGCGCCGCTTCAACCTTTTCGCGCAGCAGTAACGATTGCAGTTCGCCCTCATCCGCAATGGCAGCCTCTTCAAACGCCAGCGCGTCGCGCAGGGTTCCCCACTCGCCGCTACCGGGAAGCGCCGCCGTAATCATCAGTTCTTTTTCGTCAACGCGACGCTGCAATTCCGCCTGTTCTTCCTGCGTGGCCACAAACCAGCTCCCGCGCCCCGCTAATTGTAGCGCATCGCCATCAACAACTTGATTAAAGTCTGGTTTTTTCACGCGTTCGTTGACGATCTGATTAAACAACGCACTGCGGGCCGCCGACAACCAAAAACTGCGTTTATTGCGATCGCGCACCGGCGCATTGCTTTGCGCCCAGCGCAGCGCGCCTTGCAGGTTGCTGCCGCCAATACCGAATCGCTGCGCGCCAAAATAGTTTGGTACGCCGCGCGTATTGATGGCCTGTAGCCGGGCTTCAACATCATCACGATGGCTGACTTCACGCAGCACCAGCGTAAACGCGTTGCCCTTCAGCGCGCCTAAACGCAGCTTACGTTTGTGACGCGCGTACTCCAGCACTTTACATCCTTCAATCTGGAATGCGCTCAGGTCTGGCATCTCTTTGCCCGGCACGCGCGCGCACAGCCACTGTTCAGTGACGGCATGCTTGTCTTTCTGCCCGGCAAAGCTCACTTCACGGGCATGAATTTTAAGGAATTTCGCCAGCGCATCGGCCACAAAACGGGTGTTACAACCGTTTTTCAGAATGCGAACCAGAATATGTTCGCCTTCGCCATCTGGCTCAAAACCTAAATCTTCAACCACCACAAAATCTTCCGGGTTCGCTTTAAGCAGCCCGCTGCCCTGCGGCTTTCCGTGGAGGTACGTCAGGTTTTCAAACTCGGTCATTTCGCGGCCTTAATCAGTAGCGCCACCGCTTCGCAGGCAATCCCTTCCCCACGCCCGGTGAACCCGAGTTTCTCCGTGGTGGTCGCCTTGACGTTGACATCATCCATATGACAACCAAGATCTTCCGCGATAAACACGCGCATTTGCGGGATATGCGGCAGCATCTTCGGCGCCTGGGCGATAATGGTCACGTCCACGTTACCAAGGGTATAGCCTTTGGCCTGAATGCGTCGCCATGCTTCCCGCAGCAATTCGCGGCTGTCCGCGCCTTTAAAGGCCGGATCGGTATCCGGGAAAAGTTTGCCGATATCGCCAAGCGCCGCCGCGCCGAGCAGCGCATCAGTCAGCGCATGCAGCGCCACGTCGCCATCAGAATGCGCCAGCAGCCCTTTGTCATACGGGATGCGCACGCCACCAATGATAATTGGGCCTTCTCCGCCAAAAGCGTGTACGTCAAAACCGTGTCCGATTCGCATTATGCATTCTCCTGATATACACATCATCCTTCAAGCTGCCTCTTTGTTGGCTGCCTTTGTTCACCCCAGTCACTTACTTATGTAAGCTCCTGGGGATGCACTCAGTTGCCGCCTCGATGCAGCTTGAATGATTTTGTGTCTAGATTGTTCGGGTCAGATAAAATTCCGCAAGCGCCAGATCTTCCGGGCGGGTGACTTTTATATTATCAGCCCGGCCTTCAACCAGTTGGGGATGAAAACCGCAATACTCCAGCGCGGACGCCTCATCGGTAATGGTCGCGCCTTCGTTCAGCGCACGGCTCAGGCAATCGTGCAGCAGCTCGCGTGGGAAGAATTGCGGCGTTAACGCGTGCCACAGGTCGGTACGCTCTACGGTATGCGCAATGGCGGCTTTACCCGGCTCGGCGCGTTTCATGGTGTCGCGTACCGGAGCAGCGAGGATTCCGCCCGTGCGGCTGGTTTCGCTAAGCGAGAGCAGGCGCGCCAGGTCATCCTGATGCAGACAAGGCCGGGCGGCGTCATGCACCAGCACCCACTGCGCGTCACCGGCCGCCCGTAAGCCTGCCAGTACGGAATCGGCGCGTTCGTCGCCCCCGTCCACGACGGTGACCTGCGGATGTTGCGCCAGAGGAAGTTCGGCGAAGCGGCTGTCGCCAGGGCTGATTGCGATAACGACGCGCGTCACCCGGGGATGCGCCAGCAGCGCATGCACCGAGTGTTCAAGAATGGTTTTATTGCCAATAGAGAGATATTGCTTAGGACATTCCGTTTGCATTCGGCGGCCAAATCCGGCAGCCGGTACCACAGCGCAAACGTCCAATAAAGTGGCTGCCATGTCATTTCCTGGGCTGATTTATCGATTAGTTTGCCCCGCAGCCTGAGCACGTTTAGACGCGTCAGGCACCAGACGGTAAAAAGTTTCGCCCGGTTTGGTCATGCTGAGTTCATTACGCGCACGCTCCTCGATCGCTTCCTGGCCGCCATTGAGATCGTCAATTTCGGCGAAAAGCTGATCGTTACGCGCTTTAAGTTTCGCATTCGTAGCTTGCTGCGCAGCCACATCATCGTTGACGCGGCTGTAGTCATGTATGCCGTTCTTACCGAACCACAGCGAATACTGCAACCAGACCAGTAAAGTCAGCAGCAGCAGCGTTAGTTTACCCATCCTGCCCCCTGAAAAACGGCACCATCATCCCATAACTTTCCCAGAGACTCTACTCTGAGGCGGGAATGCCGCGACAACGCGGGCAAATGTACCACATTTATCCGCCGATCCGCATATCTCGTGCAGGGAGAACATAATCTTATTGTTGGTTACGGTTTGAATTATGGCCACTCTCGCCCGTCATGAAAAGGGAGGGCTGACCTACCCCAACAGCCACATGAAGAGCGCGCCAAACATCGCGCCTACCGTTAATAGCGTAGCCGTAATGCTGTAAAACAGTTTGCCGCTCATGATTGAATGCAGGGCCACGCCGACCACAACCGCAACGGGCATGAGCGCCAGGAAGAAGGGCCAGGTATAGAGGAAGAAAAACAGCGTGTTAGGGCCATAGATGAGAAAGGGAATTCCCAACGCCAGCAGCCACGAGGCAAAACCGACCACGGCGCCCGGCAGTGACCAGGTTGTGTCGTCGTCGGTCGTGAGGGCATCTGACCTTGTGATAGTAATGTTATGGCTATTACGCATATCGAATCCTGTAACCTTGACTCACCGGGCATACAAGCCCGGCGGTGTCTCAGGATCTGATAATATCGCCCTGTCTCAGTAGATCTAATAATTGGGCAACCAAATTTGTTACTAATTGTTCACCATCCAGATGAACTTCAGGCGATTCAGGCGTTTCATATACCGAATCAATGCCGGTGAAATTACGCAGTTCACCCGCCCTGGCCTTCTTGTACAGCCCTTTAGGATCGCGTGCTTCACAGGTTGCCAGCGGCGTATCGACAAAAACCTCGATAAACCGCCCCTCCCCGATGCGCTCGCGCACCATCTGCCGCTCCGCGCGATGCGGCGAAATAAACGCCGTCAGCACCACCAGCCCGGCATCCACCATCAGGTTCGCAACCTCCCCCACCCGGCGGATATTCTCTTTACGGTCTGCGTCGCTAAAGCCAAGATCGCTGCACAGGCCGTGACGGACATTATCGCCATCCAGCAACCAGGTGCTGATGCCCAGCTTATGCAGGGCCTCTTCCAGCGCGCCTGCAATCGTTGATTTCCCCGAACCGGAAAGTCCCGTAAACCAGACCACAGCCCCTTTATGCCCATGCAGCGCTTCACGATCTTCGCGCGTCACCGCATGGGCATGCCAGACGACGTTTTCGTCATGCAGCGCCATTACTTGCCTCCCAGCAAATCACGCGCGCCCCAGTGCGGGAAGTGGCGACGGATCAGCGCGTTCAGTTCCAGCTCAAAATCGCTGAACCCGGAAGGCGTCGCGGCGGTGTGCTCAATAGGCTCACGCACCAGCCCCGCGCCAACGGTCACGTTGGACAGCCGGTCGATGATGATTAACCCGCCAGTGACCGGGTTCTGCTGGTATGTATCCAGCACTAACGGTTCGTCAAAAGTCAGTTCGACCAGGCCGATACCGTTCAGCGGCAGGCTTTCCACCTCGCGCTGGGTCAGGTTGTTGATATCAACCTGATGGCGAATGGCATCGACGCGCGCACGGGTCTTTTTACCGGCAATCTTGATGTCATAACTCTGCCCGGCCGACAGCGGTTGTTCCGCCATCCATACCACATCAACGGCGGCGCTCTGTACGGCTGGCAGGTTTTCGCCTGCATCCAGCAACAGATCGCCACGGCTGATGTCAATTTCATCTTTCAGCACCAGCGTAATCGCTTCACCGGCGTGCGCCTCTTGCAGATCGCCATCAAAGGTGACGATGCGCGCCACGTTGGATTCAACGCCGGACGGCAGAACTTTGACACGCTGCCCGACCTTCACGCTGCCGGAGGCCAGCGTTCCGGCATAACCACGGAAATCGAGGTTCGGCCGGTTCACATACTGTACCGGGAAGCGCATCGGCTGGGTGTCGACAACCCGCTGGATCTCAACCGTCTCCAGCACTTCCAGCAGCGTCGGGCCGTTGTACCACGGCATACTGGCGCTCTGGGTCGCGACGTTATCCCCTTCCAGCGCAGAGAGTGGCACAAAGCGGATGTCCAGGTTCCCCGGCAACTGCCCGGCAAACGTCAGGTAATCTTCGCGAATACGGGCGAACGTCTCCTCGCTGAACCCCACCAGATCCATCTTGTTGATCGCCACCACCAGGTGTTTAATGCCCAGCAGCGTAGAGATGAAACTGTGGCGGCGGGTCTGATCCAGCACGCCTTTGCGGGCGTCGATCAGCAGGATCGCCAGATCGCAGGTTGATGCGCCGGTCGCCATGTTACGCGTGTACTGCTCGTGCCCTGGCGTGTCGGCAATAATAAATTTGCGTTTCTCGGTCGAGAAATAGCGGTATGCCACATCAATGGTAATTCCCTGCTCGCGCTCAGCCTGCAACCCGTCGACCAGCAGCGCCAGATCGAGTTTTTCACCCTGGGTGCCATGACGCTTACTGTCGTTATGCAGCGACGAGAGCTGATCTTCATAAATCTGACGCGTATCGTGCAGCAGTCGGCCAATCAGCGTGCTTTTACCGTCATCGACGCTGCCGCAGGTCAAGAAGCGCAGCAGGCTTTTGTGTTGCTGGGCAACCATCCAGGCTTCGACGCCGCCTTCATTAGCGATTTGTTGTGCAAGTGTGGTGTTCATGGCGGCTCCTTAGAAATACCCCTGACGTTTCTTCAGCTCCATTGAGCCCGCCTGGTCGCGGTCAATCACGCGCCCCTGACGTTCACTGGTGGTCGAGACCAGCATTTCTTCAATAATTTCCGGCAGCGTCTGCGCGCTGGATTCCACCGCTCCCGTGAGCGGCCAGCAGCCGAGGGTACGGAAACGAACCATGCGTTTTTTGATCACCTCGCCGGGTTGCAGGTCAATACGATCGTCATCGATCATCATCAGCATGCCGTCGCGCTCCAGCACCGGGCGCTCAGCGGCCAGGTACAGCGGCACGATCTCGATATTTTCCAGCCAGATGTACTGCCAAATATCCTGCTCGGTCCAGTTAGAGAGCGGGAAAACGCGGATGCTTTCGCCTTTGTTAATCTGCCCGTTGTAGTTGTGCCATAGCTCCGGGCGCTGGTTTTTCGGGTCCCAGCGGTGAAAACGGTCGCGGAAGGAGTAAATACGCTCTTTGGCGCGCGACTTCTCTTCGTCGCGGCGCGCGCCACCGAACGCGGCGTCAAAGCCATATTTATCCAACGCCTGTTTCAACCCTTCGGTTTTCATAATATCGGTGTGTTTAGCGCTGCCGTGAACGAACGGGTTAATCCCCATCGCCACCCCTTCCGGGTTTTTATGCACCAGCAGTTCACAACCGTAGGCCTTTGCGGTGCGATCGCGGAATTCGTACATCTCACGAAACTTCCAGCCGGTATCAACGTGCAGCAGCGGAAACGGCAACGAGCCTGGATAAAACGCTTTACGCGCCAGATGCAGCATGACGCTGGAATCTTTACCGATGGAATACATCATCACCGGATTAGAAAATTCGGCGGCCACCTCGCGAATGATATGGATGCTTTCCGCTTCCAGCTGCCGCAGGTGGGTGAGTCGTTTTTGGTCCATAACCGTTCCTTTGCAATACCGCTATTTTGCTAAACATTCAGATAACACGACTATAGGGAGCGCAGGAGAACGAATGAAATTACGAATTGGAATGAGTAGTTCCTCAAAGGAATAACGATTTGAGAAAGCAAATATCAAAAAGTGCTTAACCCACCGAATTTAGGGCATTTCAGAGCAAATGAAATTGTTTTACGGCAATCACGGTTTCATACTAAGCGGGTAAAAATTTCTGCTCTGTATTTAAGGACTCACTATGTTTTCCGCATCGCGCCTCCGTGCAGCGCTCCTGGCGCTCGGCGTATGCTTTATCCTTCCCGCGCAGGCAACGTCACCGAAGCCTGGCGATATCGCCACTATTCAGGCACGACACATTGCAACATTCTTTCCCGGCAGAATGACCGGAACACCGGCGGAGATGCTCTCTGCCGATTATTTACGTCAGCAATTTGAGCAGATGGGATATCGCAGCGATATCCGAACATTTAATAGCCGCTATATTTATACCGCCAGGAATAATCGCAAGAACTGGCATAACGTGACGGGCAGTACCGTTATTGCGGCGCACGAAGGGAAAGCGCCGCAACAAATTATTATTATGGCGCACCTGGATACCTATGCGCCGCTGAGCGATGCCGATACCGACGCCAATCTCGGCGGTTTAACCTTGCAGGGCATTGACGATAACGCCGCCGGGCTGGGCGTGATGCTGGAACTGGCTGAACGCCTGAAAGACATCCCGACGCAGTACGGCATCCGCTTTATCGCCACCAGCGGTGAAGAAGAAGGAAAACTGGGCGCAGAAAACCTGCTTAAGCGGATGAGCGCCGCTGAGAAGAAAAATACGCTGCTGGTCATTAACCTTGATAACCTGATTGTCGGCGACAAACTCTACTTCAACAGCGGGCAGCAAACGCCGGAAGCCGTACGCAAACTGACGCGCGACCGGGCGCTGGCGATTGCGCGCAGCCACGGTATCGCCGCCGCGACCAATCCGGGTCTGAACAAGGATTACCCGAAAGGCACAGGCTGCTGCAACGACGCCGAAGTCTTCGATAAAGCCGGTATTTCCGTGCTGTCGGTTGAAGCCACCAACTGGAATCTGGGGAAAAAAGACGGCTATCAGCAGCGTGCGAAAACGCCTTCATTCCCGGCCGGAAACAGCTGGCACGATGTGCGTCTGGATAACCAACAGCACATCGACAAGGCGCTACCAGGAAGAATTGAACACCGCAGTCGCGATGTCGTGCGCATCATGTTGCCGCTGGTAAAAGAACTGGCGAAAGCCGGTAAAGCCTGATGTGTCGCCCGGTGGCGGCTACGCCTTACCGGGCCTACAAGCGCAGCGCTTGCCGGATGGCGGCGTAAACGCCTTATCCGGCCTACAAACACTGTCTTGTAGGCCTGATAAGCGTAGCGCCATCAGGCAAAACAATCACCCTTCGTGCTGTCTGGTAGGCCTGATAAGCGCAGCGCCATCAGGCAAACAATCACCCTTCGTGTAGCCCGCACTCGCGCTTCAGCCCGAAGAATCGCGTCTCTTCTTCCGCCATACCGGGCTCCCATTTACGGGTGGTGTGGGTATCGCCAACCGACAGATAGCCCTGATCCCATAGCGGATGGTATTTCAGACCGTGTTTTTGCAGATACTGGTACACCGTCCGGTTATCCCAGTCGATGATGGGCAGCACTTTAAAAACGCCACGCTGAATCGCCAGCACTGGCAGATGCGCCCGGCTCCCGGATTGTTCGCGGCGCAGGCCAGCAAACCACGTTTGCGCGTTAAGCTCTTTTAACGCCCGGTTCATCGGCTCGACTTTGTTGATGTCATTGTATTTCTCAATGCCCTCAACGCCTTGCTCCCACAGTTTACCGTAGCGGGCTTCCTGCCAGGCCGCGCTTTCTGTCGCACGGTAGACTTTCAGGTTCAGATTCAGCTTTTCCGTCAGCTCATCAATAAACTGGTAGGTTTCCGGGAACAGATAGCCGGTATCGGTCAGGATAACCGGAATATCCGGGCGAACCTGGTTAACCAGATGCAGGCTGACCGCCGCCTGAATACCAAAGCTCGACGAGAGCACGTATTCACCGGGTAGATTCTCCAGCGCCCACGCCACGCGTCCTTCAGCATCCAACTTTTCCAGCTGCGCGTTGGTTTCAGCCAGCGCCATGACGCGCTCGACTTTCGGCAATTCATTCAGGGCGTTTAGATCGAGTACGGACATAAGTTCCTCACTGTTTGCCTTGCCTGATGGCGCTGCGCTTATCCGGCCTACCGTCTACGTAGGCCGGATAAGGCATTTATGCCGCCATCCGGCGATGCACGTTATTCCCAGAAATCCCGGGCGGGATCGAGCACCGGGCGAATGATGCCCGCACGCACCGTAAAGTCGCCGAAGCCTTCACCCGCTTCGCGCTCTTTCACCCAGCGCCCAATCAGTTCATCCAGCGACGCCAGAATTTCCGGCTCGGTAATGTTCTCTTTGAACATACGCGGGATACGCGTTCCGATGCGATTGCCGCCCAGATGCAGGTTATAACGACCCGGCGCTTTCCCCACCAGACCGACTTCCGCCAGCATGGCGCGTCCGCAGCCATTTGGGCAGCCCGTCACGCGCAGCACGATGTGCTCATCGCTCACGCCGTGGTGGGTCATCAACGCGTCCACTTTATCGACAAAGGTCGGCAGGAAACGCTCCGCTTCCGCCATCGCCAGCGGGCAGGTCGGGAACGATACGCAGGCCATCGAGTTTTCACGCTGCGACGTGACCGCATTCATCAGGCCGTGGTTGCGCGCCAGTTTTTCAATCTTCGCTTTCTGGCTTTCCGGCACGCCGGCAATGATCAGGTTCTGGTTAGCGGTAATACGAAATTCGCCCTTGTGGATCTTCGCGATCTCCAGCAGACCGGTTTTCAGCGGGCGCCCCGGATAATCCAGAATACGGCCATTCTCAATAAACAGCGTCAGGTGCCATTTGTTATCGATGCCTTTCACCCAACCGATGCGATCGCCGCGCCCGGTAAATTCATACGGGCGGATCGGTTCAAATTTGATGCCTGCACGACGCTCGACTTCCGCCTTGAACGTCTCGACCCCAACACGCTCCAGAGTGTATTTGGTTTTGGCGTTTTTACGATCGGTACGATTACCCCAGTCGCGCTGAGTCGTCACCACCGCTTCCGCCACCGCCAGGGTATGCTCCAGCGGCAGATAGCCGAACTCGCTCGCGGTGCGGGCATACGTTTTCTTGTTCCCGTGCTCAATAGAAAGCCCGCCGCCGACCAGCAGGTTAAAGCCCACCAGCTTGCCGTTTTCCGCCACGGCGACAAAGTTCATGTCGTTGGCGTGCAGATCGATGTCGTTCTGCGGCGGGATCACCACGGTCGTTTTGAACTTACGCGGCAGATAGGTCTGGCCGAGGATCGGCTCCTCATCCGTTGTGGCGACCTTTTCCTGATCAAGCCAGATCTCCGCATAAGCGCGGGTGCGCGGCAGCAAATGCTCGGAGATCTTTTTCGCCCACTCATAGGCTTCGGCATGCAGCTCAGACTCATACGGGTTAGAGGTGCACAGCACGTTACGGTTCATGTCGTTGGCGGTCGCCAGCGCGTCCAGCCCAACGGAGTGCAGCATCTGATGTACCGGCTTCACGTTCTTTTTCAGAATGCCGTGGAACTGGAAGGTCTGACGGTTAGTCAGGCGAATGCTGCCGTAAATCGTATTTTCAGCGGCGAATTTATCGATCGCCTGCCACTGTCTGGTGGTGATAACCCCACCCGGCAGACGGCAACGCAGCAGCATCGCATGACGCGGCTCCAGCTTCTGCTCGGCGCGCTCGGCGCGAATGTCACGGTCATCCTGCTGGTACATACCGTGAAAACGGATCAGCAGAAAGTTGTCGCCTTTAAAACCGCCGGTCAGGCCGTCATTCAAATCTTCAGCAATGGTGCCGCGCAGGTAGTTGCTCTCAAGCTTCATGCGCTCGGCATCTGCCAGTTTACCTTCGACCACCAGTGGGCCTGGATGTTTTTCGCTCATTAGTAGACATCTCGCTGATAACGGCGCTCAACGCGCAGCTCACTTAAAAATTCATCCGCCGCTTCGGCATCCATACCGCCGAATTCGGCAATCACTTCCAGCAGTGCCTGCTCAACGTCTTTCGCCATGCGATTCGCGTCGCCGCAGACATAAATGTGCGCGCCGTCATTAATCCAGCGCCACAGCTCTGCGCCCTGTTCGCGCAGTTTGTCTTGTACGTATATTTTTTCTTTTTGATCGCGGGACCAGGCCAGATCGATGCGGCTCAGGACGCCCTCTTTGACGTAGCGCTGCCATTCCACCTGGTAGAGAAAATCTTCGGTAAAGTGCGGGTTGCCAAAGAACAACCAGTTTTTACCCGGCGCTTCATCTGCCGCACGCTGCTGCATAAAGGCGCGGAAAGGGGCGATCCCGGTGCCTGGACCAATCATGATCACTGGTGTTTCCGGGTTGGCCGGCAGACGGAAATTATCGTTGTATTCGATAAATACGCGCACTTCACCCTCTTCTTCCACGCGGTCGGCCAGGAAGCTTGATGCCCCGCCCGCCCGCGCCCGGCCTTCTATTTCATAACGCACGGCGCCTACGGTGATATGCACTTCGCTCTCAACTTCCGCCTGGGAAGAGGCTATCGAGTAAAGACGCGGCGTTAGCGGGCGCAGCAGCCCCACCAGCGCATCAGCATCCAGCTGAGCCGGAGAGAAACGCAGCATATCAACGACAGGCGTCGTCGCGGCGTAATGCTGCAACTGGGCTTTATCACCCACCAGCGGCAACAGCGATTCGCTGCGGGTCAGCGTGGCGTAGTTTTCCACGATATTGGCGGTGTTCACCGTCAGCTCAAAATGCCACTGCAAGGCTTCGGCAAGCGGCAGCACCTTACCGTTAACGGTGACCGGTTCCGTGCCTTTCAGCCAGACCAGTTCGACGATCTCTTTGACCAGTTCAGGATCGTTCTGATACCAGACGCCCAGGGCATCGCCCGGCTGATAACGCAGGCCGGAATCGCCCAGATCGATTTCGATATGGCGCACATCTTTTTCCGAGTCGCGGCCGGTAATTTTCTGATTGACGGCGAGCGAGGCGCTCAGCGGCGCTTCTTTAGTATAAGGGCTGGAATGCACGTCATTCACGGCCCCCGTTGCCGCGACAGCGACCTGCGCTGCCGATGCGCTCGGCGCACGCGCTTTCAGTACGTCAACAACGCGAGCCCGCCATTCTTGTGCCGCAGCCTGATATTCCACATCCGCATCGACGCGATCGAGCAGACGCTCCCCCCCCAGTTCCGCCAGCTTGCTGTCGAAATCTTTACCCGCCTGGCAGAAAAATTCATAGGAGGTATCACCGAGGCCAAAGACGGCGAAGGCGGTGTTGTCGAGCTTCGGCGCTTTTTTAGAGAACAGAAACTTACGCAGCGCAACGGCTTCTTCCGGCGGCTCGCCTTCGCCCTGCGTGGACGCGACCACAACCAGCAGCTTTTCATTGGCGATCTGTTTGAATTTGTAGTCGCCCGCATTAACCAGCGTGACGCTCAGTTTCGCCGCCAGCAGGTCATCGCGCAGGGCTTCCGCCACGCGCCGCGCATTGCCGGTTTGCGATGCAGAAATAAGCGTAATACCCGGCATTTCAGCGACAGGCGCTGGCGTGGCGGCGAGCGTGCCCGGCTGCTGGTTCAGCATTCCCCAGAAATAGCCGGAAACCCAGGCAAGCTGGGTGGGAGAAAGATCGGTTGTGGCCGCCTGAAGGCGTGCCAGTTGCTCCGGGTTTAGCGGAAGCAAAGCGGATGGTGGGGCCTGTGTTGTCATGCGTCGTTATGTTCCAGTAGCAAAGCGGAATTTATGCAAAAAGACCAAACTAGCGATAAGGTTAACGGCGGGGATAATAACAATTAAAGAAGGGATGGAAATAACAAATAACCAAATGGACTAACCTGTTTTAGTTATAGTTATTAACAACAAAAGCGATTAAACAACTTATTGAAATAGAAAGAAATAATTCACAATTCTTGTGTAAATCTCATTATCCGCGCGTCAACGCCGTTTTAGTTAATGATAAAAAATGTGCTTTCCGGTACCCTACGGCGGTTTTTGTATTCTTGAGAGTTAATCATCCATGTCCACCACCTTGTTTAAAGATTTCACCTTTGAAGCCGCTCACCGCCTGCCCCACGTACCGGAAGGGCATAAATGTGGCCGCCTGCATGGTCATTCATTTATGGTGCGCCTTGAAATTACCGGTGACGTCGATCCGCATACCGGTTGGATCATGGATTTCGCCGAACTGAAAGCCGCGTTCAAACCGACGTACGATCGTCTGGATCATTATTATCTGAACGATATTCCAGGTCTGGAAAATCCAACCAGCGAAGTGCTGGCAAAATGGATTTGGGATCAGGTTAAACCTGCCGTACCGCTGCTGAGCGCAGTAATGGTGAAAGAGACCTGCACAGCAGGCTGCGTGTATCGCGGCGAGTGATTTTTTCGTTTGTGTCGCGGGTCAATTTTCCTTAAATAACGTTATGTTAGGGTTGTGTTCTCAGGATTTCTGGAGCACAACATGGCTGACGATTTCGATATCATCATCATCGGTGCAGGGATAGCGGGCACCGCTTGTGCTTTACGCTGTGCGCGGACTGGACTCTCAGTCCTGCTGATTGAACGCGGTGAGTTTCCCGGCAGCAAAAATCTTTCCGGCGGTCGTTTATATTGTCATGCGCTCGCCGAACTTCTTCCCGACGTTCACCAGTCCGCCCCCCTTGAACGCCGTATCACTCAGGAAAACCTCACGCTATTAACCCGTGATGGCGCAACAACCTGGTCCAGCCTGCAACCAGACGGTGACTCATGGAGCCTGCTGCGCGCCCGCTTCGATCCCTGGTTTGTCGCTCAGGCCGAGGCCGCAGGGGTACAGTGCGTTAACGGCGTTACGGTTGAAGCGCTCCATATTGAAGATGGCCGAGTCTGCGGCGTCATGTGCGAAGATGAAACGCTGCGCGCCCGTTATGTCGTACTGGCAGAAGGAGCAAACAGCGTGCTGGCGGAACGGTATGGATTCCTGCCTCGCCCCGCCGCGACATCAATGGCGCTGGGGATCAAAGAGGTGCTGGCGCTGGATAAACAGACGCTTGAAGAGCGCTTTCGATTGTCCGGGGCGGAAGGTGCCGCCATGTTGTTTAGCGGAGAAATTTGCGGCGATCTCCCTGGCGGCGCGTTTCTTTATACCAACCAGGAGACGCTCTCTTTAGGCGTAGTGTGTCCACTCTCTTCTGTTGCGCAGAGCGACATTCCGACAGTCGAAATGCTGGAACGGCTCAAAGCACATCCAGCGCTGCGTCCTTTGCTCAGAGGCAGCGAAACGCTGGAGTACGGCGCACATCTGGTGCCGGAAGGCGGCTTACACAGCATGCCCGTCCAGTACGCAGGCGAAGGCTGGCTGCTGACAGGCGATGCGTTGCGCAGCTGCGTCAATACCGGCTTCTCCGTACGCGGTATGGATATGGCGCTCATCGGCGCTCAGGCGGCCGCGCAAACCCTGATTAACGCCTGCCAGAAACATGCGCCGCAAAATCTGTTCCCGGCCTATCATCAGGACATCCAGCACAGTCTGCTGTGGGAGGTTTTGCAACGCTATCGGGATGTTCCCGCGCTGTTGCAGCGCCCGGGATGGTATCGTCAATGGCCTGCATTAATGCAGGATATTTCTCACGAGCTCTGGCATCAGGGGCATCATCCTGTGCCGCCGCTGCGCCAGATCGTCTGGCGTCATTTTCGCCGTCACGGCCTGCGCCATCTGGCAGGCGATATTATCAGGAGCTTACGATGTCTGTAGCCCGCAACATCTGGCGCCCCGCCGATATTTCCCATATCGTTACGGCTGCCGCTGTCGACAGCAAAACGGCAGAACGGCTGATCACGTCCTGCCCCGCCGGACTCTTTTCCCGCACGCCGGAAGGGGGCCTGCAAGTCGACTTTCGCGGCTGCCTGGAGTGTGGCGCCTGTCGACTACTGTGTGATGAAAAAACGCTGCAACAGTGGCGCTACCCGGCATCTGGGTTTGGCATCACTTACCGATTTGGCTAATTTGATACTCTAAATAATTCGAGTTGCGAGGAAAGCCAACGCACCAGCAAATTGAAGTATGACGAGTATATAAGGATAATCTATGCCCCTGTTACACCTGCTCCGCCAGAATCCGGTGATTGCCGCCGTTAAAGATAACGCCAGCCTACAGTTAGCCATTGATTCCGAATGTCAGTTCATCTCCGTGCTGTACGGGAACATTTGCACCATCAGCGCGATTGTGAAGAAAATAAAAAATGCGGGTAAATATGCGTTTATCCACGTTGATCTGCTGGAGGGGGCGTCAAATAAAGAGGTCGTGATCCAGTTTTTAAAATTGGTCACCGAAGCGGATGGCATCATCAGCACGAAAGCGGCAATGCTGAAAGCCGCCAGAGCGGAAGGTTTTTTCTGTATTCACCGTCTGTTTATCGTTGATTCCATTTCATTTCACAATATTGATAAGCAGGTCGCGCAGTCAAACCCGGACTGTATTGAGATCCTGCCGGGCTGTATGCCGAAAGTGTTGGGCTGGGTGACAGAGAAGATACGCCAGCCGCTGATTGCCGGGGGGCTGGTATGCGATGAAGAAGACGCCCGCAATGCGATGAAAGCCGGTGTGGCGGCGCTTTCCACCACCAATACCGATGTCTGGACGTTAGCGAAACACCTTAATTAAGCCGGGCAACGCCGGATGGCGACGATAAATCGTCTTATCCGGCCTACACGTAGGCCTGATAAGCATAGTGCCATCAGGCATTTTGTAGCCTACACGTAGGCCTGATAAGCGTAGCGCCATCAGGCATTTTTGCAGCGGACCAACTCTTCCAGCACCGGTAGCCAGTCATCGACAATCCCGACATCCGCCTGCGAAAAAACCGGCGCGCTGGCATCGTGGTTTATCGCCACAACAAAACGGCTCTGGCGTACTCCGGCCATCAACGCCGCCGCCCCTGACGCGCCAGCCACGATACAGACATCCGGCGACAGCAGATGCCCCGATATTCCAGTCACGCGATCGGCATCAAAACCGCCGTTCATCACCCGCGCACGGCTGTACCCTACCTCAGCATCAAGCGCCTGACCAAGCGCGGTAATCTTATCTGCATCCGCTTCACTTCCCCCTTGCCCAACCACCAGTACGCGCCCGGCACGTAACAAAGGATGGGTAGTGACGCTATTTACGCTTTCCACCTTATCCAGCCAGTCGGGGGGCGCCGTGGGGGTAATCAGATATTCCGTCATCACAGGCAAGGAATGACCAGAAGTGCTCACCTCCGGCTGTCGCGCCAGCGACAGGCACAAAGGGCGCGCGGTAATTTGCAACGTTGCCGTCAGCGCATTCCCCCAATGGGATTTTTTCACCAGGCCTTGTCGCACATCCACAGCCTGAACCTGACAGAGGCTGCCGCCATGCAGACGCCAGGCGAGTCGCGTCGCCAGTTCATCGCCCGGACTACCTGCCGGAAAGATCAGCATATCAACAGGTGTCCGCAGCCATTGCGCCGCCAGCGCATCCAGCACCTGCTCTGCAACATCCGGCACGGGATCGATAATCCAGCGCTCCAGTTCTGCGGTGCAAAGCGCATTCTCTGCGATCCAGCTCGCCATCGCCGCACACTCATGCGAGTCAGTAATGATAGCAATTTTCATGACGGCATCCTCTGGCGCAAATAATCCGCCCATAGCCTCCGGGCTTTTTCCTGTGCCGTCGCGCCGCTGATAATCGTTGCATGCCGCCGCTGTTCCGGTCTCTCCAGACGCAGGCACTGAACCGCTGGTGTTGTCTCAACCACAACGCTCCGACGCACGACGTCTGCTTTCGCCGCCGCCAGACGCTGGCGCATCCCCGGTACGGGAAGCGCCACTTCACCACACTGCCTGACGGCGATGACGGCCGGGAACCGTACCCGACAACGCCGAAGCCCGGTCATCGTTCGCTGCTCAACCACAATAAAAGGAGGCTCAAGCGTAAAACGCTCCACCTGGGTAAAACAGGGCCACGCCAGCATTTCAGCAACCAGAAATGGCGTCTGACTGTTCTGACCCTCGCTACTCTGACAGCCCGTTATAATCAGATCCGCACCGTGATTACGCTGCCAGTCGGCAATGTTCCTGGCGACAAATTCGGGAGCAAACCGCAGGTCTGCCGTCGTCTCCAGCAACACCGGCGTCTCAAAACCCAGCGCGACAAAATAACGTAACCAGTGGAGCGCCCGCTCATCGCCGATGCTTAACGCAGTCAACGTCATCTCACAGCCCCCATTGCGCTGAGCCAGCAGCAACGCTGCCGCCGCCTGTTCATCCGCACCTGGGGAGCAACGCAGCAAGGAGACATCCGGGCCGTGGGTATCCGCCGTCGCCGCCTGCCAGTCTTTCTCCGCCAACATACCGGGATCGGGCTCTGCCTTAAACGCTAACAGAATGTTCATTCACACCTCCCTGTCTTTTGTCCACACTCCCGGCAGCCACCAGCGGCAGCGCCTTGGTTTCCGGCGCCCACAGCCAGGTCACCACAAATCCGATGACTAATACCCCAGCCAGCAGTAATAGCGTAACCTGCATTCCCCACTGCGCCAGCGTCCAGGGCAACAAACTGGTGCTGATCGCCGCCCCTAATCGGCTCATTGCCGTGGCAAACCCGACGCCCAGGGAACGAATATCCGTCGGGAAGCTTTCCGCAGGCAGAACCCCCACCAGATTGCTGACGGCAGAAATGGTGGTACTGAACAACACAAACAGCAACAGCGTCAGGCTGCTTCCCGCCGGTAAACAAGCCATGACGACAAGCGTCGCGGCGAGCAGCATAAAACTGCCGAGCAGAAATTGGCGGTGCGCCAACAGGTGTGTTAACAACAGCCCCAGCAGCGCGCCAACAATCAGCAGCGCGTTAAGCATCAGGCTGGCGGTTAGCGCATTTTCAAGACCGATCGTTTGTGCAATGGTGGGAAGCCAGGTGTAAATCACAAACCACGGGATCACCAGGCAGACAAAGAACACGCTGTTAAACGCGGTTCTTCGCCAGTAATGCGTTGAAAATAGCGTTTTGATATGTCTGCTCGTCGGCGCCGCCACCTCATCGCCGAGCAGCACATGCGTGCCAAAATAGCGGTGCACAATCGCATACGCTTCTGTTATCCGCCCCTGACGCATCAGCCAGCGAGGCGACTCCGGCGTTCCCCAGCGTAAGAACGTAATGCACAGCGCGGGTAATGATGCCGATGCCAGCAGCCAGCGCCAGGCATCCGGCGTTTCCTGAATAAAATGATGCCCCACCAGGCTCGCCAGAACATAGCCGATAGTCCACACCACACTGAATGCGCCCAGTAATATTCCCCGATGGCGACGCGGCGCAAATTCAGCCAGCAATGTATGACCAACCGAGTAGTCACCGCCAAGGCCGATACCAATCAGAATGCGCAAGCCAATAAGCTGTTCCGGCGTTGTGGCAAAAAACTGTAGGAAAGAGGCGATGGTTATCAGCATAAAGCTGAAGGTAAAAATTTTCTGACGCCCGATATAATCAGATACCCATCCCAGGATCAGGCTACCGAGAAAAAGTCCAACCAGCGCCGAGCCGCCAATCATCCCTTCCATAAAAGGCGTCAGTTGCATGGCGGGGGTCAGTTGGATCATGGCATAGCCGACGACGCCTAATACATAGCCATCGGTCAAATGCGCGCCGAATGTCAGCGCAGCAATGCGGCAATGAAAACCATTCAGCGGTAAATCATCCATTCGCACCGGTGAAGTGTTCATCGTAGCCCCTTCATTGTCCGGTAAAGTCGCGGCTTCCCGGTTGAGAAGCCGTTTATACGCTTCGCCCTTTAAGCTGCCTGATGCAGCTTAAAGGATTTTGCGTATAACTCTCTATTTTTCAATCGGGTAGATCGTGCCTGTATTCATAATACCGTTTGGATCAAACTGGCGCTTGAGACCTTCCAGCAGCGGCCAGGCGCTACCGTGTTCCAGCTTGCTCCAGTGAACGCGGTGCTTACCAATGCCGTGGTGATGCACCATTGAGCCGCCAAGACGGATCGTCTCTTCGCAGATGATCTTGTTGAGCGGGTTATGGTATTTATCAATCTCCTCTTCCGGCTTGCAGTCCACCACGTTGTAGTCATACACAAAATACATGTTGGTGCCGTTGATATAGCTGTGAGAAGAGTGGCCGCCCAGCATGGTGATATCGTCCGCATGCGGGAACTCGGTACGGATACGGTTGATCACGCTTTCGTAGATTTGATGGATGCAGCTCCAGCAACCAGATACTTCCGTCGTAAAGCCCATATTGCCGGTTTTCAGGATCTGTACGCGTTCGGCAGCCACTTTTTCCGGCCCCCAGTTCAGATGGTTGAACCAGTTTTCGATAAGTTTGCTGTCCACCCGCTGGCACTGCGGGTAGCGCGCCACGATCTCTGCAATCCCTTCGCCGGTGGCTTGCGCCAGTCGCGGATTGCCTTCAGCCATAAAAATCAGCACACATTTGCCGTCGGCAAAATGCGTGAAGTGCTGGGTTCCATCTTCGGCGTCGTACAGGCGCGCAATGGAGGGGCGATAGCCTTCCACCATGACTTCACGCAGGATGTCGAAACCGGTTTTCATGTCGTCCAGCACATAGCCGTAGTAGAGGTTGTTTTCGGGCGTGAACTTAAAGATTTTCACTGTGACTTCAGTGATGTAGCACAGCGCGCCTTCGTTCCCAATGATGATATGGCGGATATCCGGCCCGGCCGCCCGGCGAGGCACGTTTTTGATGCGGGTAATGGTTCCGTCCGCCAGCACGGCTTCCAGCCCCACCACCATATCTTCAATCGCGCCGTACAGCGTGGAGAACTGGCCGATACTGCGGGTGGCGACCAGACCGCCCATCTGCGCCAGCGGCTTAGACTGCGGCGAGTGCCCGGTGGTATAGCCTTTTTCACGCAGCGCGTTTTCCAGAATCTCAAGCGGTACGCCACATTGCGCGGTTGCCTGCATGTTTTCGATATCAATACTCAGGATTTGATTCATCCCTGCGCCGTCCAGCACCACAGAATCTTTGACGACAGTTTCCAGACCGCCTTCCGTCGCAGATGCGCCGGTACGCGGCACGCCATTGATTTTATGCTGATTCATGAATGCCAGAACACGAGAGACCTGCTCCGTCGAACCGAGCTTAACCACGGCCGCCGGAATGGGCAGCGTGTAAACGCCGTGAATATCCGCATATTTGCGAAAACGGTCAATACTGTTTTTCTTTAATACGGTTTCATCCGTAATAACACGCCCGGAACCCACAATTTCTTTTAACTGGTCAACAATCGCTTCACGGGATAATGACATAATAAATCCTTCCTGATAGTCAATGCAGAATAAAATAAAAACCAGAAACCACCGATATTAAAATTAACGCACCAGATAACCGCCATCGACAACCAAAAGATGACCATTAACATAATTTGATGCCTGACTGGCGAGGAATATCGCCGCCCCCATAAGATCCTGAGTATCACCCCAACGATTGGCCGGAATATGATCCAATACACGCTGATTAGTTTCCGGGTTACTGCGGGTTGCCAGCGTAATATCAGTGGCATAATAACCCGGCGCAATACCGTTAACCTGAATATTATATTGCCCAAGCTCATCGCAATATGCTTTGGTAAAACCAGCAAGCGCATGCTTGGTTGCTGAATAAGCCGGAGACCACTGCCCGCCAAGATAAGAGAACAAAGAGCAGATATTAATAATTTTCCCGCTATTTTGTGGGATCATAATTTTTGCCGCTTCATAGCTCAGCTCAAACGCCGCAGTCAGGTTAACATCAATCATCGGGTCCCAGTCCGCGCGGCCAAAGTCCAGAACCTTATTCAGCTTACAGATCCCGGCGTTGTTCACCAGAATATCTACCGTGCCAAAACGCTCGCAGCAGGCGGCAATAATCTTCTGCGGCGCGCCTTTCTCGGTGATGTCCACTTGCATGAACGCCACTTCAACACCTTGTGCTTCAATGAGTTCTTTCGTTTCACCGTTATCCTTTACGAAGCTGGGAATAAAAAGATTGGCTCCGGCTTTCGCCAGCGCCATCGCGAAAGCCTGACCCAGACCACTGTTCCCGCCCGTTACAATTGCCGTTTTCCCTTTCAGGGAGAAAAAATCCATTGAGAATGCATTGAGAGATTCGATCGACATAGTTGGCTCCAAATTCCTTCAGGCAAAAAAAAAGAAAGGTAACTTCCCCCGCGAGAGGGAAGTTACCTTTCTCATTATCTCTGGTAACTGGCGTAAATTTTTAGCACAACCTCCAGACATCTAATGTGATCGTAATCACAGATGAACCGTTCGCTTTGTAATTATGGTAAAAAACAAGAAGCGTGATTATTCTCACACTATAAGCTGCCCTTCCATGCTATTTCTAACGTAATTACTAGAGACCTGAGAAAAGTAATCCTCCTGAAAAGGCGGCTTACTTTTCTCTTTTTTTTGTCCATTACAAATGGGAATTCGATATGCAACACAACTCATATCGCCGCTGGATAACCCTCGCCATTATTAGTTTTAGCGGTGGCGTCAGTTTTGATCTGGCTTATTTACGCTATATATATCAAATTCCCATGGCAAAATTTATGGGATTTAGCAATACCGAAATAGGGCTAATAATGAGTACCTTTGGTGTTGCTGCTATTATTCTTTATGCGCCCAGCGGAATCATCGCCGATAAATTTTCCCATCGCAAAATGATTACCTCCGCAATGATTATTACCGGACTACTCGGTCTGGTCATGGCGACGTATCCACCGCTATGGGTCATGCTGTGCATTCAGGTCGCGTTCGCGATTACGACAATCCTGATGCTGTGGTCCGTATCCATTAAAGCCGCGTCGCTGCTTGGCGATCACAGTGAACAAGGCAAAATTATGGGCTGGATGGAAGGGCTGCGCGGCGTCGGCGTGATGTCGCTGGCAGTGTTTACCATGTGGGTCTTTTCTCGCTTCGCGCCGGATGACAGCAACAGCCTGAAAACGGTGATTCTGATTTACAGCGTGGTCTATATCCTGCTGGGTATCCTGTGCTGGTTCTTCGTCAGCGATGGTCATCATCACAGCAGCGCGGCAAAAGAAGAGAAAAAATCATTCCAGCTCAGCGATATTCTGGCCGTGTTACGCATCAGCACCACCTGGTATTGCAGCATGGTCATCTTCGGTGTCTTTACGATCTATGCCATCCTCAGCTACTCCACCAACTACCTGACCGAAATGTATGGCATGTCGCTGGTCGCCGCGAGTTACATGGGCATTGTGATCAACAAAATTTTCCGCGCTATCTGTGGCCCGCTGGGCGGCATCATTACCACTTACAGCAAAATTAAATCGCCGACGCGCGTCATTCAGCTTCTCTCCATTGTCGGAGCCGTCGCGCTTATTGCGCTGCTGGCCACCAACTCAAATCCACAGTCTGTCGTGATGGGGATCGGCCTGATTCTGCTGTTGGGCTTCACCTGCTACGCCTCACGCGGGCTTTACTGGGCCTGCCCTGGTGAAGCCAGAACGCCGTCTTACATCATGGGAACGACGGTAGGTATCTGCTCGGTTATCGGTTTTCTACCCGACGTTTTTGTTTATCCGATCGTAGGCCACTGGCAGGACACGCTCCCGGCAGCGGAAGCCTATCGCAACATGTGGCTGATGGGACTGGCGGCGCTGTGTATGGTGATTCTGTTTACCTTTTTGCTCTTTCGCAAAATTCGTACCGCTAACGCCACACCGGAAAAGATGACATCGCTGGCCGCAGAAGCCTCCGGCGAGTGAAGAGAGAAAATTAAGGAGAATGACAATGTCGAAGAAATACATCATTGGAATTGATGGCGGAAGTCAGAGTACGAAGGTCGTGATGTACGATCTCGAAGGGAATGTGGTGTGCGAAGGGAAAGGATTGTTACAGCCCATGTATACACCCGATGCCAATACGGCAGAACATCCTGATGATGATTTATGGACGTCTTTATGCTCCGCAGGGCAAGACCTGATGAGTCAGTTTTCGGGTGACAGAAAAGACATTGCTGGAATCGGTCTGGGTTCCATCCGTTGCTGTCGCGCATTATTAAAAGCCGACGGCACGCCCGCAGCTCCGCTGATTAGCTGGCAGGACGCGCGCGTAACCCGTCCCTACGAGCATACCAACCCCGATGTGGCTTATGTCACCTCATTTTCAGGTTATCTGTCGCATCGCTTAACCGGTGAGTTTAAAGACAATATCGCCAACTACTTTGGGCAGTGGCCGGTGGATTACAAAACCTGGGCGTGGAGCGATGACGATGAGGTGATGAAGAAGTTCAACATTCCGCGCAGGATGCTGTTTGACGTCCAGATGCCGGGAAGCGTGCTCGGTCATCTGACTGAAGCCGCCGCCCTGGCAACGGGTTTCCCTGTCGGCTTGCCCGTGGTCTGCACTACCAGCGACAAACCGGTGGAAGCACTGGGCGCAGGATTGCTGGACGATGAAACCGCAGTTATCTCATTAGGCACCTATATCGCCCTGATGATGAACGGCAAAGCGCTCCCCAAAGATCCGGTCGCTTACTGGCCGATTATGTCTTCTATTCCCGAAACCCTGCTCTATGAAGGCTACGGTATTCGTAAAGGCATGTGGACGGTCAGTTGGCTGCGGGATATGTTGGGCGAATCACTGATTCAGGACGCCAAAGCACAGGGGCTGTCGCCGGAAGATTTACTCAATAAGAAAGCGGCCGGCGTACCGCCTGGCTGTAACGGTTTAATGACGGTTCTCGACTGGCTAACCAATCCCTGGGAACCGTTCAAGCGAGGAATCATGATCGGCTTTGATTCCAGCATGGATTACGCATGGATTTACCGTTCTATTCTGGAGAGCGTTGCGCTGACGCTGAAAAACAACTACGACAATATGTGCAATGAAATGAACCACTTTGCTAAACATGTGATCATCACCGGGGGTGGTTCGAATAGCGACCTGTTTATGCAAATCTTTGCCGATGTGTTCAATCTCCCCGCCAGACGCAATGTGATAAATGGTTGCGCGAGTCTGGGAGCGGCAATTAACACGGCCATAGGGCTTGGTCTGTACCCGAACTATGAGACCGCGGTTGAAAAAATGGTGCGGGTAAAAGATGTGTTTATGCCGATAGAGAGCAATGCCAGACGCTATGACGCACTGAATAAAGGGATTTTCCGCGACTTAACGCAATACACCGATGTGATTTTGAAAAAGTCGTATGAAGTGCTGCATGGCAATCTGGATAACGTCGATTCGATTCAAAGCTGGTCGAACGCGTAGCATTCCTTATCTCGCGTCTTATCCGGCCTGTAAATGAACGGGCGAACGTGCCGGATGGCGACGCGTTGCGTCTTATCCGGCCTACAAATGAGTATGACCGTAGGCCGGGCAAGCGAAGCGCCCCCGGCAAGCGCGCTAACGATTTTTTATCACGCAATATTCAGATATTTGTGCGTCTGCATTGATAAGCGCCAGTTACGCGCGATACAGGTTTCAATGCACAGACGCGTCGCGTCTTCTTTCTGGCTGATTGGCTGCAAGGCAATGATTCGCGGCTTATCGTCGCTCAGCGTCGCCAATAGCTCATCCAGCGCTTCAATATCACGGACGCGACCAACAGGGTGCTTGATTTCATTCGCACGCTCCAGCGCCTGCGACAGGACATCATAGCCACCGCGCATATTCACCTTCGGCGAGACCGTCACCCAGGTATTCGGCGTACAGCGCACCTCGTGGGTACCGCTGGTTTCAATCTGACAGCTGAATCCATTCTTCTCAAGTAAATCGGTCAATGGCATCAGGTCATGGATACAGGGCTCTCCGCCGGTGATCACGACATGACGCGCGGTATACCCCTGTCGGCTTATCACCGCCAGCAGGTCTTCACTACTTGCCGCGCCCCACTTGTCGCTCTCTTTGGTCTTCGCCAGGATGCTGTATAACGACACTTCCCGATCTTCAAGCTTATCCCAGGTGTGTTTGGTATCGCACCAGGCACAGCCAACCGGGCATCCCTGTAAACGGATAAAAATGGCGGGGACGCCGGTAAAGTAACCCTCACCTTGCAGGGTCTGGAACATCTCGTTAATCGGGTACTGCATAGCATTCTCTGTTAAGGGGATAATCAGTGATTATCGCAGAAAGCCTCGCTAAGGTCATGCACAGCAACTGCGCCAAACGCACGCCATAAAAAAACCCGCCGGAGCGGGTTTTTTACGTTAAGAGTGAAGAGCAGGATTACGCCTGACCTTTGATCTCTTTACGACCGTTGTACGGAGCTTTTTCGCCCAGCGCTTCTTCGATACGAATCAGCTGGTTGTATTTAGCAACACGGTCAGAACGGCTCATAGAACCGGTTTTGATCTGGCCTGCTGCGGTACCAACAGCCAAGTCAGCGATGGTCGCGTCTTCAGTTTCGCCAGAACGGTGAGAGATAACGGCAGTGTAGCCAGCGTCTTTCGCCATCTTGATAGCAGCCAGCGTTTCGGTCAGAGAACCGATCTGGTTGAATTTGATCAGGATGGAGTTAACGATGCCTTTGTCGATACCTTCTTTCAGGATCTTGGTGTTGGTTACGAACAGGTCGTCACCAACCAGCTGGATTTTGTCGCCCAGCACTTTGGTCTGGTATGCGAAACCGTCCCAGTCAGACTCGTCCAGACCGTCTTCGATGGAAACGATCGGGTACTGTTTGGTCAGGTCTTCCAGGAAGTGAGTGAATTCTTCAGAGGTGAATGCTTTGTTGCCTTCGCCAGCCAGAACGTATTTGCCGTCTTTGTAGAATTCAGATGCTGCGCAGTCCATCGCCAGAGTGATGTCTTTGCCCAGCTCGTAGCCAGCAGCTTTAACCGCTTCAGCGATAACAGCCAGTGCTTCAGCGTTGGAGCCCAGGTTCGGCGCATAGCCGCCTTCGTCACCAACAGCAGTGTTCATACCTTTAGCTTTCAGAACTTTAGCCAGGTTGTGGAACACTTCAGAACCCATACGTACTGCTTCTTTCAGGGTTTTAGCGCCAACCGGCTGAATCATGAATTCCTGGATATCAACGTTGTTGTCAGCGTGCTCGCCGCCGTTGATGATGTTCATCATCGGAACCGGCATGGAGTATTTGCCCGGGGTGCCGTTCAGTTCAGCGATGTGCTCGTACAGCGGCTGACCTTTAGAGGCCGCAGCGGCTTTGGCGTTAGCCAGAGACACAGCCAGGATCGCGTTCGCACCGAAGTTAGATTTGTTTTCAGTACCGTCCAGGTCGATCATGATTTTATCAATGCCAGCCTGATCTTTGGCGTCTTTGCCAAGGATTGCCTGAGCGATCGGGCCGTTAACCGCTGCAACAGCTTTGGTTACGCCTTTACCCAGGAAACGGGATTTGTCGCCATCGCGCAGTTCCAGCGCTTCGCGGGAACCCGTAGAAGCACCTGACGGAGCGGCTGCCATACCAACGAAACCACCTTCCAGGTGTACTTCGGCTTCAACAGTCGGGTTACCACGGGAGTCGATGATTTCACGACCGATGACTTTAACGATTTTGGACATTAGGTTTTCCTCAGTACAAGTTAAACTAAAACTCCAGACAAACAACGCGTACCTTTTGGTACGCGTTGCCGTTCTAACTTTTTTTACTTCTTACTTCGCCTGACGCTTCTGATAGTCGCTGGCGGCTTTCACAAAGCCTGCAAACAGCGGATGCCCGTCACGCGGCGTTGAAGTAAATTCCGGGTGGAATTGACAGGCAACGAACCACGGATGGTTCGGCACTTCGATGATCTCGACCAACTGATCATCCCCGGAACGGCCCGCAATGCGCAGACCCGCAGCTTCAATTTGGTTCAACAACATGTTGTTGACTTCATAGCGGTGACGATGGCGCTCAGTGATTGTCGGCGTACCGTACATCTGGCGAACCAGGCTCTCATCGGAAAGCTGACACATCTGCGCGCCAAGACGCATGGTGCCACCCAGATCGCTCTTCTCCGTACGGACTTCAACGTTGCCGTTCTCGTCACGCCACTCGGTAATCAGCGCCACAACAGGGTACTTACAGTCTGGCACAAATTCCGTTGAGTTGGCGTTTTCCATACCCGCTACGTTGCGCGCAAACTCAATCAGCGCAACCTGCATACCCAGGCAAATACCCAGATAAGGAATATTGTTTTCACGCGCATAACGCGCCGTCGCGACCTTACCTTCAACGCCACGGTAGCCGAAGCCGCCAGGGATCAGGATAGCGTCCAAATCTTTCAGAATTTCGACGCCGCGCGTTTCAACATCCTGCGAATCGATCAGCTTGATGTTGACGGTGACACGGTTCTTCAGGCCACCGTGTTTCAGCGCTTCAATCACCGACTTATAGGCATCCGGCAGTTCAATGTACTTGCCGACCATACCGATAGTCACTTCGCCCGCCGGGTTCGCTTCTTCGTAGATAACCTGTTCCCATTCGGCCAGGTTCGCTTCCGGGCAGTCTAAGCTGAATCGTTTACAAATATAATCGTCCAGGCCCTGAGATTTCAACATGCCCGGAATTTTATAAATAGAATCGACGTCTTTCAGAGAAATAACGGCCTTTTCAGCAACGTTACAGAACAATGCAATCTTCGCACGCTCATTGGCCGGAACGGCGCGATCGGAACGGCAGATCAGAATATCCGGCTGGATACCGATGGAGAGCAGTTCTTTAACGGAGTGCTGCGTCGGTTTCGTTTTGACTTCGCCTGCCGCGGCCATGTACGGCACCAGCGTCAGGTGCATAAACAGCGCGTGCTCACGACCGATATCAACCGCCAGTTGACGAATCGCTTCCAGGAACGGCAGGGACTCGATATCACCGACAGTACCGCCGATTTCGACCAGCACCACGTCGTGGCCTTCGCCGCCTTCGATGATGCGCTCTTTAATCGCGTTGGTGATGTGCGGGATAACCTGTACGGTTGCGCCCAGATAGTCGCCACGGCGTTCTTTACGCAGAACGTCAGAGTAAATACGACCCGTGGTGAAGTTGTTGCGGCGGCTCATCTTGGTGCGAATGAAGCGCTCATAGTGACCCAGGTCCAGATCGGTTTCGGCGCCGTCTTCAGTAACGAACACTTCCCCGTGTTGGATTGGACTCATAGTACCAGGATCGACGTTGATGTACGGATCCAGTTTCATGATGGTCACGTTGAGGCCACGGGCTTCAAGAATGGCTGCGAGGGAGGCTGCGGCAATGCCTTTACCCAGAGAGGATACGACCCCGCCGGTCACAAAAATATAGTTCGTTGTCATGCTGAACCTGAGAAGTTAGGTTTAAAAGACGATGGAATAACCAGGACGGGAAAGCAGTATACCCGAACATGGCGTATGCCACAAACTTTCATTATCCCCTCTCCTTCGTTCTTCAAGCCGCACCAGTGTTAGCTTCCTTCACTCACCCCAGTCACATCGCATTTCTATGTTCCTGGGGATTCTTTCAGTCGCCGCCTTGTTGCGACTCGAATAACTCGAAGAGGCAGTATACAAGGTGTTTCATCAACATAACGGGAAGAGAAAATAGCCCCTTTGGGGTAAATGTTTTTGACGTAAATCAAGAGCTTGTTATTTAAAAAATCACACAAAACGCCCTTGACTGCCTAAATTCGTTAGAGATCAATTTCCTGGCGTTTTACCTGCTGCCAGACTTCTTCCATTGTTTCCAGATCAACCCCCGTCATTTCCAGGCCTCGCGCCGCAACAATCCGCTCAACTTCACGAAAACGCCGTTCGAACTTTTCATTGGCTTTTTGTAACGCGGTCTCTGCTTTTGTCCCTAAATGACGCGCCATATTGACGGTGGCAAAGAGCAGGTCGCCCATTTCCTCCTCCAGTTTAGCCTGGTCTACGACAGCCTGCCGCGCCTCGAACATGACCTCGTCGATCTCTTCATACACCTTATCGACAACCGGCCCTAACGTCGTCCAGTCAAAGCCGACGTTCGAACAGCGCTTCTGGATTTTTTGCGCGCGCATTAACGCCGGTAAGCTGCGGGGAATATCATCCAGCGCCGAATGCTGCGCTTTCTGCGCGCGCTCTTCGGTTTTGATTTGCTCCCAGCGGGCTAATACCTCGGTACTGTTGTGAGCGGCAACGTCCGCAAAAACATGCGGGTGGCGACGTTCCAGTTTATCGCTGATGGCGGCGCAAATATCATTAAAGTCAAAGCGCCCTTCTTCCTGCGCCATCTGCGCATAAAACACGACCTGAAACAGCAGATCGCCCAGCTCTCCGCGCAGGTCGTCAAAGTCCTCACGGGCAATGGCGTCGAGCACTTCATAGGTTTCTTCAAGGGTATACGGCGCAATGGTGGCAAACGTCTGCTCTTTGTCCCACGGGCAGCCGTTTTCCGGGTCGCGCAAGCGTTGCATGATGCCAAGCAGGCGATCGATTTGATTCATTGGAATATCCTGAAAATTGTCACCAACGTAGGCCGGATAAGGCGACAGCCGCCATCCGGCAACTGGCAATGCCTGATGGCAACGCTGACGCGTCTTATCAGGCCTACAAAGCTTATCCGGCCTGGAAAAATTAATTACCGTGCAAACGACGCGCGTCGATCACATCCGGCACCTGGTTGAGTTTACTGAGAACGCGCCCCAGCACTTGCAGGTTGTAAATTTCGATGGTCATATCAATGGTGGCGAGCTGCTGCCGGGTGTCGCTGCGGCTGGCCACCCCCAGCACGTTTACCTTCTCGTTAGCCAGAATGGTGGTGATATCCCGCAACAAGCCGCTGCGATCGTTGGCCTGAACGCGTACCACCAGCGAATATCCCGCAGAGTAGCTCTCGCCCCACACCGCATCCACGATACGTTCCGGTGCATGAGAACGCAGCTCCACAAGCTGTTCGCAGTCCGCCCGGTGAACGGAGATCCCACGCCCCTGGGTGATAAACCCGACAATCTCATCTCCAGGAATCGGCTGGCAGCAGCGCGCAATGTGGTGCATCAGGTTGCCGACCCCTTCCACCACCACGCGACCATCGTCTTTACGGCGATTCTGCGGGGCGTATGTTTTCTGCTGAAGCTGTTTCAGCGCGGCGGCATCCTGTTCGGCGGCGCTCGGCTTATTAAACTGCGATTGCAGGAAGTTCACCATCTGGTTAAGGCGAATATCCCCGCCGCCAATCGCCGCCAGCAGTTCCTCCAGCTCATTGAAGTTGTAGCGCGGCAGCAGGTGTTTTTCCGCCTCTTTCAGGCTGATGCCCAAATGCGCCAGTTCATCGTCGAGGATTTGCCGCCCGGCGAGAATGTTCTTGTCCCGATCCTGCTTGCGGAACCAGGCGTGGATTTTAGAACGGCCACGGCTGGTCGTCACATAGCCCAGGTTCGGGTTGAGCCAGTCCCGGCTAGGGTTTGGCTGCTTCTGGGTGATGATTTCAATCTGATCGCCCATCTGCAACTGATAGGTAAACGGCACGATACGCCCGCCGATTTTCGCCCCGATGCAGCGATGCCCCACATCGCTGTGGATATGATAGGCAAAGTCAAGCGGCGTGGAGCCTGCGGGCAGATCCACCACATCGCCTTTTGGCGTAAAGACATACACCCGGTCGTCAAAGACCTGGCTGCGCACTTCATCCAGCATTTCGCCAGAATCCGCCATCTCTTCCTGCCAGGCGATCAGCTTACGCAGCCACGCAATTCTGTCTTCATGGCCCGTGCGTGCGCCCCCGGAGACCGCTCCCTCTTTGTACTTCCAGTGCGCCGCGACGCCCAGTTCGGCATCTTCGTGCATCTGTTTGGTACGAATCTGGATCTCAACGGTTTTACCGCCAGGGCCAAGCACCACCGTATGAATTGACTGGTAGCCATTAGGTTTCGGGTTGGCGACGTAATCATCGAACTCGTCCGGCAGATGGCGATAGTGCGTATGCACAATCCCCAGCGCGGCATAGCAGTCCTGCAAACGTTCGGCCACAATACGCACGGCGCGCACGTCAAACAGCTCGTCAAACGCCAGATGCTTTTTCTGCATTTTGCGCCAGATGCTGTAGATGTGTTTCGGGCGGCCATAGACCTCCGCCTTCACGCCTTCGGTTTTCATTTCAGAACGCAAATGCCCGACAAACTCTTCAATGTAATGCTCGCGGTCAATGCGGCGTTCGTGCAACAGTTTGGCGATCCGCTTGTATTCCGCCGGGTGCAGATAGCGGAAGCAGTAATCTTCCAGCTCCCACTTCAGTTGCCCGATGCCCAGCCGGTTAGCCAGCGGAGCATAGATATTGGTGCACTCTTTCGCCGCCAGTACGCGTTCATCTTCCGGCGCGTCTTTAACCTCGCGCAGATGGGCGATACGTTCCGCCAACTTGATGACCACGCAGCGGAAGTCGTCCACCATCGCCAGCAGCATCCGACGAACGTTATCCACCTGCTCGGAGGAGACGGAATCGTTATGCGTCGCTTTCAACTGACGAATCGCCGCCATATCGCGCACGCCGTGAATCAGATTGACGATCGATGTCCCCACGCTCTCGCGCAGGATATCTTCGCTGACAACATTGGCGTCAGCCAGGGGGAAGAGCAGCGCCGCCCGCAGCGTGTCGATATCCATACTTAACGTAGAGAGGATTTCCACCATCTCCACGCCACGCCACAGCAACAGTTCCGCATCGGGATGTCCTTGTGTCTGTTGCAGGCAATACGCCCAGGTTTCGGCTAAGCGTTCACACGACTGCTGGCTGGAGATACTCAGACTCGCGATCCATTTTTTCGGATCAAACTCACCAGCTTTATTAAGATGTGCACTTCTTACCGCAACCATTGTCCTCTCCTTAAGGGACCAGGCCTACCGAAGTCAGCAAGCCATGACTCATTACAAACGCTCAAACAACACCATTGATTCCAGATGCCCAGTGTGTGGGAACATGTCGAGCATCGCCAGCCGCTGAATTTGGTATCCGGCATTCAACAAGGCGTCGCTATCCCGTGCCAGCGTAGCAGGATTACAGGATACATAAACAATACAAATTGGTTTTAACTTTATAATGTGTTTCATCACGCCTGCCGCCCCGGCACGAGCGGGATCGAGCAAAATTTTATCAAAACCATTTTTCGCCCATTGCTGCTTCGTGACATCTTCTTCGAGATTTTCGTGAAAGAATGTCACATTCTGTAATCCGTTACGCCGCGCGTTTTCCCGGCCTTTTTCCACCAGCGCCGGAACGCCTTCAACGCCCACAACGCTGGCGGCGCGCGTCGCCAGCGGCAGAGTAAAATTCCCCATGCCGCAGAACAGATCCAGAACGCGGTCGCCAGGTTGAATATCCAGCCATTCCAGCGCCCGGGCGACCATTTTCTGGTTCACCCCTTCGTTGACCTGAATAAAGTCGCGCGGGCTGAAGGTTAAGCGTAGCCCGTTTGAATCATACCAGGGCGTCTCCCCGGTAAGCGGTTCAAGTATGTCGCTTTGAGGGGCCAGAAACAGAGACAGTCCCTCAGAATGCGAAAAGCGTTCCAGTTTTTCTCTGTCCGCCGCGCTCAAGGGCGCCGTATGACGCAGCACCATCAGGGTGCCATTCCCCGCCTGTACCAGCTCGACATGGCCAAAGTGGCGGTTTCCTTGCAAACTTTCCAGACACGCCCTGACGCGGGGCAGCAGCGCCTCAAGCTGGGGCACCAGAATGGGGCACTGCCTGACATCCACGATATCGCTGGAGCCCGCCTTGCGAAATCCCATCTGCAATTGCTGAGTTTTAGGCAGATAATTCAGGCTTAAACGCGCACGGCGTCGATAGCCCCACGGCGTATCGGCGATCACCTCGGCGACATCGCATTTCATTAAGCGCGACAGCGCGGCGCTTTTGCTGCGTTGTTGCAGCGCGACGCTGGCATGCTGCTGCTGGCAGCCGCCACAGACGCCAAAGTGCGGGCAGCGCGGCGTTTCCCGTTCCGGGCTATCATTCAGGCGACGCTTAACTTGCGCGCGGGCGAACTGTTTTTTATCTTCGGTAATGACGACGTCGCCCTTTTCCTGGGGCAGTAATCCCGGTATAAACAGCGCCTTTCCATTATGGCGAGCCACGCCCTGACCAAAAGGATCGAGGTCATTGACCGTAACGGTTATGATCTGACGCGTCGTCACGCGTCGTTTTGCAGAGTAGAATTGCGCCATCGACGAGATATTTCTCAATTTAACAGTGTGACCCTAATTGTCCCATAACGGAACTCCATGACCAACTACAGCCTGCGCGCACGCATGATGATTCTGATCCTGGCCCCGACCGTCCTCATTGGTTTACTGCTCAGTATCTTTTTCGTTGTGCATCGCTATAACGACTTGCAGCGTCAACTGGAAGATGCTGGCGCCAGCATTATCGAACCTCTTGCGGTCTCCAGCGAATATGGCATGAACCTGCAAAACCGCGAATCAATCGGGCAGCTCATCAGCGTTCTCCATCGCCGCCACTCCGACATCGTGCGCGCCATTTCCGTTTATGACGAGAATAACCGGCTGTTTGTCACATCCAATTTCCATCTCGATCCGTCAGAAATGCAGCTCGCCACCGGGGAGCCGTTTCCCCGCAGGCTGAGCGTGACCCGCCACGGGGACATTATGATCCTGCGAACGCCGATTATCTCCGAAAGGTATTCGCCGGACGAATCCCCCGTAACAGATGCCAAAACGCCGAGAAATATGTTGGGATATGTGGCGCTTGAACTGGATCTCAAGTCCGTCCGCCTGCAACAGTACAAAGAGATTTTCATCTCCAGCGTGATGATGCTGTTCTGTATCGGCATTGCCTTAATTTTTGGCTGGCGCCTGATGCGCGACGTCACCGGCCCCATTCGTAATATGGTCAATACCGTTGACCGCATTCGTCGTGGGCAGCTCGACAGCCGCGTCGAGGGCTTTATGCTGGGCGAGCTGGATATGCTGAAAAACGGCATCAACTCGATGGCGATGTCGCTTGCCGCTTACCATGAAGAGATGCAGCATAATATCGATCAGGCCACTTCGGATCTGCGCGAAACGCTGGAACAGATGGAGATCCAGAACGTTGAGCTGGATCTGGCGAAGAAGCGCGCTCAGGAAGCGGCGCGTATTAAGTCTGAGTTTTTGGCCAACATGTCGCACGAACTGCGTACGCCGCTTAACGGCGTGATTGGCTTTACCCGTCTGACGCTAAAAACCGAACTCAATACAACCCAGCGCGATCACCTCAATACTATCGAGCGTTCGGCCAACAACCTGCTGGCGATCATCAATGACGTGCTCGATTTTTCCAAGCTGGAAGCGGGCAAGCTGATTCTGGAAAGCATTCCCTTCCCGCTACGCAGCACGCTGGATGAAGTGGTGACGCTGCTGGCGCATTCATCCCATGACAAAGGGCTGGAGCTCACGTTAAACATCAAAAATGACGTACCGGATAACGTCATTGGCGACCCGCTGCGCCTACAGCAGGTCATTACCAATCTGGTCGGTAATGCCATTAAATTTACCGAAAGCGGCAATATCGACATTCTGGTTGAAAAGCGCGCGCTCAGTAATACCAAAGTACAGATTGAAATCCAGATCCGCGATACCGGCATCGGCATTCCCGAGCGCGACCAGTCGCGTCTGTTCCAGGCTTTCCGCCAGGCGGACGCCAGCATTTCACGCCGTCATGGCGGAACCGGTCTGGGGCTGGTGATTACGCAAAAACTGGTCAATGAGATGGGCGGCGATATCTCGTTCCACAGTCAGCCCAATCGCGGTTCCACTTTCTGGTTCCACATTAATCTCGATCTCAACCCGAATGTGATAAGCGACGCGCCGCCAACGCGCTGTCTGGTCGGAAAACGGCTGGCCTACGTCGAACCGAACGCCACCGCCGCGCAATGCACGCTGGATATGCTGAGCGACACGCCGCTGGAGGTGATCTACAGCCCGACGTTCTCAGCGTTGCCGCTGGATCACTACGATATCCTGCTCATCAGCGTTCCGGTGACCTTTAACGAACCGCTCACCATGCAGCAAGAACGGCTGGCAAAAGCCGCCGCCATGACGGACTTCCTGCTGCTGGCGCTGCCTTGCCATGCCCAGATTAACGCCGAAAAACTCAAGCAAGGCGGCGCGGCGGCCTGTCTGTTAAAACCGCTCACCTCAACGCGTTTACTGCCTGCGCTGACGGAATACTGCCATTTAAATCAGCATGTTGAACCGCTGCTGACGGATGAGAACAAAATCGCCATGACGGTAATGGCGGTCGACGATAACCCGGCCAACCTGAAGCTGATCGGCGCGCTGCTGGAGGACAAAGTCCAGCATGTGGAGCTTTGCGACAGCGGGCATCAGGCGGTGGAACGGGCCAAACAGATGCAGTTTGATTTGATCCTGATGGACATTCAGATGCCGGATATGGACGGTATCCGCGCCTGTGAGCTGATTCATCAGCTTCCGCATCAGCAGCAAACGCCGGTGATCGCCGTGACGGCACATGCGATGGCGGGTCAGAAAGAGAAGCTGCTGAGCGCGGGGATGAATGACTATCTGGCCAAGCCGATAGAAGAAGAAAAGCTGCACAGTCTGCTGTTACGCTATAAGCCGGGGGCCGTGGTAGCAACCCGATTACCCGCCGCTGAATCGACAGAGTTTATCGTCAACCCGAACGCAACGCTCGACTGGCAACTGGCGCTGCGCCAGGCGGCCGGAAAATCCGATCTGGCGCGGGATCTGCTGCAAATGCTCATCAACTTCCTGCCGGAAGTGCGTAACAAAATTGAAGAACAGCTGGTGGGAGAGGCGCCCGAAGGGCTGGTGGATCTCATCCACACGCTGCACGGCAGCTGCGGCTACAGCGGGGTGCCGCGCATGAAAAACTTGTGCCAGTTAATTGAGCAGCAGTTACGCAGCGGCACCAAAGAAGAGGAGCTTGAACCCGAGTTCCTGGAGCTGCTTGATGAGATGGACAACGTCGCGCGCGAAGCAAAGAAAATATTAGGATGAGGGGGATGCCGGATGGCGACGCTAGCGCGTCTTATCCGGCCTACAGGTGCGTGGCCGTAGGCCTGATAAGCGCAGCGCCATCAGGCAGTTAACGTAAATGTTGCCCCACGTTAAGGGTGGCGGCGATATTGCGCGCAGCCATGCGCACATTTTCTGCGGCATTCTCCAGCGCCTCATCCAGCGTACAGATGGTATAAATCACGCTGAAAACAGCATCCAGCCCATGTTGGTGTACAACACCCACATCCGCCGTCAGGCTACCTGCAATGCCAATCACGGGCTTATTATGTCGTTTCGCGACCTTTGCCACGCCGACAGGCACTTTGCCGTGAATCGTTTGGCTGTCGATGCGCCCTTCTCCGGTAACAACCAGATCCGCATCAGCAACGCACTCTTCCAGATGCAAGGCATCGGTCACGATCTCAATGCCGCGCCGTAACTCCGCGCCGCAAAACGCATATAATGCGGCCCCCAGACCGCCCGCCGCGCCGCCGCCCGCCAGTTCGAATACGTTAATATCCAGATCGCGGGAAATCAGCCGGGCATAGTGCGTCAGCGCGTCATCTAAGCGTTGAATCATCTCCGGCGTGGCGCCTTTTTGCGGACCAAATACCGCAGATGCCCCCTCTTTCCCGGTCAGCGGATTCGTGACATCGCAGGCGACTTCGATACGACACGCGGCAAGACGTTTATCAATACCGCTGATATCAATCTTTGAGAGCGCTTCCAGCGCCGCGCCGCCTTGCGTAATCTCCTGGTGCTGCGCATCCAGCAATTTCGCCCCCAGCGCCTGCACCATACCGGCTCCGCCGTCATTCGTCGCGCTACCGCCAAGGCCAATAATAATATGTTCCACCCCGGCATCGAGAGCGTGGCGAATTAACTCACCGGTTCCCCACGAGGTGGTTTTTAGCGGATCGCGTAATTGCGGTGGAACCAACTCCAGCCCGCTGGCGGCGGCCATTTCGATAAAGGCCGAACGCTCGTCGCCAGAAAGCCCATAAAATGCCCGCACGCTGTCACCGAGCGGGCCCGTCACGTCAACATCAACAATCCGGCCTGCCGTGGCCTCGACCATCGCTTCAACCGTTCCCTCACCACCATCAGCAACCGGGAGTTTTACGTAATCCGCATCAGGCCAGATTTCACGAAACCCCTCCTCAATGGCGGTCGCTACCTCAAGAGCGCTCAAACTTTCCTTATAAGAGTCCGGTGCGATCACTATTTTCATAAAGCATCCTTACGCATGTTGACTGTACTAAGCATACACCAGGAGAAGAACCGACCCCATGACGAAACCGGTTCAATACAGTCAGCGCACCATGCACGGGCGCTTATTGTCGAATGTCCAGTTCGGGATCAGATACTGCATTCCCATCGCATCATCACGCGCGCCCAGGCCGTGTTGCTGATACAACTCGTGCGCCTTCATCACCTGATCCATATCAATCTCAACGCCAAGACCTGGTTTATCAGGCACCTGCACCATACCGCCTTTGATTTCAAACGGCTCTTTGGTCAGACGCTGATTACCTTCCTGCCAGATCCAGTGGGTATCGATCGCGGTGATCTTGCCTGGCGCGGCGGCCGCCACATGCGTGAACATCGCCAGGGAAATATCAAAGTGGTTATTGGAATGCGAACCCCAGGTCAGGCCGAACTCATGGCACATCTGCGCGACGCGAACAGATCCCTGCATCGTCCAGAAATGTGGGTCAGCCAGCGGAATGTCCACAGACTGCAAGGAGAGCGTATGCCCCATTTGACGCCAGTCAGTGGCGATCATATTGGTGGCCGTCGGCAGGCCGGTCGCGCGACGGAACTCCGCCATCACTTCACGACCAGAGAAACCCTGCTCCGCCCCGCACGGATCTTCCGCATAGGCCAGCGAGCCTTTCAGGTACTTACCGATTTGGATTGCTTCGTTCAGCGACCAGGCGCCGTTCGGGTCCAGCGTCACGCGGGCATTCGGGAAGCGTTTCGCCAGCGCTACAATGGATTCCGCCTCTTCATCTCCCGCCAGAACGCCGCCCTTCAGTTTAAAGTCGTTAAAGCCATACTTCTCGTATGCCGCTTCCGCCAGGCGGACGACCGCATCAGGAGTCATCGCCTCTTCGTGACGCAGACGATACCAGTCGCATTTCTCATCCGGCTGGCTCTGGTACGGCAGCGGCGTCGCTTTACGGTTGCCGACAAAGAACAGATAGCCAAGCATTTCCACTTCGCTACGCTGTTGCCCCTCACCCAGCAGGGATGCCACGTTAACCCCCAGGTGCTGGCCTAACAGATCAAGCAGCGCCGCTTCAATGCCGGTGACCACATGAATGGTGGTACGTAAGTCGAAGGTTTGTAAGCCGCGCCCGCCCGCATCACGATCGGCGAACTGATGACGCACGGCATTCAGCACGTTTTTGTACTCACCCAGCGTTTTACCCACCACCAGCGGGATCGCCTCTTCCAGCGTCTGGCGGATTTTCTCACCGCCAGGGATTTCCCCTACGCCGGTGTGACCAGAATTGTCTTTAATAATGACGATATTACGGGTGAAGAACGGCGCATGCGCCCCGCTCAGGTTCATCAGCATACTGTCATGCCCCGCAACCGGGATAACCTGCATAGCGGTAACAACAGGGGTCGTAAATTGTGTACTCATCATTCAGTCCTTATATGAATTAGCGACGGCCGAAAACGGGGCGTTTACGATCAAAAGTCCAGCCGGGGATCAGGTATTGCATCGGGCCTGCGTCATTGCGCGCGCCGCCGGGCAGTTTTTTGTAAGCGTCATGCGCTTTCTGCACCTGTTCCCAGTCCAGCTCCACGCCAAGACCCGGCGCATCCGGCACTGCAATTTTTCCGTCTTTAATTTCCAGCGGTTGCTTCGTCAGGCGACAATCGCCCTCCTGCCAGATCCAGTGGGTGTCAATCGCCGTCGGTTTACCCGGCGCGGCAGCGCCAACGTGAGTGAACATCGCCAGGGAAATATCGAAATGGTTGTTCGAATGGCAGCCCCAGGTCAGCCCCCAGTCATCGCATAATTGCGCCACGCGCACCGCGCCGGAGAGCGTCCAGAAGTGCGGGTCGGCGAGCGGAATATCCACCGCGTTTAACATCACCGCATGGCCCATTTCACGCCAGTTGGTGGCAATCATGTTGGTCGCGACCGGCAGCCCCGTCGCACGACGGAACTCCGCCATCACTTCACGCCCGGAGAATCCTTGTTCTGCGCCACACGGATCTTCAGCATACGTGAGCACATCGTTCAGCCCTTTACACAGTGCGATGGCTTCATCCAGCAGCCAGGCGCCGTTTGGGTCAACCGTGATTCGCGCATCCGGGAAGCGTTTTTTCAGCGCGCGGGCCGTGTCGATCTCCTGCTCGCCGGGCAACACGCCGCCCTTCAGTTTGAAATCTTTAAAGCCGTAGCGATCCTGCGCCGCCTGCGCCAGATGCACAACCGCGTCGCTGGTGAGCGCTTCCTGATGGCGCAGGTGATACCAGTCATGATTGCCCGGCGTTTTTTCGAGATAAGGTAAATCCGTTTTGGTGCGATCGCCCACGTAGAAAAGGTAGCCCAGCACAGTCACCGCATCGCGTTGTTTGCCCGGCCCTAACAGTTCGCACACCGGTACATTCAGCGCTTTGCCCAGCAGATCCAGCAGCGCCGCTTCCAGAGCCGCTACCGCATTCACCCGCAGTTCGAAAGTCCAGGCGCCTTTACCAAAGGTATCAAAGTCGGCAGCCTGATTACCTTTATGCACCTGTTGCACCACTTTATTCAGGCGGGCCACTTCCTGGCCTAAAACCATCGGAATCGCATCCACCAGCGTCTGGTAAATCACCTCGCCGCCGGGCGCTTCACCCACGCCGGTGTTACCGGCGTTATCGGTGAGGACGACGATATTGCGCGTGAAATACGCGTTATGCGCCCCACCGATGTTGAGTAACATACTGTCATGTCCGGCCACCGGAATGACTTTCATATCGGTAATGACGGGACTTGATTGCGTTGTCATATTTATTGTCCTGCTACAGGTTTCAGTTCGATGCGTTTAATATCCCCGACCAGCACGAGGTAACTCAGTACCGCCACCAGCGCATGGACGCCAACGTAAATCAGCGCGCCATTGAACGAGCCGGTCGTGCCGACGATGTAGCCAATCGCAATTGGCGTTACGATGCCGGAAATATTGCCAAACATGTTGAATAAGCCGCCGCTCAAGCCGCTGATCTCTTTCGGCGCGGTGTCCGCCATGACTGCCCAGCCCAACGCGCCAATGCCTTTACCGAAGAAGGCCAGCGCCATGAAGCCGATAATCATCCATTCGACGTTGACGTAATTACAGAACACCATCACCATCGACAGCAGCATCCCCATCACGATCGGCGTCTTACGGGCGATGTTCAGCGAGCCGGTACGACGCATCAGCCAGTCGGAAATAATGCCGCCCAGCACGCCGCCCACGAAGCCGCAAATAGCCGGGACGGAAGCGACGAATCCCGCTTTCAGAATCGACATGCCACGCGCCTGCACCAGATAAACCGGGAACCAGGTGATAAAGAAATAGGTCAACGCATTAATGCAGTACTGGCCGATATAGACGCCGATCATCATGCGGGAACCCAGCAGCTGTTTGATTTGGCCCCATTTCACGCTAAACGGGACTTTCACCTTCGTATCTTTCTGATCCATATTGATCAGCGCGCCGCCTTCAGCAATGTACTCCAGCTCTTTTTTGTTAACGCCGGGATGCTGGTTTGGTTCATGGATCACTTTCAGCCAGATAAAGCTGATCACGATCCCCAGACCGCCCATAAAGAAGAAGACATGCGACCAACCCACTTCATGGGTCAGCCAGCCCATGATTGGCGCAAAGATAACGGTGGCAAAGTATTGCGCGGAGTTGAAAATCGCCACCGCCGTTCCCCTCTCCTGCGCCGGGAACCAGGCCGCGACGATTCGGCTGTTGCCGGGGAAAGATGGCGCTTCGGCTAACCCGACCAGGAATCGCAGGGTAAACAGCGCCACGATGATGCCAAAACCGCTGAAGATATCCACAAAGCCCTGTAACAGGGTAAACATGGACCAGATAAAGATGGACCAGAAGTAGACACGTTTAGAACCAAAACGGTCGAGCAGCCAACCGCCGGGGATTTGCCCGATCACGTAGGCCCATGAGAAAGCGGAGAACACGTACCCCATGCCTACCGGGTCGAGACCAATATCTTTGGCCATTTCCGATCCGGCAATGGACAATGTGGCGCGGTCGCCATAGTTGAAGGATGTGACGATAAACAGCATCACCACTATCCAGTAGCGGGCATTGGTGCGTTTTTCCGCGCCGCTCACCGCGTGACTTAATGAACTCATTGTTGCACTCCTGAATTTTCGCGTTATCTACGCTCACTCTGAACTGCACAACCGGTAGGGAATCAGAGATGACGTTTCGTGTTTTTTTGCAGCTTTTTATGAGGTCGTTTGCCTTGTGTACTGCATTTTTAATAACTGGCACGAGAAGTATAAAAAGCACACCTCGCACTCTCACCGTGCAACAACACAGTATTTCGGCAGCGTATCACGTATGTTTGTGGCAAAAGCCCAGGGCAATGGAAGCCACTTCACGGAAATGAAAAACGAAGAGGTAAACAGACAGGGTGCGAGAAGCAAAAGAAGAGGAGTGTGAAACGGGTCGCTTGACCCTATGAAAATGCCTCTGAAAACCCTTTCGTATGAAAGGGTTTTAGGGCAAATGCCTGATGGCGCTACGCTTATCAGGCCAACAGACTGCGCATGTAGACCGGACGTCGCCATCCGGCTGGGTTTTGCTCAGGAGAGCAATGTTCCCCAGTTTTCGACCCAGGGGTTGGATTCGCTCTCCGGCTCCGGGTGTTCACTGGCGTCAATCAACAGCATCTCCCCAACACGCTGCGCGCTTTGCTCCTGCAACAGCGCATCGAACTGTTTGCCGCCATTGCAAAAATTAACGTAGCTGCTGTCGCCCAGCGCAATCACGCCGTAACGCAGATTTGGCTGAAAACCGAGATTGTCCTTTATTCCCTGGAACAGCGGCACAATGCTGTCCGGAAGATCGCCCTGCCCCGTCGTCGATGTCACAACCAGCACAACTTTATCCAGATACGGCTGCCAGTCGCTCAGTTGCGGATCTTCAAAGACGGTTGCTTTATGCCCCTGCGCGGTAAGGATCGCCTCGGCCTCTTCGGCAACCAACAGCGAGTTTCCATACATGGTGCCGACAAAAATACCAATTTCCGCCATTAACGTTTTCTCCCTGATTTAAGCCTGATTATTTTCATCCTGCCGGGACAACGCACTAAACTCAACCCTTTCATTCTCAGGGAGAAGTCCGCGCCAGCCAAACTGTGATAACGCCTGCATCCAGACGTCGTCCAGGCCGGCGCGCAGGATCAGCGGTTCACCGGTAAAGGGGTGGGTAAGCGTCAGTTGACTGGCGTGCAGCATTAAGCGCTGGCAACCAAAATGCTCTGCGGCGCTGCGATTCTGACGTAAATCGCCGTGTTTGCTGTCGCCGATAATCGGATGGCGTAAATGCGCCAGATGACGTCTGAGCTGGTGTTTACGGCCCGTTTTCGGCTCCAGTTCCACCAGGCCGTAGCGGGTTGTCGGATAACGCCCGGTCGCCACCGGCATTTCGACCGTCGCCAGCCCCCGGTAATGGGTCACGGCAGGCTGCGGGCCTTTATCCTCGCGGGCAAATTTATCGGCAATCTTATCCAGTTCTTCCACCAGCGGATAATCCAGAACGGCCTCATCCATTAACCAGCCGCGCACAATCGCATGGTAGCGTTTCTGAATCTGATGCTGCTCAAACTGCTGCGCCAGCAAGCGCCCCGCTTCGCTGGAAAGCCCCATCAGCAGGACACCGGAAGTCGGCCTGTCGAGTCGGTGGGCGGTAAAGACGTGCTGACCAATCTGGTCGCGTACGGTTTGCATCACCACGACTTTTTCGTCGCGATCCAACCAGCTGCGGTGAACCAGCCAGCCAGACGGTTTATTCACCGCCACCAGCCATTCATCCTGATAGAGGATTTCCAGCATCAGACGTTATCGCTCGTAAACAGCGCGTCCAGATCCTGCAATGTCGCCAGGATCACCTCGCGTTGAGGATGATCGGCCGTCAGCGCCATTTCATAATACGGCGCGACAGCAAAGGCTTGCGGAAGCGGCTGCGCGTTATCAAGCAACGCGTGCATACGGGGGATCAGCACCCATTGCAGCCATTCAAGCGGTTCCATCGTATCCATACAAAAAGGTTGCGTGCTGGTAAACAGGTGGGCCTGCGGCTCGTCCATCCGCCAGTGATGATGTTCACGCAGCAGGGCTTCCAGCGCGTGGAGTTGCTGGCGCACACGGTCATGAGTCGTCATGAAATTAACCTCAGTGATGAAAAACTGGCGCGAAGAATAGCATCAGTGAAGACGAAATAAAAAAAGGGAGCACTGTAAAAACAGTGCTCCCGGTTCGTTTCGCAGCATTCCGGCTACTTTTGGTGCTCCCTGCTCATCCGTGACAACTTTTCCTGTGGTCTTGCGACCTGCTCATCCTGAACAATTTGCATCCTGCTCACATCACCCCGATGCGAATCGACTTCATCCTGAAGTATCCTGGCCATCCTGCCCCACCGAACATCCTGCCCGGCTCTCGTTCTCCGTCCTGGAGGTGTCCCTTAACGCATCCGGCGTTTTCCACTTTGCTTCATCCTGAAGCCTGTCCTTGTAACACCATCCTGGCGTGTCCTGCTGAAGCGCCATCATCCTGACGTTCGCTTCGTTGTGCGACTCCTTGTCGACAGGTATAGAATCGCCTGTTTCGCCTTGTCTTACAAGACACTTACAGACAATGCCTTAAGGATATTTTCATATGAAAGGCAGGATTGTTAACTCAACTCATTAATATTAAAGGAATTATAGTTAACACCATGAGATAAGTATTCGCTTATTATCTGGCGATCTCTCACAGGGTATGTAAGAGATCTCTCACACAGTGTCTGGCAAAGTGGATTACAGAAGCGGCTTAAGCTGAGTCAGGAATTCCGCAAGAGAGGCGGCCAGAACGGTACGATTGCGCGTTCCCAGGGTCTCTTTGCAAACTTCACCAGAGAGATTACACACCGAAATGACCTCAAGTTCATTTTCCAGCGTGGCGATAAAAAGCGTAGGCGGTAACTTGAGACGCTTCTGCGTGACCAGATGGCCGATCAGGTTTTCCTGAACGCGTCTGAAGTCATCTGCGCTCCATGTTTGCAGCAGCGTCAGCTTTTCATCCGCGAACTGCGCGTACATATCCCCGGCAAATTGCGTGGTGTAAAAAGCATGGACCGCAGGTTGTATCACAATATCAAATGCGCGTTCAACCGCGTTTACATTCGCCTCGCCTTCAAACGGCTGCGGCTGCCAGTAAACGGCATCGCTGGTCGAAGAGATAATGCACGGGGAAGGCACGCCATACAGCTCTTCGCTGAGCGGCCAGCTGTTGTGTTTCTCATGCCATGCGTCGCAATAACGCGTCGTAAATGCCGTCAGGGCTTGCGATGTCAGTTCGTCCACCGATTTCTCTCTTCATAAAAGCCAGGATACACTTGACGCATAGTGTATCTGGTTTATGACGGTGAAACATGTCTTCTTATGAAAACCATCAGGCGCTTGATGGCCTGACTCTCGGAAAATCAACGGATTACCGGGATAATTATGACGCCAGCCTGTTACAGGGAGTTCCGCGCAGCCTGAATCGCGATCCGCTGGATTTAAAAGCGGACAACCTGCCTTTTCACGGCGCCGATATCTGGACGCTGTATGAACTGTCATGGCTGAACGCGAAAGGCGTGCCGCAGGTCGCCGTTGGTCATGTGGAACTGGACTACACCAGCGTCAATTTGATTGAGTCGAAAAGTTTTAAGCTGTACCTGAACAGCTTTAACCAGACCCGTTTTGACTCCTGGGACGCCGTGCGCCAGACGCTGGAAAACGACCTGCGCGCCTGTGCGCAAGGCGAAGTCAGCGTCGCGCTGTACCGTCTTGATGAGCTGGAAGGGCAACCTGCCGCCCATTTTCACGGCACCTGCATTGATGACCAGGATATCACCATCGATAACTATCAGTTCAGCACCGACTACCTGGAGAATGCCGCCAGCGGCGAAAAAGTCGTGGAAGAGACGCTGGTCAGCCATCTGCTGAAGTCAAACTGCCTGATCACCCACCAGCCGGACTGGGGCTCCATACAAATTTGTTATCGCGGGCGCAAAATTGACCGCGAGAAGCTGCTGCGTTATCTGGTCTCGTTCCGTCATCACAACGAGTTCCACGAGCAGTGCGTAGAGCGCATTTTTAACGACCTTCTGCGTTTCTGCCAGCCGGAAAAACTGAGCGTGTACGCGCGCTATACGCGTCGTGGCGGTCTGGATATCAACCCGTGGCGCAGCAACACCGATTTTGTGCCTGCGACGGGCAGACTGGTGCGTCAGTAATCTTTTTTTCTCAATTTTGCGCGCCTGATTCCGCGCGCAAGGTTGTGAAAGGTCATAAGCCAGCGCTATTGTAATCAACAGGGAATGACGTCTTGCGTCCCATAAGGAGTTTACTTGATTACACATATTAGCCCGCTTGGCTCAATGGACATGTTGTCGCAGCTGGAAGTCGATATGCTTAAACGCACGGCCAGCAGCGACTTGTATCAACTGTTTCGTAACTGTTCGCTTGCCGTACTGAACTCCGGCAGTCTGACTGATAACAGCAAGGAATTGCTGTCTCGTTTTGAAAGTTTCGACATCAACGTGCTGCGTCGTGAACGCGGCGTGAAGCTCGAACTGATTAACCCGCCTGAAGACGCCTTTGTGGACGGACGCATCATCCGCGCCTTGCAGGCTAACCTGTTCGCCGTGTTGCGCGACATCCTGTTCGTCAACGGTCAGATTCACAATGCAGGCCGCTTCCAGCATCTGGATCTCGAAAGCTCGGTGCATATTACCAACCTGGTGTTCTCGATCCTGCGCAACGCCCGGGCGCTGCACGTCGGCGAAGCGCCAAACATGGTTGTCTGCTGGGGCGGTCACTCCATTAACGAAAACGAATATCTCTATGCCCGCCGCGTCGGCACCCAGCTGGGTCTGCGTGAGCTGAACATTTGCACCGGCTGCGGGCCAGGCGCAATGGAAGCGCCAATGAAAGGCGCGGCAGTAGGCCACGCGCAGCAGCGTTACAAAGACAGCCGCTTTATCGGTATGACGGAACCTTCCATCATCGCGGCAGAACCGCCTAACCCGCTGGTCAATGAATTGATCATCATGCCGGATATCGAAAAACGCCTCGAAGCCTTCGTGCGTATCGCCCACGGCATTATCATCTTCCCAGGCGGCGTCGGTACGGCGGAAGAACTTCTCTATCTGCTGGGGATTCTGATGAACCCGGCGAATAAAGATCAGGTACTGCCGCTGATCCTCACCGGGCCGAAAGAGAGTGCGGATTACTTCCGCGTGCTGGACGAATTTATCGTGCATACGCTGGGAGAAGACGCCCGCCGTTACTACCGCGTCATCATTGATGACGCCACGGAAGTGGCGCGGCTGATGAAAAAAGCGATGCCGTTGGTGAAAGAGAATCGCCGCGACACTGGCGACGCTTACAGCTTCAACTGGTCGATTCGCATCGCGCCGGACCTGCAAATTCCGTTCGAACCGTCGCATGAGAATATGGCGAATCTGCAACTTTACCCCGATCAACCGGTTGAAATTCTGGCGGCGGATCTGCGGCGCGCCTTCTCCGGCATCGTTGCGGGTAACGTCAAGGAGGTCGGCATCCGTGCGATTGAGGAGTTCGGGCCTTATAAAATCCACGGCGACCGCGAGATGATGCGTCGCATGGACGACCTGCTCCAGGGCTTTGTCGCGCAGCATCGTATGAAACTGCCCGGCTCGGCTTACATTCCCTGCTACGAAATCTGCGCATAACGCGCAGCGCCCGGTGGAGCACATCCGCCGGGTCAGACGATCGTCCGCTTTCTCAGACCGGGTCTGGTGTTTTCACCGCCCGGTTTTTTCATTGATACCAGTCACATAGTGAAGCTAAGTTTATAAATGCCGCTTATATTTCAAAATAAAAGCATTAACGCGCAAACGTTTACCTTACAATACCAATAGTAATTTATCAGCCGTAATTCTTATTAGTCGCGACAATCCTCCAAAAACATTGTTTTTTATAGCCAAACCTCCGTATATTGCGCCCCGATCTTTTAGGGCATATGTCGTTAATGGTAGCCTTCGCGCCCGTAAATTCGCTTTGACGTTTTTTTAACAGATTAATGGTCCAAATTTATCCACATAACAGGTGGATTATTGCATTTGGGATCGCGATCACTGATACATTCATAAGTTAAATGTATCTTTCCGCCCGCAAATTATTACGGCGAAAAATTATATAAAAATCGTCATTAAACGAATTTCATTTTACGGTCAGGTCTTTTTTCATTGGATTAGACCACAAACCTGACTTTTAGCTTCCTCCAGGAGAAACAGATGGAAACCACTCAAACCAGCACTATTGCTTCGATTGATTCTCGAAGCGGATGGCGCAAGACGGACACCATGTGGATGCTGGGCCTTTACGGCACGGCAATCGGCGCGGGCGTACTGTTCCTGCCAATTAACGCAGGCGTCGGCGGTATGATCCCGCTGATCATCATGGCGATTATCGCTTTCCCGATGACCTTCTTCGCACACCGTGGCCTGACTCGTTTCGTGCTGTCCGGTAAAAACCCTGGCGAAGACATCACTGAAGTGGTTGAAGAGCACTTCGGTATTGGCGCGGGTAAACTGATCACTCTGCTCTACTTCTTCGCGATTTACCCGATTCTGCTGGTTTACAGTGTGGCGATTACCAACACCGTGGAAAGCTTCATGACCCACCAGTTGACCATCACGCCGCCGCCGCGCGCGATTCTGTCTCTGATCCTGATTGTCGGCATGATGACCATCGTGCGCTTCGGTGAGCAGATGATCGTTAAAGCGATGAGTATTCTGGTATTCCCGTTTGTTGCGGCCCTGATGCTGCTGGCCCTGTACCTGATCCCTCAGTGGAGCGGCGCAGCGCTGGAAACGCTCTCCTTTGATTCCGCTGCCTCTACCGGCAATGGTCTGTGGATGACGCTGTGGCTGGCAATTCCGGTAATGGTGTTCTCTTTCAACCACTCTCCAATCATCTCCTCCTTCGCGGTCGCGAAGCGTGAAGAGTACGGCGATGCGGCTGAGAAGAAATGCTCTAAGATCCTGGCATTCGCTCACATCATGATGGTGCTGACCGTTATGTTCTTCGTCTTCAGTTGCGTACTGAGCCTGACGCCAGCAGACCTGGCGGCAGCGAAAGAGCAGAACATCTCTATTCTGTCTTACCTGGCGAACCACTTTAACGCGCCAGTTATCGCCTGGATGGCACCGATCATCGCGATTATCGCCATCACGAAATCCTTCCTCGGCCACTACCTGGGCGCTCGTGAAGGTTTCAACGGAATGGTTATCAAGTCTCTGCGCGGCAAAGGCAAATCCATCGAAATCAACAAACTGAACAAAATCACTGCGCTGTTCATGCTGGTTACGACCTGGATTGTCGCCACGCTGAACCCAAGCATCCTGGGAATGATTGAAACCCTGGGCGGCCCAATCATCGCGATGATTCTGTTCCTGATGCCGATGTATGCCATCCAGAAAGTCCCGGCAATGCGTAAGTACAGCGGCCACATCAGCAACGTATTCGTTGTTGTTATGGGTCTGATCGCTATCTCCGCTATTTTCTACTCCCTGTTCAGCTAAGTTTTATAGCGCCGCTTTCGGGCGGCGCTTCCTCCCTGAGATTTAAGCAATGGATGCCCTATGATTAGCGTATTCGATATTTTCAAAATCGGCATTGGCCCTTCCAGCTCTCACACCGTCGGGCCAATGAAAGCAGGCAAACAATTCACGGATGATCTGATTGCCCGCAATATCCTGACCGATGTCACCCGCGTCGTGGTGGATGTCTATGGTTCACTGTCGCTGACCGGTAAGGGTCACCACACTGACATTGCCATTATTATGGGTCTGGCGGGAAATCTGCCGGATACCGTCGATATCGACGCCATTCCGTTCTTTATTCAGGACGTGAACACCCACGGACGTTTACTGCTGGCGAATGGTCAGCATGAAGTGGAGTTTCCGGTCGATAAGTGCATGAATTTCCATGCCGACAACCTGTCTCTGCATGAGAACGGGATGCGTATTAGCGCGCTGGCGGGCGATAAGGTCCTCTACAGCCAAACTTACTACTCCATTGGCGGTGGTTTCATCGTTGATGAAGAACATTTCGGTTTGTCGAACAGTGCGCCGGTCAACGTGCCGTATCCGTACAAATCCGCAGCCGATCTGCAAAAACACTGCCAGGAAACCGGTCTGTCGCTTTCCGGCCTGATGATGCAAAACGAGCTGGCGCTGCACAGCAAAGAAGAGCTGGAACAGCACTTTGCCAACGTCTGGGAAGTGATGCGCGGCGGTATTGAGCGCGGCATCACGACGGAAGGCGTACTGCCGGGTAAACTGCGCGTTCCACGTCGTGCCGCGGCGCTGCGTCGTATGCTGGTCAGCCAGGATAAAACCACGACCGACCCGATGGCGGTTGTCGACTGGATCAACATGTTCGCGCTGGCGGTCAACGAAGAGAACGCGGCGGGCGGGCGTGTCGTGACTGCGCCAACCAACGGCGCATGCGGCATCGTTCCGGCGGTACTGGCGTACTACGACAAGTTTATCCGCGAAGTTAACGCCAACTCACTGGCTCGCTACATGCTGGTGGCCAGCGCGATCGGTTCTCTGTACAAGATGAACGCCTCCATTTCCGGTGCGGAAGTGGGCTGTCAGGGTGAGGTCGGCGTGGCCTGCTCTATGGCGGCGGCGGGTCTGGCAGAACTGCTGGGCGGCAGTCCGACACAGGTGTGCATCGCTGCGGAAATCGGCATGGAGCACAACCTGGGTCTGACCTGCGATCCGGTTGCGGGCCAGGTACAGGTGCCGTGCATTGAACGTAACGCGATTGCCTCCGTGAAAGCGGTCAACGCCGCGCGTATGGCGCTGCGTCGTACCAGCGAGCCGCGCGTGTGCCTCGATAAAGTTATTGAGACCATGTACGAAACCGGTAAAGACATGAACGCCAAGTACCGTGAAACCTCCCGCGGCGGCCTGGCGATGAAGATTGTCGCCTGCGATTAAGTCCTATCACGTTTCAGGATCTGTAGGCCGGATAAGGCGCTCGCCGCCATCCGGCATTTATTGCCTGATGGCGCTTCGCTTATCAGGCCTACGGATCGCGCTATTTCGCAACACTCGCCTCCTGTCGTCCTGGATGTTACCCTGTCCCCAAATTTGTCAGGGAGAATACCGTGGCCGTCCATCTGCTTATCGTCGATGCACTGAATTTAATTCGCCGTATTCATGCGGTTCAAGGCTCGCCCTGCGCGGAGACCTGCCTGCATGCGCTTGAGCAGTTGATTGTGCACAGTCAGCCAACGCACGCCGTCGCCGTATTTGACGATGAAGCGCGCAACAGCGGCTGGCGTCATCAGCGTCTCCCGGACTACAAAGCCGGTCGTCCTCCCATGCCTGACGAGTTGCACAATGAAATGCCCGCAATACGCGCCGCCTTCGAACAGCGCGGCGTGCAATGCTGGGTTTCCAGCGGCAATGAGGCGGATGATTTAGCCGCTACGCTGGCGGTCAAGGTCACACAGGCCGGGCATCAGGCCACTATCGTTTCTACCGACAAAGGCTACTGTCAGTTGCTCTCCCCGACGCTGCGTATCCGCGATTATTTCCAGAAACGCTGGCTGGATGCGCCATTCATTGAGAAAGAGTTCGGCGTCCTTCCCCAACAGTTGCCGGACTACTGGGGACTGGCGGGGATCAGCAGTTCAAAAGTCCCCGGCGTGGCGGGTATCGGCCCCAAAAGCGCGACTCAATTGTTGGTTCAGTTTCAGACTCTGGAAGGGATTTATGCGCACCTCGACGAGGTAGCGGAAAAGTGGCGCAAGAAGCTTGAAGCGCATAAAGAGATGGCATTTTTGTGCCGCGATATCGCGCGCCTGCAAACGGATCTCCATATCGACGGAAACTTGCAGCAGCTACGGCTGACGCGGTAGTTGTGTTGTCGGATGGCGCTGCGCTTATCCGGCCTACATTTCGTGCAATCCTGTAGGCCGGATAAGGCCATCCGGCAAAATTACCAGGCGGTATGATACAACTCGACGATATCGGCAATACTCGCTTCACGCGGATTACCACCGGTGCAGACATCGTCAAATGCCGCCTGCGCCAGCGCCGGAATATCCTCTTTACGCACGCCGACATCGCGTAAATGCAACGGAATACCGACGTCCCGGTTGAGGGTAAATACCGCTTCCACGGCGGCATTACGCGCCTCGCTCAAACTTATCCCTTCGACCTTCTCGCCCATCGCACGCGCGATATCACGGAACTTCTCACCGGTATATTCCGCGTTGTAGCGCATGATATGCGGCAGAAGAATCGCATTAGCAACGCCGTGCGGAGTGTTATAAAACGCGCCCAGCGGATGCGCCATCCCGTGCACCAGCCCAAGCCCCACGTTGGAAAAGCCCATCCCGGCAACGTACTGCCCCAACGCCATCGCTTCGCCCGCTTCACGCTCGCCCACAACCGAACCACGCAATGCTCCGGCGATGATCTCAATGGCCTTAATATGCAGCGCATCCGTCAACGCCCACGCGGCACGGGTGATGTATCCTTCGATCGCGTGGGTTAACGCATCCACCCCGGTTGCCGCCTTCAGCGCGGGCGGCATGCCGTCCATCATGTCGGCATCAATAAACGCAACCTGCGGGATATCATGCGGATCGACACAAACAAATTTACGCCGCTTTTCTTCATCGGTGATCACATAGTTAATGGTCACTTCCGCTGCGGTTCCCGCAGTGGTCGGGATCGCCATCACCGGCACGCTCGGATAACGGGTCGGCGACAGACCTTCCAGACTGCGCACGTCAGCAAACTCAGGGTTATTGCTGATAATACCGATCGCCTTACAGGTATCCTGCGGGGAGCCGCCGCCGATGGCAATCAGGTAGTCTGCCCCGCTTTGTTGAAATACGTTCAGCCCCTCTTTCACCACGCCGATGGTTGGATTTGGGATCACGCCATCGTAGATCGCCCATGCCAGTCCTGCGGCATCCATCTTATCCGTGACGTTTCTGACCACACCGCACTGCACCAGCGTTTTGTCACTGACAATTAGCGCCTTGCGATAGCCCCGGCGTTGAACCTCATCGGTTAACGCCGCCACCGCCCCCCGGCCAAACCATGCCGTTTCGTTCAGGATCATTCTGTTCGCCATAGCCCGTCTCCTTCGCTGTGCGAAATTACTCTTCGATACGTAATCCGTAGGTTTTGAATTTTTCCAGCACAATGGCGATAGCCTCATCATCCAGTACAGGCACCGGATCGGTAATCGCCAGCGTACTGAGGTACAGCTGCGCCAGCACTTCCACTTCATGCGCCAGCCACAGCGCTTTTTCCAGGTTCTCTTCGCAGGCGATCAACCCATGATGCTGTAGCAGGGTCGCTTTGCGATTTTTGAGCGCAACGGCAACGTATTCAGAAAGTTCACGCGTGCCGAACGTGGCGTAAGGCGCACACGGAATGGAGTTCCCCCCCGCCGCCGCAATCATGTAATGAATGGCTGGAATAGGACGATTGAGGATCGACACCGCCGTGCAGTGAACGGCATGGTTATGGACGACAGCGTTAGCATCCGGGCGCGTCTGGTAGGCCGCCATATGAAAACGCCACTCGCTGGAAGGCAATTTTCCCTGCTCATGCTGACCCTCTGCATCAATAAAGACGATATGTGATTCGGTGAGTTTGTCATACGGAATGCCCGTTGGCGTGATCAGCATCCCGCCCTGATAACGCACGCTCACATTGCCTGCGGTCCCCTGGTTCAACCCCAGCCGGGTCATCTCCAGGCAGGTGTCGATAATCTGGCGGGCCAGTGTGTTTCGTTCCATTAGTTACCTCTCTCAGTCATTCAAAACGCGACAACAGAACAGCACGTTGCTCTGCTGAATTAATTGAACATTTGGTAACCATCATCATATTGAATAGCGATAAAGGAATTTACATGACTTTATTTTGTGATACGCATCAATTAATCACGTCAGTTAAATACCGTTTTCGCCGGATTCACTCTCGCCAAAATGACCGCTCTTAATATTATTTATCCAAACGGGCATTTTCATAATATTTGTAACAAATGCCCGTTTTCGCAGTAATAAATTAAATCGGTCATCAATGCTGTGGGTTTTTAATTTTATTTACTCAAACGGGCATCATTTTTCAGAAATTAAAGTGATGATAATCACATAAAGCCACCCTCCAGGTGCTAAATGTGACCACCATCATATTAAACAGCGTTTTTTATTTGAAAATGAATTCATGAGTTCACCATCAACAGCCAATTTTCTCTGGCAGATAACAGGAACTCGCCTGGTTTGTCGATCTGGTGAGAAACACCGGTCGTACTTCTAAAATGTTGAACACGCTTCTGAGCCAATGAGGATGCTATGGGAAACACAACAATACAGACGCAGAGTTTTCGTGCGGTGGATACAGGGCAAAGCAAACGCTATATCATTCCGTTCGCTTTACTCTGCTCACTGTTTTTCCTTTGGGCGGTTGCCAATAACCTGAATGACATTTTATTACCACAATTTCAGCAAGCCTTTACGTTAACTAATTTTCAGGCAGGTTTGATTCAGTCTGCTTTTTATTTCGGCTATTTTGTTATTCCCATCCCCGCGGGTATTTTGATGAAAAAGCTGAGTTATAAAGCGGGGATAATTACCGGACTATTCTTATATGCTTTTGGCGCGGCATTATTCTGGCCGGCTGCTGAAGTGATGAATTACACCTTGTTTTTGATTGGTCTTTTTATTATTGCCGCAGGACTTGGTTGTCTTGAAACCGCCGCGAACCCTTTTGTTACGGTATTAGGGCCAGAAAGCGGTGGCCATTTCCGTCTCAATCTGGCGCAAACATTTAACTCTTTCGGCGCTATTATCGCCGTGGTGTTCGGGCAAAGTCTTATTTTGTCTAACGTCCCACATCAATCTCAGGACGTGCTCGATAAAATGACGCCTGAGCAATTGAGTACATATAAACACAGCCTGGTTTTGTCGGTACAGACGCCTTATATGATCATCGTGGCTATCGTTTTACTGGTTGCCCTGCTGATCATGCTGACCAAATTCCCGGCGCTACAGAGCGACGATCACAGTGACGCCCAACAAAGTTCATTCACCGCTTCGCTTGCCCGCCTGGTGCATATTCGCCACTGGCGCTGGGCGGTGCTGGCGCAGTTCTGCTACGTCGGCGCGCAAACTGCCTGCTGGAGCTACCTGATCCGTTACGCTATCGAAGAGATCCCCGGCATGACGCCTGGCTTTGCCGCCAACTACCTGACCGGCACGATGGTGTGCTTCTTTATCGGCCGCTTCTCCGGCACCTGGCTTATCAGCCGCTTTGCGCCGCATAAAGTGCTGGCGGCCTATGCCCTGCTCTCCATGATCCTGTGTCTGATTTCAGCCTTTAGCGGCGGCCATATCGGTCTGCTGGCCCTGACGCTGTGCAGCGCATTTATGTCGATTCAGTACCCCACTATCTTCTCGCTGGGTATTAAAAATCTGGGACAGGACACCAAATACGGCTCGTCGTTCATCGTCATGACCATCATTGGCGGCGGCATCGTCACGCCGGTCATGGGTTTTGTCAGCGATGCGGCTGGCAACATCCCAACGGCAGAGCTGGTCCCGGCGCTCTGCTTTGCCGTCATCTTCATCTTTGCCCGTTTCCGTTCACAAGCGGCAACTAACTGAACATTTTTCCGAATAACGTGAGGAACCTGTAATGAAAAAAATCAGCTTACCGAAAATTGGCATTCGCCCGGTTATTGATGGACGTCGCATGGGGGTACGCGAGTCGCTGGAAGAACAGACCATGAATATGGCGAAAGCCACCGCTGCGCTTATCACCGAAAAACTCCGCCATGCCTGCGGCGCGCAGATTGAGTGCGTGATTGCGGATACCTGCATTGCCGGAATGGCGGAATCCGCCGCCTGTGAAGAGAAATTCAGCAGCCAGAATGTTGGCGTAACCATTACCGTGACGCCGTGCTGGTGCTACGGCAGCGAAACCATCGATATGGACCCAATGCGCCCGAAAGCCATCTGGGGCTTCAACGGTACGGAACGTCCCGGCGCCGTTTATCTGGCCGCCGCGTTGGCCGCGCACAGCCAGAAAGGCATTCCGGCATTCTCTATTTATGGTCATGACGTACAGGATGCCGACGACACCTCGATCCCTGCCGACGTTGAAGAAAAACTGCTGCGCTTTGCGCGCGCGGGTCTGGCGGTCGCCAGCATGAAAGGCAAAAGCTACCTCTCTGTGGGCGGCGTCTCAATGGGGATTGCCGGTTCCATCGTCGATCACAACTTCTTTGAGTCCTGGCTGGGGATGAAAGTGCAGGCGGTGGACATGACCGAGCTGCGCCGTCGCATCGACCAGAAAATCTATGACGAAGCCGAGCTGGAGATGGCGCTGGCGTGGGCGGATAAAAACTTCCGCTATGGCGAGGATCAGAACGCGCAGCAGTACAAACGTAATGAAGAACAAAGCCGCGCGGTGCTGAAAGAGAGCCTGCTGATGGCGATGTGCATTCGCGACATGATGCAGGGCAACAACAAGCTGGCGGAAAAAGGGCTGGTCGAAGAGTCGCTGGGATATAACGCCATTGCGGCAGGCTTCCAGGGCCAGCGCCACTGGACCGATCAATACCCGAACGGCGACACCGCCGAAGCGCTGCTGAACAGCTCCTTTGACTGGAACGGCGTGCGCGAACCGTTTGTCGTCGCTACCGAAAACGACAGCCTCAACGGCGTAGCGATGCTGCTGGGCCATCAACTCACCGGAACCGCGCAGGTCTTTGCCGACGTGCGAACCTACTGGTCGCCGGAAGCGGTAGAGCGCGTCACAGGCCAGCCGCTCACCGGCCTTGCGGAGCACGGCATCATTCACCTGATCAACTCCGGCTCTGCGGCGCTGGACGGCTCCTGCAAGCAGCGCGATAGCGAAGGCAAACCGACCATGAAGCCGCATTGGGAAATCAGCCAACAGGAAGCGGACGCCTGCCTGGCCGCTACCGAATGGTGCCCGGCGATCCACGAATACTTCCGTGGCGGCGGCTACTCCTCTCGCTTCCTGACCGAAGGCGGCGTGCCGTTCACCATGATCCGCGTGAACATCATCAAGGGTCTGGGGCCGGTACTGCAAATCGCTGAAGGCTGGAGCGTGGAACTGCCGAAGGAGATGCACGATCAGCTCGACGCCCGCACCAACTCGACCTGGCCGACCACCTGGTTTGCGCCGCGTCTTACCGGTAAAGGCCCGTTCACCGACGTCTACTCGGTGATGGCGAACTGGGGCGCTAACCACGGCGTACTGACCATCGGGCACGTCGGCGCTGACTTCATCACGCTCGCCGCCATGCTGCGTATTCCGGTCTGCATGCACAACGTGGACGATGCGAAAATCTACCGTCCTTCCGCCTGGGCTGCGCACGGTATGGATATTGAAGGTCAGGATTATCGCGCCTGCCAGAACTACGGGCCGCTGTACAAACGTTAATGCGTCACTTCTTTGCCCGGTGGCGTAAGCTTACCGGGCCTACAATTTCGCATTTTGTAGGCCGGATCAGCGCAGCGCCATCCGGCAACGTTTCGGAGCTACTATGAAACAAGACGTCATTCTGGTTCTCGACTGCGGCGCCACCAACGTACGGGCAATGGCCGTTGACCGTCAGGGAAACATTGTCGCCCGCGCATCAACAGCGAATGCCAGCGACATCGCCACGGAAAATAGCGCCTGGCATCAGTGGTCGCTGGCGGCCATTCTGCAACGCTTCGCGGACTGCTGTCAGCAACTAAAGACGGAACTGGCGGCCTGCCGGGTTCGCGGCATCACCGTCACGACGTTCGGCGTAGACGGCGCGCTGGTTGATGAACAGGGTCAGTTACGCTATCCGGTCATCAGCTGGAAATGCCCTCGCACCCTTGCCGTCATGGAAAACATCGGCCGCTTTATGCCGCCGCAGCAGTTGCAGGCGATCTCCGGCGTCGGTGCATTCGCCTTTAATACGCTGTATAAACTGGTGTGGCTGAAAGAGAACCACCCACAGTTGCTCGAACAGGCGCACGCCTGGCTGTTTATTTCATCGCTGATCAACCACCGTTTAACCGGTGAATTCACCACGGATATCACCATGGCGGGCACCAGCCAGATGCTGGATATCCACCAGCGGGATTTCAGCCCGGAGATTTTACAGGCCACGGGTTTACCCCGCCGTCTGTTTCCACGGTTAGTTGAAGCGGGCGAACGGATTGGCACGCTGCAAAACGACGCCGCAAACCTGCTTGGGCTTGAGGCGGGTATTCCGGTGATCTCCGCCGGGCATGACACGCAGTTTGCCCTTTTTGGCGCCGGCGCAGAACAGGATGAACCGGTACTCTCGTCCGGTACGTGGGAAATCCTGATGGTACGCAGCGCGCAGGTGAACACGCCGCTGCTCAGCCATTACGCCGGTTCCACCTGTGAACTGGACAGCCAGGCCGGACTTTATAATCCGGGCATGCAGTGGCTGGCTTCCGGCGTGCTCGAATGGGTGCGCAAACTGCTCTGGACGCCAGAAACGCCGTGGCAGACGCTGATTGACGAGGCGCACGCCATTCCGCCGGGTGCTGAAGGCGTGAAGATGCAGTGCGATCTCCTCACCTGTCAAAACGCGGGCTGGCAGGGGGTGACGCTGAACACAACGCGTGGTCATTTTTACCGCGCCGCGCTGGAAGGGCTAACGGCGCAACTGCAACGTAATCTGCAAACGCTGGAAAAGATTGGTCACTTCCAGGCAACTGAGCTTCTGCTGGTTGGCGGCGGAAGCCGCAACGCACTGTGGAATCAAATCAAAGCCAATCTGCTTGATATACCGATTAAGGTGCTGGATGACGCGGAAACCACCGTCGCCGGGGCCGCCATGTTCGGCTGGTATGGCGTAGGCGAATTTGCCAGCCCGGAACAGGCCCGAGCCCAGGTGCGCTATCAGTACCGCTATTTCTGGCCGCAAACTGAACCCGAATTTATTGAGGGAGTGTGAGATGCTAAAAACTATTTCGCCATTAATATCCCCTGAGTTACTGAAAGTGCTGGCTGAAATGGGGCACGGGGATGAGATTATTTTTTCCGATGCCCACTTTCCCGCGCACAGCATGGGACCGCAGGTTATTCGCGAAGATGGTCTGAAAGTCAGCGATCTGCTCCGGGCAATTATCCCGCTGTTTGAACTGGACAGCTACGCGCCGCCGCTGGTGATGATGGCCGCCGTAGAGGGCGATTCGCTCGACCCGACGGTTGAAGCGCGTTATCGCGATGCGCTCTCATTACAGACGCCGTGCCCGGAGATTGTCCGCATCGACCGCTATGCGTTTTATGAGCGGGCGCAAAAAGCCTTTGCGATCGTTATCACAGGAGAGTGCGCGAAGTACGGGAATATTCTTTTAAAAAAAGGGGTAACGCCGTAATCTCTTGCCGGTGCGCCCGCATGATGCGGGCGTTCATCGAATGATGGGGTGAGAAAAGATGAAAGCGGCACGCCAACAAGCGATAGTAGACCTGCTGATCAACCATAAAAGTCTGACCACCGAGGCGCTGTCAGTACAGCTTAACGTCAGCAAAGAGACCATTCGCCGCGATCTCAGCGAGCTACAGGCGCAGGGAAAAGTGCTGCGCAATCACGGGCGCGCCAAGTATATTCACCGGGAAAACCAGGACAGCGGCGACCCGTTCCACATCCGGCTGAAAAGCCACTATGCGCATAAGGCGGATATCGCCAGGGAGGCGCTGGCATGGATAGAACCGGGCATGGTGATCGCTCTGGACGCCAGCTCAACCTGCTGGTATCTGGCCCGCCAGTTGCCGGACATTGATATTCACGTCTTTACCAACAGTCACCCGATTTGCCAGGAGCTGGGCAAACGCGAGCATATTCAGCTCATCAGTTCCGGCGGCCAGCTTGAGCGTAAATATGGCTGCTACGTCAATCCGTCGCTTATCTCTCAGCTTAAGCCGCTCGACATTGACCTGTTTATTTTTTCCTGCGAGGGGATCGACCGCGGCGGCGCGCTCTGGGACTCAAATACGATCAACGCGGATTTCAAATCCACGCTGCTTAAGCGCGCATCACAGTCTTTATTGTTGATCGACAAGAGTAAGCTCAACCGCTCGGGAGAGGCCTGCATCGGGCATCTGGATGATGTGACGCACATCATTTCCGATGAGCGTCAGGGGGTGATTCATGCCTGATAGCGTTGCCGCTTATCAGGCCAACAAATACCCGGCGCAGGCCGGATAAGGCATTTACGCCGCTATCCGGCAATCCATCGTATTACCGCTCGTCGCGACGCCCGCCCACGGCGGCCCACAGCCGACGGACATGCACGGTCACTTCTTCACGATCGTGATACAGCTGTCGCGCCTGAATTTGCGCGTTAATGCCGTGTTCATCAAGCTGCGCCTGAATATACGCCAGGTTCTGCGACACCTCTTCATAGCGTTTTTTCATCGGCAGCTTGAGATTGAAGATCGTCTCGCGACACCAGCCGTTTACTAACCACTGCGCCATCAGCGCGGCAACCTTAGCAGGCTTTTCCACCATGTCGCACACCATCCACGAGATGTTGTTACGGTTCGGACGGTATCTGAATCCATCTTCGCGCAGCCAGGTCACCTGCCCGGTATCCATCAGGCTCTGCGCCATTGGGCCGTTATCGACAGAGTAAACCCACATGTTGCGCTTCACTAACTGGTAGGTCCAACCGCCAGGGCAGGCGCCTAAATCCACGGCATACATCCCGTTCGCCAGACGTTCATCCCACTCATCGGCCGGAATAAAAACATGCAGCGCTTCTTCCAGCTTCAGCGTCGAACGGCTTGGCGCATCGGCCGGGAATTTCAGCCGCGGAATCCCCATATAGAACGGCGAGTTGTTGTCAGGATACGAATACCCGGTATAACAGCAGCCCGGCGCGATGAAGAAAACATGCACCACCGGACGCTTTGGCGTTTCATAGTTTGTCAGAATCCCCGCGTCGCGCAGCGCGGCCCGCAGCGGCACCGTAAATTTACGGCAAAACTTCATCAACTCTTTGCTTTCATTGGTGTCTGCGACTTCAACACGCAGCTCGCCGCCTTTTTCCACAACGCCCTGTAACATCCCGACAATCGGCGTAATGCGATCGTCCGGCGGCAGGTCGCGCAGCAGTTCGCCGACGACGAACATCTGACGCGCAAAAATGAGCGAGGAAAAAGGCAGCTCTTTTACTATTTTTTCAGCATCGTCAGGCTGATAGCACTCAAAGACGACGTATCCGGCATTGTCTTTAACACGAGCGAAGCCAAAGATTTCCCGACGCGCCGCCTTATCCGTTATTTCAGCAGCGCACTCCTTTTCAAAACCAGGGCGACACAACAATACAACCTTATTCATGACCAACGCCCTTACGTTTCAAACGGATGGCGCCAATTAACATCAGCACCCAGCCTGCCAGGAAACTCACGCCGCCGACAGGAGTAACAAACGCCCACAGGCGTAAATGAGACAGCGCCAGGCAATACAGGCTGCCGCTAAACAGCACCGTACCTAACGCCAGAAAAACGCTGCTCCAGTAAAACCAGATGCTAATGCGTCGCTGCATCGCAACCGCCAGGCCAAAAATGGCCAGCGTATGAAACGCCTGATATTGCAGGCCGGTCTGGACCCAGCCCATTTCAACCACACCAAGAGTTTTGCTCAGGACATGCGCCCCAAAGGCACCCAGAGCAACATAGATAAAGCCGCTTATCGCGGCAAAAATCAGCATAAAACGGCTGGTCATGGTAGTACCCTAAATAAATTATTGTTCGTAACGAAAGCGGAATTTTTCTTGTTCAGCGGCCGCTTTGGTCAGAATCCACTGACGAAAGGCGGCTATTTTACCCAGTTCTGCCTGACTGTCATGACAAACCAGATAAAAAGCATTTTTACTGACCAGAACGTCGTTAAAGGGACAGACAAGACGCCCGGCTTCAATTTCTGATTGCGCCATGACGTTGTTCGCCAGCGCAACCCCCTGTCCGTGGATGGCAGCCTGTAGCACCATTGCGCTATGGCTGAAAATAGGTCCCTGCTGCACATTAATATGATTCAGCCCCAACTGACGCGTATAGGTCTGCCAGTCTCTTCGCGAAGCATCATGCAGTAATGTATGTTTTGCCAGATCTTCCGGCGTCTTTAACGGCTTATCGCCCGTCAGTAATAACGGTGAACACACCGGCAGTAAATATTCTGCGTACAATTTTTCAACGCGCAAGCCCGGCCAGTTGCCACGCCCATAAAAAATAGCGACGTCGACATCATCAGCCAGCTTATCTTCCTGACGGTCCACAGCCTGAATTCTGACATCGATTCCCGGATAAGTTGAGTTAAAGCTTGAGAGTCGAGGAACCAGCCACTGGATCGCAAAACTGGGCAATAAACTGACCGTAAGCGCGCCTTTTGCACTCCGCGCCTGAAGTTTACGCGTCGCTTCGGTTAATTGCGAAAAAATCTCTTTGATGTCGAGGAAATAGCTCTGCCCCTCTTCCGTTAGCAAAAGCGAACGATTGCGACGACGGAACAGTTTTAGCCCCAAAAAATCCTCAAGTGACTTGATTTGGTGACTTACTGCGGCCTGTGTCACAAAAAGCTCTTCTGCTGCGCGAGTGAAGCTTAAATGCCGCGCTGCGGCATCAAAAACACGTAATGCATTTAAGGGTGGTAATCGTTTTGACATGGCTTTTAGACTTTGATGTTAAATAAATTTAACAATTAGGTAACCTTGTGTAACCTATTAGTTTTTTTAATCTGAGCCATTATAATTTGTCCGTTGAGGTTCTACCAGCAAATACCTATAGTGGCGACACTTCCTGAGCCGGAACGAAAAGTTTTATCGGAATGCGTGTTCTGATGGGCTTTTGGCTTACGGTTGTGATGTTGTGTTGTTGTGTTTGCAATTGGTCTGCGATTCAGACCATGGTAGCGAAGCTACCCTTTTTCACTTCCTGTACATTTACCCTGTCTGTCCATAGTGATTAATGTAGCACCGCCAATTGCGGTGCTTTTTTTTGTCCATGACCGACCGGTTACTGATCCAGTTCGACCATCTCTTTAACGTCAGTACGATTGATCTGCTGTTTGTTGCCGTTAGCGTCTTTATAAGAAATCATGCCGGTTTCATCATCGGTTTTTGGCTTACCGTCTGACACGATAGTACGGCCATCATTTGTGTGCATCACATAATTCGGACCGGAACAGGCGCTCAGGGCAAAAGTCAGCATACATGCAGAGATCATTGCGGCAGTCTTTTTCATTTTCATCTTCTTCTCCTTAAAGCTGTTTATGCTAAATAAAACGGGTTCCGTAACAGGCAAAAACATTCGCCTAACACTATTTAGCATAACCTGCTTCCCTGACTTCACCAGGATAACCAGACAATTCCGATGGTTAGGACAAACCTTGTATCACAGCCCTTTTTGCGCCACGATCGGTATACTGAATTGAGGAATACCATGAACGCTTTCAATCCTGCGCAGTTTCGCGCGCAATTTCCTGCCCTTACCGATGCGGGCGTTTATCTCGACAGCGCCGCGACGGCGCTTAAGCCTCAGGCCGTGATCGACGCCACGCATCAGTTCTACAGCCTGAGCGCCGGAAACGTCCATCGCAGCCAGTTCGCCGAGGCACAGCGGCTAACCGCGCGCTATGAAGCGGCGCGCGGCAAAGTGGCGCAGTGGCTGAACGTGCCTGATGATGCATCGATTGTCTGGACACGCGGCACCACGGAAGCCATCAATATGGTGGCGCAATGCTATGCCCGCCCGCGCCTGCAACCCGGCGATGAGATAATCGTCAGTGAAGCGGAGCATCACGCGAATCTCGTTCCCTGGCTGATGGTCGCTCAGCAGACGGGCGCAAAAATCGTCAAACTGCCCCTGAATGCCCTTTTCCTCCCCGACGTGGAGCGTCTGCCTGAACTCATCACGCCACGCAGCCGGATTCTGGCGCTGGGACAGATGTCGAACGTCACGGGCGGCTGCCCGGACCTGGCGCGCGCTATCACGCTGGCGCACGCGGCAGGGATGGTGGTGATGGTTGACGGCGCGCAAGGCGCGGTGCATTTCCCCGCCGATGTACAGCAGTTAGATATTGATTTTTATGCCTTCTCCGCCCACAAGCTGTACGGCCCGACGGGCATCGGCGCGCTGTACGGCAAACCGGCCTTACTGGAAGAGATGTCCCCGTGGCTCGGCGGCGGCAAGATGATCGCTGAAGTCAATTTTGAAGGATTCACAACCCAGGCCGTTCCCTGGCGTCTGGAAGCCGGCACGCCAAACGTGGCTGGGGTTATTGGCCTTAGCGCCGCGCTGGAGTGGCTGGCGGAAGTGGATATGGCGCAGGCCGAAAGCTGGAGTCGCGGTCTGGCGACGCTGGCGGAAGACGCGCTGGCGAAGCGTCCGGGTTTCCGCTCTTTCCGTTGCCAGGACTCCAGCCTGCTGGCCTTCGATTTTACCGGCGTTCATCACAGCGATATGGTGACATTACTGGCCGAATACGGCATCGCCCTGCGCGCCGGGCAGCACTGCGCGCAGCCGCTGCTGGCGGCGCTTGGCGTAACGGGCACCCTGCGCGCCTCTTTTGCGCCGTATAATACAAAGCATGATGTGGATGCGTTGGTCAGCGCCGTTGACCGCGCGCTGGAAATACTGGTGGATTAATGACAAGCCCTCTTTTTGCCGGACACCCGTTTGGCACGACCGTAACGGAAGAGACGTTACGCGCTCTCTTTATCCCGCTCTCGCAGTGGGAGGACAAGTATCGCCAGCTTATTCTGTTGGGTAAGCAACTCCCGGCATTGCCGGATGAGCTAAAAACGCAGGCAAAAGAGATCGCAGGATGTGAGAACCGCGTCTGGCTGGGGCATACCCTGTCAGAGAAGGGAACGCTACACTTTTTCGGTGACAGCGAAGGGCGTATTGTACGCGGTTTGCTGGCGGTTTTACTCACGGCGGTAGAGGGAAAGACCCCGGCGGAACTGCTGGCGCACTCGCCGCTGGGGTTGTTTGATGAGTTAGGCTTAACAACACAACTTAGCGCATCGCGCAGCCAGGGGCTGAATGCGCTGAATAACGCGATTATTGAGGCTGCCCAGCAAGCCGGATGACGACGCTGATGCGTCTTATCCGGCCTACAACACCGCACGAACCGTAGGTCGGATAAGCATAGCGCCATCCGACACAATCAAGCCTGACGCGCCGCCTTCGCCATCATCTTCTTCAGCGCGTGGGACACAGCAACAAAGCCAAAGGTCGCAGTTACCATCGTGGCTGCGCCGAATCCAGAGGCGCAATCCATTCGTTTCGGCCCTTCCGCCGTCGCTTTCATCGCACATACGGAACCATCAGCCTGCGGATAAACCAGCGCTTCCGTTGAGAACACGCAGTCCACGCCCAGTTTGCCCTTGCTGTTTTTCACCACACCAAAGTCGCTTTTCAACCGTTCGCGCAGTTTCGCCGCCAGCGGGTCCTGGATGGTTTTCGCCAGATCCGTTACCTGAATCTGGGTCGGGTCTATCTGCCCACCCGCCCCGCCGGTGGTGACTAACGGAACCTTATTTCGGCGGCACCAGGCAATCAGCGCGGCTTTTGGCCGCACGCTGTCGATGGCATCAATGACATACGAAAACCCTGCGCTCATATACTCCGCGACGTTATCCGGCGTGACAAAGTCATCCACCACCGTCACCCGGCACTCCGGGTTGATCTGACGAATACGCTCAGCCATCACCCCGGCTTTCGCCAGACCGACGTTATCGCGCAGCGCATGAATTTGCCGGTTGGTGTTGGTGACGCATACGTCATCCATATCGATGAGCGTGATCGCGCCAATGCCGGTACGCGCCAGCGCCTCTGCCGCCCAGGAGCCGACGCCGCCGATCCCGACCACGCAAATATGCGCACCGGCAAACAGCTGCAACGCTTTTTCACCATACAGACGGGCGGTGCCGCCAAAACGCTGGCGCCAGGCATCACTAATTACAACAGACATACGACCTCAGAATTAAAAAGGGGTAATACGATCGTAGGCCGGATACGTCGCTTGCGACGCCATCCGGCATGATTTGCCTGATGGCGCTACGCTTATCAGGCCTACGATTTAAATCTTCAGCGAAGCCGCCATCAGGCAATCAACCGCTAAATACGTTACCGGTTCCCGGGGCGTTTTTCAGCACCCAGACGCGCCCATAGTGATTATACCAGCCTGCGCGGTGCCCGGCGTCCGGGCCTATCCCCTGATAAATATCAAAGTGCTGGCCTTTAATCGCGCCGCCCACGTCCAGCGCCACCATCAGGCGCAGTTCGTACTGGCCGTTAAACTTGCCGTTGTTATCCAGCAGCGGGACTTCCGCCAGCAGGGTTGTTCCTGCCGGGATAATGCTGCGATCGGAAGCCACAGACGCACGGCCGATAAGCGGCACGGCGCTGGCGCCTTTCACCGGGGCAAAAGATTGCGGCTTAAAGAAGACGAATGACGGGTTTTGCTCCAGCAGCTCGCGCACTTCCGCTTCACTGTGGGTTTCTCCCCAGTGGCGAATGGCCTGCATCGACATATCTTCTTTCTTCACTTCACCGCGATCGATCAGCACCTTGCCGACACTGCGGTAAGCATGGCCGTTTTTCCCGGCATAGCTGAAGAAATTCAGCGGGCTGCCGTCGCCAAAATCAATATAGCCGCTGCCCTGAACGTCCATGATGAAGTTATCCATCAGCGAGTTGCTGTACGCCAGAATGTAGCTGTCGCTCAGCGCGCCGGAATAGATCTCGGCACGAGACGGTAAGCGGCCGCGTTTTGGCGGCATGCGATAAATAGGGTACTGGAACTCGCCCTGACGGGTATGGCGCGCCTGGATAACCGGCGTGTAGTAACCGGTGAACTGGACGTTGCCGTAGTTATCCGCCCCTTCCATCTGCCAGGCATCAATACCAAACTGGCGCATCATTCGCGTATCGCCACCGGAACGTAACCACTCCTGCACGGCGTTATAGACGTTGCTCTGGTTGCCATACAGACGCGGCGACGCGCTGCGGATTTGGTTGACCTGCTCGGCGAAATCGCCTGCGTTGATAGGCGCCCCAATGGCGTCAGGTTGGTTCACCAGTGAGAAAGGCTGGGTAAACTTCCCGTCTTTATACTGCTGGCCGCGATCGGTCGGTTTAGAGGAACAGGCGGCAAGCATTGCAACCACCGCCCCCATAAGAAGGTAATTTGCCCAACGTCCTTTCATGAGTTCTCGTCTTTTAGCTGTAAATCTTGCGCTATGAAGATAACAAACCCCCGAACCTAATGAAATGCGAAGCGCTCCCCTGACGCAAATTACGCACAAAAAACGTACCAAAGCGCGTTGTTTTTGCACACAATCATCCCAATTTCGTGATCCGGGTGAAAAAAGGGTTGCATGAAAATGTTAGCAGAGTATAGTGCGCATCCACGGACGCGGGGTGGAGCAGCCTGGTAGCTCGTCGGGCTCATAACCCGAAGGTCGTCAGTTCAAATCTGGCCCCCGCAACCAATTAAAATCTGATGTAATATTTTGCAAAGTAGTTCGAATCACAACAAGGCGGCGACGCAGTGAATCCTTAGGAGCTTACTTCAGTAAGTGACTGAGGTGAACGAGGAAAGCCAACGCAGATGTGGTTTGAAATACGAAGCAGAAAGACGGACGCGGGGTGG
>NZ_JAOWFX010000019.1:0-205 GCF_030333435.1 Citrobacter sp. CK191 | reverse complement strand
ATGGTGCATCCGGGAGGATTCGAACCTCCGACCGCTCGGTTCGTAGCCGAGTACTCTATCCAGCTGAGCTACGGATGCATTGGGAAACTTATTTACTGCCGATATTGATACCGCTACAAAAGCCATATCAAGTAAGAGATGGTGCATCCGGGAGGATTACTCGGCTGCGCCTCTCCCTACGGGCCGTTGCTGAAGCAACGTTATC
>NZ_JAOWFX010000002.1:0-266 GCF_030333435.1 Citrobacter sp. CK191 | reverse complement strand
CCCTTGTCAGGCCGGAATAACTCCCTATAATGCGCCTCCACTGACACGGAACAACGGCACACAGGCCGCCGGGTCAGCGGAGTTCAGCGATGAACGCCGGCAGAGAAAAGCAAAAATAAATGCTTGACTCTCAAGCGGGAAAGCGTATTATGCACACCCCGCGCCGCTGAGAAAAAGCGAAGCGGCACTGCTCTTTAACAATTTATCAGACAATCTGTGTGGGCACTCAAAGTGACATGGATTCTTGACGTCGCAAGACGAAAAAT
>NZ_JAOWFX010000018.1:0-216 GCF_030333435.1 Citrobacter sp. CK191 | reverse complement strand
GGTGAAGTCGTAACAAGGTAACCGTAGGGGAACCTGCGGTTGGATCACCTCCTTACCTTAAAGAACCTGCCTTTGCAGTGCCCACACAGATTGTCTGATGAAAAGAAAGAAGCAAGGCGTCTTGCGATTGAGACTTCAGTGTCCCCTTCGTCTAGAGGCCCAGGACACCGCCCTTTCACGGCGGTAACAGGGGTTCGAATCCCCTAGGGGACGCCA
>NZ_JAOWFX010000017.1:0-203 GCF_030333435.1 Citrobacter sp. CK191 | reverse complement strand
CTCAGAAGTGAAACGCCGTAGCGCCGATGGTAGTGTGGGGTCTCCCCATGCGAGAGTAGGGAACTGCCAGGCATCAAATTAAGCAGTAAGCTGATGTGAAATCAGTGGATGTAGAAAAATTCGGTGGAGCGGTAGTTCAGTTGGTTAGAATACCTGCCTGTCACGCAGGGGGTCGCGGGTTCGAGTCCCGTCCGTTCCGCCAC
>NZ_JAOWFX010000016.1:0-299 GCF_030333435.1 Citrobacter sp. CK191 | reverse complement strand
AAACTGGTGGGTCGTGCAGGATTCGAACCTGCGACCAATTGATTAAAAGTCAACTGCTCTACCAACTGAGCTAACGACCCATACGGGTGTTACCTGAAAGATTTTACTCGGCACCAATTTAAAATTGGTGGGTCGTGCAGGATGACTCGGCTTCGCCTCGCCCTTCGGGCCGTTGCTGATGCAACGTTATCCTTCACGCTTAACATCTGAGTGTGATGCTAAAACTGGTGGGTCGTGCAGGATTCGAACCTGCGACCAATTGATTAAAAGTCAACTGCTCTACCAACTGAGCTAACGAC
>NZ_JAOWFX010000015.1:0-223 GCF_030333435.1 Citrobacter sp. CK191 | reverse complement strand
TGAGAGACTCATACACACTTTACGTGTGTCGTTTCAATTTTCAGCTTGATCCAGATTTTTAAAGAGCAAATATCTCAAACATGACTCGCAAGTCAGTTTTGAGATACGGGGGCCGGCGACTTTCACTCACACAAACCAGCAAGTGGCGTCCCCTAGGGGATTCGAACCCCTGTTACCGCCGTGAAAGGGCGGTGTCCTGGGCCTCTAGACGAAGGGGACACTG
>NZ_JAOWFX010000014.1:0-221 GCF_030333435.1 Citrobacter sp. CK191 | reverse complement strand
GTGAAAATAAGCACTTGACTCTGAATGAGGAAAACGTATTATACGGGACCTCGCAACGGTGAGCTGAAAGCCGCGTTGCAGCTGCTCTTTAACAATTTATCAGACAATCTGTGTGGGCACTCAAAGTGACATGGATTCTTAACGTCGCAAGACGAAAAATGAATACCAAGTCTCTGAGTGAACACGTAATTCATTACGAAGTTTAATTCACGAGCATCAAA
>NZ_JAOWFX010000013.1:0-1833 GCF_030333435.1 Citrobacter sp. CK191 | reverse complement strand
CGCAAGCGAGTTTACCCCGCCCAGGTGCATTGCAGCATGGCGGGGCGCTGTACTGCGCGTGTGAGCGTCAGCGAGCTACGAGCGCAACTCCAGGTACTAATATAAAACCATCACAGGTCATTTTATTTTGACTCCCTTTTGCAGAGCACGTATTCAGGATGTTCTCCTGCAAGTAACAAAAGAAACTCAAACTCAACCAGTGACAGACTTTGACTGTTTTGAGTATTAACTTCCTCTTTTTTCTGCCAGGCTCTTAGCCCAACACCATAAATATGACTGCATTCCTTTTGTGTTAATCCTGCTTTTAAACGTAATTTTTTTACATTTTCAGGTGTATTATCGGGTTTCATTTAACATAAACTCCTTAATTAAATTCTTAACTGGCGTCTCATCGTCTTCCCTTAATCCGGCACACGTAAAATCAATATGTTGTAATTCATTCTCATTCAGTACAGCATCATACAATGTAATTTTCGTAGTTTTGTTCCCGATTTTAACATTTGTTCTGGCTTTTATCCTTTTTGTAAGCCTGTAATTGTCACCTTCTTTTTCAAGAAAATAAGTCACATCACCTTTATTTTTTCTCATAACTGTTTCAGATACCCTGTAATTTTAACAAGTTGATCTATACTCAAGCCCCGAATCTGTAAATCATAACTGTCGCCCTGTTCGGTGACTTTACCGTTCAATCCGTTTTCAGCTTTAAAGCCTGTCAATGCCCCATACCAGCTTTCAAGCTGGACAAGTTGCGATAACATACCTTTCAGGATCAGAATTTCGTCCTTTTTTTCCACCTGGTGTTTCTCATACTCAATCGCCTGTAACACCTCCTGCGAAGCATTTACCAGAATTTTTCGCTCGATATCGGCTGCAATATCAACGGGATTCCGTTTTCTGGATAACGTGCAAACATGATGCGGACTACGCCAGGAACGACTATCCACACTCCCCACCACAGAAAAGCGGTCTTTTTCCATCCGAATATGCACAGAGTAATTTTTAAACTGCGGTGACGTCAGTTTTATACGAGACGAACAATCATCAAGTTTGTTCACGCGCCAGCCGTTCCCCAGGATACGGCAGACAACTTCAAAGACAGGGTGATATTGTTCAAAAAAAGAGTTCATCTGTTTCCCTTTTTGCTACGTGGCTGCTGTTCCCGTCTTTTTGGGTTCGATGCCCCAAAAGACGGGCTGGCTATAATATCGGGGGCTTCTCGCCCCCGTTCTGGTTACGCTCTGGTTTCCACGCGTTGCCACCCTGTCGCCCTGCGCTGTCCGGTTGTACCGTATTTTGCGCGGATTTCTTCTATCGTGTGTTCTTCACGATTCCAGTAACTTTTATGTTCGTCTGGACGATAAAACCATTGTTTTTTCTTTGCCGCCCATTTACACCCGATTTCTTTTAAAGTTTCCTTATGTGTAATGGTTTCTCCACTAATCCAGACCCAGTTACCTATCACTTCAAATACCAGACCAGATAAACCAGAAAGAACGTTTAATACTTTTTCCAGGTCATCACCGTAATTATATCGTGCATGTTCATCAGTGCTCTGGAACTGATTTATTTTATCAATATTTGCCATCAATACATCAAAAGCTGCATTTACCGCTTTCATCAGTTCAGCCCCTAACGGGTTACGATCTGGATGATATTTTAAAGCTGCTTTTCTGTATGCTGCTTTGATATCTTTTTCAGTTAATTCGCCGGATAATCCAAAAACGTTTAATGCTTCCTGGATATTCATTTTTTTAATCTCCTGCCCTGCTGGGCTATTGTGAGAGGGGCCATTCCCCTTTCGATGAAACAATAATACGACTTTTAAGTCGTATT
>NZ_JAOWFX010000001.1:0-202 GCF_030333435.1 Citrobacter sp. CK191 | reverse complement strand
CATCCGGGAGGATTACTCGGCTGCGCCTCGCCCTACGGGCCGTTGCTGAAGCAACGTTATCCTCCCTGGTGCTTGCGATAGCTTCGCAGACCATGAAACAACAGCGTAGCTGTTATAACGGAGAAGATGGTGCATCCGGGAGGATTCGAACCTCCGACCGCTCGGTTCGTAGCCGAGTACTCTATCCAGCTGAGCTACGGAT